>NZ_JAKRND010000002.1 GCF_022347285.1 Corynebacterium sp. ACRPH
CTGCTACACCCCTCCCCTGCTGCGCCCCCGACACCGCGCCAGCCGGGGCAGGCGGCAGGGGGCGTCACCAAGAAAGAAAGAGCTACTTGCGCGGCGTAAGGATCCGCGGGCCGTCGGCGGTCGCGGCGACGGTGTGCTCCCAGTGCGAGGAGAAACTGCCGTCATCGGTCAGCACCGACCACTCGTCGTCCAGCACGTAGGAATCCGCCGTGCCCAGCGCCAGCATCGGCTCGATGGCCAGCACAGAGCCCTCCTGGATCTCCGGGCCTCGCCCACCGCGGCCCTCGTTAGCCAGGTACGGATCCTCATGCATGGTGCGGCCGATGCCGTGGCCGCCGTACCCATCGACGATCCACAGCTCCACGTCGAACTTCCGCGCGGCAGCCTCGGTCGCCTTCTCCAATGCCCAGGACACGTCCGTCAGGCGGTTGCCGGGCACCATCGCCTTCAGCCCTTCGTACAGCACCCATTCGGTCGCGCGGTTTAGGCGGTCGTGCTCGTCTGCGATCTCGCCGATGCCGAAGGTCCAGGCGGAGTCCCCCACCCAACCGTTGAGCGTTGCGCCGCAGTCGATAGAGATCAGATCGCCTTCCTTCAGCACCACATCTGCGGACGGGATGCCGTGGACGATCATGTCGTTCGGGCTCGCGCAGATGGAACCCGGGAAACCGCCGTAGCCCTTGAAGGTCGGGGTGGCGCCGTGGTCGCGGATGACCTGCTCGGCCACGCGGTCCAAGTCAAGCGTGGTCTTGCCCGGCGCCGCAGCCTTCTTGACCTCCTGCAGCGCCAGCCCGACGATCTCCCCGGCGGCCTGCATCGCATCCAGCTGCTCGGCGGTCTTGGCCGCGATCTTCTTATTCCTTCGCCTAAAGCCCATGTGGTTTCGCTTCTGTTCTCTTTGCTTACTCGTTTTTTCTTAGTGACGCCCCCTCGCGGGGCGAATAACCACAAATCCCGCCAGGTCGGACCGTGTGGGGCCGGCTGGCGGGATCAGCGATTCTTGCGCAGGGTGTTTACTTGTCCAGCGCGTTCAGCGTGGTGCAGGAGATGTCCTCCACGGTGCCCTCTGCGTCGATATTCAGCAGAACGTCCTTGTAGTGGTCGATCAGCGGGGCGGTCTCCTCACGGTAGACCTCCAGGCGGGTGCGGATGGTGTCCTCGTTGTCATCGTTGCGGCCGCGGGCCAGCATGCGATCAACAACAACGTCCTCGGAGACTACGTAGTTGATGACTGCGTCCAGGGAGTGGCCGTCCTCCTGCAGCATCTTCTCCAGCAGCTCTGCCTGCTCGATGGTGCGGGGGAAGCCGTCCAGCAGGAATCCGTCGGCGGCATCGTCCTGGTTCAGGCGGTCGCGAACCATGTCGGCGGTGACGGAGGTCGGGACCAGCTTGCCAGCGTCCATGTACTCCTGCGCCTGCTTGCCCAGTTCGGTGCCCTGGGAGATATTGGCGCGGAACAGATCGCCGGTGGAGATGTGCGGGATCTTCAGTGCATCGGACAGCAGGGATGCTTGGGTGCCCTTGCCAGCGCCGGGAGGGCCGAGCAGAACTAGTCTCATTTGAGGAATCCTTCGTAGTTAGACTGCATAACTTGCGATTCGAGTTGCTTGATCGTGGTCAGGGCAACGGACACCAGAATCAGGATGGCGGTACCACCGAACGGCATCTGGCCCTGGCCTGCGGCCTGCGTCGTCTGCACACCCATGTTGATCAGGATGTTAGGCAGAACGGCGATGAGCGCCAGGTAGATGGAACCGACGATCAGCAGACGGTTCATCACATATCCAAGATACTCCGCGGTCGGGCGGCCCGGGCGGATGCCCGGAATGAAGCCACCGTACTTCTTCATGTTATCCGCCTGATCGTAGGGATCGTACTGGACGGAAACGTAGAAGAAGGAGAAGAAGATGATCAGTGCCACGTACAGCAGGATGTACTGCCAGGCAGCCGGATCCGTCAGCACGGTCATGACGTTCCGGTTCCACCAGTTCTCCTGGCCCGCGCCCTCCGGGTTGCCGGACTGAATGATCTGAGTGATCAGGATCGGGACTGTAAGCAGCGAGGAGGCGAAGATTACTGGGATAACGCCGGCCTGGTTGACCTTCAGCGGCAGGTAGGTGGAGGTCTCTCCGTACTGACGGCGACCGATCATGCGCTTTGCGTACTGGACCGGGATGCGACGCTGGCCCTGCTCGATGAAGACCACTCCGACGACCAGGATCAGCACACCAACCAGCACTGCTGCGAAGACGAAGCCGCCGGAGCCGGAGAAGATGGAGGCGCCCTGCGCCGGCAGAGAGGTAGCAATGCCCGCGAAGATAAGCAGGGACATGCCGTTGCCGATACCGCGGTCGGTGATCAGCTCACCCATCCACATCAGCAGCACCGCGCCGGAGGTCATGACCAGCACCATGACGACCAGGCCGAACACGCCGGTGCCGTCCTTCAGGACCTGCACGCCCTGGCCCAGCAGCTGGCGGCGATCCGCCAGCGCCACGATGCCCGCGGACTGCAGCAGAGCCAAGGCCACGGTCAGGTAACGGGTGTACTCCGTCATCTTCGCCTGGCCGGACTGGCCTTCCTTCTTCAGCTGCTCGAACTTGGGGATCACCACTGTCAGCAGCTGCACGATAATCGAGGCCGTAATGTACGGCATGATGCCGACGGCGAACACTGAAAGCTGCAGCAGCGCGCCACCTGAGAACAGGTTGATCAGCGAGTACATGGCCGAGCTGTCGGTCAGGTCGGAGATCTGCGACTGGATCGAGCCGTAATCCACGCCTGGTGTGGGGATCTGGGCGCCGATGCGATAGAGGATGATCATCGCAAGCGTGAACAAGATCTTCTTGCGAAGATCAGCGTTCTTGAACGCCGAGGTGAGGGCGGACAAACTTTGCCTCCTGTGTAGTTTCTTACCTTCGTGCGGGATCTACTGGCCAGCGCACCTGCACTTCAAGATACGCCCGCATAGAGGCGACACTAATTGCAACCTGTACAGGTTAGCAGACAGGACAAATGCTTACGATACTGTACCACCTATAGCGGACTACTAATTAAACGCCACTGCCCTGCCACTTCCCTACCACTGCCCCGGCTCTATCTACCTGGACTCAGAACTCGCCGACGTGTGGGCGTCAATAGATAAAACAAAAACGCCCCACCAGCACAACAATGCACTGGCAGGGCGATTCTTGAAAAGCTAAGCGCAGCTAGAGCGTACTAGCCTATTTGCTTACTTAGCCTCGGTAGCGGTGCCACCGGCAGCCTCGATCTTCTGCTTGGCAGAGCCCGAGAACTTGTTAGCGGTGACGTTCAGCTTGACGCTGATCTCGCCGTTACCCAGAACCTTCACCGGCTGGTTCTTGCGAGCCAGACCAGCTGCAACGATGTCTGCAACGGTGACGTCGCCACCGTTGGAGAATGCCTTCTCCAGGTCAGACACGTTAACCACCTGGTAGGTGACCTTGGCGGGGTTCTTGAAGCCCTTCAGCTTAGGTAGGCGCATGTGCAGTGGCATCTGGCCACCCTCGAATGCTGCCGAAACCTGCTTACGAGCCTTGGTGCCCTTGGTACCACGACCTGCGGTCTTACCCTTAGACGCCTCACCACGACCCACGCGGGTCTTGGCCTTCTTGGCGCCCGGAGCGGGGCGGAGGTCGTGGAGCTTAATTGGATCGCTCATGTTTACTCTCCTGCCACTTCTTCAACCTCGACCATGTGGCGCACAACGTTGATCTGGCCGCGGACGATCGGGTTGTCCTCGCGGACGACCGTCTGGCCAATGCGCTTCAGGCCGAGAGAGCGCATGGAATCGCGCTGCTTCGGCTTGGTTCCAACCAAGCCCTTAACCTGGGTGATCTTCAAAGCCATTGCTTATGCCCCCTGTCCTGCTGCACGAGCGCGCAGCATAGCGGCCGGAGCAACCTCGTCCAGGGACTTGCCACGGCGTGCGGCAACCTCTTCCGGACGGACCAGCTGCTTCAGGCCAGCCACGGTTGCGTGGACAATGTTGATGGCGTTGTCGGAGCCCAGGGACTTCGACAGGATGTCCTGCACGCCGGCGCACTCGAGCACCGGACGGACAGCGCCACCAGCGATCACACCGGTACCAGGAGCGGCGGGCTTCATCATAACGACGCCCGCAGCGTCCTCACCCTGAACCGGGTGGGTGATGGTGCCGTTGATCATCGGAACGCGGAAGAAGTTCTTGCGAGCCTCTTCTGCGCCCTTCTGGATGGCGGCAGGGACTTCCTTGGCCTTGCCGTAGCCGACGCCGACCATACCCTGGCCGTCGCCGACGATGACCAGCGCGGTGAAGCTGAAGCGGCGACCGCCCTTCACAACCTTCGAGACGCGGTTGATGGTAACCACGCGCTCGATGAACTGGCTGCGCTCATCCTGCTGGTTGCGACGATCGTTACGGCCACCGCGGTCGTTGCGGTCATTGCGGCCGTTACGCTCGTTGCGCTCGTTCTTGTCGTTGTTCTCGGCGGAGCGTCCGCCGTTACGTTCACGTCCCGACATCACGCGTTCCTTCCGTTGGTGTTGTTCGTGGAGTTGGTCATTAGAACTTCAGACCACCTTCGCGGGCAGCATCAGCCAGAGCGGCGACGCGGCCGTGGTACTTGTAGCCCGCACGGTCGAAGACGACAGCCTCGATGCCAGCGGCCTTTGCGCGCTCGGCGATCAGCTGGCCAACCTTCGCACCGCGAGCCTTCTTGTCGCCCTCCATAGCGCGCACATCGGCTTCCATCGTGGAAGCTGCGACCAGGGTGTGGCCTGCAACATCGTCGATGACCTGTGCGTGCATGTGGCGAGAGGTACGGTGAACTACCAGACGCGGGGTCTCCGGGGTGCCGGAGAGGGTCTTGCGGATACGGAAGTGACGACGTGCGCGTGCGTTGCGGCGGCGGGTGGAAATATCCTTGCCCACCGGCAGACGCTTTTCGTTTTGTGCAGTGTTGCTCATTACTTACCCGTCTTTCCGACCTTGCGACGGACCTGCTCGCCCTCGTAACGAATGCCCTTGCCCTTGTAAGGATCATCCTTACGCAGACGGCGGATGTTCGCGGCGATCTGTCCGACCTGCTGCTTGTCGATACCTTCGATGGAGAACTTGGTGTTGCCATCCACGGCGAAGGTGATCCCCTCCGGTGCCTCAATCAGCACAGGGTGGGAGTAGCCCAGTGCGAACTCCAGGTTCTTGCCCTTGAGCTGCACACGGTAACCAACACCGAAGATTTCCATCTTGATGGTGTAGCCCTTGGTCACGCCCTCGATCATGTTGAAGACCAGGGAGCGGGACAGGCCGTGCAGGGAACGATTCTTGCGGTGATCATCCGGGCGGGTAACGACGAGTTCTTCGCCTTCCTGAGCCACGGTGATCGGGGCCGGAATGTCCTGGCTCAGGGTGCCCTTCGGACCCTTAACCTCGACAGACTGGCCGTTGATGTTGATGGTGACGCCAGAGGGGACAGCCACCGGTGCCTTGCCAACACGAGACATGGTTTGGACCTCCTCTAGTTACCAGACGTAGGCGAGAACTTCTCCGCCTACACCCTTGTTCTGAGCCTCACGGTCGGTCAGCAGGCCGTGGGACGTGGAAATGATAGCCACACCCAGGCCGCCGAGAACCTGCGGCAGCTCGTTGGACTTTGCGTACACACGAAGACCCGGCTTGGAGACACGGCGCAGCCCGGAGATAGAACGCTCGCGGGACGGGCCGTACTTCAGCTCGATGTCCAGTGTCTTGCCAACCTTGGCGTCATTGACGGTGTAGTCAGCGATGTAACCCTCCTCCTTCAGAATCTCGGCGATGTTCGCCTTGATCTTGGAGGAAGGCATGGAGACGGAATCGTGGAACGCGTTGGATGCGTTCCGCACGCGGGACAGCATGTCCGCGATGGGATCAGTCATGGTCATAAGTTTTGACCCATAGCCTTTCTCATTGCGGTTCCCAGCCCACCCAGGATGCGTGTACCGCACGCTTGCTGGCTACTAGCGCGCCCCACGCTAAGTAACGTGGGGTGCTCGCCGCCGTGTCCGCGCGGCCGCTTTATTGGGCGAGGGGCCTACAACAAAGTGGTTTGATGTTTACACTGCTCACGCTGCCAACCCAGTTTTGGGCATGGGGCAACGCAAGACCTGATAACTCTAGCAACCACCTGCGGGTTTCCCCAAATCGCTGTTTTTCTTGTTTTGTGACGCCCCTAGGGCCAGAAATCCAGCAGATCAGGAGTAGGGCCGATAGCCGCCCGCACTGGCCAGCTGGTTAGCGCGAATGGGCTCGACGGGGAGCAAGACGGAGAGGCTGTTCTTGGCCGAGGACGGTAGGCGCCGAGCGATCGGGCCGAGCTTGTCGGCAAGAGTTCCGACCTTGAGGTCACCTTCGCGGAGGAGCTGCTGGACCGCGACCATGGTCATATGCGCACGGCCACCGCAGAGAGCTGCGAGACTCATCGGGTCGAAGGGCTGAAAGGTCTCGAGACCGGTCCAGTTAAGGGCGGTGTGGTGCGGACCAGTGGCGTGAGGGTGCGCTGGATGTGAGACGCCGTGTGGATGCATAGCTCAAAAGTACAGGCCGGCGCCTGCGACGGTGGCTGCATGCAGGGTTTGAGTGGCGATTAAAACGGTGGCATGCGGGGTTTGAGTGGTTTGTCAAGCGGTGAAAAATGAGCAGAAACTGTGTGTAGCATTTGTGCTACATTAGCGTCTAGACAGAGGCTTTAAGTCAATCGACCTGCAGGTTTTGTTCGTTACATGAGTTATGTCACACTTTCGCTGCACCTGTTGCGAGGGTGAGGTGCCATTCACTACACATGTTGTACGTACACGAAGTACAGACCGGGCGACAGCGGATCGGAACTCGCAGAACCGATCCCCGATCTGCCGCCACATTGCAGTTTTATACACCCCTCTCGGAAGGAGATTCCTTTGAAGTTCAAGAAGTCCCTCATCACCCTGGCCGCAGCATCCTCCGTTGCCCTGGCTGGCGTTCCGGCCGCAGTTGCAGACGAGGCTCCCGAGGCACCGGCCGCTTCCGCGACCGCCACCCAGCCGGCTGCTGACGAGGCTGCCGACGAGAACGCCGAGGGCACCGAGAACGAGGGCGCTTCCGAGGGCTCTGAGGGCTCCATCGACCACGAGAAGAAGGAGAAGCTGAAGGGCTCCATCGACGACGAGAAGAAGGAGAAGCTGAAGGGCTCCATCGACAACCTGGCTGGCTGGGACGAGACCACCTCTACCCTGGACAAGGCCAAGGACGTTATCGGCTTCATCGGCAAGATCGTGAAGATCTTCCTGTAAATCCGTCGCGGATACTGGGCTCCGGGCTCCGGATGCCAGACTCCGGACACAACAAACCCCGCTTCCCTAATTATCGAGGAGATCCTCGATGGGAAGCGGGGTTTCGCTACGCTGAATTACTCAGCGGAGCCCTTCTGCTTGAAGGGGAAGCCCAGCTCGCGCAGCAGTGCGCGGCCTTCGTCGTCGTTGGTTGCAGTGGTAACGACGGTGATGTTCATACCGCGCGGACGGTCGATCTTGTCGACGTCGATCTCGTAGAACATGGTCTGCTCGGACAGGCCGAAGGTGTAGTTGCCGTGGCCGTCGAACTGCTTGTCGTTCAGGCCACGGAAGTCACGAATACGCGGCAGAGCGACGGTCAGCAGGCGGTCCAGGAACTCCCACATGCGGTCGCCACGCAGGGTAACGCGGGCGCCGATGGGCATGCCTTCACGCAGCTTGAAGTTAGCGATAGCCTTCTTCGCGGTACGGATCTGCGGCTTCTGACCGGTGATCTTGGTCAGATCTTCGATTGCGCCGTTGATCAGCTTGGAATCGCGAGCAGCGTCGCCGACACCCATGTTGACGACAACCTTGGTGACGCCCGGGATCTGCATGACGTTCTCGTAGCTGAACTCGCCGTTCAGCTTCTCGCGGATTTCCTCACGGTAGCGAGTCTTCAAACGTGGGGTGTAGTTTTCGCTCATCGTTAGATGTCCTTCCCGTTGCGCTTGGACACGCGGATCTTCTTACCGTCTTCATCGAAGCGGTAGCCGATACGGGTCGGGTTGCCATCAGAGTCAACGACCATCACGTTGGACACGTGGATCGGAGCTTCCTGGGTAACGATGCCGCCGGACTCAGCGCCGCGCTCTGGAGCGGAGTTTGCAACGTGCTTCTTGATTCGGTTGACGCCCTCGACCAGGACCTTGTCGCGCTGCGGGTAGGCCTCGATAACCTTGCCCTTTGCACCCTTGTCCGGGCCGGAGATTACCAGTACGGTGTCGCCCTTACGGATCTTCATTTAGAGCACCTCCGGAGCCAGGGAAACGATCTTCATGAACTTCTTGTCGCGAAGCTCACGTGCGACCGGGCCGAAGATACGGGTGCCGCGGGGATCGTTGTCGTTTGCCTTGATGATGACAGCTGCGTTCTCATCGAATGCGATGTAGGAGCCGTCCGGACGACGGGTCTCCTTCTTAGCGCGGACAATGACAGCCTTGACGATGTCGCCGGCCTTGACGGTGCCGCCCGGTGCAGCTTCCTTGACGGTAGCTACGACGACATCACCGATACCAGCGGAGCGTCGAACGGAACCACCGAGCGGACGGATGACCAGGATTTCCCGGGCACCGGTGTTGTCGGCAACTCGCAGACGCGATTCTTGCTGAATCACTTGAGTCTCCTAATTTGACCTAGATTTTTGCTTACCGTGCGTGGGATTTCCGACCCTCGCGCACGCGGTCTGTGCCAGCGCGCGTTCCCCGCGCCTTCTGGCAACCGCTATATTCTTCCACACCCCTATTCAGCCGACCAAATCGCCGTATCAGAGTTTTTCGGGGCGGCGGTGGATTTCGCGCAGCGGGGGTATGTTACCCCACCCCCGTGTAACGCTATTTTCGTTCTTTATTGACGCCC
This sequence comes from Corynebacterium sp. ACRPH, assembly GCF_022347285.1. Lineage (GTDB taxonomy): Bacteria > Actinomycetota > Actinomycetes > Mycobacteriales > Mycobacteriaceae > Corynebacterium. The sequence goes on from NZ_JAKRND010000002.1 coordinate 8,923, forward strand.
CCTCACACCTCATCGCCCCGCATTTCCAGCAAGCCTGCTAGCAGTGAACTAGCCTGGTATTTTGCCCCTCAAAACCACCGCTAAGAATGTGCCCATAGCGTGGGGTTATGTTCAAAAACTTAAGTATCCAGGACGGCGCGGACGCCAATAAAAGGGCGATTCGGGACAGCCCCCCCTTACCGCTAACAGCCACTTTTCAGATCGCGCCCAGGGATTATGAAGGATCGCTTATGAGCCGTTTCAGCGGGCAGGTAGAACTTTTGCACTGTGCTTAAAGTGCACGGTCATGTTAAATTGATCCCCGTACCACGGCCGGTTCAGGCCGACGCACCATCTTTCACGTGAGGATTAAACACATGAAGCTCAAGAAGTCTCTGCTGGCTCTGACCACCGCCGCTACCGTTGCAGTTGCTGGCTCCACCGCTGCTGTTGCTGAGGACAACGGCGCTAACGGCTCCAAGGACACCAACATCTCCACCAGCCTGGGCAAGCAGGACGGCGACACCAAGACCAAGGAAGAGAAGAAGCAGGAGCTGGCCGGTTCCGCAAACAAGTTCTTCGACTGGGACGAGAATACCTCCGGCCTGAAGAAGCTGACCACCGTCGTCACCCTGATCACCACCGTTGCAGCCCTGGTTGGCGGCATCGTTTCCCTGTTCAACAACTTCCAGAAGCTGGGCAAGCTGGCCAAGTAAGAACGGCCTTCTCAAGCTAGAACAAATTCGTTCAGCTGAGACCCAAGCCCCGCGGCGATCCTTGAACTGGCCCCCGAAAGTTGGACTGGTTTAACTCTAGGCGGTTAGGGCTTCAAGGGTCTGATTCCGATATTGCATCGGGGTCAGGCCCTTGAGTCGTTGCTGGATGCGTTCGGTGTTGTACCACCCGATGTATTCGTCGATTGCTTGCTTGAATTCTGCGACGGTGTCGAAGACTTCACCGTGGTACATCTCGGTTTTCACGTGGCCGAAGAAGTTCTCCATGACCGCGTTGTCGTAACAGTTGGCTTTACGCGACATCGACTGAACACCACCGTTGTCACCGATCAGGTCGCGCCAGGAGGCGTGCTGGTATTGGAAGCCTTGGTCAGTGTGCATCATCCACCCGGGTTCAGGCGCACACGTTTTAATCGCCTTGGACAAAGAGGCAGCGGTAAACGCTGTCGACGGCGATGTAGCCACGGTGTGAGCAACAATTGAACGGTCAAACAGGTCCATCACCGGTGACAGGTAGACCTTGCGGCCTGCGACCCTGAACTCAGTGACGTCGCTGACAAAGACGGTGTTTGGCTGATCCGGGGTGAACTTGCGGTCAAGCTTGTTGTCAGCGATGTGGCTGATCGTCCCAGCATAGGAAACATAAGGTCTACGTTGGCGAATCTTGGCTCGCAGACCCATCTCGCACATGAGTTTGTACACGAGTTTGTGGTTGACCACCCACCCCTGATTACGCAGGTCAAGTAGCACTCGTCGGTAGCCGTAGCGATGCTTGTTACGTTCAAAACTTGCCCGGATCGCGTCTTTGAGCTCGGCGTGCTTATCTGGCTGGCCGAGTCGTTTCTGGTGGTAGAAAAACGTCGACCGTGGGATACCTGCTGCCTCTAGGAGGTACTCCAAGCGGTGGTGCGACTTGAGGATGACAATCGCCTGGACTTTCAGGCGCGTCCCTGATTCCTCAAGTCCCGCAATTTTTTTAAATAAGCGTTTTCCGCTTCCAACCGCGCGATCCGGCGCCGCAGCTTCTCCTCTTCGGTCAGCGGCTTTGGCGCAGCCGAGCCTTTGGGTCTGCCCTTCGGTTTCGGTTTTAACGCCTCATCGCCACCGTTGCGCCATTCCCAGGACCAACTAGTGACGAGCTGGTCTGACGACAGGCCAAACTCACGTGCAAGATCCATCTTTGTCTCGCCGGCCAGGTGGCGTTGGACAACTTCCTTTTTGATCTCGAACGAGTACTGCTGCTTTGTCGGTTTCTCCACAAGACATAGCCTGCCATGCAGCTGAAACCGCCGATAGAGTTTGCGCGTCACATCTCTCGAAACTCCAACCACCTTCGCAGCAGCTTGGCTGCCCATGCCCTGCTCGAAACACTCCACTAACTGCTCGCGCTGATATTCACTTAGCGAACTTCGTGCTCTCAATGAAAACTGCTCCCCACTAGTCGGTAACTGATTTCTCAGTCCAACTAATGGGGAGCAGTTCACCTCGGATCCCCGCGGGGCTTTTCCTATCCCCTCACCCTTTCACTTTGCTTTAGGCAAGGGTACGCTAACCTCTATCATGACCATGAACCTGTCGACTTTGAGTACCCCAGCGAACACTCCCGCGTACCGCGCAGCCTTCTCTGACCACCAACTCCTGGCCGCCCCAGCTGAACCACACCACCAGATCATCCGCGCCGCCGTTTACGACGTCAGCTCCCCAGCAGAAAACCTGAAACGGATTGTCATCCATTCCCCCGAGCTCGTTGACTTTCAGCTTTCCGGCCCCGACGAGTTCTTTGGTCTAATAATGCCTCCAAGCACCCACGGGGATCTTCATTTGCCTCCCTACAGTGGCGACACCAATATCCGTGCATGCGTTGCGGCTATGCCAGACGACCAGCGCCCAAATCTACGTTGGTATACCGTTCGCTCACTCGATTCCGAGCATGGGCTGATAGCCTTCGACGTGGCGACTCACGGCGTCAACAACCCTAAAGATGAGAACATCGGACCGGGGCTTACCTGGACCCTTGAGGCTCGCGCCGGCGATCAAGTAGGCATCTGGCCAGGCCGGGGACTGTGGCACCGCGCGCACAATTCGCAAACGCTAATTGCAGACCCATCTGCCGCACCTTCCATTCGAGCCATCTTGGAATACACGCACACTTTCGCCCCGGAACAGTTGTGCGACATGCACCTCGGGATTGTCGCCGAGAACCACGACGACCTCGAACCATCCCTCATCGCTGACTGGGAGAACAAACTGGGTAGCCTCGAAGTATTGTTTAGCGCGACAACGGATTTCAGCGCGGCCGTTATGTCCCACCTGCAGCAACTGGACCGCGTCGAACACCCTGCAACTCAGTCGAAGTACGTCTGGGTCGCGGGCGAAGGCCAGCTTTGCAAGGAAGTTCGACGCCACGCAATCCACACATGGGGCCTCAATAGCGAATCTGTGCAGTGGTGCCCCTATTGGTTCCTTGGGAGGGCTAGGCCTTAGGCCCTACGATCAAGAACCCTGTGGCGGGTTAGCTACGATCCCCCGCGGCACGATCACCGGAGCCGTACCGCGGGGATCTTCCCACACCTCGGCATTCAGGCCATATGCCTCGCGCAGTACATCTACCGTCAAAGCCTCCTTTGGAGTCCCCTCGGCGATCTTTTTCCCATCCTTCATGACGATCATCTCGTCACTAAAAGCTCCCGCCAGGCCAAGATCATGAAGCACGGTAATCACCGTCTTGCCCTCTTGAGCGAGCTCCCGCACGATACTTAGAATCTCTATCGCATGCGCCGGATCTAGGTAGGTAGTCGGTTCGTCCAACAGCACAATCGGCGTATCCTGCGCCAACACCATCGCCATCCAGACCCGCTGCCGCTGGCCGCCGGATAGCTCCGCCACGTCGCGGGCAACAAGATGGTCAACCTTCGTCTTCTTCAGCGCCTCGCACACTTTTTCTTTATCTTCTGACGCCGACGCTCCCCCACCCCAGAGCGATCGACGATAAGGGTGCCGTCCGCGTTCCACGAGTTCTCCAACAGTCAACCCCGCCGGACACAGCGGGTGTTGTGGCAAAAGCGCAATTAGTTGGGCGGCTTCGCGTGCCCCCAAACTATGCACGTCTTTCTCCTGGGCAAGTACCTGCCCTTCGGCGGGAGCAAGCAGCCGAGAAAGCGTCTTCAGCAACGTCGACTTGCCACAACCATTGGGGCCTAAGAGCGTGGTGACCTTCCCGGACTCTGCAGTGAAAGACACGTCCTTAACAATGCTTGGGCCGTCGTTGTAGCCCACGGTGACGTGATCAACTTGAACGTTCATTGAACCATTCCTTTCAGAGTTCCGCGACGGGCCGCCAACCACACAAGCAACACCAGCGCGGGTCCACCAATGATGGCGGTAACCAAACCCACAGGGGATGTAAACGGCAGTGCGCCCGCCACGACGGCGCACGCGGCCAATAGAGCGGAGCCAGCAAAAGTAGAGCACAGCGGATGGGGCGTGGGCGTTCCGGCCACCAGCTTGGCCAGCTGAGGAGCCAATAGTGCCACGAATCCAATTGGGCCGACAAAGGAAACCACCACCGCGACAATGCCCGTTGCGGCGATGAGCAAGATAGCGCGCACCCTCGTGACATTTACACCAAGTGTGGACGCGGTGGCGTCATCATGAGAAAGAAGAGGGACATCGCGCGTAACGCAGAGGCCTAAAACCACGAAGGGCAACAAGCCCAACACCATAGGCAACAAAGCTTCCGTACGCACAAAGCCGGTGGACCCAGCGAGCCAAGTTTGGGCATCCGTGGCACGAGTTAAGTCAGCCCTGAGCAGAAGATACTGCACTAAAGACTGCGTGAGGAACGACAGTGCCAGGCCGATGACCACTACGCGCTGCGACGTCCCGAAACCACCGAGTAGAACGAGCAAACCAACGATCACTAGTGCGCCAACCAAAGCGAGTGCAGCACGCCACCAGAACGTCGGCACCCCCTCACTCCATGCAGGGCGGGTAACTACGGTGCCCGCCACAACCAAAACCGCCGCGCCGCCGGAGACACCGAGAATGTCCGGGCTGGCCAACGGATTGCGAGCCATGGTTTGAGTCCACGCACCGGCCAGCCCTAGAGCCGCGCCGACCAGAACGGTAGCGATTGCTACAGGCAGGCGGAGATCCCACACCACGTTGATTGCTTGCTGTGTGCCCCCACCGGTGAGAACCTCGATGACTTCCACCGGACTGAGCTTCACCGCACCTTGTCCCAGGATTAAGCAGTAACAAAGCGCCGCTATGAGGGCGAACCCTGCCGAAGCTGCCAGGATGCGTCTGCTTCGTGAACGCTTGATGTTACGGATAGACGTCATATCGCTCATATCGCCAGCTCCGAGTCATTCGAGGTCGGTGCGCTCTTCTTACGCCGTACCGCCAGAATCATCACTGGGGCACCGACAATAGCTAGGACAATGGACATTTCCAGCTCGTTAGGCTGCAAGACGAAGCGACCCACAATATCGGCTAGCAGTACAGCCGCGCCACCGACGATGCCAGTTGGTAGCAAGAGGCGGGTAAGCGCCGGACCAGTGAACGGGCGCAGTAGGTGCGGCACGGCGAAGCCCACGAAGGTCACAAGCCCCACGGTGGCTGTCGCCGAGCCGGCGAGGATGATCACCGCTACGGCAGCCAGCAAGCGGGTTCTCGTGGGCGAGCTGCCAAGGGAACGGGCGGAGTCCTCTCCCATCGCAAGTAGATCCAGCGGGCGTGCTGCAAGCGCACCACATAGAGCACCTAGTGCTAGGCCTAAAGCAGCTAAGGCCACGTCTTCCATACCCCGCCCAGCCGTAGAGCCGACAGTCCAGCGACGGAGCCCTTCCAGGGTGTCGGAAGAATAGAGGCTCAGCATGTTCGTGGCCGCTTGCAGGGCAAAGGTAACTCCCACGCCCACGAGTACCAGAGTTAGCGGGTTACGGGATACGCGGGAAATCAACAGCACGATTAGAGCGGCGACGGCAGCTCCGAGGAGCCCCACAAGTGTTCGCTCTCCGACCGTCGTTGCCCAGCCCAAGGTCAGTGCCGCTGCGACTGCGAAACTTGCTCCGGCGTTCACGCCGATAATGCCGGGATCTGCCAAGGGGTTGCGGGTCCAGCTCTGAGCAATGGCACCCGCCATAGCCAGGGCTGCGCCTGTGATCACAGCCAAGAGGGTGCGCGGAACGCGCAAGTCCCAAATGATGCCGGACTGTTCAGCATTAATGTCGGACTGCGTAGATGGGTGCGGACCATGCATGAGGATGCTGGTCACCTCGCCAATGGAAAGGTCTTTGGAACCCAAGTACAGGGAGGCAACCAGCAGCAATGCCAAACCAACGAGTGCGGCCGAAGTAAGCAAACGCCGGGAAAACACCAAAGAATGTCGAGTTCTTGAGACGGACACTTTCAATTAAATTGCGTCAGAGAATTTCTCGACCGCCCAAGGGATGGTCAATGGGTTCGGCATGCTCATTGCATTGCCCACATTTTCGTCCATCCAGCGGACCTTGCCTTCGCGAACAACGTCCAGCTTGCTGAATGTTGGATCCTTCTTCAAGGTATCGGCGGCACCCTGGTAATCAAGGACGAAGAGGTAATCGACGTTGTTGAGGTCGCTGTAGTTCTCAGGTGCGATGTCGCGGTAGAACTCGCCCCCGTTACCTTCGAGCTCCTTCGGGATCTCGAAGCCCAGACTCTCGATAAACTGCCCACGACCGTCACCGGAGGTGTACAGGCCGATCTTTCCCTGATAAGGCATGACGATAGCCGCACGCTTGCCTTTGAGCTCAGGGTGCTGCTGTTGGAAATCATCGAAGGCCTTCTGCGTTTCTTCGACAAGCTTGTCGCCTTCTTCTTGCTTGTCTACAGCGCCGGCGATCTGGTTGACCTGATCCCGCCATGGGATCTGCCAGTCCGTGGCACCGTCTGGCTTCACGGTGGTGGGGGCGATGTCATTAAGCGCCTTCTTCGCCTGCGCGTCTACGGCAGAGTTCACCGCAATGATCTTGTCCGGATCAGCGGCGGAGATCTTCTCCAGGATTTCAGCAGTGAATCCATTGGCAGTACCGTAAACCACTTCAGGCTTGTTGTCGCCGAGCTTTTCGGTAGCCCATGGGCCGACGCCAGACGCATCAACATCTCCCTCAGCACCCCAGGGCGCTACGAGGACTGGTTGGATGCCAAGGGCAAGCAAGGTATCGCTGTCTCCCAGGCCAACTGCGGCGATGCGCTCGTCCCCGGTGTCCTCATTTTTTGACGCCGCCGCGTCATCGCCTCGGGAGCAACCAGACAGAACAAGAGTGGATGCTGCCAAGACAGCGGCGGTCTTCAGCGCCGCTCGACGGGTCAGCGAATTGTTTCGAAACATGTGGAAGCCTAACGTGTAAGGAACTCTTTGAAGCGCTGTAAAGTACCCGTAGCCCCAAAGGGCTGATGGCCTCTTTCAGCTACGGTGGATTCAGCAATCGCGCCCATCTTACACAGGTTAGGCTAACCACACAAAAGGCTGCCCTAAGTTAATTATTTTGGGGGATGTGTGGCCGCCGATATGGAGGCAGCTCAGCCGCTAGGGGCCAGCCGACAGGGGGCACTTTAGAAACGGTTTAGCAAACCACCAAACGTCCGCCGCTCCTCCACACGCTTCGCCCGAGACAAATGTCCTGAGGTTCGCCCGACCACCGGCAGTTACCTACCTCCCCTCCCCACCTCGAACAGCTGGGCACTCCACCCCACCGCCTGCTGCGAACGCGCTACCGCACCCACGGCAGCCAGGTGCTTCGCAATCACACGGGCCGTGGGCAGCTGCGATCCATACAGAACGAGGCGTGATAAATCTTCCTCGTAGTCATGATCCTCGGCCCCGCTTTCCTGCAACACTGGGGTCACCAGGAACAGCTGCGCCCCAAAACGTAGTACGGCAGCTACCAGCTGTTGCAGCTCTATAGCTGGCCAACGCCGCCACGGATCAACCAGCACCACAGCATCTACCTGCTCACACAAAGTAGCCACTGTGCCAGCCCAATCCGCCCGGCGCACATCCTCACCGCTACGCCCAACCGTTGGAGCGTGCAGTGCACTATAGCGAGCACGATCCCGGCGGCGTGGAGCAATATCGCGCAGCATAACCTCCTCTGTGCTAGCCCCAGGCTCCGTCATCGCTGCAGTTGTTGCGCCTACTGAAATCCTTGCGTCATCTTCTGCCTCCGAAAACGACCCCAACACCACGGCGTTGGCCTGCGGTATCTTACGTAGAATCTCATCCGCATACACCGCCGCGGCCGGACCTCCCACCGCGCACCGAAGCGAGCCAGCATCCTGTCGCGCTAGTAGCTTGCTGCTCAGAATCTCCGCTGCGGCCGGGGCCGACCACTGAGCGCTGGAGGCCGCCTGTTCGTGTTCCTCCACGGCCAGTTGTGGCTGGGTTTGCACAATGTAGTCCCAGCGGTGCTCGCCCGTATCAGCCGGATTCTGCAGTGCCTGCCCTAGCTGGCCAAGTGCTGCGGTCTTGGCGGCTGCCGGCCCGGCAATCCAATCCCTTACTGGAGAATCCGGGTTTGCTAACTCGCTGCCCAGCGCAGTGAGGCCGATTCGAACCGCCCGTTGGTCCGCCACATCCTCCGCTGAGCTATCCAGTGCTGCATCCGCCGACAAAGTCACTAACCCCACTGCCTCCAAGTAACGCGCAATCCGGAGAGCCAGCTCCTGCTGCAGGCCAGTTGCTGCGGCCAGTTGATCCACTCGATCCGCGCCCTCATCAATCAGGCCAAAAATCCCCAACCCTACGGCTTGGCGCACCAGAATCGCCGACCCCATCTCGGTGAGTTCATGCAGCTCAATCACCGCATTACGGTGGCTCGTCACAGCCCCTGTCTCCGCCCCCTCACTGTCGCCCTGCGTAGCCGTCGCCCCTGCTTCCGATTGTGCCGGTGCCATCGCGCGCCAGTACCCCGTAATCTCCACGTTTTCCCGCGGAATCCCCAGAGCTCGAACCCAGCGTCGGATCGCCTTCAATCGCCCGGCCTCTCCCGCAGCCCATACATAGGGCATCGCGGCGGGCTCGGCCGCCCACTCTGGGTGTTCTCCGTACAACTCGGTAGCTTTCGCCACGAAGTCCCCGCCCTCGTCTCGCACCTGCCAGTGAATGTCCACCTGTGCTTCGAACTCCAGTCGCTGGATATGTGCCCGCGTGGCTACCTCAATAATCGCCACTGCCCTATACCCGGCGGGCAAAGACTCTATACAGCGAGCAATCGCCGGCAGCGCCGTCTCGTCGCCCACCATCAGTAGCCACGGAGTGTGGGTGGGCAGCGCTGCGCAAGACTTCGGCCCTGCGATATACAGGGGATCTCCCGGTCGAGCTCGTACGGACCAGTCCTCGGCCAGGCCTTGGCCATGCCGCGCGAAGTCTACGACGAGGCGGCCCTGGGAGGCGTCGAATGAACGGACGGTATATGTCCGAAACAGATCTTTGACCTCCTCTTGCCATAGCACCGTCGCGTCCTCCCGTGTGATGGGGTGAGGGCGCTCCCCGGTGGCCGGGTCTGGGAAGATGATGCGGATATCGTCGTCGAAACCATCGCTGACTAGCGGTGGTGCGTCTACGCCGAACGCACTATGGGCGCGTAGTTGTTCGCCCGTCAGAGTAATGCGACGCATCCCTGGTGTGATGTCCTCGATGTCATCGACCTGCAGTTCGCGGATCGTAATGGGGTAGATTTCCCTGTCTCGGCTATTCCTCGCCATGGTCATTCCTTTCTCGTTTCTGGGTTGGCGGTGTGCGGTGAGTCGGTGTGTAGCGGGTCAGTGCGCAGGGTCGGCATGCGGTGGGGCGGCATGCGCAGGGTCGATGCCTGTAGCCTCGGGTGCTGGCCGGTCAGCCGAACTCTTGTTCAGCAGCCGCGGTGCCCATTGCTGGAAAACGTTCTTCCAGCCATCGGCTTTCACCAGCTGCGCGTGCGTAAGTTCAAGCTCGCTCACCCGCACCGGATACGCCCCCGGACGGCGCCTCCACGCAGCAGCCGGATCCCACTGCCCGTGTGCCACATCACTGTTGTTTTGCGTTGCCACCACTAGCTCGACCCGGCCTTCGTAGCTGGTGGGTGCTGCTGTGTGCAGCATCTGCATGCAGAAACGGATGTTGCTTTCTATATCGACGCCCACAGTGCCCAATTCGTGTGACATCCCATCGGCACGCGCAATTGCCCGAACGTCGTAGTCACCAAAGGCTGTCCTGCCATCGGGCGTGCCCGGCGGCCAGGAATGCGTACCGGAGCTGGGGCTGCTGCCGCTGGGGTAGGCGTCAAGAATTCCTAAGAACCGCACCTCATAGCCCCGGCGCTGCAACGCGGCAGCGATGTTTTCAGCCACCACGCCACCGAAGGAGTAGCCCACCAACGTGAAGGGTCCTTCTTGTTGCTCGGCCAGGATCTGTTCGGTGTAGAGCTCCGCTAGCTCGGCCAGTGTTTCCACCTGGGGTAGCGGGGACGGTAGTTCGATCAGGCGGGTGTCGAACTCAGTGTCCGCCAGAAGGCTGGCCAGCGGGGCGAAGGCCAAGCCATGTCCGCCGATCGGATGGAGGCACCACACCGGGCGGCGTTGCGAATGCTCGGCAGTCTGTAAGCGCTGGGATTGCTGCGGCTTCGGCGGCTGCTTAGCCTTCATAGCTCCACCAGTGCCCTGCCCCAGCCGTTCCGCGATGGCTGCCGGAGTACCAGCATCCACAATGTCCTGGATCTTCAACTGCATGCCCTGCTTGCGCAGCACACCCATCAAACGCATGGCCAGCAGGGAGTCACCACCGGAGGTGAAGAAGTTCTCTTCGGGGCCGATCGGGTTGCCTAGCAAGCTCTCCATGGCGGCCTGCACCTGGGCGCATACGGGGTTGTCCTCAGAAAGCTCCCGGTTACCGGTATTGCACGTATCCGCTTCCTCTACTTCGCTGTGCCCATCTACTTCTATTTGCCCGTCCGCTGGCTCCTCAAACTCGCCGCGCTCCGGAAGCAACTCCACCAACCGGAGATCCCTACCGGTGGCGGCGTCGCACAGTGCATTGAGGAATGTGCCGAACCACCTCGCGGCGGCGTCAGGAAGAATGCGTTCCACCACATCCGGACGGTGCACCAGCGTAATTTCCAAAACGTCCCCGGGCGGGCACACGACAGTCAGCGGGTAATGCGTGCGACCACTGGTGCGCAGCCCCTGGATGCGCAGGCACGACTCGGAGGTCCCCACTGTGTGTGGACCGCTCGGTGCACCGAAGTGTGCGTGATGGTCGTACACCACCGCGGTGTCGAACAACGGTGCACTTCCCACCAGGGTCTCGATCTCCTGTAGCGGCGTGGTCTGGTTCTCGCTGATCAGCGCCATGGTATCTGCCACCTGTCGCACGGTATGGCGCAGCGTGTGCCCCGGTTCGAGTTGTACGTGCAACGGGAGTGTGGTGATGAACATGCCCACCGCACTAGCCATTCGCGGCTGCTCCGCGGACCGGCCGGAAAGAGTCACCCCCGTAGTCACTCGGCGCCCACCATGCAGCGCAGCCAGCGTGAGCAACCATGCGGTTTGTACCAGCACACTGGGTGTGGTTCCTAGGCTCGCCGCGGCGGTTGCCACCCGCCCATCTGTGTCGCGGTGCAGTACGTGCGGCACCTCTGGGGCTTCTGTTGTGCTCTTTTTACTTGACGCCACCGGCCGCAAGCCCGCAATCACACCTCCGTGCTCGCCTGTGCGGCTGGCCTCATGGGGCTGATCGGTGCCGGTGAAAATCTGTTGCCAGGCGCGGTGTTCCCGCTCCAGTTGTTCGACGCTGCGTTGGCACAGGCTTCGAGCAAATTCCGCGAAGGAGGGCGCGGGGTCCAGATCCTCGCCGCTTAGCAGTCGCTGCAAATCCTGCAGCATCACGGCGGTGGACCAGCCATCGGTGAGGATGTGATGGCTGCCCAGCACAAGTGTGGCAGGGCGGTTGGTTTCTAGTCGGTTACTCTCTGGCAACAGCACCAGGTCTGCGGTGACTAGCGGGCCGGATTCCAGGTCCACGGCGCGGTGGCCGCGCAACTCCCGCAGCTGTTCCACGAACGCATGCGCTGCAGCCGGTGAGAAGTCTCTGCAGTCGTGGATTGTCCAGGGCAGATCGAGCCGCTCCGGAATCAGCATCAGCGGGAGGTCGCTGCAATCGAACACGGCGCGCAGTGCTGCGTGGCGGCGCAGAATTGCCCGCATCGACTGGTGGATAAGCTCTGGGGAGGCCACACCAGTAAGGTCCACGGCGGCGGCAATGACGTAGCGGTCGGTTCCGGCCAATCCGTGGAACAGCAGCCCCTGCTGGGAGGCAGTAGCCGGGACAATGTCTTCCAGGGGACCGTGGGCGGCTTCCAGGGAGCGCAGATGAGCAACGCTGAGGGTCGGTGTGGGCTGGTTGGTTGAGCTGTGGCCTAGCCGAGGGTTCGTCGGCTGTGTATCGAATGCCCGGTAGTCGCTAGGCAGTGCTTGGCGCAGTACCAACCGATCCGCGACCAGCAGGTCCCGCGCCGCACGCTGTAGCTGTTCGTGCAGTTTCTCCAGCACGGTCGGGGATGCATCCCTGAGTGCTGCCAGGTCCGCCACGTATTCCACGTCTGCGCCGTCCGAGGTGAGGAAGACATTTATCGTCAGAGCCTCCGTCATCCGCCGGTCGTCGGATTCCAACACGCCGAAGCTCTCCTCCGGCTGTGCATCCAGAACATTAATCACCACACGACGGTTTGGAGGGCACGAAGCTGGATCCCACGGCTGAGCCTGCGACTCGGCCTCGCGCCCAGCGCGAACCCACGCTGCCATAAACCTCGGAGAATTGGCGGATGAATGAACGGAGGCACCGTCAGCCCTCGCAGAGAAAGCCCAACGCTCCTCCGTAGTGAACCAACCGATCAGCTCCATGCAATCCACCGCGCTACCGGTGCTGCCATAGTCACCAGAACGAGTGGCACCGGTGCCGCCATCGCGGCCGTGCCCTTCCACCACCAGCTGAAGCTCGGTCAAACCTACGGCCTGTAGCGCTTGCGCTAACAATGACACCACCACGACCTGTCGGTCTGTTCGAAAACGCTGCGCCAGCTCGGAACTCATCGCCGCAGCGTCCGGCATCGCAATATTTCGCCACATCATCGTGGCCTGCCCCCGTGGGCATAGCAGTTTCTCCGGCAACTCCGGCAAGACCGACAGCTCCGCCGATCCCGGTGGCACGTTCTGCACGGCCTGGTGCTCCACGGCACGCTGCATCCCGTGGGCGCGCAGGAGGCCGGTGAGCGCGGGAAGCTTCACGTTGGCGTCAATTAATACAGCATTCCACTCGCGCTGCAGGTTCGGCCAGGACAGCGCATCGATCGCCAGGTGGTGCACCATCACCAGCGCGCCTTCCCTGCACAGTCCGACCTGCCACATCACTCCACCATCGGGGGCTATGCCGGCGGCCAGCTGCTCCACCGGATCTGGGCCGTCCGGCGCAAGCTCCACCACAATCTCCTCGGCGTTAGCCAGTGGCACACGCGGGATCAGCTGCACTACGTTGTCCCAGTCCAGCAACATCCGCAGGCTCGCATGCCGGCGCTGAAGCACCTCCACCGCGCGTAGCACATCGGCTTGGCCGCACCCGGGTGGCATATCTAGCCACCGGTACATCACGTGGCGACGCATCGCATGCACGGTGGGCGCAGCTGCAATCTGCGTGCGTGCCACCGGACTCCACGGCAATACACCCCAATCCAGCCATTGATTGTCCCCATTATTGGACCTCGAATTACCCCCCTTGCCCAGGTCTTCACCAGAACTAAGGAAGGTCGGGCGCGCAGCCTGCGAAACCTGGGGAGCCTGCGGATTCTGCGGAGGACGGAAGTCTAATGGGATCTGCGCTAACGCAATGCCGCCCATTAGGTCCTTCGGCTGCAACAGCAGCCCCTGCTGACGTGCGCGAGAGGCCACATGAAGAGCAGCAATACTCTCCCCTCCCAAACTGATGAAGTCCTGATCAGGATCAGTCTGCTGCGGCGGTAGATGGAGAACATCACACACCGTGCGATGCAGCAGGAGGTGGGCAGGGTCGAGCGGCGCAAGCGGGTCGTTTTTACCGCTTGTAGTTGCGTTACCTGCGCTAGAGACCTCCACGGGTTCGGTCGCCTCGGGAGCTGCGGTATCCTCCTTCGCACCAGCGGTCGGCGGCTGCAGTCCGTATCCGGCGATGGCCTCCCGGTCGATCTTGCCGGAGGTGGTGGTGGGCAGCGCTCGCACTGGATGGATGCGCCGGGGGATCGCCGCGGCGGGTAAAGCAGCTTGCAACTGGTGCCGGATAGCGGTCAGACCTGAAGCGTCCATGGGCCAATCCCCTACCACCGCAGCAACCAACACAGTGGCCTGCCCACTGCGATTCAGTGGTGCCACGGCGCAGTGCCGCACGCCGTTCACGCTGGCTAGTACAGCTTCCACTTCGGCCAGCTCCACGCGCTGCCCATTGATCTCGACTTGCTCATCGGCACGCCCCAGAAACTGGTAGCCCCGCCCAGGAATCCATCGTGCCCGATCCCCGGTGCGGTAAATGCGCTCCGGAGCCCGACGCGGGTCGATGCGAACGTCCTCCTTGAACGCCGCATCGGTGGCCTCCGGAAGGCCACGGTAGCCGAGTGCCAACTGTGGACCGGCTAGAACCAGTTCGCCTACTTCTTGGTCTCCTACCAGCTGCAGGGCGTTATCCACCAGGTAGGCACGCATACCGGCAACGGGCCGCCCCAGGTGTGCCACGCCCGGCTCCACTCGGGCCAAAAGGGCATCTACAGTGCTTTCGGTGGGGCCATAGGCATTGACGACCTCCAGGCCGGTGGTCGCCAGGTGATCCCACAGCTCAGCGGGCAGCTCTTCGCCACCCAAAACCACTAACTGCAGGCTCGGTACTTTCTCCAATAACTGCGCGGCCAACAACGCCTTCATCATGGAGGGAGTCGTATCCACCACATTGATCTGCTGTGTAGCGAAGTGTTCCACCAGCTTGTCTGCATCCCCAGTGGCCTGTTCTGGGTAGAGGTGCACGTCGTGGCCCGCCAGCAGCCACAGCAACTGGTCGAATGCTGCATCGAAACTGAAAGACGCCGTATGCGCCACCACCGCGTGCGGCCTGTCGTACAATCCGCTGCGGTGTTGGGCAAACAGAGAGCTAATGGCACGGCGGGGAACCTCCACGCCCTTGGGCTTGCCGGTGGATCCAGAAGTATAGATCAGGTAGGCCAATTGCTCCGGGTCTGGACAGGCTGCCGATTCCGCGGACCGTTCTACGACGTTCTCCTCCGAGGTGGTACTCCCCAAGGCTAGGGCGTAGCGGATGGCCGCCGCATCCACACTAGCTACCGGTTCAGCGTTCGCATGGATTTGCTCACGGCGCTGGGCAGGACTGGTGGGATCGATATAGACGAAGGGCACACCCGCGGCGAAAGCGGCTAGCACAGCAAGGGCCAATTCGCGCCCCCGCTCCATCTCGAGAGCGAGCACTGGTCGCGCCCTATCTTGCTCGGTGACTTGTTCCGCCTGGCGCCACCTGTCGCTTCCCAGAACCTCACGGCGAAAGTAACTAGCCAGGCGATGTACTGCAGCGTGGAGATCCTTGCTGTTCAGCACTGCAGCGCCCAGTATCTCGCGATCCAACATCTCAGTTCCGGGCTCGGTATCCCAGCCATCGGCAGTGTGAACCACCAGATGTGCCTGTGTGTGGTTTCGCAGCGTGGACAAAGCGGTGCTCAGAGCGTCCTGCGATCGGCTATTTTCGGCCACTTCGACACCTTGGGCGCGCCGCTGCTCTAACATTTCCACGCGCCGTCTCTGGCTATGCAGTGGCAGCTCCCCGATCTTTCGGGATGTGTCTTCAAGCGCCTGACACGTGAACTCCCGCAGTGCCTCCAACCGAGCCCGCGCATGCTCGGCACTCACGCGGGCCGGATCCGTCTCAAAAGCCATGTCCAGTCCGCCATCCTCGGCCGGGGTGAGCACCAATCCCAAATCCTCCGGCGGCCCACCCGCCACATTGCGCAACCGCCCCGGAACCCCCGCGAAATCCGCCCGGGTGGTGAAGGCCTTAGCATTCACTCCCACTCCGTGTAGCACGTCAGCCACCCGGGAGTCCCCCGTGATCTGCGGTAGGCTCTCTCCACGCAGTCGCTGGTGGGCCAGTAGACCATGCAGCGACTCCACCGCATGGTGTAGATACTCCTGCACCGTTTGTTGATTGTCGACGTTGACTCGCAGTGGCAGCACATTGACGGCCATTGCAGGCGTGCGGAGCTCTCGCGTATGCGAGCGTGCCATCACGGGCACAGCCAGGAATTGTTCGCTGGTCGAGCGTGGAGCCAACAGACGGTGAACAAACGCCCCGTACAGTGCGATCATGAGCTCTACCCACGTAATCTGCTCATCAGTAGCGGCTTTCGTGGCCTTCTCCATGATCTCCGGCCCCAGGCGCATGGTGGTGGTGATTGTGGTTTGCCCTGTGCCTTCTGCCTTTGTGGCCGTATTCATCGTGGCGCGCTCAGCAACTTCCGGAAGCTGTGCGAGTACGGACGTCCAATACTGTTTATCCCGGGTATGCTCCGCGGATTCGCGGTACTCCTGATCCAGCGCCACCAGTTCGGACAGCGAAGCTGCCCGGAATGGACGAGCCTGCTTTCCTGCCACGCGAGCGGTATAAATCTGACTAAGGCGACGCGTGAGCAGGGAAGCCGAGAAGCCATCGACAATAAGGTGATGATAAAGCTGGACAACCCAGGTCTCGGTGACGTCGAGAAGAATAATGACATAACGACACAACGGTTGATCCACCATGGTGCGCATCGTCTCGGCACATTCGGCGCGTAGCGCATCTACCCAGGCTTCCGCGCTGCGCTGGGGATCCGCGGCGTGCCGCACGTCGATCACGCGGTCGACCCCGGGGCCTTCCTGTACCACGGATTGTTGCGGGGTAAGGCCATCCGTCGTGACGCGCACGCGCAATGTCTCAGCTTCCTGTTGCAGCTGTGCGATGGAGTGCTGCAGAGTTTCCAGCTCGATGTGCCCTGGCCCCAGGTGCAGTACCTCACCAACCACGTAGTAGGGCGATTCGGGGTTGAGTTTTTGGGCGTTCCAGACACCGTATTGAGCGCTCGTTAACGGCAGCGTAGAAGACAAGTCAAGTTCCTTGTGAGTCGGCGGGCGGCAGCGGGGAGGCGAGTGAGAGAACAAGAAAGGGCATAAGAAAACACCCCACGCTGCCACACCGGGCGACACATTCGCGAGGGGTGCTGGAGAAAAAGAGACTAAGAGATCTCTTTCAAGGTAGGCTTGACCTGCTCCAATACCCATGCACGGGACAGGGCGGTCGGCGTGTTCAGGCCAGCAACCACAGCCTCGTTACCCGCCAGGGTGGCGCCGGACTTGACCTGCGGCAGGTCTGAGTAGCCCGGGATCTTCTCCACCTCCGCGATGTCACCGGTGCGGTTATAGATCACCATGAAGTCCGCAGCCAGGGCGGAGACGTTTTCTGGCGACAGAGTCACGCGCCCCTGCTGTACCTCGATTGAGCCGTCGGTCAGAGATTCCGGGAACTTCATACCCAGGTCGTAGATAAAGGAGGCTCCTGGATCCTTCGGGTCGGCCACAGCTCCAAAGGATCCCTGAGCGAACTGGGAGACCACACCGGTCTTACCCTCGATATTCGGCAGCTCGGACTTCGCATCGGAGAAGACTTTCTCATCCTGGTCGATGACTTCTTGAGCTTTATCTTCCTTGTTGAAGATCTTGCCGAGCTCCTTCAACTGCGACTTCCAGCTGATCCCCTCACCCTCGGTGCCAATACCACCCAGAGTGGGCGCGATCTCGGAGAGCTGTGTGTAGTTATCCTCGGAGATCGTCCAGTAGTCCCCGACGATGAAATCCGGAGCAGCGGCGGCGATCTCTTCCTTCGGCAGAGTCTTGAAATCGGTCTGCTTGATAATCTCCACGCCATCCAACTTGCCGTCGCGCCACGGGGCATTCATGTCCTTAGCAGACACCACCACGGCGGAGGGCTTGATGCCCATAGCCAGCAGGTTGTCGATGGCTGGACCAATGGCAACGACGCGCTCGGGGTTTACGGGGTATGTGTCTTCCCCCCAGGCGTGCTTGATGTTGACTTCGGAGGCATTATCGCCGGAATTCGCTGCGGAGTTTGCGCCTGAGGAAGTATTTTCCGCCTTGTCATCTGCATCGGAGCTGCAGGCTCCCAACACCAGGGTAGTGGAGAGCACGGCGATGCTGAGCGCACGGACAACGTTTGAGTTCTTCATTCTGAATGGGTTTCCATTTCACTAAACAAACAAGATTAGGTAAGGCTACCATCACCAAGGGTAGGCTAACAAGGGCAATCTGAGACTTTTTAACTTAATTTGGATCGGGGAGGGCACGACGATCCAGCTTCCCATTACTGCTCAGCGGCAATGCCTGCAGAGCCACTACACGGCTGGGAACCATGTACTCCGGTACTGATTCGCGCAGCACAGCAGCCACCTCCGTAGGCGGTAGTACCACTGCTTCCTGATCCCACACCACATAGCCCACCAGCACTGGTGAATCCTCGCCAACGACACGACTGGCCGCCTGCCGCACACCAGGAACCCGTCGCAGCGCCGCATCTACCTCTCCCAACTCCACTCGGTTGCCCCGGATCTTCACCTGGTCACCCACCCGACCTACGAATTCCAGCAACCCCACCTGGTTCCATCGTGCTAGATCTCCGGTGCAGTACATTCGGCCGCCATCAACCTGTGGGTACCAACTGGGCACAAAAGATTGTGCCGTTAGCTCCGGGCGGCGCCAATAGCCAGTAGCCACCTGCACCCCGGCAATGCAGAGCTCACCCACCTGGCCAGGATCGGTAACCTCTTTCCCATCCTCAGCGCGCAGATAACAGCTCACATTGTCTTGAGGCAGACCCAACAGCGACGGTTGCCGACCATCCCCCGCGCTGGATCCCGCCAGCTCAGCCAGCAATTCCTCGGTATATTCAACCCACAGCACATCCATCGCGGCCTCCGTGGGCCCATAAAGTCCATGCACCCGGCAACCGATCTGTCGCAGGCACCGTTCTGCCAGCGCACTGGGCACAGCCTCGCCACCTAGCAGCAGATGCTTGAGCCCAGCCAACCTTTCCAGAGGCTCACCCATGTCGTCCATGACATCCAACAGCGTGCCGAGCATACTCGGCACCATCGACAGCACACTGACCTGGTAATCCACCAGCAAATCCAAAAAGCCATCGATATCCCCCATCCACCACTGTGAATCGGGCATCACCACCGTTCCACCATTAGCCAGGGGGTTCAGGATCTCCGCGATACCCACATCAAACACCGCCGGCGCCTTCTGCAGCACACGAAGTTCCTCGCCAGGCCCCACGATCCGGGCGCTCCATTCCAAATGGCAGGCTACGCCACGGTGAGTATTCACCACCGCCTTCGGCCGCCCGGTCGAACCTGAGGTGAACGTGATGTAACAGGGATCCTCCGGGCAAATGTCCGTGTTCACCTCCAACAGCGCACCACTCACCTGCAGCGAGCCACCCGATCCATCTATATTTTCGCGGTCACACTCTGCGCCACCAATCCACACTTCAGCGGCGCAAGCTTCGGCGACGACTCGGCGCAGCTCCTGTTCCGCAGACTGCTCCACACCGAGCAACATCACCAGCTCCGGCTGAAGATCTTCCAGCTGCCAACGCAAACGCTCTGTTGGAGAATCCACCTCCAATGGACAATAGACTGCGCCCGAGTGAAGAATCCCTGCCACCATTACCGGTAGCCGAGTATCCCGGCGCGCCAGTACCGCGATCCGGTCCCCTCTACCCAGCCCACGGCTGCTAATACTGCCGGCCACTCGCCTGGCACCTCTAGCCAGTTCTGGCCAAGTAATGGCCCCAGCAGGCCCCGTAACCGCTAGCCGTGGGCTATCTACCCCATACTCCTGGACTGCCGCACAAATCATCGCATCCACCGTGGCATAGCGCTGCTTCACTCGGCGGCCATGAGGCCGCGGTGCTGGAAATGCACTCATGAACGCACCTCCGCCCGAACCCCAGCCTGCACCCCAGCCCGCATGCCAGCCTGCACATCGGCGGCATTATCGCCCAGGCCGTCCCCTACACCGAGCCCAGCTACTACCCGATCGGAAAGCTCGCCCAGGCAGCTCAGGTTCGCAAACCCCGGCCCCTGGCGCATACCTGCCAGTGCCGGAACAAACAGGTGCGGAACCAATCCCTCCACTGCCAGATCTGCCCCAATACTGGCCTCCCAGGCCGGAACGGAGCTCAGCGCTGCATCGGACTGGTTGCCTAGTGCGCGCTCCAGGAGGAGGCGCACCTGTGGCGTCATCACATCACAGAACCACAAGGGCCTACCACCGCGAGCGTCAATGACGAGATCGCACAGCTCGGTGTAGGAGCCACACACTTCATCATCAATATGCACCCGCAGTCGAAAATCAGCGTCCGGCGAGCTCGCCAGCTCCACACGGCGGACAACGCCACGGCGATGTGCCACGCGATCATCGGAATCTAACACCTGCTGCACCCGCACAGAAAGCACCCCACGGTCGGTTCTGCGGATGAAGTCTCTACGCGCTGCTTCGCTGAGTGTCACCCATTTGCGCGGATCTGTATACAACTCGTTTTCGAATTGACTCTCCCCACGACTGAACATCGTGGCCAGGGGCGATACGGCCAGAGCTTCCTCAATATTGAGGTGAATTAGCTGGTCCAACACGGAAGCTGCAGATTCCCCAGTACCGATCACCACAACACGAGGGACCTCGGGGAGGCTTCCACGCGCCTTGAGATCCCAAAATTCTGCCACAGAGAGCACACCCGGAACATCCGAAATTTTGCCGTCGCTACGGCCAGGGCCGGTAACGAGCACACTATCGGCCTCCAGAGTGAACTCGGCGCCACGTGTGTCCTCGGCAGTGAGGCGCCACCGGCAGGGCTGGGAGGCAGTGCCGGTGGCCGTGCCCGTAGGGCTAGTGGCACTACTTTCAGTGGTCACGTCGAGTAGCCGCACCGTTGCTGGAACCACCCGCATTCCCATCTTTTGCGCCGCCCACTCCAGGTAGCTAGCCCACAGGTAGTGCGGTGGGTTGGGGTGGCCACGGTCGATCCAAGAGGCATAACGATCCGACTCCGTAAGGAAGCGCACCCAGCTAAGCCCCAGCATGCTCCGGTCCACGGCCTCGTTGAGCTCGCCCGCGATGCGCGTGCGGTAGGGAAATCCCAGATCTTTATCGGGCGAGGTTCCCAGCAACTGCCGCCCGTCCGTCCACCCACCGCAAGGCTTCCAATTACCGCCAATGCCGTGCGGATCCAGCACGGTTACTTCCGGGGTTGCAACGCCCAGGCTGCGCAGAGCGTGGAGTTTCGCCTGAACGGCTAGCGCTTTTGGCCCCGCTCCGATGATCGCCAATGATTTCAACTTACCATTCCCTTACCAAGTGAAGGCTTACCTTACACATAGACGGTAGTATGCTTACCCATGATTGACAATGACCCCCAGCAACAGCCTGAGTCACTGCTCACAGGAAGCCCCCAACCCCGCCCGGAGGAAATACTGGCCCGGTTGCGCCACGACATCCCGACAGCGGATTTCCTCCCTTCCCCGCCACCGTTACCGCAGATGAACCCTCCCTTTTCCCTACGCCCTGCGGACCCAGATCCCGAATCTTCCGATGCCGATCTGGTGGCCGAGTGGATGTCCCGCCCTCACTTGCGCGAGACGTGGGAACAACCCTGGCCAGCCGAACGCTGGCGCCAGGACTGGGTCGCAAAAACTCACACCACCTACGCTCGCGCCGCAATACTGTCCTATTCGATACCCCGCTCCCCCCACATCCGGGCTGCAAAGGAAGCCACGAGGGGCGATGCCTCCGCAGCTCCTACACCGTCTGACGAGAATGACGCCACAACCCCGGTGGGGTACGTGGAAATCTATCGCCCGCACCGGGACGAGATTGGCAGCAGCTATCTCTCTCAACCCCACGACCTGGGAGCCCATATCGCAATCGGCAAGCCAGAACTGACTGGCCATGGGATCTTCTCTTCTTTTCTGAGCAAGCTGGCCGCAGCACTGCTAGAGCAAGACCCGCAGTGCCAGCTGGTGCTTGGCGAGCCGGACTATCGCAACACCCGCACGCACCGGGCGCTGGCCAAGGCCAGTTTCCAAGATTTCGGCGAGCGACAGCAGCGGGCAGACCGGCGCGTACGGTTGTTCGGCTTAACACGGCCTAGCGCAGGGCGTGAGCCGCAACAGCGATTGGAGGCCACGCCATGAGTGTGCGCACCAGCCGCCTACTGGGTCTGGGGGTACTACTCCTACTGGTCGTCAGTGGCACGATCTGCAGTTTCCTGTACGGCGCCCGTTCCATCCCCGCAGAGGACGTGTGGGCTGCACTTCGGGATCTCCCGGCTACCAGTAGCTCCCCGGAGGAGGTTCCAGTCAACCAACGCGTGGTCGCCGAGCTGCGCCTGCCACGCACCATATTGGCCATTATCGTGGGCGCGGCACTAGGCGTAGCCGGCGCCCTAATCCAGGGACATACCCGCAATCCCCTGGCGGATCCGGGGATACTGGGAATCAGTTCCGGCGCGGCACTGAGCGTGGTGGCCAGCTACGCCCTGTTGGGCATCAGCGCGCCTTGGGCGACTGCGGTGGTTGCCTTCCTTGGTGCAATCGCAGCGACGGCGCTGGTCTTCGGCCTAGCTTCCGCGGGCAGAGCCACGGTAAATCCCCTGACCCTCGTGCTGGGCGGAGCCGCGCTGTCGGCAGTGCTAAGTGCCATCACGAGCGCCTTCGTTCTCACAAGTGAAAACAACCTGGATAGGATGCGCTTCTGGACCGTCGGTTCCCTAGCGGGCCGGGATATGAACATCGCGCTCAGCGTCTTGCCGTTTGTGGTTCTGGGGTTGATCCTGGCCTTTGCCACGGGCCCGCAGCTGAACATCCTAAATCTGGGCGACGACGTGGCTGCTGGCTTAGGTATCAACACTGCGGCCGCGCGACTAGGTGGCATGGGCATCATCGCACTGCTGGCAGGTGCAGCCACTGCCGCTGCAGGACCGCTGGGCTTCATCGGCCTGGTGGTACCCCATATCGTCCGAGCCCTCACCGGCCCGGATTACAAGTGGATTCTGCCGTACTCCGCACTAGCCGGTGCAGCACTACTTCTTTACGCGGACGTGGTGGGGCGCCTCATCGCCCGGCCCGGCGAGCTCCAGGTGGGCATTGTGCTGGCGTTCGTGGGTGCACCGTTCTTCATCGTCTTGATTTACCGAAAGAAGGTGGCGACGCTCTGATGGGGCTCAACAAGACTTCGCGCAATAGGCTCACCGCTACCGAGCGGGTTCCAGGCCGTCCGGCATTCAGGATCGGACCAATCTCCTTCGTTTGGCGCCCACGAGTGCTGCTTGTATGCCTCATTGCCGCGGCCCTTATCGTTTTCTTGGGAGCATTTTCCATTGGACTAGGTGATTTCCCCATCTCCGTTTCCCGAGTGCTGGAGGTTGTCTTCCGCGGGGATGGAAACCGCGTGGAAAGGCTAGTGGTCCTGGACTGGCGCATGCCCCGTGTGGCAACCGCCATCGCGGTCGGCAGTGCTTTGGGGCTTTCTGGCGCGCTAACTCAGACAGTCACCCGCAACGCACTGGCCAGCCCGGATATCCTTGGTATCACCACGGGCGCCTCAGCCATGGCCGTGACGGTCATCGTCCTCGGCGGTGGCAGCGGATTTCTCAGCTGGCTGTCCGGAATCGGAATCCCTCTGGCCGCACTACTAGGGGCGATACTCAGCGCTACAGCGATCTGGGCACTGGCGTGGCGGCGCCAGGCGGATTCCTACCGACTAGTGCTCTTTGGCATCATCATCACCGCGCTGCTCAGTTCCTACATCAATTTCCTTATGATCCGCTCGGAGCTACGGAATGCTACCCAAGCGCAGTTCTGGCTCACAGGCTCCTTGGCCACAGCGGGCTGGAATACCACCATCCCGATGGTGATTCTGGTGATCGCGTGCTGTCCCCTACTGGCCTGGATCGGCTACCAGGCGCTGGCCACCACTTTGGGACCCGATCTGGCTCGGGCACTCGGCCAGCGGGTCAACGGTGTACAGGTCGCGATGCTGGCGCTGGCCGTGGCCCTAGCTGCGGTAGCAGTCTCCGCCGCCGGCCCCATCGGCTTCGTCGCCTTCGTAGCACCCCAGGTGGCCCTTCGAATGTGCGGCGTACCCACCCCACCGCTTGCGGCTTCGGCGCTCACCGGTGCAGTACTGCTGCTGGGGGCGGACATCGTCACCCAAGCGATTCTGCCGGTGGAACTTCCGGTGGGCATTGTGACCTCCGCCCTAGGTGGCATCTTCCTCATCTATCTGCTCGTTCAACGCACTAGGAGCACAGACGCATGACCTCTTCCACACCCCAGCCAAATACAGCACAGCACAACACGGCACTACCAAATACAGCACAGCCAAGCGACACCAGCGGCGTAGTTGCGTCCTCGATCACGGTGGGCTACGGCGAGCGCACCATCATCCGCGACCTTAGCTCCACGTTCCCGGCGGGCAAGATTACTACCATCGTGGGGCCCAACGGCTGCGGTAAGTCCACATTGCTGCGTGCCATGTCCGGCCTACTTGACCTCAATACGGGAACCGTTCGTGTGAATAACCAGGACATCACGGCCATGAAACGCAAGGAGGTCGCCCGACTATTGGGCGTACTTCCCCAATCGCCCGTGGCCCCAGAGGGCCTGCTGGTCTCCGATCTGGTGGCTCGCGGGCGGCACCCACACCAGGCGTGGTTCCGGCAATGGTCTTCCACGGACGAAGGGGCGGTACTCGAGGCCCTGGAGCAAACAGATTCCAAGGATCTTGCTAACCGCACGCTGGATGAACTCTCTGGCGGCCAGCGCCAGCGCGTGTGGATTTCCATGGTGTTGACGCAGAACACCGACATCCTTTTCCTCGACGAGCCGACCACCTACTTAGACCTGGCGACTTCCGTGGACATCTTGGAACTGGTTGAGGACCTGTGCCAACGGCTTGGCCGCACCGTGGTTATGGTGCTGCACGATCTAAATCTTGCGGTGCGTTATTCCGATTATCTAGTGGTCATGAATGAAGGCCAGGTGATGGCCTCCGGTTCGCCTTCGGAGATCATTACTGCAGAGCTACTGCAGCGGGCTTTCGACCTGCGAGCACGGGTGATCGAAGATCCGGAGACTGGCGGCCCGCTCATCATCCCTCTCAAGAAATCCAAAAATAACACCCTTGATTAGCCTAACCTAAGTCGATTACAGTGTCCGCTATGGATTTCAACATTCCTCCGCACCTAGCCACACGGCAGCCAACCGAGTCGCCGCCGGAGCAAGCGCAACTACAACAAACGGTGATCGTGACAGGTGCTGCTGGAGGCATCGGCCGCGAGTGTGTGCGCCTGCTACGACAGAACGATCACACCGTGATCGGCTGGGATCTACCGGAAGTAGACATCACCTCTTCAAACCCGACTGACCCACGCAGCGTGGAAAGCCACCTGTCGAAAGCACTGGCAGCTCACGGGCACATTGATGCACTCATCCACTGCGCGGGAACCTTAATCCCAGATAGCGCACTGACGGGCCCCACGGCAGTTGACACAGTTGACACAGTCTCGGGTATCGGTACGGACCCCGACGAGACCGGAGCCTGGGAAAACAACTTCGCTGTCAACGTCACCGGCTTAGCCCGCACATGCTCCGCAATCGCCCAGCACATGGTGGATCGCGGCACTGGAGCAATTGTGGCAGTGACTTCCAATGCAGCAGCACAGCCCCGGGCACGCATGGCCTCCTATGGAGCTTCCAAAGCGGCAGCGACTGCCTGGTTGAAAACTCTGGCGCTAGAGTGCGCCCCACACGGGGTGCGCTGCAACAGCGTATCCCCTGGTTCCACAGACACCGCGATGCTACGCACCAGCTGGCACGGCGAGGATCGAGCCGCGCAGACCCTTGCCGGTGTACCGGAGGACTACCGGTTAGGCATCCCCTTACAACGCATCGCGCAGCCAGAAGATATCGCGGCAGCATGCCTCTTTCTTATCTCCCCTGCAGCCTGCCACATCACCATGCACGACCTCCGTGTTGATGGTGGCGCCACCCTAGATGCCTAGCCTCTGTACCCCCACCAGCCCAACGAAAGGTTATCTCTATGGCGATTCCACCCATTTCGCCCTATCCCATCCCCACTCCATCCACCACACTGCCCGCCGATTGTCCGGCGAGATCCTGGGCCCTGGAGCCCGCACGCGCAGCACTGCTGGTGCACGACATGCAGAAGTACTTCCTAGCTGCCTATGACTGGAACAAAGAACCGCTACACTCGGCGCTCGCCAACATCGCGCGCCTCATCACCACGGCGGATCAGCTGGGTATTCCTGTGTTCTATTCCGCCCAGCCGCCACAACAGCACCCCACCCGACGAGGGCTCTTAAGCGATATGTGGGGACAAGGTTTACAAACAGCCGAGGAAGCGTCGATCATCAAAGAGTTGGCGCCAGGCAAGCATCACCAGATACTCACGAAGTGGCGCTATTCCGCATTCGAGCGCACGGACCTTTACCAGTCGCTGGCTTTCGCTCGGCGGGATCAGCTAATTATCACCGGGGTATATGGCCACATGGGCTGCAAGGTCACCGCGGTGGATGCGTTTATGAAGGACATTCAGCCGTTTGTGATCACGGACGGAATTGCGGATTTCACGGCACAGGACCACCAGGAAACGATTGATTGGGTAGCCAAGCGCTGTGGAAGAAGCCTGGATACGGCCAGCGCGCTGAAACAGCTGGAGGTGCACGATGGTCCGCCCAGTGGGGAGGCTAGTGGCCCACCCAGCTTTGTCATGAGCGACAGCGACCAGACTCTGACAACCTGCGGCGTCAAAACTCGTTATGGCACGGTAGAGCAAGCCGCCGCAGCACTTCGTAGGGCGGCGGAGGCAGGACGGGAAGACGTCGTGGTGGGAGCGCTGCCCTTCGATCCAGACACAGCACCGGTATTGCTGGCCCCCGAGAGCTTTCAGCGGCACGCGGGAGCTCCGCGTTGGAAGACGGCTCCATTGGTTCCCGACGTGGTGGACATCTCACAACGCCCCAGCCTGCAAGAGCATGGCCGGCGGGTTAGCCGTGCCGTGGAGGCGATTGGGCGTGGCGAGTTTCAAAAGGTGGTGCTTTCCCGCGAGGAGGAGTACACGCTGGCTAGCCCTGTGGAGCCGGAAGCCCTGCTACGAGGGTTCATGGAAACCTCCGCCACGGGGCACGGGCACCTGGTAGCTACGACTAACGGCCCCGAAGAAGCTTTCTTCGTGGGATCTAGCCCGGAGCTACTGATCCGCAAGGAAGGCGCGCGGATTGTTTCCCACCCGCTGGCCGGAACTATCGCTCGATCGGAGGACCCGGTGACGGACTGGGCGCGGGCAATTGAGCTCACGCTCTCCCACAAAGACATCGCCGAGCACCGCTTCGTGACCACGGCCATCCGGAAGGTTCTTGAACCCCTGTGTACTCAGCTACACGTTCCGGAATTACCCACGCTGACCGCCACGTCGCACACCTGGCACCTAGGAACCCATATCGAAGGCACGTTGCGGAACCCTGATACCTCCGTTCTGGAGTTGGCTGCGTTGCTACACCCCACTCCGGCAGTCAATGGAGCACCGTCCGCTGCTGCGTTGGACTTTTTGCGCCAGCAGGAGCCGGAGCGGGGTCTGTACGGCGGCGCCATCGGATACGCAGATTCCCACGGCGATGGCGAGTGGCGGGTAGCTATCCGAAGTGCCACGGTTCAAGGCTCCCAAGTGTCTGCCCGAGCCGGCGGCGGAATCGTTGCCGAATCCCAGCCAGACCAGGAGATCGAGGAAACCAACTTCAAACTCGGTCCGGTGCGTGCGCTGTTGGGACTGGCCGCAAAGGGAGATACAGAAGGCACCGCGCAGCCCCCGTCAGCACACATAGCGCCCAATCCCGAGCCCCACCTCAGCCCGCTTAACGGAAGCCACGGCCCAGAGGTACTGGCCAACCACATGCCCCGTACCCTCGCGCAGGAATACCACTGCCAGGGAATATGGACCCACCACACCCACTGGGATGTCTTCCAGCAAACGGTTGCCACCTTTCCCAATCGACCCGCCACGACGGACGGCCACCGCAGCCTGTCCTGGCACGAACTAGACAACAGCGTCGAGACCGCCGCCCACTACCTTCACCAAGCCGGAGTACGCCGGGGCGATGGCTGCATCCTGCAACTTCCCAATAGTGTGGTGTTCCTCGAAACTCTCTTGGCATTATGGAAGCTCGGCGCCATTCCCATCTTCGCCTTGCCTGACCTCGGCTCCACGGAGGTGCGCCACTTCGCCAGCCACGCGCCAGCACGCTTCTACATCAGCACGTCACGCCCCGATCGGCACCTTGCGGGCGTCCACGCCACGCTACAAGAGCCGCTGGACGATGGCCGCACTGTTCGAGCGATCCTCATCGACGAGACCGCCGAATCTCCCTGGGCTACCGAATCAACGGGGCACTCGGAGGCTGCAAACGAAGAGTCACCCGCCCCTCCAACCGCCGATGTAGAAGCAGACGAGCTTGCGTTCCTGCAACTCTCCGGTGGCACGACCGGCCTACCGAAGCTAATCCCGCGAACCCATGCGGATTATCTCTATTCGATCCGTTGTGCGTTGCAAGCCTGTGACTTGGAGACGGAATCTTGCCTGCTCGTCGCTTTGCCCGCGGCGCATAACTTCACTCTCAGCTCGCCGGGAATTCTGGGTGCGCTGCTGCGCGGAGCGCACATCGTTTTCGCCAAATCACCGATGCCCAGCGATCTGCTGCCTGCCATTGACCGCCACGGTGCGACTCACCTCGCCCTGGTACCTCCGGCGGTACTGGGCATTCTCCACGCACCGGCCCGCGATCGCCACGACCTACGCACTCTGCGCACGCTATGGGTGGGTGGGGCGAAGCTATCTGCCGAGGTGGCCCGCCGCATCCGGCCGGAACTCGACTGTCAACTGCAACAGGTTTTCGGCATGGCTGAGGGACTCGTAAACTTCACACCGTTAAACGCCTCGACCGAGGAAATAATCAATACACAGGGTCGCCCCATGAGCAGCCACGATGAGATTTGCATTGTTGATGACGCCACGCTCCCCCTCCCCGAAGGCCACCCCGGACACCTACTCACCCGCGGGCCGTACACGATCCGGGGCTATCACCGTGCTGAAGAGATCAACTCTAGGGCATTCACCGAAGATGGCTTTTACATTACTGGCGACATCGTCACCGTCGACGATGGTGCTCTGACGGTTGTCGGCCGGGCAAAGGATCAGATCAACCGCGGTGGGGAAAAGGTGGCTCCGGAAGCAGTCGAAAACGCGTTGCTCAGCCATCCGGATATCCACGATGTTTCGGTGGTTGGCACTCCGGACGACAATCTGGGCGAAGCCATCAGGGCCTATGTGATCCTGAGGGATGGGGTGGATGATCTAACGCCACTTGCTGTCCGGAAGCATGCTCGGGCTGCCGGTATCGCGCGGTTCGCAGTACCGGACCACGTGCACATCGTGGAGGAGTTCCCCACCACCGGGGTCGGCAAAGTGAATAAACGAATCCAACAGAACAACGCAGATAGCACGGCCGAACGGAAGATTGAGGTAGCGAACTAATGGAACCAATCACTGAAGACCAGTTGCGCGGATGTGTAGCCGAGACGATGAAGATGGAGCCAGCGGAGATCGAGGTTTCCGAGGAACTCTATGACCAGGGTATGAATTCTCTGCAGCTAGTTACGGTTCTCACTTGGCTGCAGGAGAAAGGCTACGATGTGAGCTTCGCCGACTTAGCGGAGGATACTCGGCTGACGGCCTGGATCGAACTGCTGGATATTTAAGCTAGATGTGGGTCTAGGCGGGCAACAGGCTGACACCCGAACAGATGCAGGTGGGTGTGGCATGACTCGGTCACGTGTACACGCGGACGCACCGTTCGGGTCTCCACTCGCCATAGTCCACCCTCCAAACCTCACCCGTGCCTCCACTCTCCACGCTCAACGCTGCACTTTCCACGGGTCATCCGGGACAAATATCCTAAACGCCCCGAAGTTAGCCCCCACGCCGGCAGTTACCTACCTCCGCTACACCCCAACAGCTTTTGTCCCCTGCGAGGACGTTAGCAAGAAACGAAATAGACCCCCTACCACAGCAAAGTGCGGGAGGGGGTCTAGCGCTATGGCTGACTAAGCAGCCATAGCTGCCATAGCAATCTGAACTTTCAGAGCTATAAGGACTAGCGAGCCTTCTCGATAACCTCGGTCAGGCGGAAGTGCTTGTCCTTGGACAGCGGGCGGGTCTCCTCGATGCGAACGCGGTCGCCAACGCCGGCGGTCTCGTTCTCATCGTGGACCTTTACGCGAGAGTTACGGCGCATGATCTTGCCGTACAGTGCGTGCTGCTTGCGGTCCTCAAGCTCGACCACAATGGTCTTGTTCATCTTGGTGGAAACAACGTATCCGGAGCGAACCTTGCGGGCGCCCTTCTCGTTCTTCACAGCTGCGTTGTCATTCACGGTTGCCTCACTCATGCTGCGTCACCACCCGGGTTGATAGACAGCCCGAGCTCGCGCTCGCGCAGGACGGTGTAGATGCGGGCGATGTCGCGCTTGACAACACCCAGACGACGGTTGTTGGTCAGCTGGCCGGTCGCAGCCTGGAAGCGAAGGTTGAACAGTTCTTCCTTCGCCTCACGCAGGCGGGTGGTCAGCTCTTCGTTGTTGAGCTCGCGGAGCTCATGTGCCGGAGTTCCGGTAGCCATTAGAACTGATCCTCCTTCTTCACGATGCGAACCTTGCAGGGCAGCTTGTTACCAGCACGGCGCAGTGCCTCCAGGGCGACCTCTTCGTTCGGGTAAGAGGCCTCGAAAAGGATGCGCCCCGGCTTAACGTTGGCAACCCACTTCTCCACGGGGCCCTTACCGGAACCCATACGCACGCCGAGCGGCTTCTGGGTCAGCGGACGGTCCGGGAAGATGTTGATCCACACCTTGCCACCACGCTTCATGTGGCGGTTAATGGCGATACGAGCGGACTCGATCTGACGGTTGGTGATGTAGGTCGGCTCCAGGGCCTGCAGGCCGTAGTCGCCGAACGTTACGCGGTTACCGCCCTTGGACACGCCACGACGGGTCGGGCGGTGCTGGCGACGGTACTTAACGCGCTTCGGGATAAGCATGTGTCTTAGCCCTCCTGCTTCTGCTCAGCGCGCTGGCGACGTGCGCCACCGCGACGTGGACGCTCACGACGACCGCGAGACGGGCGCTCGTCGCGTGCATTCATCAGGCTCTCGCGACGGCCGCCGACGACGTCACCCTTGTAGATCCACACCTTGACGCCGATGCGTCCGAAGGTGGTGTGAGCCTCGTAGGTGCCGTAGTCGATCTCAGCACGGAGGGTGTGCAGCGGAACGCGACCCTCGTGGTAGCGCTCGGTGCGACCCATCTCCGCGCCGCCCAGGCGACCGGAGCAAACAACCTTGATGCCCTTGACCTGCGGCTGGCGCATAGCGCCCTGGATCGCCTTGCGCATAGCGCGACGGAAGGCAACGCGGTTGGTCAGCTGCTCAGCGATGGACTGTGCCACCAGCTGTGCGTTGGCATCGATGTTCTTGACTTCGAGGATGTTCAGCTGAACCTGCTTACCGGTGAGCTTCTCCAGCTGGCCGCGGATGCGGTCAGCCTCGGAGCCGCGGCGGCCAATCACGATGCCCGGGCGGGCAGTGTGGATGTCAACGCGAACCCGGTCGTGGGTGCGCTCGATGACAACGTTGGCGATGCCGGCGCGGTCAAGACCCTCGGACAGGAAGTCGCGGATCTTGATGTCCTCGGCGAGGTAGTCAGCGTACTGCTTGTCGGCGTACCAGCGGGAGCGCCACTCGGAAGTGATACCCAGCCGGAGGCCGTGGGGGTGGATTTTCTGGCCCACTACTGAGCACTTCCCTTCTGGCTCTCGACGACCACAGTGATGTGGCTGGTGCGCTTGCGGACGTGGAATGCACGACCCTGGGCGCGGGGGCGGAAACGGCGCATGGTCGGGCCCTCGTCGGCGTAAGCCTCAGAGACGACCAGCGTCTGCGGGTCCAAGCCGAAGTTGTTCTCGGCGTTGGCGGCGGCCGAAGCAACGACCTTCGCGACCGGCTCGGAAGCGGCCTGCGGAGCGTACTTCAGGATCGCCAGTGCGTCCTCGACGGACTTGCCACGGATCGTGTCGATCACGCGGCGTGCCTTCATCGGAGTGACGCGGACGAAACGCGCGGTAGCGCGTGCGGTGGTTACGGTGTCAGACATGATTATCGACGACCCTTCTTGTCGTCCTTGACGTGACCCTTGAAGGTCTTCGTAGGAGCGAACTCACCTAGCTTGTGACCGACCATGGAATCATCGATGAACACCGGCACGTGCTTGCGACCGTCGTGGACGGCGAAAGTGTGGCCGATGAAATCGGGGAGAATGGTCGAGCGACGGGACCACGTCTTGATGACGTTCTTGTTGCCCTTTTCGTTCTGAGCGTCCACCTTCGCAAGGAGGTGTTCGTCGACGAATGGGCCCTTCTTCAGGCTGCGTGGCATTCTCTACTACCTCCTCTTAGCGCTTCTTGTTCTTGTTGGAGCGACGACGGCGAACGATCATCCGGTCGCTGGGACGGTTCGGCTTGCGGGTGCGTCCCTCAGGCTGACCCCAAGGAGACACAGGGTGACGACCACCGGAGGTCTTACCCTCACCACCACCGTGCGGGTGGTCAACCGGGTTCATAACAACACCGCGGACGGTCGGGCGTACGCCCTTCCAGCGCATACGGCCAGCCTTGCCCCAGCGGATGTTGATCTGCTCCTGGTTGCCGACCTCGCCGATGGTGGCGCGGCAGCGAATGTCTACGCGACGGATCTCGGAAGACGGCATACGCAGAACTGCGTACTTGCCTTCCTTACCCAGCAGCTGGATGGAGGCACCAGCGGAACGAGCCATCTTGGCGCCGCCGCCCGGCTTCAGCTCCACAGCGTGGATGGTGGTACCGGTCGGGATGTTACGCAGCGGCAGGTTGTTGCCAACCTTGATGTCGGCGTTCGGGCCGGACTCCAGCAGCGCACCCTGCTTCAGACCGCGGGGGGCGATGATGTAACGCTTCTCGCCATCGCGGTAGTGCAGCAGCGCAATGTTAGCGGTGCGATTCGGGTCGTACTCGATGTGAGCGACCTTGGCGATCACGCCGTCCTTGTCGTTACGACGGAAGTCGATAACGCGGTAGCGACGCTTGTGGCCGCCACCCTTGTGACGGGTCGTGATGTGGCCGTGAACGTTACGGCCACCGGTCTTCGACAGCGGGCGCAGCAGAGACTTCTCGGGAGTCGAACGGGTAATTTCCGCGAACTCGGAGACAGAACTCTGGCGGCGACCCGGCGTAGTCGGCTTGTACTTACGAATAGCCATACTTTTGCTTCCTCTTTACCTTTCGGTGTCCGGCCGCCTTAGGCGGTCGCTCCACCGAAGATGTCGATCGGATCGCTGCCGGCGACCAGGGTCACCATGGCGCGCTTGGTTGCCTTGCGCTGGCCGTAGCCGGTGCGGGTGCGCTTACGCTTGCCCTCACGGTTAACGGTGTTAACGCTGGCGACCTTCACACCAAAGATCTGCTCGACGGCAATCTTGATTTGGGTCTTGTTAGAGCTGGGGTGAACCAGGAACGTGTAGACGTTCTGCTCCATCAGGCCGTAGGACTTCTCAGATACGACCGGGGCGATGATGATATCGCGAGGATCAGCTACAGTGCTCACTTTGCCTCCTCCTTGGTCTTATCAGCGGCGTTGATGAAAGCGTTCAGTGCCTCCACGGAGAACACAACGTCGTCCGCGTTCAGAACGTCGTAGGTGTTCAGCTGGTCGTTGACCAGGGTGTGCACCTGCGGCAGGTTGTTCACGGACTTCCATGCGGTGACGTCTTCGCGGGTCAGGACGACCAGCACGGACTTGCGGTCCGTCAGACGCTCGATGAAAGCGCGTGCAGCCTTGGTGGACGGGGTCTGGCCCGGGACCAGCTCCTCGACCACGTGGATGCGGTCGTGACGCACGCGATCGGTCAGGGCGCCGCGCAGAGCAGCGGCCTTCATCTTCTTCGGAGTGCGCTGGGAGTAGTCACGCGGCTGCGGGCCGTGGACCGTGCCACCACCGGTGAAGTGGGGAGCGCGGATGGAGCCCTGACGTGCGCGGCCGGTGCCCTTCTGGCGGAACGGCTTACGGCCACCGCCGGACACCATGCCACGAGTCTTCGTAGCGTGGGTACCCTGACGCTTTGCTGCGAGCTGAGCGGTAACGACCTGGTGCATCAGTGCGACGCTGGCCTCTGCATCGAAGATGGATGCGGGCAGCTCGACCGTGCCGTTGGTCTTACCGTCAGCGGTGTGGACATCAAGCTTTAGATTGCTCATGCGTGTGCACCGCCCTTCACTGCGGTCTTGACAACGACGAGACCGCCGTTGACACCCGGAACTGCGCCCTTGATCAGGAGCAGGTTGGACTCTGCGTCGACCTTGGCCAGCTTCAGGTTCTGCTGGGTAACACGGTTGTTACCCATGCGGCCTGCCATGCGCTTGCCCTTGAACACGCGGCCGGGGGTGGCTGCCTGTCCAATGGAGCCCACGCGGCGGTGAGCGGCCTGGTTACCGTGAGCAGCACCCTGGCCGGCGAAGCCGTGGCGCTTCATGCCGCCGGCGTAGCCCTTGCCCTTGGTGGTGCCCGTCACGTCGACGAACTTGACATCGTTGAAGATGTCTACGGTGACGTCCTGGCCAACCTCGTAGCTGGATGCGTCTGCAACGCGGATCTCAGCAACGTGGCGGCGCGGAGTCACGCCAGCCTTCTTGAAGTGACCTGCGGCAGGCTTGTTTACCTTGCGCGGGTCGATCTCGCCGAAGGCGATCTGTACGGCCTCGTAGCCGTCGGTTTCCTTGGAACGCACCTGGGTTACGACACAGGGCCCAGCCTCGACGACGGTGACCGGTACAACACGGTTTTCCTCGTCGAAGATCTGGGTCATGCCGAGCTTCTTGCCCAGGATGCCCTTGATCTCAATATCACTCATAGTTTCTCTTCCGCTGCCGTTTCAGTAGTTCAGACTCGTTTGCCGCTTACTGAATGTTGACGTCGACGCTGGCCGGAAGATCGATGCGCATGAGGGCGTCAACGGTCTTCGGGGTTGGGTCGAGAATGTCGATCAGACGCTTGTGCGTACGCATCTCAAAGTGCTCGCGCGAGTCCTTGTACTTGTGCGGAGAGCGGATGACGCAGTACACGTTCTTTTCAGTTGGCAGTGGCACTGGGCCGACAACACGAGCGCCGGTACGGGTAACCGTCTCGACGATCTTCTTGGCAGAAGCGTCGATAGCCTCGTGATCGTAGGCCTTGAGCCTAATGCGGATCTTCTGTCCCGCCACGCTTGTCCTCTTCCTTCAAAGCGCTTCCCTGCTATTTAAAACAGCTGGTAGTCACGCTTCTTATCTGTCTTAGTCTTAACGCTGTCCGGCCTTGGGGCCTGGTCCAGTCGCCAGTGTCGCTTGTGTCTTACATTTACTTGCTTGTGCCATCGACGGATAGCGGGTCATTTGGTTTTAATGAACACACGCCATACGCACTTGGTTAATCAAGTGATGTAACAACACCCGGTTCCCGCCCCTTGCTTGCTCCATGGCCGGATTCGTTTTACCGAGGCCTTATATACGAAATATATGGAGTACAAGCTTGGAAACGTGTTCCGCGCCTTGTCGGAAGGGAATCCCTTCGCTTACTGCCGCTGTTCATTTACCATGCCCCATCCTCCGGCACCCGCGGTCGGGCGTGTCGCCCTTCCACTTTTTAAGTACCGCACAGCAAAGCAGCCCCGCTGTGTTCCTTGTGGATCACTTTCGCGAGGTTCTTCACCGACGATGGATCATGCTCACTTCACCATCGACACCTTCTTGGCCCAGCCTCGCTGCTGCGCTACTGGCCTCATGTGCCGTGTTAAAGCAACGTCAAGTATTCAACCACACCGGGCGTGCCGAAACCAAATCACTTCTTTCTTTTCTTTTTTGACGCCCCTACGCACCGGTTACCTTTACTTCCGTAACCTTTTGAGCACTAGAATCGCCACGTAAGTTCAGACTTCACATGCATGGCCTCGAGGCGGCGTCAGTAATAAGGAGAGACAGCTATGAGCGACTCCCGCTACGGTTCTCCTAACAGTGCACGCCCCAACTCAGCATTCTTGCCACCCAGGGGCAGCGCTCGGTATGAGGTGGCACAGCGCCGACGGGTAGAGGCCACCGCACGAGCAGAGGGCCGGCCACTACACCGCAAGGAAGATCCGACTCCCCGGAAAGGGAAACGCGCAACTCAGGAGGCAAGACGCGGTTTCCGCATTCAGCATGCTCGTACCCGACGCATTTTGTCGCGGGTCGGCGTTGCCATTTTCGTCATCCTGGCCGTGGTGGCAGTGTGGCAGCGGGAGGCGCCGGTCAAACCGCCAGAGGGGCTGGAGAGCAACGAGGTGATCGCCGAACAGTCGCCGCCGATCGCACCTTCCGCGGCGGAGGAGATGTTCATTCCGGCTATCGACGTGCATGCCGACTTCGAGGAGGGGGCGTGCAGGGTGAAGGATGGCGCCATCGACCCGGCAACCCTAGACAAGGCCTGTACTTACACCGCTGCCGATAAGCCTTACTCCCTGCCGGGCACGAACTCCCCGGACGTTGTGGTGATCGCCGGGCACACCGGCGCGGGAGTGCCCGCAGTGTTTGACAACCTCTATGACGGCTCAGCCGACCACCACCGAGTGAAGGTCGGCGACAAGCTGTACCTGCGCACGGCAGATTCCGGCGATAACTGGCTGGTTTACGCAGCCACCGATCTGCACGATCCGGTGAAGGAGGGGCTCTCGGAGGACTCCAGCGTGTGGGGCGAGGGGGCTACCCCGGGGCGCCTACTGACCATTAGCTGTATTCAGCCAACTAATCCATTTACGCCAGCCTTACGCAACTCGGTCGTTGGTTGGCAGTATCGAGGGACGTCCTCTCCAACTGGACCTAACCTCAACGAATGATTAGATAGGCGCACCCCCCTGAAGACCTCTCCCGATAAGTCATCTAGGACTCCCAAAGCTATCTAAGCCATAGCGCGATTGTTGTAATAGAATCTTTAAAGTGTATCCTCAGAGAGGATCAAACACTGAGCCATCCCTCCTATAACTACGTTCTTTAGGGTTCCTATGAAAAAATTCACTCGTACTGTAGCAGCTATCAGCCTGGCAGCCTCCGTCATCAATAGTGGCGCTGTAATCCCACAGGCTGAAGCAGTACCGTTTTCCACCACAGGATTGTCAGGAGATCACAATCAAGGGGCTCAGTTTGTGATTGCCCAGCCTTCACTGTCCGTCGTGAGCGACTCCAGAAGAATCGGAACTATCTTAGGCTTGGTCGCACTTCCCGCCACGCTAATCATCGGTGGCGTCATTTGGTATCTCTCACAGGATGGGCAGACTTACATCCAGGATCAGAACCGGATTCACCAGGATCCGACACCGGAGGACAGGGCAGCTTCCGACAAGATGCTGGCCGAGAACAAGGACGAGGTTATCGCTCAGGGCGGCCAGCTGGCTGACCAGGGCGCAGCCGACGAGTCCGCTAGCGACCGCGGCATGCTGGCACAGACCGGCTCCAACACCGCTGCACGCGGCCTGGCTGGCCTGGCTGTTATCGCAATGATCGCAGCTGGCGCCTTCGCTGTGCGCCGCAAGCTGTTCGCATAAAACAGCCCCACTGCACCAACGCAGTTCAGCACTTCAAGCCCACCTCCCCAACCCGGCGACAACGCCGTAGGCAGGAGGTGGGCTTTTCGCTACTACAATCACCTTCTAGTGGAATTAGTAGGCCAATGGCCTCGAGGCGGCGTCACCTAAAGAAGGAACAGCAATGAGCGACTACCGCAACAACCCCGAATACCAGCGGCAACGGCGCGCCCTGGTGCGGAAACACCACCCCGACGCGGGAGGGACGGACGCCGAGCTGATCGACGCCCTGCGCGCCCTCGACGAGGCCTGGGACCGGCGCGCACGTCTACGCCGCCAAGTCCGCGAGCACCGGCCGAGCTTCATCCCCGAAGACAAAGCCGAACAGGCAATGGACGTTGCCGAGCAAGCCATGGGGGTCGCGGAGAACTTCGCCCGCAACGCCGGGCGCTTCGCCGGTAACCTCCGCAACACGCTGCTCCATAAGCTGCCGCAAGAGTTCCGGCGCGGATACCGCGAGGGAGACAGGTAAATGTCCACCCGATACGAGCAGATCGCCCAGCAACTCCGCGAGGACATCCGCAACGGGCGCTTCCAGGTCGGCGAGGCCATACCTAGCGAAGGGACCCTGGCCGACCGCTTTGACGTCGCCCCCGGCACCATGCGCCAGGCCCTCAATCAGCTGGTGGACGAAGGCACACTCAGCTCTAAGCGCGGGGCGCGGAAGGTAGTGCTGCGCATGCCCGCCCGCTTCCCCGAGATCTCCAAGTTCCGCAGTTTCGCCCAGTGGGCCTACGGGCGCGGGCGCACCCCTGGCGGTCACGTGATCCACCAGGAATGGGTGGATCAGACTGAAAAGGATGCCGAGCTACTGCGCGTGCCCGCCGGCGAGAAAGTCTTGAAGGTTCTGCGCGTGCGCACCATCGACGGCTCCCCCATCATGCTGGAGC
Source organism: Corynebacterium sp. ACRPH (assembly GCF_022347285.1). Lineage (GTDB taxonomy): Bacteria > Actinomycetota > Actinomycetes > Mycobacteriales > Mycobacteriaceae > Corynebacterium. Next base: position 47,477 of record NZ_JAKRND010000002.1, read on the forward strand.
GCACCCGCTACCCCGCCTGGGTCGGCACCAAGGTCGAGCCGATGGATCCCACCTGCCCGTCTGTGACCAACGAGCTAGCCGCCCGCCACGACATTCACTTCTTCGCCGCCGACAACGTGTTTTCCGCCGCGAAGGCCGGGGAGGTCGATGCGCGGTGGCTGCCCCTCGAGGCCGGCGACCCTGTGCTGGTGCACCGGCGCCTGTCGCGCGATGCGAAGGGCACGCCGTTGGAGATGAGTGAGGATCGCTATATTGCGGACGCCCTCAGTATCGCCGTGCCCACGTCTGGCAAGAACAACGTGCTCAGCTGGACTACGTTGAACCGCTTCCCCTGGGGCTAGTTCCAGGGCATGCAGAAGGCCCCGGGCTCCTTTCAGGAACCCGGGGCCTAGAGCCGTTTAGCGATTAGAGCGCCAAGCGGCGATCAAGCGAGTAGTAAAGACTACTTGTTGATCTTGGTAACGCGACCAGCGCCAACGGTGCGGCCACCCTCACGGATAGCGAAGCGCAGGCCCTCGTCCATAGCAACCGGCTGGATCAGGGTGACGGACATGTCAACGTTGTCGCCCGGCATAACCATCTCGGTGCCCTCCGGCAGCTTCACAACACCGGTAACGTCGGTGGTGCGGAAGTAGAACTGCGGACGGTAATTGTCGAAGAACGGGGTGTGGCGGCCGCCCTCGTCCTTGGACAGAACGTAGACGGAGCCCTCGAACTCGGTGTGCGGGGTGTAAGCGCCCGGCTTAGCAACGATCTGACCACGCTCAACGTCTTCGCGCTTCAGGCCACGCAGCAGCAGTGCGGCGTTGTCGCCAGCCTCTGCGGTGTCCAGCAGCTTGTTGAACATCTCGATGGAGGTAACGGTGGTCTTCTGGGACTTCTCGCGGATGCCCAGGATCTCGACCTCGTCGTTCAGGTTCAGGATGCCACGCTCAACACGGCCGGTAACAACGGTACCGCGGCCGGTAATGGTGAAGATGTCCTCAACCGGCATCAGGAAAGGCTTGTCGGTCTCGCGCTCCGGGTCCGGGATGGAGTCGTCGCAGGCCTGCATGAGCTCCAGGATCTGCTTAGCCCACTTCTCGTCGCCCTCCAAGGCCTTCAGTGCGGAGATGTGAACAACAGGTGCTTCCTCGTCGAAGTCCTGCTCAGCCAGCAGCTCGCGGACCTCCATCTCGACGAGCTCCAGCAGCTCCTCATCGTCAACCATGTCGCACTTGTTCAGTGCGACCAGGATGTACGGAACGCCAACCTGGCGAGCCAGCAGAACGTGCTCGCGGGTCTGCGGCATCGGGCCATCGGTTGCAGCAACAACCAGGATGGCGCCGTCCATCTGAGCAGCACCGGTGATCATGTTCTTGATGTAGTCAGCGTGGCCCGGAGCGTCAACGTGAGCGTAGTGGCGCTTCTCGGTCTCGTACTCAACGTGGGAGATGTTGATCGTGATGCCACGCTCCTTCTCCTCCGGCGCCTTATCGATGGCGTCGAAAGCGAAGGACTTGTTGGCCTCGGGGAATGCGTCAGCCAGAACCTTGGTGATCGCGGCAGTGGTGGTGGTCTTGCCGTGGTCGACGTGACCAATGGTGCCGATGTTTACGTGCGGCTTGGAACGCTCGAACTTAGCCTTCGCCACTTTGTGTCCTCCTGGACTGCTCGGTGGCTACGACTCTCGCAGCCACATTAACTTTTATTGCCAACCAGTTGCTTCCCCGCAGTTTACGGGTCGCCCACTGGCTAGTTTTTCTTACTTCTTGCCGAATATCAGATTATCCGTGTAACGAACATCTTCGCCTCGACTTTGTGCTTCGAGGCCAGTCGCGCTACACGCGAACTGGGTAACGGCCAGCACACCGCATCCTACGTCACTTTTGCCGTCTAGAAAAATTTGCCCCCACGAGCAAACCTAAAAGCCCACGAACATTGGGGTAGTCAAGTTTTCTATTCGGTTGTTTATTGACGCAGGGCTACGCCGTGCTGACCCCTACCCCGCAAGGCCCTTAGGCCCGTGATGCTCCGCGACAGGCGCCCCGGGGTGGTGGGCGCCCGAGGGGGCGTCACAAAGCTAAAGAAACCTTGCTTGGGGTCTTGCTTTAGGGTTAAGCGTTGCCGCCAGTGCGCTCCGCGATGATCTCGGATGCGACGTTGGTCGGAACCTCGCCGTAGGAGTCGAAGATCATGGAGAAGTTCGCACGGCCGGCGGTGCGGGAACGCAGGTCGCCGATGTAGCCGAACATCTCGGACAGCGGCACCTTGGCCTTGACGATCTTGGCGCCAGCGCGGTCGTCCATGGAGGAAACCTGGCCACGGCGGGAGTTGATGTCGCCGATGACGTCGCCCATGTACTCCTCTGGGGTGATGACCTCAACGGCCATCAGCGGCTCCAGCAGAACCGGCTTTGCCTTGGCAACAGCTTCCTTCAGTGCCTGGGAACCAGCCAGCTTGAAGGCCATTTCGGAGGAGTCGACCTCGTGGTAAGCACCATCCAGCAGGGTGGCCTTGATGTTCACCAGCGGGAAGCCGGCCAGGTAGCCGTACTGCATAGCGTCCTGGATACCAGCGTCTACAGACGGGATGTACTCCTTCGGCACGCGGCCACCGGTGACCTCGTTGACGAACTCGTAGGTCTGGTCGGAGCCCTCTTCCGGCTCGTAAGGCTCGAGCGCGATGATGACGCGCGCGAACTGACCGGAACCACCAGTCTGCTTCTTGTGGGTGTACTCCAGCTTCTCGACCGGCTTGCGGATGGTCTCGCGGTAAGCAACCTGCGGGTTACCGATGTTCGCCTCGACCTTGAACTCGCGGCGCATGCGGTCAACCAGAACGTCCAGGTGCAGCTCGCCCATACCGCCGATGACGGTCTGGCCGGTCTCCTCGTCCAGCTTAACGGTGAAGGTCGGGTCCTCTTCCGCCAGCTTCTGGATGGCGGTACCCAGCTTCTCCTGGTCAGACTTGGTCTTCGGCTCGATGGCCACCTCGATAACCGGATCCGGGAAGTCCATGGACTCCAGGATGACCGGGTCCTGAGCGTCGCACAGGGTGTCGCCCGTGGTGGTGTCCTTCAGGCCGATGAAGGCGTAGATGTGGCCGGCGGATGCGCGATCCACCGGCTGCTCCTTATTGGAGTGCATCTGGAACAGCTTGCCGATGCGCTCCTTCTTGTCCTTGGTGGAGTTGGTGACCTGTGCACCGGACTCCACGGAACCGGAGTACACGCGAACGTAGGTCAGCTTGCCGAAGAACGGGTGAACGGCGACCTTGAAGGCCAGAGCGGAGAACGGCTCGTCCTTGGACGGCTTACGCAGCTTCTCGGTCTCCGGATCCTTCGGATCGTGGCCGACGATGGAGCCAACGTCCATCGGGTTCGGCAGGAAGTCGATCACAGCGTCCAGCATCGGCTGGATACCCTTGTTCTTGTAGGCGGAGCCACAGTAAACCGGGTAGACCTCAGAGTTGATGGTCAGCTTGCGGATCTGTGCCTTCAGCTCGTCGACGGTGATCTCCTCACCGGCGAAGTAGCGCTCCATCAGCTCTTCGTCGGACTCAGCAACGGTCTCGATGAGCTTCTCGCGGTACTCCTCAGCCTTTTCCTTCAGATCCTCCGGGATCTCCTCGTAGGTCGGCTCAGTACCGATCTCGACCTTGCCGCGCCAGGTCAGAGCACGCATGTTCAACAGGTCGACGATGCCGTCGAAGTCGTCCTCAGCGCCGATCGGCAGGGCCATCACCAGCGGCTTAGCGCCCAGTCGGTCGACAATGGTCTGCACAGTGTAGTAGAAGTCCGCACCCAGCTTGTCCATCTTGTTGACGAAGCAGATACGCGGAACGTCGTACTTGGTTGCCTGGCGCCAGACCTGCTCGGACTGCGGCTCCACGCCTTCCTTGGCGTCGAACACAGCAACGGCACCATCCAGAACACGCAGGGAACGCTCCACCTCAACGGTGAAGTCCACGTGACCCGGGGTGTCGATGATGTTGATCTGGTTGCCTTCCCAGAAACAGGTGGTAGCGGCGGACGTAATGGTAATTCCGCGCTCCTTCTCCTGCTCCATCCAGTCCATCGTGGAGGCGCCATCGTGGGTCTCACCGACCTTACGGTTGATGCCGGTGTAGAAAAGGATGCGCTCCGTGGTGGTGGTCTTACCAGCATCGATGTGCGCCATGATGCCGATGTTGCGGACCTTGTTCAGGTCGGTCAACGCTTCAAGTGCCACTGGGTTACCCCGCTCATTTCGTTGTTGAGCGACTTGGCCGGAACTTCCATGTTGTTCACATTGTTGTTCTTCAAATGCTTTAAAAAGCCCCGCAAGCCGCAGGCGATTATGTACTCGTTCTATTGTGCCAGCTTTGTGCTGTCACGTCGCGTCGAGGGTTTATTGACGCCCTCACGCGGTCAATAAAAACTATAGCCCCACTACCCCGATATGAAGTTTGGGCGGTGAGGCTATGGAGCCGCTGCTACCAGCGGTAGTGGGCGAAGGCGCGGTTGGCCTCTGCCATCTTGTGAGTGTCTTCGCGACGCTTCACGGATGCACCCAGGCCGTTGGATGCGTCCAGGATCTCGTTGGCGAGACGCTCGGTCATGGTGTTCTCACGACGCTGACGGGTGAAGGTCACCAGCCAACGCAGTGCCAGAGTGGTGGAACGGCCGGGGCGAACCTCAACCGGAACCTGGTAGGTAGCGCCACCAACACGGCGGGAACGAACCTCAAGAGCCGGCTTGACGTTGTCAAGAGCCTTCTTCAGGGTGAGGATCGGATCGGTGCCGGTCTTCTCGCGGCACTGCTCCAGTGCGCCGTAGACGATGCGCTCTGCGGTGGACTTCTTACCGTCAAGGAGAACCTTGTTCACCAGCTGGGAGACGAGAACGTCGCCGTAAACTGGATCCTTGACTAGCTGTCGGGAAGGTGCTGGACCCTTACGTGGCATTGTTTACTTCTCCTTCTTAGCGCCGTAGCGGGAACGTGCCTGCTTGCGGTCCTTGACACCCTGGGTATCGAGGGAACCACGCACGATCTTGTAGCGAACACCCGGGAGGTCCTTCACACGACCACCGCGGACGAGCACCATGGAGTGCTCCTGCAGGTTGTGACCCTCACCCGGGATGTAGGCGGAAACCTCGATACCGGAGGTCAGGCGAACACGGGCAACCTTTCGCAGTGCGGAGTTCGGCTTCTTCGGGGTAGTGGTGTACACGCGGGTGCACACACCGCGACGCTGCGGGGAGCCCTTCAGCGCAGCAGTGGCAACCTTCGTGCTCTTGTCGTGACGGCCCTTGCGGACCAGCTGCTGAATAGTTGGCATAGATGAACTTTCTTTCGGTTCTTTTTGGTGCAGTTGCACAGTGCCGCCGCTTTGGATGCGGCCGCCCTATGTGTTGAGCATCTGTAGCTTGAGGATCTCAAAAAGGATCTGCACACACGAAAAATAAGGGGCTCTTCCTTACGGGGCCTCTTCCGTGGCGTATCACCCCACGCAATAACGTGGAGATCCCTGCATCGCACCCCAGCTGCACAATCGACCCGAGCTAACTCGGTTAGCTTGTGGCCGCCACTGCACCAGCGGAGACAATACAATCTACGGTCGAAAAGTTTAATACACCTTGCCTGCGCTACCAAATTTCCGGTTGAACAGCGTCCTCAGTCTCTCCCTGGCTGGCACCGTGCTTACAATCATCCCGATGCCTTCCTACCAGTTCGACTTAGCAATCATCGGCGACGGCCTGCCCGCCGCCGAGCTTCTACCGCGCATCCCGGAGCGCGGCCCACTGGTGGTGGAAGCACCCCCCGGAACTGGTAAGACAACCCTAGTTCCGCCTGCACTGTCCAACATCCTGCAGTCCCAAGCAGGCACGGCTCCCGAAGCCGACGAAGCTGCAGCGCCGAAGGTCCTAGTCACCGCACCTCGTCGCGTGGCCGTCCGCGCCGCAGCCCGGCGCCTCGCCTACCTCGACGGCTCCCGCGTAGGCGACCGCGTCGGCTACAGCATCCGTGGAGAACACCACCCCGGCACCCTGGTGGAATTCGTCACCCCAGGAGTCCTCCTCAACCGCCTCCTGGCCGACCCCGCCCTGGAGGGCGTGGGCGCGGTTCTCATCGACGAAGTCCACGAGCGCCAACTGGATTCCGACCTTGTGCTCGCGATGTGCCAGGAGGTTGCACTGCTGCGCGAAGGCGACCCCGCCGGGGAGCTCTACCTCTGTGCAATGTCCGCCACCGTCGACACTCAAAAGCTCGCCGACTACATGGGTGCGAAGGTCGTCTCTACCCCAGCGGTCACCCATCCGCTAGACATCTCCTATCACCCGCACCCCGAACGCGCCCAGGGATCGCCCGCGTTCTACCGCCACGTCGCAGAACTGGCCCTGCAGGCCCACGCCCACCACCGCGACTCCGGCCACCCCGGCCATCGCACGCTGGTATTCGTTCCCGGCCGCAAGGAAATCGATTGGGTGAGCTCTCACCTACCCGATAGTGCCCCTCTCCACGGCGGCCTGGATTCACGCGAACAGGATGCCGCGCTCACAGGCAACTCCCCCATCGTCGTCGCCACCTCCATCGCTGAGTCCTCCCTGACCGTCCCCGGCGTGCACGCGGTTGTCGACGCAGGGCTTTCCCGCGCTCCCCGCCGCGACCAAGCTCGCGGCATGACGGGCCTGGTCACCACCTCCACTTCCAAGGCCAGCGCCGATCAGCGTGCCGGTCGTGCCGGTCGCCTCGGCCCCGGCCAGGTCTATCGCGCCTACTCCGCGGCCGACTATTCCCACTTCGCACCGGACATCACCCCGGAGATCCTCTCGTCGGATCTCGTCGCCGCCGCCCTGACCCTCGCTGCTTGGGGCTCGCCCGGTATTTCTCTTCTGGACGCCCCTCCGGCCGCAACCCTCACCGACGCCAACCAGGAGCTGCACGCTTTGGGCGCGCTGGACGGGAACGGCGCGATTACCGAGACTGGTCAGAAGCTCGCGCGCATTCCCGCCGACCCACGCCTGGGGGCGGCACTGCTGGCCCACGGCTCAGGCGCTGCCGAGGTTGTGGCTGCGCTGTCGACCGGCCTGCAGGGGGACCTCGCCGAGGCGAAACCACAGACTTCCGAGGTGCGCCGTTTCGCGCGGATGGTGGAAGACCACGGTCCGGCCGCTCCCGGCGAAGTTGTCGCCTCCGCATACCCCGACCGCGTTGCGAAGCTAGTGGATAGAGGCGGTAGCGGCGAGGATGCCGAGTACCTGCTGGCCTCCGGCACCCGCGCTACCCTGGCGCCGGAGCTGCGCCGCCCGCTCGGCGGATCCGAATGGCTGGCGGTGGCGGAGGTCCAGCTGGGCCGCACTCCTCTGATCCGCGCCGCCGCCCGGCTGGACAACCCGGACCTAGCGCAGGTGCGGGAGGACGTCACCGCGCGCATCTCCGAGGGCAAGCTCCGCGCCCGGCGCACTCGCCACCTCGGAGCCATCGAGCTGTCGAGCACCCCAGTCTCCGTCAACCAGCTAGGCGAAGAAGAGAAAACCCAAGCGATTGCTGCCTTGGCTGCCGAGGGGCTCGGGTGGCTACGGATGACGGAGGGGGCGTCAAGAATAAAAGAAAGAGTCGACTACCTCCGCGAGCAGCTCGGCGAACCGTGGCCGGACCTTGCGTCAGGCGACTACACGCCCGAGGCCGAGCGGGTCGTGGCGGGCGAAAGGATCGCCGACATCGACGCTTACCAGGCGATCATGCGCCAACTGCCGTGGCCCGAAGCGGGGCGAATGGACGAACTCGCGCCGGAACGACTGGAAGTACCCAGCGGATCGGCGCCAACGGTTCACTACGAAACTGGGCGCCCGATTGTGCGTGTTAAGCTGCAGGAATGCTTTGGTTTGGCGGAATCCCCCACCATCGAAGGGCAAAAAGTTCTGTTCCACCTACTATCGCCAGCGGGCCGCGAGCTGGCCGTCACAGACGATCTGAAGAGCTTTTGGAACGGCCCCTACCAAGGCGTGCGCAAGGACATGCGCGGGCGCTATCCGAAGCACCCGTGGCCCGAGGATCCGTGGTCGGCGACGGCGACGAAGAAGACAAAGCGGGCGCTAGGTCGCTAATTCGCACGGGCGCGTGGCCCGCACGCGCCTAGCGGCGCTTGTTGCCGAAGGTCTTGGTGAAGTTCAGGCCGCGGATCGGGGTGCGGATCGTGACGGACTGGCGGCCATCAGCGCGCTGCGTAATGCGCATCGGCCCAACACGGGTGGATCCGCCCACGCCCCCGGAAGAGGTGTTAATGCGGAACGGACCGAAGTTCTTGGAATTGCGAAACATCATACCCATGCAGGCCATCATAGAGCACCGCCGAGTGCAGGCACGCAAAAGCGGGCGCCGCCCGCAGTACGAGGTCTTTAAGCTCAAGACCTCTAGTACAAGGGGAAGCGCCCGCTAAAAGCTGCTGGCCGCCCGTCAGTTGCGGGCAACCATGCAGCAGATCCGACCTACATCAGATCAATGTCGTCCAGCGGCACGGCAGCGCCGGTGAACTCGCCGTAGGTGTCGTCGGCGTAGAAGCCATCGCCGAAGGAGGACGGCAGGGAGTAAGCCGCTGCGCGGGCCTCCTCCGTCGGCTCCACGCTGATGTTGCGGTAGCGGGAAATGCCCGTACCGGCCGGGATCAGCTTACCGATGATCACGTTCTCCTTCAGACCGATCAGCTTGTCAGAACGCTTGTTGATGGCAGCGTCCGTGAGCACGCGGGTGGTCTCCTGGAACGAGGCGGCGGACAGCCAGGACTCGGTAGCCAGGGAGGCCTTCGTGATACCCATGATCTCGGCGCGAACCTCCACCGGACGGCCGCCGGTCTTGACGGCCTCCTTGGAAGCAGCCACTGCGTCTGCGTGATCCACCAGGGAGCCCGGCAGGAGCTCGGTCGAACCGGAGTCGATGACGGTCACGCGGCGCAGCATCTGGCGCACGATGATCTCGATGTGCTTGTCGTGGATGGCCACACCCTGATCGCGGTAGACCTTCTGGACCTCGTTGATCAGGTGCTGCTGAACGCCACGGCGGCCCATCACGCGCAGAACCTCGTGCGGGTCGGCAGCGCCCTTCAGCAGCTGCTGGCCCATCTTCACGTGGTCGCCGTCGCGGATCGGGCGCTCCACGCCACCGGTGCCCAGCGTTGCCAGGCCCTGGCGCTTGGACAGCTTCTCGTACACCACATCGTCGGAACCGTCATCCGGCTCGATGGTGAGGGTGAAGAAGTTGTCGTCGTCTTCGATGCGCACCTTGCCGTCCACCGACGCGATCGGGGACTTCGCCTTCGGCACGCGAGCCTCGAACAGCTCCTGAACACGCGGCAGACCACCGGTAATGTCGCCACCGACACCACCCAGGTGGAACGTACGCATGGTCAGCTGGGTACCCGGCTCACCAATGGACTGGGCGGCGACGATACCAACGGCCTCGCCGATCTCGACCTTCTTGCCGGTCGCCATGGAACGGCCGTAACAGGTGGAGCACACGCCGGTGTTGGTAGCACAGGTCATCACGGAGCGGACCTTTACTTCCTCCACGCCGGCCTCGAGGAGAGCCTTCAGCTCGCCCTCGCCAACGACATTGCCCTCGGCAACGATGACGGTGCCGTCGGAGGCGGTGGCGTCACTAGCCAGGTAACGACCAAGAACAGACGTTTCGACGAAGTCCGCCGGGGTGTAGTTACCGGTCGGCTTGCCCTCGACGTCCAGAACCGGAACGGCCACCGGCATAACAGCGCCCTGCCTGGTGCCACAGTCGTCCTCGCGCACGATGACGTCCTGCGCCACGTCCACCAGACGACGGGTCAGGTAGCCCGAGTCGGCGGTACGCAGTGCCGTATCGGCCAGGCCCTTACGGGAACCGTGGGAGTTGTTGAAGTACTCGAGCACGGACAGGCCTTCGCGGAAGGAGGTCTTAATCGGGCGGGTGATGTACTCACCGCGCGAGTTCGTAACCATGCCCTTCATGCCGGCCAGGGTCCAGATCTGACGCATGTTACCGGCAGCACCCGACTTCACAATCATCGGAATCGGGTTGTCGTCCGGGTACAGGTCCTCGACGGACTGACCAACGAAGTCGGTCGCTTCCTTCCACAGGTCAACCAGGGACTGGTAGCGCTCGGCCTCGTTGATCTTGCCGCGTGCCATCTTCTTCTCGATAACGCGGGCCTTGGCCTCGTAGTTATCCAGAACTTCCTGCTTATTCGGCAGAACCAGCACGTCGTGCATGGTGATGGTCACACCGGAGCGGGTTGCCCAGTAGAAGCCGGCATCCTTCAGCTTGTCCACCGTCTGCGCCACGGTGATCATCGGGTACTTCGCCGCGAGGTCGTTAATGACGGCAGCCTGTGGCTTCTTCGCCATGACGCCCTCTACGTATGGGTAGTTCCACGGCAGCAGCTCGTTGAACAGCACGCGACCCAGGGTGGTCTCCGCCAGCCAGGTCTGGCCTCGCTGCCAACCATCCGGGAACAGCTCGGCCTCGATCTCCGCGGTCGGGCGCAGGTGGCTGATACGCACGTGGATCGGAGCCTGCAGGCCCAGCACGCCACGGTCGTAAGCCATGATCGCCTCGGCCAGGGAGGAGTACACGCCCTGCGCCGGGCCTTCCTCGGTGGCCGGTGCGTAGGCACCCTGGCCGCCGAACTCCTCCGGCTTCTTCAGCAGGGTCAGGTAGTACAGGCCGGTCACCATGTCCAGACGCGGCATAGCCAGCGGCTTACCGGATGCCGGGGACAGAATGTTGTTGGAAGCCAGCATCAGGATGCGAGCCTCGGCCTGCGCCTCTGCGGACAGCGGCAGGTGAACAGCCATCTGGTCACCGTCGAAGTCCGCGTTGAAGGCCTCACAGGCCAGCGGGTGCAGCTGGATGGCCTTACCCTCAACCAGAATCGGCTCGAAGGCCTGAATACCCAGGCGGTGCAGGGTAGGTGCACGGTTCAACATCACCGGGTGCTCGGCGATGGCCTCTTCCAGCACGTCCCACACCTCGGGGCGCTGGCGCTCCACCATGCGCTTGGCGGACTTGATGTTCTGCGCGTAGGACTTCTCCACCAGGCGCTTCATCACGAACGGCTTGAACAGCTCCAGGGCCATCAGCTTCGGCAGACCACACTGGTGCAGCTTCAGCTGCGGACCAACGATAATCACGGAACGGCCGGAGTAGTCCACACGCTTACCCAGCAGGTTCTGGCGGAAGCGGCCTTGCTTACCCTTCAGCAGGTCAGACAGGGACTTCAGCGGACGGTTGCCCGGGCCGGTAACCGGACGGCCGCGACGACCGTTGTCGAATAGCGCGTCGACGGATTCCTGCAGCATGCGCTTCTCGTTGTTCACAATGATCTCGGGCGCGCCGAGGTCCAGCATGCGCTTCAGGCGGTTGTTGCGGTTGATTACGCGACGGTACAGGTCGTTCAGGTCGGAGGTCGCAAAGCGGCCACCGTCCAGCTGCACCATCGGGCGCAGCTCCGGCGGGATAACCGGGATGCAGTCCAGAACCATGCCCGCCGGGTCGTTGCCGGAACGCAGGAACGCGGCGACAACCTTCAGGCGCTTCAGAGCGCGCAACTTCTTCTGACCCTTGCCGTCACGGATGACCTCGCGCAGGGACTCGGCCTCGGCCTCGAGGTCGAAGCTACGGATCAGGGTCTGGATGGCCTCTGCACCCATGCCGCCGGTGAAGTAATCCTCGTAGCGGTCGACCAGCTCGTTGTAGATGTTCTCATCCACAATCATCTGCTTCGGAGCCAGCTTGACGAAGGTGTTCCAGATCTCGTCCAGGCGGTCGATCTCGCGCTCGGCGCGCTCGCGGATGTGGCGCATCTCGCGGTCGGCCGCGTTCTGCACCTTCTTCTTGGCATCGTTCTTGGCACCAGCTGCCTCGAGCTCGGCCAGGTCGTCCTCGAGAGTCTTGGCACGGTCGGCCAGCTCCGCATCGCGCTCCTGCTCGACCTCCTTCTTCTCCAGCAGCATCTCCGCCTCGAGGGTGGACTGGTCGTTGTGGCGACCCTCCTCGTCCACGGAGGTGATGATGTTGGCGGCGAAGTAGATGATCTTTTCCAGATCCTTCGGAGCCAGGTCCAGCAGGTAGCCCAGGCGAGAAGGCACGCCCTTGAAGTACCAAATGTGGGTGACAGGAGCGGCCAGCTCGATGTGGCCCATGCGCTCACGACGCACCTTGGACTTGGTCACCTCAACGCCACAGCGCTCACAGATGATGCCCTTGTAGCGCACACGCTTGTACTTGCCACAGCCACACTCCCAGTCGCGGGTGGGGCCGAAAATGCGCTCGCAGAACAGGCCGTCCTTCTCCGGCTTCAGAGTGCGGTAGTTAATGGTTTCAGGCTTCTTGACCTCGCCACGGGACCAGCGACGGATGTCGTCCGCAGTCGCTAGACCGATGCGAAGCTCATCGAAAAAGTTGACGTCCAGCACGTGGACTTCCTTTCCCCTCCTCTTCCCGGAGGGCTTTGGGTAGTTACGGCGCCTTAAGCTGTGTTGTTTGTCGGGCTCAGGCGCCGAAAATACGGCGAATGTACGAAAGTCAGATGTTTAGGGTCGTCAACGCCCTAGCTGACATCCATGTCAGCATCCGGACGCTCGTCACGGGACAGGTTGATGCCCAGAGCTGCGTTAGCGTTCTCCAGCTCATCGTCATCGTCAGAGGACAGCTCCATCGGGGTGCCGTCGGCGGCCAGAACCTCAACGTTCAGGCACAGCGACTGCAGCTCCTTCAGAAGGACCTTGAAGGACTCCGGAATGCCAGGATCCGGGATGTTCTCGCCCTTCACGATCGCCTCGTACACCTTCACACGGCCAACCACGTCGTCGGACTTGATGGTCAGGAGCTCCTGCAGGGTGTAGGCGGCACCGTATGCCTGCATTGCCCACACCTCCATCTCGCCGAAGCGCTGGCCACCGAACTGTGCCTTACCACCCAGCGGCTGCTGGGTAATCATGGAGTAAGGACCAGTGGAGCGAGCGTGGATTTTCTCGTCGACCAGGTGGTGCAGCTTCAGCATGTACATGTAGCCCACTGCAACCGGGTACGGGAAGGGCTCGCCGGAGCGGCCGTCAATCAGGTTGGACTTACCGAAGTCGTCGACCTGGCGCTCGCCGTCGCGGTTCGGCAGCGAGGAACGCAGCAGGCCGGACAGCTCCGCGTTGGAAGCACCGTCGAACACCGGTGTAGCGGTCAGGGAGTCCGCCGGAACCTCGTACAGCTCCTCCGGCAGGGTCTCCAGCATCTTCTGGATCTTCGGATCCTGAGAATCAGTGTCGACCTTCCAGCCGGCCTTAGCCAGCCAGCCCAGGTGCACCTCGAGGACCTGACCAATGTTCATACGACGTGGCACGCCGTGGGTGTTCAGGATGATGTCGATCGGAGTACCGTCCGGCAGGAACGGCATGTCCTCCTGCGGCAAGATCTTGCCGACAACACCCTTGTTGCCGTGGCGGCCGGCGAGCTTGTCGCCGTCCTGGATCTTGCGCTTCTGGGCAACGTAGACGCGAACCATCTCGTTCACGCCTGCGGCCAGGTCGTCGTCATCCTCACGGGAGAACACGCGAACGCCGATGACCTTACCGGTCTCGCCGTGCGGCACCTTCATGGAGGTATCGCGGACCTCGCGGGCCTTCTCGCCGAAAATGGCGCGCAGCAGGCGTTCTTCCGGAGTCAGCTCGGTTTCACCCTTCGGGGTGACCTTACCGACCAGGATGTCGCCGTCGCGGACGTCCGCGCCGATGCGGACGATACCGCGTTCGTCCAGGTCAGCCAGGACGTCCTCGCCCACGTTAGGAATGTCGCGGGTGATCTCCTCTGGGCCCAGCTTGGTGTCGCGGGCGTCAATCTCGTACTCCTCGATGTGAATCGAGGTCAGAACGTCCTCCTCAACCATGCGCTGGTTCAGGATGATGGCGTCCTCGTAGTTGTGGCCTTCCCACGGCATGAAGGCAACCAGCAGGTTCTTACCCAGTGCCATCTCACCGTTGTCGGTACCCGGGCCGTCGGCCAGAACCTGGCCGGCCTCAACGCGGTCGCCCTCGTCCACCAGCGGCGTCTGGTTGTAGCAGGTGCCCTGGTTGGTGCGCTCGAACTTGCGCAGCATGAAGGTATCGCGCACACCCTCGTCATCCATGACGGTGATGTAGTCGGCGGATACGTACTCGACCACGCCAGCCTTCGGCGCGATGATCATGTCGCCGGCGTCATAAGCAGCGCGCAGCTCCATACCGGTGCCCACGAACGGGGCCTCGGAGCGCAGCAGCGGCACAGCCTGACGCTGCATGTTGGCACCCATCAGTGCACGGTTAGCATCGTCGTGCTCGAGGAACGGAATCATAGCGGTTGCCACGGAAACCATCTGTCGTGGCGACACGTCCATGTAGTCCACCTCGGTGTACGGGACGACCTCCACGTCGCCGCCGCGCAGGCGAACCTCAATGCGCTCCTCGGTGAACCGGTGATTCTCGTCGAACGGGGTGTTCGCCTGAGCAATCACGTGGCGGTCCTCTTCGTCCGCAGTGAAGTAGTAGACCTCGTCGGTGATCTGCCCGTCCACAACCTTGCGGTACGGAGTCTCGATGAAGCCGAACGGGTTCACACGAGCGTAGGAGGAAAGGGAGCCGATCAGACCAATGTTCGGACCCTCAGGAGTCTCAATCGGGCACATGCGGCCGTAGTGAGACGGGTGAACGTCGCGGACTTCCAGGCCGGCGCGCTCACGGGACAGACCGCCCGGACCCAGCGCAGACAGGCGGCGCTTGTGGGTCAGGCCGGACAGGGAGTTGTTCTGGTCCAGGAACTGCGACAGCTGGGAGGTGCCGAAGAACTCGCGGATGGCCGCGGAGACCGGGCGAACGTTGATCAGGGAGGTCGGCGTGATGGACTCCGCATCCTGGGTGGTCATGCGCTCGCGCACAACACGCTCCATGCGGGACAGACCCACGCGAACCTGGTTCTGGATCAGCTCGCCGACGGTACGCAGACGACGGTTGCCGAAGTGGTCGATGTCATCGGTATCGATCGGGATTTCGGTGCCGTCCGGGGAGGTCATGGACTTCTCACCGGCGTGCAGGCGCACCAGGTACTCGATGGTGGTCAGGATGTCCTCTTCCGTGAGGGTCATCACGCCATCGGTATCGCCACCCAGGCCCAGCTTGCGGTTGACCTTGTAGCGGCCAACCTTGGCCAGGTCGTAGCGCTTCGCCTTGAAGAAGGAGTTCTCCAGCAAAGCCTGCGCGGAGTCGCGCGTCGGGGACTCGCCCGGGCGCTGCTTGCGGTAGATCTCCAGCAGGGCCTCGTCGGTGTTGTCCACGCCGTCCTTTTCGAGGGTGGACATCATCAGCTCGGAGAAGCCGAAGCGGTCGGTGATCTCCTGCGTGGTCAGGCCCAGCGCCTTCAGTAGCACGGTTACCGGCTGGCGACGCTTGCGGTCGATGCGCACGCCGACGGTGTCGCGCTTGTCCACGTCGAACTCGAGCCATGCACCGCGGGAGGGGATCACCTTCACGGAGTGCAGGGGACGCTCGGTGGATGCGTCGATGGAGGCGTCGAAGTACACGCCCGGGGAACGGACGAGCTGGGAGACAACGACACGCTCGGTGCCGTTGATGATGAACGTGCCCTTGTCGGTCATCATCGGGAAGTCACCGATGAAGACCGTCTGGGACTTGATCTCACCAGACATGGAGTTGGTGAATTCCGCGGTCACGTACAGCGGTGCCGCGTAGTTGATGTCCTTATCCTTCGCCTCGTCGATGGTGGACTTCACGTCATCGAAGCGGGGCTCGGACAGGGTGAGGGACATGTTCTCGGAGTAGTCCTCGATCGGAGAGAGCTCCTCGAGAATCTCCTCGAGTCCGCTCATGATGCGGACGTCCTCCCCTGCCTCTGCTTGGGCGCGGGCACGCCATTCAGGCGTGCCAACGAGCCAAGCGAAGGACTCTCGTTGGAGGTCAAGAAGGCCTGGAACCTCAATCGGAGCGTCGATCTTCGCAAAGCTGTGTCGCTGCGGAGCTCCGGGAATTCCGGCCACTGAGCTGGTCTGGCGGGAGACTGCCAAGATGGGTCCTTCCAGCACAACATCGGTCGGGCACTACGTGGTGGAGCTGTAGTGCGCGGCCGTGATTGTGTGTGTACGGTCTCGTGATGGTCGATTTAGTTGGATTTTCCCTGCCAAACTATCCCCACGCAGAAACGACTAAACGACCTTGTCAAATGGCCTTTTTGGCTCGTTTGGCAAAGTCTGCTTCATGTGTAATGTCTTCACATCACTTCTGCGTAGCTTTGTAGTCGTTTCGTTGTAGCCGATAGCTCAACAAATCAAATCCAGCGCAACGAACTATCCTATAGCATCGCTGCGCGAATGTCTAGGCTTCCTCAGCCGGGCTCTCAGGGTGCTTCTCTGCCCGGCGCTCATTCCGGCGCTCCGCCCTACGCTTAGCGCGCCGCCACAGGACCAGCACCACGGATGCTGCTGCCACAATAACACCCGCGACAATCAATGCAACCCCCCATTTATCGGTGTGGCGCTGTCCGCTGACCTCCATGGCCTGATCCAGCATGGACTGCGTCACTCGCTGCGGGGTCTTGCCATGGAACTGCAGCAGGTTCTGCACGTCCTTACCGGAGTCGTCGCGGTACGTGTCCTTCACGTTCTCCTCCACGCTCACCAGCAGGCCGGACTTCGGCTCTACCGCCAGCTCGCGCCAGCCTTCGTGGAACAGCTGAGCGCGCTGTGGCTTGCCGTCCTCCCCTTCAACGGTGATAGTGTTGCGCACTCCCGCGTACTCCTTGGCCACGGAGGTTGCCTGGATCTCCTGGCGGAAGACGTACAGCTCGTGCTCGCGCCCGTCAGCGGTGGTGACATTGCGGGTGCCGGTGAACTCCGCAGGCAGCGCGCGACGTAGCGTCATATCGAAATAGTCGTAAGAGCGCTGCTCAGTACCCTGCGGGAACTTGGCCCAGTAACCGGCGATCTCGCCGTCGGTGGCCGGGGTAGCGGGCGTGTCCGAGACCTTCGCATTACCCTTCGCCTCGCCCGTGCGACGATCCACGGTAAAGCTCCAGACTTGTGCGTCCAGCAGCGATTCCAGGTCGTCCTCCACGTCCGTGCGCGCGGTGGTCACGCCGACGCGCGCGCTGGCTTCCTCATCGGTGGCGGGCTCCTCGAGCGTGATCTTGAACTGACGGTTGACCGGCGCCGTCACGTCCTCTTTACCATCCAGCCCTTGGTAGTTCGGGCCGATGACCGCCGCTGGGTCGTTCAGGGTAAGCGTTGTCGCGGCCAGGTCTAGAGGCACGGCCTTGTCGTTCGATACAACCTTTGGGAGCATGACGCCCACAGTGATCAGCGCTACGCCAATCAGCGCACCGAGCGCACCCAGGATGTAGAGGCCTTTGCCGGAGCCCTTTTTATTCGTCACTTCTCTGCCACCATCTGCGATTAGATCAGTTTTAGCTACCCGCGCACCCGGAGAACTGGGCACACGATTCAATATTTGTCACTTAAGCGTAGCAAGACAACAAAAAACCGCCGGCAATCACGAAATGTGATTGCCAGCGGCTCTGATTGGCCTGCACAGTCGGCGCTAGGCCGAAGTGCAGGAAGTAAGGCGAGCTTACTTGAGGGAGACCTTTGCGCCAGCCTCTTCCAGCTTGGTCTTAGCAGCCTCAGCGTCATCCTTGGAAGCACCCTCCAGGATAGCCTTCGGAGCACCCTCAACCAGCTCCTTGGCCTCCTTCAGGCCCAGGCCGGAGACGATCTCGCGGACAACCTTAATAACGCCGATCTTCTTAGCGCCTGCGTCCTCTAGAACGACGTCGAACTCGTCCTTCTCCTCAGCAGCAGCGCCGCCCTCAGCGCCCGGAGCAGCAGCAACGGCAGCAACCGGAGCAGCAGCGGTGACGTCGAAGACCTCTTCGAATTCCTTAACGAACTCAGACAGCTCGATGAGGGTCATTTCCTTGAAAGCCTCGATGAGCTCGTCCTTGGTGAGCTTAGCCATGATGGCATCCTTTCGTAGTTGCGCCGGTGGGCCGAAAAGTGTTGGCGGCCCGGCCGGCAAATTGTTTTATGTCTTATGTATGAGCGGAGGGAACTTACTGTTCCTTCTTCTCCTGCAGTGCAGCGGCCAGGCGTGCAACCTGGGATGCTGGTGCGTTGAACAGGCCTGCGGCCTTTGCCAAGGAACCCTGCATGGCACCGGCCAGCTTGGCCAGCGTGGTTTCGCGATTGTCCAGCTCGGCGATTGCCTCAACCTGAGCTGCATCAATCGTGGCACCGTCCATGTAGCCACCCTTGATCACGAAGTTCTTGTGATCCTTGCCGAAGTCCTTCATGGCCTTCGCAGCGTCCACGGCCTCGCCGTTGACGAATGCGATTGCGGTAGGACCGGTCAGCAGGGACTCATCAAGCTCAATGCCGGCTTCGCGTGCAGCCAGCTTGATCATGGTGTTCTTGGCGACGGAGTAGGTAACGTCCGAACCCAGTGCGCGACGCAGCTCGGTGGTCTCAGCCACGGACAGGCCACGGTACTCGGTCAACAGAGTGGACTGTGCCTGCTCGAAGCGTGCCTTGAGCTCTTCCAGCGAAGCGGTGTTCTTCGGATTAGCCATACTCTCGCCTCCTTCCTGATGTTTACGGTGTACGTTTTTGCAGTACGTCCACCGACGATCATTGTTGAAGGGCAACACTGTACATAAACGACAAAGCGCCTCGCGTTTCCGGCGTTTTACGCAAGAAGCACAAGGCGCATTCGTAGGATCCCCGGCTTTCTAGGGCTGGAATCCGATCCGAACGTCTAATCGTGTTACCTGCGTGGGCCGTCATCTATGACGATGATCCTTCAATCTCCTGCCCACTCTCCCCCATTAAGGTTCGCGCGGACGGTGATGACCGACGGTCTTCGGTGAAAACTTGACGTTGCTGATCTCGTTGTTGATCTAGTCAAACTTCCTCGAAGGAGGTTACACCCCTGCCACCCCTTCCTCCAAATCGCTGTTTTTTCTTTCTGACGCCACCCTGCGCGAGAAATTATTTCGTTTCCAAAACTGGGGCTGCGAGTTTGATTAGCCTTGGGGTTCATGGACGCATTCATCCCGAAGTTCCTATCCAGCCTACGACGCGACAATCCACTGCCGGAGGGCGTCAATAAGTTCGACACACCGCTAGAAGGCAAGACACCGACGGTGCTGATCCACGGCACGTGGCTCAACGCATATAACACGTGGGACTACGTGGCCAAGCACCTCATTGTGGCAGGTCACCCAGTGTTCGCCGTGAATTACGGCAAGGACCGCTCCGCCTTCACGGGCAAGGCCCCGGGCGTGTACGCCAACAACTTCCTGCGCACCTCCCAGAAGGAGGTTGCGGCCTTCATCGACGAGGTGATCGAGCGCACGGGCGCGAAGAAGGTGAACTTGGTCGGCCACTCGCAGGGCGTGGCGCAGGCGCGGCTGTACCTTTCCGATTCCGGCGGCGCCGACCGGGCGGATGTGGCGCGCAACAAGGTGGATCGCCTGGTGGGCGTGGGCCCTGCGCACCACGGCACCACCCTGTCCGGCATCTCGACCCTGGGCGACAAAATCGACCCGAATAACAAGCTCGCGGGGTTCCTGGAGAAGTTCCTGGGTGGCGCAGCGATCGACCAGCGCTTCGGCAGCGAGTTTGGTGAACACCTGAACCGCGATGGGGATACCACCCCGGGCGTGGACTACACGATGATCACCGCGAAGTACGACGGTATTGCCACTCCTCGTTTGAAGCAGGTGATGGTCGCCGGGGAGGGCGCGCGGGTGCGCAACCTGAGCGTACAGGACAACAACCCGCTGGATCTATCCGGCCACCTGGCGATGCTGTACTCGCCGCGTGTGGTCGATCTGATTCTGGAGGCGCTGGAGCCGGGAGAAGACGGCCCGGCTACTTACCGCGCCGCCCATCCGCTGAAGCGCGGAGTGGTGCTTCCTATGATGGGCGAGTTCCGGCTGCCGGGGCGGCGAGCTTAGCGAGACTCCTCACCGTCCCAAACCTCTTCGTCTGCGATGCCCTCTGCATAGGCCTGCTCAGCACGGTCGCGACTGATTTCCCTGTAGGCCTGCAGCAGTTGCAGGGTATGGGCACGCTGCATGTTGCGGGCCGCTACGAAGAAGAGGAGCGCTCCGCCGAGCAGCCCCATCAGGCCGAGCCCCAGTAGGAAGCCGGTCGTCCAGCCACCGCCGGTAAGGGAATCTATAAAGGACTCTACGGCGGTTTTCTCAGTGTCTACGTTCTGCGCATCATTCGTGTTTGCGGCCCCGTCTACATTCTGCTGCCCTTGGGCGGCGTTGATGCGATGGATGCCACCGGCACCGCCTGCTTCGCCTTCCACAGCCTCGGCCTCGGCTTCTACTTCGCCACCGTCTGCGACCGCAGCGCCGTCGGCAGACCCAGATGAACTGTCGGAGCTACTCGAGCCGGCAGAACCACTGGAACCAGCCCCCGTGGATTCGGCTCCACTAGCCGTGCCGTGGTTATCCGATGCGGCGCTGGTACCGGAGGGTGCTGCACCAGAACTCTTGCCGGCAGAGTTGTTGCTAGCGACGCCGGCCGCCGAGGAATCTCCGGTGCCGGCACCACCAGCCGCCCCGGTGGAAGGATTCTGCTGTGCCTTGCGGTTTCCGCGCAGCGCCTCGATGCCACCGACGATCTCGTCCATGTACTTGCCGAGCTTCGCGTTTTCGCTGTCTAGGTGCTTCTGAAACTCCTGGAGTTCCTCCAGGCCAGACTTCCCACTGCCCGTATCGTCCCCGCACGAATCCTTGATGACGAAGAAGGTCTCTAGCTCCTTATCGAACTTCTTGCCGTCCACAGCAGTGCCCTGGTAGCGGAAGACTACGCGGTACGCGCCCGGCTTGGTGAAGAAGAACTGCTGATGGTCGTGCGCTCCAACCGCATAGCTGACCTTGTGCTCACGGTGCTCGGAATCCAGACGCAGGCTGACACTACCCAACCCATTGTCCGACAGAGTCACCATGCGACCGGGACCTTCAAAGTCCTTGATGGTCACGTCCACGCCCTGCTTAGCCGAGTTCAGGTGCTCGGTGGAAAAGCCCAGCCACGGGACGTTCGGGTTCTCCTGCTGTGCCTGCGGAAGTGCGTATGCGGTCTCCCCCAGTTCCTCCTGGTAATCCTGCGGGACTCCAACCTTGGCCTTCGGACTGTTGACTAGGAAAATGAAGCTGCCGGACTCGCGCTCCTGCACATTCGCGGGATCGGATCCGTCCTTCAGGAAGGTGTGCGGATCCGCGTCAGATTCGTCCGAGGTTCCCACGCCCATGTCCATGTGGCCCTTAGGAATCACGGCGCGCTCTGTCCCCTGCCCTTCACCGAAGGCATCGTTGACCTCGCTACGGACCTCGTCGTCGGAGATTTCCTCAGGGGCTTCGCACGTCGGCGCTGGCTTGTCGGTGCCATCGCTCGGATCTTCCTCGTCACCCGGCGTCTCGTTTTCGCCTGGCTGCTCGGGGTCTTCGGGCTGCTCAGGGGCTCCAGGTTGCTCGGGGTCTTCGGGCTGCTCGGGCTGCTCTGGCTCTCCAGGTTGATCTTGATCTCCCGGCTTGCCCGGCTCCAGCGGCGCGATCGGTTTCTTGATCTCGTTCAACCCAGTAGTCGTGCCCTCCGGCAGGCCAACCTGCTTGTCGGAACCAACCAGCCAGTTGATGGTGCGCGCTGCGGACTTCACGGTAGAGCCGTCCTTCTTCTTGACGTCCCACTGCATCGTCAGCTGATACAGGCCCGGCTTAGAGAAGGTCCAACCGAAGTGTCCGTGCCCGCCGACCTCGTAGTCGTAGTCCTTCAAACCGCCCTTGGTGGACAGCACGCGCTCCGGGGTAGGCGTACCGGAGTTGTGGAAGAAAACCTCCATGTCGCCGGGGCCGGAGAACTTCTTCATATGGAAGTGGAGATTTGGCTCGGCGAAATCCTTCGGCACCTCGATCTCGTGTGCCGGGTCAAAAGCACCCAGGCCCGCCCAGATCGGGCGCCATTGGTTAGTGAAGTCCGCGTTCTGCGGGGCATGCCACAGCACCGTGCCGGGCTTGCCTAGGAAGGACAGCGCCTTCTTGTTCGGCACCTTGATGCGGGAGGCTTCCTTGCCATCGATCGCGTCGGGTGCCAGTCGCAGACAGACGCCATCGGCGGGCACGGGCTGCTGCCCATCGACGACCATCACGTCCGGCTTGCCCTTGTTATACGTTCCGTAAATCGCATCCACGTGGGCGTTGTACAGCAGCTTCCTGCCCGCACAAACGTGCGTCTTTCCGGTGGCCGGATTCTTCACGTCCTTGCCGACGGTTGGTCCGTCACTGGTCGTTCCGGGCTTATGCCCTGTCGGTGTTGCTTGCGCACGCTGCAACACCTCGGCGGTGCGGTGATCACTGGTTAGTGGTGACGCCGCATTCCAGGCGCCGGCCACCACGGTTAACACCAGCACGCCCAATACCGCCAGGGTGGACTTGGCTGCCCACATCATCCGATCGGCCCTGTTTTGGCTGTGTTTGAGCTGCTTAAGCAGTTTAAGCTCAGCCTGCTGCCGCTTGGCCAGCTGCTGAAAGAGTTCATCTTTTTTATGCATCAGTAGCTACCACCTGTGAGGGGTTGTTGGATTGCCGGGCGGCGCGAATGGGCGTCGCCACAAAGAAAGAAAAGAGGAAAACAACGGTGAGCACCAGGACGATGGTTGCGCCCGTGGGCACATCGATCGCCCAAGACACGTACACGCCGAGGAAGGAACCGACCATGCCTATCACGGCGCTGAGGCTCATCATCACGACCAGTCGGTCGGTCCAGAGTCGCGCTGCCGCGGCCGGGGTGATCAGCAGTGCGAGCACTAGAATGTTGCCGACGGTGCGAACAGACATCACCACGGCGGCGGTGACGGCGAGGTAAAGGACCACGTCGATCAGCAACACACGGATGCCCATGGCAGCGGCGGTTTCGCGGTCGACGGAGACCGCCACGATCTCCTTGTGCAGCGCTGCCACGGCCAGAATCACGACCGCGCCGACAACAGCGCTGAAGATGATGTCGGAATTGGATACGCCCGTGATCGAGCCGAAAAGGAAGCTATTCAGGCTGGCCGTGTAGCCCTGCACCTTCGAGATCACCACCAGACCCAGGGCGAAGGCGGCGGCGAAGAAGATGCCGATGATCGTGTCCTCTTTCACGCGCCTGCGCTGCGAGAACAGGGCGATCAGCAGGGCCACCACGGCACCGGCCAACGCTCCGCCGGCGATCACCGAGAACTGCAGGGCGAAAGCAATAGCCAAGCCCGGGAACACGGCATGCGCGACCGCATCGCCGATGAACGCCATGCCGCGCAGCACCACGTGCGTGCCGATCACTCCACAGACCAGCGCGGAGAGAACCGCCACCAGCAGCGCCTTCGGCAGGAAGGCCAGGGCGGGATTCGTCAGGTCGGCGAGGAACTGGGAGAAGGAGATCACGGCACCAACCCCACTCCCCGCAGCAGTGGCGAATCCGGGCGAACGTCGAAGGTCTCCATCCACGGTTCGGGGTTCTGCAGCTGGTCCGGGGCGCCGTCGGCGACTACGCGACCGTTCAGCAGCACCACACGATCGCAGACGTGCACCGCCTGCGCCAGATCGTGGGTCACCATCAGGATGCTCATGCCATCGGCTGCCAGAGACTGCAGGATCTCCACCAGAGACTCGATACTGGGGAAATCCATGCCAGTGAAAGGCTCGTCCAGCAACAGCAAAGTGGGCTCCACAGCTAGGGCGCGCGCCACCAGCACGCGCTGGCGCTGCCCACCGGAGAGCTGACCGATGGGACGGTCCGCCAAGTGCTGAAGGTTCACGCGCTTTAACGCATGCGCAGTGGCCGCAAAGTCTGCCCGGCGCGACCGACGGAACGGACCAATCAGCCCCGCGCGACCGTTCAGCACGGTGTGGCGAACGTCGATGGGATAGTCCCACGCGAACTCGTGGCGCTGGGGAACATAGCCCACGCTCGCGGCCTTGACACTTCCCTTGGTCCGCGGGATGAGCCCCAAGATGCTGCGCATCAGGGTGGTCTTGCCCGCGCCGTTGGGGCCTAGTAGCCCGATTAGCTCCCCGGGGTGCGCCTCGAGGTTCACATCGGTGAGGATCTGTCGACCGGCCAACCGGACATCCAGATCCGCGATCTGCAGTGCGGTCACTTCAGCTGACCCCACAGTTCATCCTCGATGCGCTTGCGCTCCTTGGCTCCCTTGCGCAGGGAGAGGAAACCGAAGGCCAGCAGTGCGACGACCACCACGCCGATGCCGCCCAGGATCCACGGCAGGGCGGAGTTGCCGCCATCGGAGCCTTCCTCGGAGTTGTCGGCATCCGCATCTGCGGCGTTGGCGGAATTGTTGGGGTTGGAACTGTTGGCGTCACCAGAAGAACCGGCAGCACCTGCCTTCGGCAGCTCACCCTCCCAGTTGGAGTTCTGCGCCTCGGAAGGGTCCACGCCCACGGCAAAGTTCAGCACCTTCGTGGTGATCTTCTCGGAGCCGTCTTTCATCTTCACCCGCACCCCCATGGCCACTCGGTGCACGCCCGGCTCGGTGAATACCCAGTTGGCGTGGGTGTGCGTGTTCAGATCCACCCACAGGTCCTGCGGGGTGGGCTGCGCGGAGTTCCACAGCTCCTGGGGCTGTTCAAAGCCGCCGGCCTGCAAGAACATGCTCATCTGGCCAGGCCCCTGGTGGCCCAGGTACTCCATGGTCACACCACGATTGGCCTGGGCTATCAGCGCCGGGGACTGCGTGTTCCACCCCAACCACGGCACGCCCTGCACCTCGGTCTGTGGCAGGACCCATACCTCCTGGCCGGGCTGCGCGCCGGTGAACTCGTAGCCACCGTCGGCGGGCAGTTGCTGCTTGGCCTTGTCGGAGACATCGAAGACCACGTCGTCCAGCACACGCCAGATGGGCTTTTCCTCCGCGTCGTCGCGCAGTTGCACGTCCAGCTTGCCGCCGTCCAGGCGCATGCCGAGATCCGCGTGGCCGCGGCTAAACACGTGGGAAGTACCGGCGGGGGCGTGCTCTTCCTTATCCGTCACGGTTTGTTGCAGCGCCGGATCTTGTGCCTGGCCCTGTGCTGGCTCCTGCGCCTGCGCCACTGCGACCGGCGGGGCCACCGGCACTCCCGCCACTACTACTCCCCCGGCCAGCAGTGCGGCGGCCGTGGGAGCTAGACCGGACTTCCTGATCCGTGTGTTTCGCATGTTCCGTTCAATCCTTTACTTTTGTTCTTCTGTTGTTCTGTTTTTCTCTTGTTTCTGGAAACGTCGTTGTCGTTCCTGCGCGCCGTTGGTCTATGCGCCACTCAGGCAGTCCGCCATCGATTCGGCATTTGTCCGCATCAGGTCCACGTACGTCGACGCTGCCTCGTCCAGGGTGTCGCTGCGGATCTGGCACACACTCACGCCCAGCCGGTCGGCGATCTGTTGTAACTCGCGCGTACGCCCCGCCATCGTCGGCTCGATGAAGACCGCCGGAACCTGCAGGTTTTCCAGGGTGCGTGTCAGGCTCACAAGGTCCCGTGTGCTCGGCTCGATCTCCGGGTTCGGGGTGACAAAGCCGGCTACGTCCAGGCCGTAGGCGTCAGCAAAATAGGCGTAGCCGTCGTGGGCGGTCACCAAGTGCCGGCGAGCCTCGGGAATACTGCGGACCTGGCGCTTGATCTCCCGGTCGAGGCGGTCGAGCTCGTCCAGGTAGGTTCGCGCGTTCTGCTGGTAATCAGCGGCGTGCTTGGGATCTACGGCGATGAGCTTGTCGCGAATGACCTTCACATACGCCATCGCGTTCTTCGCGTTGTGCCACAGGTGCGGGTCGAGCTCGCCGTGGACGTGCTTGCCCAGCACCGCTTGGGGCAAAAGGTAGGTCTCGTCGCCCGCCGTGCCGAGGAAGCGGAAGTTAGGGTCGCCCGGGATTGGCTGCAGGGTCTGGTTAGGCACGCTGACCACGGCATTCTTGGGGTCGATGGTGCCACCGTCGCCGACGAGGTTGATGCTGTTGTCGTCGGCGTTCACCGCAATGTCGTAGTGCCCACTGTCTATCTTTCTTGACGCCCCGTCTTCCGTGCCCACATTGAAACGCACGGTCTGGTCCGCGATGTGCTCTGGAGGTTTGCCCTCATCCGGCACCAGAGATGCGCTCAAGTGCAGGGTGTACGTGCCTGGCTTGGAGAAAGACCAGCTCATGTGGGTGTGTGCGTCGACCGGCAGCGTGGCGGTATCGCCCTCGTACCCGCGGGTGGCATCGAAGCCATCGCGGGAGTTAAAGAAGATCTCCGGCTGGCCGAAGGTACCGGTGATGTATGCCGCCGCATCACCCGGACCCTCCACGTCAGTTACGCTGAGGTGCACTTCGGAGCGCGCGGAGCCGCCGTGCCGGGCGCCGATCCCCTGGGCGCGCAAACCCAGCCAGACGGTGTCTAACGCCATGTTCTCCACCAGGGGAATGACGGTGGCGCCTTGGTTGGCGGCCACGTCGGCCAGGGCCACGACCTCCGTGCCGGGCAGCACTCCGTTATCCATGGTGCGCAGCACCGACTGCTGCTCCAGCAGCAGCCCGTTGTTGAACGCGATGTCCGCGTTTGCGAGGTTGCGAACGTCCCGCAGGGTGAGCTCGTAGGTGTGCGGGTCAGCGGTGTTCGGGATCAGGGCGGTCAGGCGGGCGGCATCGCCCGCGACATGGCGGGCGAGGTCGGCGATGATCGGGGTGGAGGCTACGACATCCGTGATGCCGTCATCCCTACTGGGCAAGCTCGCGCCGCCAGCTGCAGCACAGCTGGCTAAGCCCGCAGAGAGCAGCACCATACTGACATTCGCGCACAGGGACTTGGCAAGCCCCCGCCGCGATGAAGCTGCGTGCCCCATCCTTAAGACTTAGCGCCCGGGGATCGAGGGGGCGTCATCGAACGAAGAGACGCCACCGAATCTACGGACAGAGAATTCGTGCGCAACATGTAGACCACGCCTGCACCGAGGGCGATCAGGCCCGCGCCCGCGATGGCCAGGGCCAACATCGCGGAGGTTGATCCGGTATCGGCGAGGGAGCCGTCGGCGCCGGATGCAGCGCCGGCATCCCCACCGGCTGCGCTTCCGCCCGCACCTGCTGCGCCGGAACCGTCAGCTGCACCGGAGGCACAGTCGCCGTCAGTGGTGACACTCGCACCGAAATCGAAGTGGCCGCTGT
The DNA here is from genome assembly GCF_022347285.1 of Corynebacterium sp. ACRPH. Lineage (GTDB taxonomy): Bacteria > Actinomycetota > Actinomycetes > Mycobacteriales > Mycobacteriaceae > Corynebacterium. The sequence goes on from NZ_JAKRND010000002.1 coordinate 74,694, forward strand.
TGGCATTGCCGCTGCCGCCGACGGTGAATGTCAGGGTGGCAGGCGCGCTGATCTTCTTGCCCTGCTTGGTGGTGGCGGTCTGGGTGATGCCCACCTTGTACGTGCCGGGCTTAGAGAACACCCAGTTCGGGTGCACGTGCGAGTTGCGCGGCACCACGTGGGCGCCGGATGCATTCCCGCCGCTGGCCTTGAACCATTCCTTGCCCACAACCTGGCCCAGGTTGCCTTGCTCGAAGACGTACATGCTGCCCGGTCCGCTGAAGGACGTCAGCTTGAAGGTGACATCCCCCTGAGTATTTGCCAGCAGGTCAGGGTGCATGGTGTTTACGCCCACCCACGGCACTCCGTTGGACTGGGTCGCACCGATCATCCAGGCGGTGCCGGCTCCAACAGGGCCGAGAGGCTGCGGAAGATTCGTCTTCGCTCCGGAGCCCAGGCCGAAGTTCAGCGCGCTGGGGCTGGTCCACTTCGGAGGCTGCTGGCGGTCGTCCTTGATCTGCGGGCGGAGGGCGGGCTCGCCCTTCTGGCACGTGGCCGAGCCTTGCGTGCCCGCGGAGCCGGTGGAGCTGGAAGTGCTGCTGGCAGAGGTGGACTTTCCTGCCATTCCGGCCTTGCCCTTGCCGGAAGCACCGGCGCTCGCGGAACCGGCCTTGTTCCCAGTGCCGGCGCCAGCGGAACCACCGCCGGTAGCGCCGCCGCTGGCGTTACCACCGCTGTTCGAGTCGTCCGATGCCCCGGCGCCAGCGTCTGTGTCTTCGCCTCCGCACGGGGTGGCCCCCTCGGCGGGTTCGTCGGCGTTGGAATCCTGGTCGGACTTACCGACGACCCAGGTGTAGGTCTTCACTTCTGATTCAGCACCGTCAGCGGTGGCCTGCACCTGCATGGAGTAGCGGCCGGGGCGCTCGAAGCCCCAGTTGGCGTGGACGTGGCTGGGGTTAGCCTGGTTGATGCTGTTGCCAGACTTGACCTCTACCCCGTCCGAGAGCAGCGAGGTGGCGCCGCCGCCGAACGCCTGGCTCCACATGAACACTCGGCCCGGGCCGCACACGCGATTGAAGTTGATCTTAACGCCTTGGTAGTGCGGTGCGACGCCCTGAGTATCCCAGCCCGGCCAAATCAGGTCCTGCGCTTGGGTCTGCGGCAGGAAGTAGGTCGGCACCCCGACCTCCGCCACTTCTGCGGTGCGGGCTTCGTAGGCGTGCGCCCCGACCTCCAAGGTGACGTTGTTCGGATCGTGAGTCACGTGGGAACCAGTGGCATCTTCGGTCAGATCGAGCTTGAGGTTGCCTTTGCCTGAGGATGTGACGTGGAAGGCGTCAATATGGCCCTGATTCAGGGTGACAGAATCGGCCTTTGCCTCAGGTAGGGACTGCGGGCCGAGGCTACCAATACCGAGGAAGGCTGCGAAGCCTGCGAGAAGAGCGACTGAGAGTGCCGCGAGGGGTGATGTGCGCACCAGATTAAGTCCTTTAAAACACAATGGGTCTAGTTTTTATTAAGGACTATAGTGAAGTGGTAACCATTTTCAAACAACGGGTGTGGCGCCCCCTTCTCCGCTACCCCACCGGCGCACCCGAACCATCCTCAGGCAAAAGAAAACACCCTCGCCGCCCAAAGGCAACGAGGGTGCGAAAACCTAGAAGGAATCTAGGAAACGAGGCTTAAGCCTCTTCGGTGAAGTCCTTCACGATGGTGTTGTCCACCGGCACGCCCGGACCGTTGGTGGAAGACATGGTGACCTTCTTGAAGTAGCGACCCTTGGAGGAGGAAGGCTTCAGACGCAGCAGCTCGTCGATCAGAGCGCCGTAGTTCTCAGCCAGCTGCTTCTCGGTGAAGGAAGCCTTGCCCAGGATGGCGTGCAGGTTAGCAGCCTTGTCCACGCGGAAGGAGATCTTACCGCCCTTGATCTCAGAGACAGCCTTAGCAACGTCGGTGGTGACGGTGCCGGTCTTCGGGTTCGGCATCAGGCCACGGGGACCCAGGACGCGAGCCACACGACCAACCTTGGCCATCTGATCCGGGGTAGCGATCGCAGCGTCGAAGTCGGTCCAGCCGCCCTGGATCTTCTCGATCAGCTCGGCGGTGCCAACAACGTCAGCGCCAGCCTCTTCAGCGGCGGTAGCGTTCGGGCCCTCGGCGAAGACGACAACGCGAACTTCCTTACCCGTGCCGTTCGGCAGGGAAACGGTGCCGCGGACCAGCTGGTCAGCCTTGCGCGGGTCAACGCCCAGGCGGATAGCAACGTCGACGGTAGCGTCGAAGTTCTTGGAGGAGGTCTCCTTGACAGCCTTAGCAGCTGCCAGCGGGGTGTACAGGCGGCCAGCGTCGATCTTCTCCGCTGCCGCGCGGTATGCCTTAGAGGTCTTGCTCATAGTGAATCCAATCTTTAGCTTCGTTGGAGTTGTGGTGCAGGCCAAGCAAGCAGCCTTACCACGGTGTGTGAATCCGGTTAGGGAATTACTTCTGCGGAGCGTCCTTGACGGTGATGCCCATGGAGCGAGCAGTACCGGCGATGATGGCAGCGCCAGCCTCAACGTCGTTGGCGTTCAGGTCTTCCTTCTTGGTGGTTGCAATCTCCTTGCACTGATCCCAAGTAACGGAGCCGACCTTGTCTGTGTGCGGAACGCCGGAGCCCTTCTGGATGCCCGCAGCCTTCAGCAGCAGCTTCGCTGCCGGCGGGGTCTTCAGCTTAAAGTCGAAGGAACGGTCTTCGTAGACGGTGATCTCAACCGGAACGATGTTGCCACGCTGAGCCTCGGTAGCAGCGTTGTACGCCTTGGTGAACTCAACAATGTTCACGCCGTGCGCACCCAGAGCCGGGCCAACCGGCGGTGCCGGGGTAGCCTGACCAGCCTGGATCTGCAGCTTAATAAGGCCAGTGACCTTCTTCTTAGCCATCTTTAAACCTACTTTCTGTTATCAACGCGACCCCGCAGCACGGGTAAGCACGGGAAAATCGCATCGACCGGATGCCGGGATTGCACCAGCTACCGGAAATGGAAAAACTTGCGTGTCGCGCCGCGAACATAAGCCCACGGACAACCTGCATAACTCTAGTTCAGCTTCTCTACCTGATCAAATTCCAGCTCAACCGGGGTCTCACGGCCGAAGATGGAGACCATGGCCTTCAGGCGGTTGTTCTCAGCATCGATCTCACTGATGGTTGCAGAAACGGAAGCGAACGGGCCAGACAGGATGGTGACGGACTCGCCCTCCTCGTAATCCACCACAACCTGCTCGCTGGCCGGCTTCGGCGGGGTGGCCACGCCCGTTGCGGATACGTCCACGCCGGTAGCTGCCTCTTCGCCATCCTCGGATTCCTGCGGCTTCGCGGTCTCCGGCGGCAGCAGGAACTTCGCAACCTCGCGGATCTTTACCGGGGTGGGCTTGCCCTCGTTGCCGACGAAGCTAGTCACGCCAGGGGTATCGCGGACAACGGACCAGGAGGCGTCATCCAGAGACATACGCACCAGCACGTAGCCCGGCAGCAGCTTGCGCTTCACCAGCTTGCGCTTGCCGTCGCGCAGCTCCACAACTTCCTCGATCGGCACGACAACCTCGTGGATCTGCTCGTCCACACCCAGGGTCTGGGCGCGCATCTCCAGGTTGGTCTTCACCTTGTTCTCGTAGCCGGAGTAGCACTGGATGATGTACCACTCGCCCGGCAGCTTCTTCAGCGCGCGCATGAACTGGCGCAGGCGAGCCTTGTAGGCAGCCATCGCAGCGTCCTCTGCGGACTGCTCGGCTTCGCCTTCTGCACCCTCGCCGCCCTCGGCTGCTGCGGAAGCCTCGGAAGCTTCGGCGCCGTCGGCGTTCGCCGTTTCTTCGGCCCCTTCGGTGGTTGGTGCTGCGGCGTCATCATTAGTGACGCCCTCAGCCTCAGCACCCGCAACGTCCTGGTGTGCCTCAGCAACGGCCTGCTGTACGTCTTCTTGAGCGGCTGCAGCCAGGCTCTCTGCGCTGACGGCCTCGCCGTTCTGGTTGTTCTGGTTCTCTTCGGTCATGGAAGCACCCTCCATCATTAAAAATCCGCCTATCGCCGGGCGGCGAAGGCGGTATATAAGTTGATGCTTGCTAGCTTAACACAAGTTAGCGCATGATCTGTCGCAGACCCCAGCTGGCAGCCCAGTCGGTGCCGGCCACAAGGGCGCAGACGAAGATTAGGAACAGCAGGACGATGATGGTGTAGTTCACCATCTCGCGACCCGTGGGCCAGATAACCTTGCCCATTTCAGCAATCACGCCGCGGATGTAATCCACGATGGCGCTGAAGGGGTTCTTGCGGGTCTTTACAACTTCCGGAGCCTTGGAGTTGGAGTTCGCGACCGCGCGGGACGTGGTGGCCTGACCGGCCACCTGACGCTTGCCGGACGGACGAAGGCTGCCGCCATTGCCGGATTTACCGGCTGCGGTCTTTTTGCTCTCGTCGCTCACGTCTAAGTTCTCCTTAAAGGTACCTGCAAGGAAGATCGTGCAGGGGCGACAGGACTTGAACCTGCAACCTGCGGTTTTGGAGACCGCTGCTCTGCCAATTGAGCCACGCCCCTAATCGAAGTTCTGGTTCACGAGTGTACGCGACCAGATCAACATAGGTGAAGCAACATCCTGATAGCGAGGAAATACAGTGCCCATCTGCTGAGCTTGTAGCTTCCACGCCACACATTCAGTGCAACGTTCAAAAACAATAGCAGGATAACGACCGCGCGACCAAATAGGGCGCGGGTACTGGGGCTTGCGGGGTTAGGGGCAAAAGCAAAACCACCCGGCGATTTACATCACCGGGTGGTTCTGTTCTTAAGTGGTAGCGGTGGAGGGACTCGATCCCTCGACCTCACGATTATGAGTCGTGCGCTCTAACCAGCTGAGCTACACCGCCATCGTCGCCACTTTGCTACGGACCGCCAACGGTCTGTGTCTAACGTCGCGTGACGGGGCGCATAAAATGACAGAGCCCCCTGACGGAATCGAACCGTCGACCTTTTCCTTACCATGGAAACGCTCTGCCGACTGAGCTAAGGGGGCACAACTTAAATCAATCAAACCTAGCGGGGCTATCCGCTTTGGCCCGTTGATCAAAGCCTGAAGTAGCATAACCAGTTTTCAATGATAATCACAAATCTGCTGTTCAGGAACGCTTTTAAGCATCTCACCCTTCGGCAAACTAGGTAGTTAAAGAGAAAGGAGCCGAGCCCCATCTGGGACCCGGCTCCGCGCTGGGAGTTTCTAGTGCTGCCCCTCGGCGAACTCCTCGACCAACTTCGCATTGAACGCGTCAAGATCGGCCGGAGTACGGGAAGAAACCAACCCGTTATCCACGTGAACCTCCTCGTCTACCCACTTCGCCCCAGCGTTCTGGAGGTCAGTCTTCAACGATGGGTACGAGGTCAAGGTACGGCCACGGAGAACGTCCGCGTCGGTAAGAATCCACGCCCCGTGGCAAATCACGGCCAGTGGCTTTCCAGCCTCGACATGCTTCTTCACAATTTCGACCGCTGCCTCGTCCATGCGCAGCTGGTCGGCGTTTCCGGTACCACCCGGAAGGATAATCCCGTCAAACTCAGCGTCACGAGAGCTCTCGGTAGAGGCATCCGCCTCAGAGGTAGAACCGTTCTTGCCCTCAATCTTCTCGCCACCAGGGGTTAGGACAGTCACTGCGCCACCTGCATTGCGGACAGCCTCAACCGGAGAGCTGAACTCAGAGTCCTCGAAACCATTCGTCGCGAGAACACCAATGCGCTTGCCATCTAGCTTTGCCATGTTTGCTCCTTTCTAGAGGATGTACGACCCCATGGTGCCAGCAAAACCCGGTCCGCGACACCCCGATTTCCCCCTTGGTCTCCGGTCTCGCCGTCCGTCCGCCAGGCATAGCAAAACCCGGTGGCCACCTCCCACACAGGGAAGCAACCACCGGGTTGTCGTTTTTGCCATTTGGCGCTGTGCCAGATGATGGATTCGAACCAACGAAGGCAGAGCCGGCGGATTTACAGTCCGCTCCCTTTGGCCGCTCGGGCAATCTGGCATGCACCATTCGGTGCGCTGGTAACTCTACTACGAGTAGCCCCAACTTATGCAAATCGCCAGCTCAAGCAGCTCTCCGGAAGCTACCCTGCGCGCCCCGCAGGCTCCGAGGCCACTCCGCCAGCTATCCCAGGCGCTCCAAGGCGAAGTCCATCAAGTGGCGCAGCGCCTGAGTCACCTGGTTCTCGGGCAGCTTGGCCAGCTCATCCTCGCCGTACTGGCGGTAGCGCTGCACGACCTCAAAGGACTTCTCGCGACCTTCGGAGCCACGGATAAGCTCCAGCGCCTCGTCCACCAAGGCATCCTCTGTGACAGGCCCGGTGAGAATCTCGCGCAGTCGCGCCCCTGTGGCGTCATCCTGCTGCATTGCATAAAGAACCGGCAGGGTGAACACGCCCTCGCGCAAGTCCGTGCCAGGTTGCTTGCCGGAGACCTCCGGGTCGGCCCAAATGTCGATGATGTCGTCAACGATCTGGAAGATCTGGCCGACGTTACGGCCGAAGCGGAACAGTGCCTCGCGGTGTTCCTCGGAAGCGCCACTGTGGAGTGCGCCGAGCCAGCCCGCCGAAGCGATGAGCACGCCCGTCTTCTCCTGGATGACGGTCAGGTAGTGCTCAATCTCGTCCTCCCCCTCGCGGGCGCCGATGGTTTCGCGCATCTGGCCGGTCACCAGCTCCCGGAAGGTCTCCGCGAAGTGCTGCACCGTCTGGGTGCCAAGCGTTGCCATGATGTCGCTGGCGATAGCGAACAGGTAGTCGCCCGCCAAAATGGCCACGGAGTTGTTCCAGCGCTTGTTCGCGGATTCCGCACCACGGCGCTGGTCGGACTCGTCCATCACGTCGTCGTGGTACAGCGTTGCCAGGTGGGTCAGTTCCACCACGGCAGCTGCCTCGTGTACTTCCTGCGCGGTCGGCTTCTCACCGTAATGAGCCGCCAGCAGGGCGAACATCACGCGGAAGCGCTTGCCGCCCGCCTCGAAGAGGTGGCTGATTTTGTCGGTGAGGAAGGATTCGCCAACCGACAACCGATCCTTCAGCAGCTGTTCAACCTGCTGCATCGACTGGCCCAAGGCCTCGTTTAGTTGCGCATCCCCCACGTCAGGGAGCGCCGGTTTACGGGGTGTGGCACTTGGCATGTCCGTGGTCAGCCTCGACTTTTCCTCTTGAACTGCGCATGCGGTGTTTCACATGCGGTCTTTTACATGTCTACCGACACTTTAGTCGATTAACGTGGCGGTGTTTAACGCACGTGCGATCTACGCCTCGACCTCCCCGCCAGCCCTTCCCCACCCGCGTGGAACAATGGGTGTCGATGAATCCCCCCGCTTCTGAAACTTCCACCGTTGGCTCCCACAGCATCGAGTGCGATCTCGCCGTCATCGGAGCAGGCCCGGCCGGTGCCGCCGCCGCTTTCCACGCCGCCCGCGCTGGCCTGGACGTCGCAATGGTGGACATGGCCGACGTGCCGGGTTCTAAGCCGGGCACTGCGGCAGGTTCTGTGCCGGGCACTGCACCCAGCCCCCTCCCTATCGGCCGCGATAAGACCTGCGGCGATGGCCTCACCCCACGCGCCGTCGCCTCCCTGGAGTCGATGGGCGCGCTCCACCTCCTCGACGGCGCCCCCTACATCCGGGGCCTCAAGCTGCACGGCTTCGGCGGCTCCATCACCGCGCCGTGGCCTTCAGGAAACTTCCCGCAACGCGGCTCGGCCATCCCCCGCACGCGCCTGGATGCCGCCCTCGCCGGAATCGCCATCGCGGCGGGTGCTCGTTTTATTCAAGCGAAGATTAATGACGCCACCCCGGACCCAGTAACCCAACAGCTCAGCGAGGTCGCGGGCACTCGCACCGGTGAGGGCGCGCAAGGTTCATCCGCGCCCGTGAAGATCCGTGCGCGCTTCTTCGTCCTGGCCGAGGGCGTGCGCAGTGGCATCGCCCGCAAGCTGGGCGTGCAGTGGGATAAGGGGCTGGTCCACGGCATCGCGGCCCGTAGTTACATCAACACCCCCTTCGGCGATGAGCCGTGGATTCACTCGCACCTGGAGCGTAACGACGCTTCCGGAACCGCCCAGCCGGGCTACGGGTGGGTGTTCCCCCTGGGCAATCCGGCCGAAGAGGTGGATCGCGGCCCGGCTGAAGGCATCGGCAAAGCGAACCTCGGCTGCGGAGTGCTGGCCACCACCAAGCGCCCCGCCAAGGTAAACACCAAGAAGCTGCTGCGCGACTACGCGCGCCAAGTCAGCGACGAATGGGCCATCGAGGGAGAGCCGGAATCCATCACCTCCGCCCTCCTGCCGATGGGCGGAGCCGTCAGCCGCGTGGCCGGCCCCAACTGGGCCGCCATCGGGGACACCGCCGCCCTGGTCAATCCGCTGAACGGCGAAGGCATCGACTACGCCTTGGAATCCGCCGAGCTGCTGGTCCGGTTGTTGGTTGATCAGTGGGGCGGGCCGGAGAAGTGGGCGTCCAAAATAAAGGGCCACAACGGCGCCGGCATGGAGCCAGAATGGACGAATCAACTGCAGAAACACTACGGCGAGGCGTTCGGGCTGGCGCGGCGGCTGGCGGTGGTGTTGACGATGCCGGGACTGATGAGCGCGCTCGGGCCGCTGGGCATGCGCGGGCCGCTGGCGAACCGCGTGATGGGCGTGGCGACGCGCCTGATGGGGAACCTCGTGAGCCCCGCCGACCGCGACGTGGCGGCCAGGCTGTGGCGGGGTGCAGGAAGGGTTGTGAACCTCGCGCCGATCGACGAGCCCTTCGCCGCGCGGAAGTAGCCGCTGCTACTGGCCGCGCGCGGATGAGTTCCAGTTAGTCGCGGATCGCGCTGTGGAGCGCCACGATTCCGCCGGTGAGGTTCTGCCAGCCGACCTCTCGCCAACCACAGTCGCGGATCTCCGCGGCGAGTTCCTCCTGGTCAGGCCAGGCGCGGATGGATTCGGCAAGGTACTCGTAGGCATCCGCGTTGGAGCTAACTACCTTCGCAACCTTCGGCAGGGCGCGCATCAGGTATTCCTTGTACACCGTCTTGAAGATCGGGATGACGGGGGTGGAGAACTCCGCGACGGCGAGCTTGCCGCCGGGCTTCGTCACGCGCGCCATTTCGCGCAGGCCGGCGCGGAAATCCACAATGTTGCGCAGGCCGTAGTTGATCGTCACCGCGTCGAAGGTCGCGTCGGCGAACGGCAGGTTCGTTCCGTCCGCGCACACCATCGGCACGTTGCGGTGGGAGCCGGCGGCGAGCATGCCGAAGGAGAAGTCGCAGGCGATGCAGGTGGCGCCCGTGCGGGCAAACTCTTCGGTGGATACGCCCGTGCCCGCGGCGAGGTCGAGCACCAGGTCGCCGGGCTTTAGGTCGAGGCGCTTGCGGGTGCGGATGCGCCAATAGCGATCCTGGCCGAAGCTCAACACCGTGTTGGTGAGGTCGTAGTTCTTGCCTACCGCGTCGAACATCGACGCGACTTCATGCGGCTTCTTTTCCAAACTTGCCCGAGACACGACTCACATCTTAGCGCGGGCGCTGCGTTTACTTCGCGACGGGTTCAGTGCCGACCTGCGCGGCGGAGTCGGCCGTGGACTCGGCGCTGACCTGCGGGGCTGGCTTGGCCGAAGTCTCAACGGTGGCCTGCGCGGTGGTCTCCTCAGCTGCGGGGCGGGGCACCTCGCGCACACCCGTGAAGTCGCGCTGCGAACCCTTGCGCGGGGCCGCCTTGCCGCCCTGCGCGATGGCCTGGCGGTAGTAGCCGAGCAGCTGGTCGCACAGGCTGGACCAGCTCTTGTTCTGCACGCCCTCGAAGGCGTTGTCGCGGTAGGTATCCACGTCCCCGGCAAGGATGGTGTCCACCGCCTCGACCAGCTCGGACTCGAAGTTCTCTACGTTCAGAAGGTAGCCGTTGTGGCCGGGCTTGATGAGGTCGATCGGGCCACCGGCAGCCGGGCCGATGGTCGCCACGCGGGAAGCCTGGGCCTCCTGGATCGCCTGGCAGAAGGTCTCGTACTGGCCGGTGTGCACGAAGATGTCCAGGCTGGCGAAGGCATGCGCCAGATCCTCGCCGTACAGCCCGCCGGTGAATACTGCGGTGGGCATCCGGGACTTGAGGTCCTCCATCTCCGGACCGTCGCCGACGATTACCAGCTGCACGTCGTCCCGGCCGTTCAGGGCAGCCATGCGCTCCACGGACTTCTCGGCGGCCAGACGGCCGACGAAGCCGACGATGGTGCGGCGGCCCTCCAGGTCGGCGGCCTCGCCAGCGTTGCCACGCTTCTTCTCGCCTTCCAGCAGCCACTCGCGGCGCAGCTCGTCGGAACGCTTGGAGGGGTGGAAGCGTTCCGTATCCACGCCGCGGCCCCAGTGCGCCACGCCCCGCACCCGGTTTTCTTCCAGCTCGCGCATCGTCACGGAGCTCGGGGCAAGCGTCATGGCGCACATGTTGTGCATGACGCGCACCCAGCGCCACGCCATCTTGGATAGGAGCTTCATCCTGTAGTTGTTGGCGAAGCCCGCCACGTCGGTCTGGAAGATAGCCACGCAAGGCAGCTTCAGTGCCCGCGCTGCCACGGCGCCCGCGCCGCCGAGCACGAAGGGGCTGGCCAGGTGAACCACGTCTGGCTGGAACTTCTTCAGCTCCGTGTACACGCTCGGCATCGGCACGCCGATCGGCAGGGAGTTAATGCCCGGCACGTCCACGGCGGGCACGCGGGCGATGCGGTAGCCCTCGTAGGTCGCAATTTCCTCTTGCCCATTCGTTGCCCCTGGGGCGATCACCAGCGCTTCGTGCCCATTGGCACGCAAGTGCTCCAGCACGCGGAGGACGGAATTGACCACGCCGTTTACGTTAGGCAGAAAGCTCTCGGCAACAATTGCAACTCGCATACCCTTCAGCGTCCCTTTTTCAGTTCACGCCCGCGTTTCGTCTGGGTAAAAACATTTACAAGTCTAGGCAAACAGAAGGTTACTTTCATTACTCAAAGTTTATTTTTCTTCTGCCAGATGCGGATCATCAGCATCAACATGGCGCACACGCCCAGCCCCACGGCCATGGACGACAGCGCCGGCAGGAAAGCCAACGTCCATCCCCTCCCCTGCACCTTCACATTCTCGGGGTCGCTGACCTGGTATTCCACGCGCACGTTCTGCCCTTCCACCAGGCCGGAAGGGTACTTCAGCCCCTCTTCGGGCTGCCGGAAATTACCTTCTGCGTCGCGGAAACGCACGGTAGTCCGCAGCGTCTGCACCGAGACCACCTCCGCCGTCGCTTCGGCTTTGTCTCGCGAGATCGCAAAGTCATCCATCGCAGAGGTCACAATCATCCCGCCGCACACCAGCATTACCAGCCCCGCCAGCGCGATAACGGTTTGCTTGGCACGCCGCAGCCTGCGCGCCGTGCGAATTTGTTTCGGGGTGAGCTCGTCGCTCCTCGCGGGGTCTGTTGTGCTGCTCATCGCTTGCCCGCAATTCTTTTTTCTATTTCTTGACGCCCACGCCTGCTCACCTTCACTTCCAGCACCGTGATCCCGCTTCCGCCGATTTCGGCGTGCTCGTCGATGGCTGTAGCGAGTTCCTCCACGCTGGTAGCCAGCTTGTGTTCCACTCCGAACCCTGCACAGAGCTCCGCGAAGTCCAGGTCCAGTGGCGTGCCGAAGACGCGCTCGAAAGCTTCGGTACCGTCGGCGAAGGTGCGCAAACTCTCGGCTCCGGGCTCGAGGGTTTCGAAGATCCCGCCGCCGCTATCGTTGGTCAGCACGATCAGCAGGTTGTCGGGGCGCGGTTCGAGCGGCCCGATATTCAGCCCGCCGAGGTCGTGGGCGAATGTCAGATCCCCCATCACGGCAATAGTGCGGGGCGCGCGGATCGCAGTCGGGTCAGCGTGGGCGTGCGCCATCGCCGCGCCCACGGCGGTGGAGATGGTCCCGTCGATCCCCGCCGCCCCACGGTTGGCGATCGCCTGCACCCCATCAAAAGGCAGCCCGGCGCAGGAGGCATCCCGCACCGCCGTAGACGCCCCCAGTACCAAGAGGTCCCCGTCGCGCAGGGCGTCCGCAACAACGGCCACAGCATGCACCGCGGTGAACGGGTCGTGCTCGGCCAACCCGTCGCGCACCTGATTTACGCCCATGTCGCTGATGGCGCGGGCGACCTGCAGCCAGCTTTCCGGCTGCTCGCCGCGCGGTCGGACGGTGCTGCCGACCTCATCGACGTTGTCGAAAACGTCGGTGATGTTGCGGGTGTCGCTGAGGGCAATGACGTTGATGTCCTTGTTGGCCAGGAGCTTTGTGACGCCACGGTGGAGGGTTGGCCGGCCGATCACCACGATCTGTTCCGGGGTGGTGACCGCCGAGTGTTCGCCGTCGCTGACGACCTGGGTGCTGAACATGTCTACGGCCGCGCTGTGCACGGGGAAGTCGGGTGCCGGGGCTACGGGTTCCGCGATGGTCGGCACGTCCGCTAGTTCGTCCATGATCGAGCGCGCCCAGGCGACGTCGCTGACGGATCCCGCAATGACGAGCGTGCGGCGCGACAGGTCTACCTCGACCTGGCCATAGGGCAGCTTCCGGGGACCGCGGGCGAGCTGGCCGGGCACGTGAGAGCCTTGTGCGCCCTCGGTCGTTTCCGCATCTTCAGCGCCGTCTTCAGTGGCGGCAATTTCACCGGCCCACAGCGAAAGCTCGTCCAGCGTCGGCGGCACGAGGGGTTCCCGCAGCGGCACGTCCAGGTGGGCTCCGCCGCCGTCGATGGGGTCCGTTGCCGCAGCGATTAGCTTGCGCACCAGGTCGCGGATCTCCGCTGTGGTGTCGGCAGCGGCGCCTTCCAGCGCCAGCTCGCCGGTGTTCAGGGTGCATACGGAATGGGTGCCGAAGATCTCCGCCTGGTCGATGGTCTGGTTCGCCCCCGAGCCCAGCATAGAGAGCGGCCGGTTCGCCGAGAGCACAACCAGCGGCACGCCGGAAAGCGTGGCCTCCACCATGGCCGGCAGGCAGTTAGCCACGGCCGTCCCGGAAGTCATGACGACCGGCACCGGATTGCGCGAAACCTTCGCCAGCCCCAGCGCCAGGAAAGCCGCCGAACGCTCGTCGGTGCGGACATGCAGGCGCACCCGCCCGACCCTTTCCGCTTCCACGAACGCCAGGTTCAGCGGCGAGTTCCGCGAGCCGGGGCACAGCACTGCCTCCCGCACACCGCTGCGAATCAGCTGGTCAACCAGCACCAAACCCGCACGTACTGCAACGGGGCTGGGCAGCGCAGCAGAGTGTGTGCCAGAGCCTTGAGTCGGATCCTGGGAAGAGCTATCAGCGTTAGTCACAGTTCCACAATCTACCTTCCGCCCTCCAGGTAGCTATAAGCCGCACGCAGGCGGTCCAGCCACCAATCACGCCTCTCGCCGGTAAGGCGGAACTCCGCCAGTCGGTCGGCATCGGGGGTTACAGCGCCGGTGTGCATGCGGCCATCGACGATTCGGCGCTCTGCGAGGTCGTGTTCAAAAAGCGTGCCGGTGGCCAGCCCGGCGGCGTTGGGTTCGGCGACCATGCCGTCGTCATCGATGTGCACCAAGCTGGCGGCGGCCTGCAGGCCGGCACCCAGGCCAACCGCAGTATCCAGGGCCGAACTCACCGTGATGGACACGCCGCGTTGCGCGACCTCGCTGGCCACCCGGCGGAGCTGATCCACGCCCCCGAGTGGCGGCACCTTGAGCACGGCCACGTCACACGCCCCTGCGTCGGTAACCTCCTTGACCGCTGTGATCGGATCCGCGCTCTTACGAATGGCCTCGTCGGCCGCAACCCGCACAAACAATCCCCGCCGCATGAGGCTCTGGCGCACCTCCGCCAGTTCGGCGACGGTGCGGCAGGGCTGCTCTACGTAATCCAGCGGGCCATCGGCGGCGAGGGTTTCCACAACCTCCAGGGCTTGCCGGACGGTCCAGCCGCCGTTGGCATCCATGCGGATCTTCGGGGCACGAATCCCCTGGTCCGCATACCACTGCCGAACTGCGCGGACGCGCTGAACGTCCTGGCGCATGCTGGCGGCCGGATCGTTGGCCAGGGCGTTCTTCTCCGCGACCTTGACCTTCACGGTGGTGCAGCCGGGATAACGCTCCATGAGCTCGCCGATGATCCCCGGCTGGGCGTCTACGTCCACTGCCGGGATGGTCGCGTTGACGGCAACCCATTCGTCGGCGGGGGCTGAACGGCTAGTTCCATAGCCGTACTGGATCGCCGAACGCAGCCACAGGGAAGCCTCGGCCGGCTCGTATTCCGGGAAGGGGGCGAACTCGGCCCACTGGGACGGGGCGTCAATAAGAAGGGCCTCGCGTACAGTCACGCCACGGAAGGACACCCGCATCGGCAGGGCAACCACGTCGGCGCGCTCGAGTAACTCGGCGAGCGACGGCAGCGGGAAGGACGGGTTAGAAGACGGGGCGGAACTGTTCATGCTTCCTACCTTGCCAAAAGCGGCCGGCCGATAGAATGGCGGGCATGACTGATTCCAGCAACAACCCCTTCAACCCCGAGCTGTGGCGCCCGGTCGATGTGCCGGGCGTAGACAACTTCACGGACATCACCTACCACCGTCACGTCGGCGAGGGCCGCGCCAACGGCATCGTGCGCATCGCCTTCGACCGCCCAGAGGTCCGCAATGCCTTCCGCCCGCACACCGTCGATGAGCTGTACCGGGCACTGGACCACGCGCGCCGCACCCCGGACGTGGGCACCATCCTGTTGACCGGCAACGGGCCTTCCCCGAAGGACGGCGGCTGGGCGTTTTGCTCCGGCGGCGACCAGCGCATCCGTGGCCGTTCCGGTTATCAGTACGCAACCAGCCACGATTCGGACGTCGCCGCCGCTGGCGCAGAAGGGGTGGACGAGGCCCGCGCGAAGGTTGAGGGCGGCCGCCTGCACATCCTGGAGGTGCAGCGCCTGATCCGCACGATGCCGAAGGTTGTAATCTGCCTAGTCAACGGCTGGGCCGCTGGCGGCGGGCACAGCCTGCACGTGGTGTGCGACCTAACCCTGGCCTCCCGCGAGCACGCGAAGTTCAAGCAGACGGACGCCGACGTCGGCTCCTTCGACGCAGGCTACGGCTCCGCATACCTCGCCAAGCAGGTGGGCCAGAAGTTTGCCCGCGAGATCTTCTTTCTCGGCGAGGCCATCGACGCTGAAACGATGCACCAGATGGGTGCCGTCAACCGTGTGGTGGATCACGCGGACCTGGAGGACACCGCCATCGAATGGGGTCGCAAGATCAACACCAAGTCCCCCACAGCACAGCGCATGCTGAAGTTCGCCTTCAACCTGACCGACGACGGATTAATGGGCCAGCAGGTCTTCGCAGGTGAGGCTACGCGCCTGGCCTACATGACCGACGAGGCAGTAGAAGGCAAGGATGCCTTCTTAGAGAAGCGCGAGCCGAACTGGGACGACTTCCCGTACTACTACTAGGCCCGCTGACCAGGCCCACTCTGGCCTCTATCTGTAGCAGATTGACCTGCCACAAGCCCGGCCATGCCACCGCTAAGTTGGTAGCGTTAGCGACATGAATATTTTTAAAGATATTTGCATCACGATTTCCCGCATCCTCGTGGGCATCGTGTTGATCGCCCACGGTTGGCAAAAGTACGATTCCTGGACCATCGACGGCACGGCACAATCCTTCGAGTCCATGAGCGTGCCGTGGCCGAACGCTTCCGCGCAGATCGCCACCTACTTCGAGCTCGCCGCGGGCGTGCTGCTGATCCTCGGCCTGCTGGTTCGAGTTGTCGGCCCGCTGCTGTTTATCCAGATGAGCTTCGCCTTCGGCTTCGCGCACTGGGGCAAGGGTGTCTTCGTTGCCGACGGCGGCTGGGAGCTCGTCGGGGTTCTGGGTGCTGCGGGCCTCGCCCTGGCTGCGTCCGGCTCGGGTCGCTTTAGCTTGGACTATCTCTTTATGACGCCCGTACGTGCCCGCAAGGAACGCAAGGAGCATAAGGAGACAGCGGCGAAGGAGGCCAACGGTAGCTATGCTCCCGCAGCCGCGCCTGCCGGAGCGGCTGGAGCCCCGAACGCAGCTCCGAATACTGGGCAGAGCCCGTACGGCAGCTATGGGTCCGCCAACCAGGGCTCTAACTTCCAGGGCTCCAATTACCAGGGCTCGCCCGCGCAGGCCCCCAACAACCAGAGTTCCAACTTCTGGGGCAACAACCAGGGCAATAAGTCCCAGAACAGTAAACCCTGGAACAATCGAGGAAACGACGGCTACGCTGGCTACACCATCGGTGGCACGGACAACGCTGGCAGTGCTGGCGCCGCTGGCGTTGCCGGTGGCGCTGGTGCGGCGGGCATGACGAACGGCAGCGACGCTGATGCCCCTACCACCCAGTGGAACAGCGACCAGAGCGGTGGCCCCTCCAACAACAGCTTTGGCGGCTTCCCCAGCTCCGGCTCGGACAGCGGCTCCAGCGGTGGAGACGGTGGCGGCGGAGATGGCGGCGGTGGCGACTAAAAGCCACAGGCCACCCGCGCTCTGCATCTGAGTATTTGAGCCGCTTAGCAGCACCACTACCCCGCAGGAGGGCAGAAACCCTCCCCTGCGGGGTTTTGTTTTTGAGTTCTCTAAACCCAAATAAGGTGGGTAGAAAAAATGCTTGACTTTTCCAACAATTGTTGATTACCCTATGTTTTAATATTGCAAATCCACGGATTTTGAGGAAGGAGAGAGCGCACCATGTTCAACCCATTTAGTCAGATCCGAGCCAAGCTCTGGGCCACCGACACCACCGAGGGACCCGATCCGGCAGCCCTCGATGCGACCGATGTCGCCGATGCGCTCCCCCTCCCCGAGGAGTACCGCATCTACCTCGAAGCCAACCGTGACCTCCCTACCCCCTTCTTGAACGCTTTGGATACCCGCAGCCCCTCTTACCTCGACATCATCGCCTACCTCATCGACACCGGAAAGACTCCCGCCACCCGCCAGGATGTGCAGGCCAGCTTCCTCGCCGTCCACAAGCGCCTCCCCGGCCCGGCGGAGCTGGAGTCCACCGTGAAGCGAGTCCAGGAGTTCGGCCTAGAAGCCAGCTAGCCTCGTCCCCCTCGATACCCAACCAGGATGACCGGGGCGGGCTGTTCAAGCCGACTTGTACATTGGTCAGCATGACCGGAAACTCTTCCCTCGTCCCCCTGCAGCCGACCGTCATCAGCGCGGCCTCGCCCGAGCTTTTCGCTGCCTCCCTAGAGGCTCTTAAGCGGCTGCTCGCGGGAGAAATCTCCATTCTCCCCCTCCCCGCAGATTGGGAACAAACTTGCCCTGAACTGCCAAAACAAATGCGCGCGGGGAGTTCTCTAGACGACGACGTGGTGGCGCCCGGCACACTCATCGCCTGCACCTCTGGTTCCACAGGCATACCGAAGGGTGCGGTGCTCGGGTCGCAGCAGCTCACCACTAGCGCGGACGCCACCGCCTCCTTTATTGAGCGCCATTATCAAGCACAGCCGGGGGCGTGGCTGCTCACACTTCCGGCCCATCACATCGCTGGACTGCAGGTGATGCTCCGCAGCCTGCGAGCGGGCTACACTCCCCTGGCCGCCGCGCACCTGCAAGCCCAACACCGACAAGCTCAGCGCCCGCACGCCGACGCGCGCTTCACCGCAGCGGGCTTCATCGCAGACACAGAAGCATTGGCGGAAACCTACCCGGGCGTGGACCTCTACACCTCCCTCGTACCCGCACAGCTGGAAAGAATCGCTGAAGACCCCGCCGCCGTTAAGGCACTGAAACGCTACGCCTGCGTGCTGGTGGGTGGCGCGGCAGCGCGTGAGGGCGTCATAGAAACGATGGCCGAGGAAGGAACACAGATCGCGCTGACCTACGGCTCCAGCGAGACGGCGGGCGGGATGGTGTACAACGGCCAACCCCTGCCGGGCGCGCGGGTGCGGATCGACGGCGCGGACGAGCGCGGCGCCGGACGCGTGCGGATCAGCGGGCCGATGGTGGCGGACGGGTACCGCAACGTGGATTCAGGGGAGGCGTTTCCGGTAGCGGGTGAGTTCGTGACTTCCGACATCGGGGTGTTGGACGGCGGCGTTCTAGCAGGCGGCGGCGAAGAGTCGGGCGGCACGCTGCGGATTCTTGGGCGCGCCGACGGGGCCATCAACACCGGCGGCTACAAGGTGCTCCCAGAAGAGGTGGAAAAGGCCATCTGCCAGCAGATTCCAGGAGCCGAGGCTGCGTTTGCGGCAGGCGTGGAGGATCCCAAGTACGCGGAGTTCGGCGAGTCAATCGGGGCGCTGGTGGTACTGCGAGAGGCTGGCAACGGCGCGGCCGAGCACCCCCGCGAAGTGACCGACCTGGTGCGCGAGGCAATGCGCGGGCAGGCGGGGCCAGGTCTGGTTCCCAGGCGTGCCTGGGCTATCCGCGAGATGCCGACCACTGGGCCGGGCAAGACCGACCGGCAGCAAGCCGCCGCGATGCTGGACGAGCTCTACGGGCAGCCGCACTCGTAAACGCCCCGGCACCTACACACCCCAGCACCTACGAGCTTGGGTCCCGGCACCCAAGGACTAAACTGAAGAGGTTTGCGGCACCCCATACTCGCGGGCGCTGCTCCCCAGTGCGAGCCCCAAGAAAGGCGGACCATGACTTCCACCCCCAGGCAGTATCCCGGCGCAACCCCGGCCCAGTGGCTGGAGGGAGCACGCCCTCACACCTGGGCGAACGCCGTTGCCCCGGTGTTGGCTGGCACCGCGGCGGCCACCCTGGCGGGCGAGGCAAACCCCCTGCGGGCCGTACTGGCCGGCGTTGTCGCCCTAGCGATGATCGTCGGCGTGAACTACGCCAACGACTACTCCGATGGCATCAAGGGGACGGACGACGACCGCTCCGGCCCACTGCGCCTAACCGGCAGTGGCCTCGTGGAGCCGAAGAGGGTCAAGTACGCGGCATTTGCCTCCTTCGGCGTAGGAGTGGTCGCCGGCATCGCGTTGAGCCTGCTGAGCGCCTGGTGGCTGGTTCTCGTCGGCGCGGCTTGCATCGCCGGCGCATGGTTCTACACCGGCGGCAAGAACCCCTACGGCTACCGAGGGCTGGGTGAGGTCGCGGTGTTCGTGTTCTTCGGCCTGGTCGCAGTACTGGGAACAGAATTCACCCAGACCGGCAGCGTAAGCTGGCGCGGCCTGCTGCTGGCCATCGCCGTCGGCAGCCTCTCCAGCGCCGTGAACCTAGCCAACAACTTGCGGGACATTCCTACTGACGCCGCCACCGGCAAGATCACCCTGGCCGTTCGCCTGGGGGACGCAAACACCCGCCGCCTGTGGGTGGGGCTGGTTTCCCTAGCCGTGATCGTCACCATCGGCATCAGCATCGGCCACTGGTGGGGGCTTATCGCCCTGCTGGCAGTCCCTCTATTCGTAGTAGCAGCCCGCCCGGTGACCGGCGGCGCACAGGGCCGGGCGCTGATCCCCGTGCTGGGCATGCTCGGCCGCGGAATGCTGCTGTGGTCGGTCCTGGAGTTTGCCGCCGCCCTGCTGGCCTAGCCTGAGCAGTCTCGCTGGCCTAAACAGAGCCGGCTTGCCTAAACAGAGCTAGCTTTGGGCTACGCGGGAGCCGGGCCGAAGTCCACCCCGCGGAAGCGGACATTGTCCGCGATCTGCTGGGCCAGGCCATCCCGCCATGCCATGGGAACAGCGGAGCCCAACTTGAAGGTCACCCCGATCGCATCGACCTCGTAGATTCCTCGCGGCAGGCTCGGCACTGCTGCCACCCCCTGCACCGATTGGATGCGATACACATCCAACGCAGACTGCGTCGGTACGCCAGAACTACCGGGGCTACCAGGATTACCGGGGCTACCAGGGCGGAGCACCACCTCAAGCGCAAACTCCTCATCCAGAACCCCGGCACTGCGCGTCCACTTATCGGCAAGCTCGGGGCCCAGCCCCACCGACTCTGGCCCCACGCTTCGATAGCGAGTGCGGATCACGTTCACCCGCACAATGTCGCTCCACGGGATTCGTATAGCTGCATCCCCTACCCCCGAATCGTCCACGACAAGCGCCGGGTTGATCGTCGTACTGGAAGTAGCCCGCGCGTTGGCCTGTCGCTGGCTGGTGTACCAGCCAAACATCGCAAGCCCCACCAGCGCGAGGGCTACCAGCGGAATCAGAGTCTTCTCGACCACCATCATGGCCACGCACCCCGCAGCGAGAGCAACGAAGAGCAGGCCAATAGCCAGCCCGCCGAGCTGCTTGCCACGTTGGGTTCGCGGGTTCACCCACACCACAACGTCCTGGGGTCTGCCATACATGGCAGTCAGTTTAATCGCCTTAGTCGTCCAGGCGCTCGCGCAATTGGTTACGCAGCTCCTGCTTGTGGGCCTGCCTATCGGCATCCCACGCCGCCACCTGTCGGGTCACTCGCAACCGCAGGCCCTTGAACATGAACATCGACAGCGGCAGAGCCAGGATCAGCGCCAACGTCATGCTGATCAGCAGTGGGAAGTAGTTCGCCATTCCCAGCAACACCACGACCATGTGGATGATGAACGTCAGCACTAGGAACAAAGCCAGGCGTAAGAAGCCGTACAGTGCAATGTCGCGTACAGCCTTGCCCTTGTCGACCGACGGGCTCTGGTCCTCCGTCGTGTCCTTTGCCTTTACATCATCATTAGTCACGACCCCAACACTACGTTCACCCCCTGGATAACCGGTAATCACCGGCTGGAAGTGAACGCGGGTGAATCCTCTATGCTGGAAGCCATGGGTCGCCTCGTTTTGCTCATCTTGATCATCGTCACCATCGTGCTGCTGTGGAAGGCATTCGGTCCACAGACCTGGGGAAATGGGGCGCCGTTGAGGCGTAGGGGCGTCAATAATAAACAAGAAGGGCTAAGCCACAAGGGGCCGGACGACGACCCGGACTTTCTGTGGAACATCGAAAAAGAGCGTTTCAAGAAGCGGCGCGCGCAGGAGGCCAAGGACGCGGAAGAGGCCGAGCGGAAGCGCCGCCAGGAGCTCCGCGAACAGCAGCAACGCGAGGCACGCGGCGACAAGCGCAGCGAGAACACCCGCGACGAGCAGAGGCCGAATGGCCCGGAAAACACGGACGGTCCGGACGCTCCGAAAGACGGGGATTAACTAAAGCAGCTCCATGCGCGGCGAACGGCCCGTGCGGTAGTGGTCGATCAGCAGGAAGATGTTGTCCCAGTCCTTGTAGACCTCCGCGCGGCGCAGCACACCAGTATCCTCGGCGCTCTCGGAGGTGCGGCCACCATCGGGCGCGCGGTACAGCGGCCCCGGCATCGGCTGCGGCACACCCGGCACAACGGGGGCTTGGCGGCGCTGCTCGTGCTGGATGATTGCCTGTTCGTAAACCATCTTCGGTAGTTCCGGGGCGATGCCCGCGAAGTGCGCATAGTCCAAGGCGGGGTCGCCGACGGTCATGTCGGAAAAGTCGATCACGCCCACTCCGCCTTCGGCATTCCACAGCATGTGATCCTCGTGCAGCTCCCCGTGGGTCAGGGCGCGCTGCTGCTCCGGCCGGGAGATCAACTCGTCCACCTGCGCAAACACGCGCTCCACGAAGTCCGCCTCTGCAGCGCTCAGGTGCGGGGCCAGAATCGTATCCGCGCGGGACTTCATCAGTTCCAGCTTGCCCGGCAGGGTGCGTGGCGCGTGGTTCAACTCACTGGTCGCCTCGCCGTCGGTCCACCAGGAATCCACGCGGCTCATCGGCAGCACATCCGGGTCGAAGGCGTGCATCGTGGCCAGCAGGCTGCCCAGCTGCTCGGCCACCCACGCGCGCTGGCTGGTGGACAGCGTCTGCCAGAGCTCAGCGGTCAGCGGTTCGCCCAGCAGCTCGGTCTGCATGGTCAGCATCACGGGCTCGGCGGTGTTGAAGGTCCCTCGCGCGTAGGCCTGCCGCACCGTCCCCGGCACCCGCACTTTGGTGCGGCGGAACAGCTGCGCGATCAGTGAGGATTCCAGCATCGCCTGTTCCCGGTATTCCTTCTCGAAAGGCACGCGCACCACTACGGACTCAGGCAGCATGTCGTTGAGTTCATACTCCTTTGAGCGCAGCCCGTCCAGGATCAATACTGCGTGGTCAATGCCCTGCTTCGGCACTCGCTGGCCCGTCCATTCCAGGTCACGCCAGGTGCGCGCCACCATCTCCGGGATGGTCTCGATCGAAATAGCCACTTGTCTACCGCTCTTTCCCACGCTTCAGCAGCGCGCTGAGGTACTGCCCGTAGGCGCTCTTGCCCAACTTTGACGCAGATGCCTGCAGCTCCGCATCGTCAATGTAGCCCAGGCGCCACGCGACTTCCTCCGGGCAGCTGATCTTCAGGCCCTGCCGCTGCTCGACGGCGCGGACGAAGTCGCCGGCGGCGGCCAGGTCGTCCACCGTTCCCGTGTCCAGCCAGGCGGTACCGCGCGGCAGCACCTCCACGTGCAGGCGCCCCTCCGCCAGGTAGCGGCGGTTGATGTCCGTGATCTCCAGCTCTCCACGCTCGCTGGGCTCCAGGGATTTGGCGATCTTCACCACGTCATTGGAGTAGAAGTACAGTCCGGGAACTGCATAGTTGGACTTCGGCTCCGCGGGCTTTTCCGCCAAGCTCAGGGCCGTGCCCTCGCGGTCGAACTCCACCACTCCGTATGCCTCGGGTTCGGCCACCCAGTAGGCAAAGATCGCCCCTCCGTCTGGGTTGTGGAAGCGCCGCAGCTGGGTGCCCAGGCCGGTGCCGTAGAAGATGTTGTCACCCAGCACCAGAGCCACCGCGTCGTCGCCGATGAAGTCCTCGCCCACAATGAAGGCCTCCGCCAGGCCATTCGGCTGGTCCTGCACCGCGTAGCTGATCTGCACGCCGAACTGCGAGCCGTCGCCCAGCAGCCCGCGGAACTGTTGCGCGTCCGCACCCGTGGTGATCACCAGGATGTCGCGGATGCCCGCCAGCATCAGAGTTGTCAGCGGGTAGTAGATCATCGGCTTGTCGTACACGGGCACCAGTTGCTTGGAAATGCCCTGCGTAATCGGCCACAGCCGCGAGCCGGTTCCCCCGGCCAGAATGATGCCCTTCATCAGTCGGCCTGCTCCCACTCGTCGGCGGCCTGCAGCGCCTCGGCCCAGTCGGCGCGCAGCTGAGCCTCCCATGCCCGCACCTCGCGGTATTCGGGCAGGCGGTCGCGCACCTCGCTCAAGCTCGGCGCCGAATCGTCCTTGGTGGATAGTACGGCTTGTTCCTTAGTGACGCCCCAAGCTACAGCCAGTTCCGCATCAAACGGGTCGATACCATATTCCCTCTGCGGGTTGTATGCCTCGGTGACCAGGTAGTTCACGGTCGTCTGGTCGGTGTGTGCGCGGAACCCGTGGCCCACACCCAGGGGCACGTAGACGCTGAAGTTATTCTCCGCAGACAGCTCCACGGTGATGTGCTGGCCAAATGTCGGCGAGCCCACTCGAACATCCACCAGCACGTCCGTGATGGCACCGGAAAGGCAGCTGACGAACTTCGCCTGCCCCGGCGGCACATCCGCCAAGTGAATGCCCCGGACCACGTTGTGGGAGGAACGTGAAAGATTCCCCTGGGCCACCTCGAAGGGGTAGCCCAGCTTCTCGCCGAAAGCCTCCGCCTTGAAGCTTTCGTGGAAACTGCCGCGCTCGTCGCCATGCACCTTCGGCACATAAGCCCAGGCGCCAGGGATGGGAAGATCCACAATGCTGCCCGGTGCAGCGGTTGCCAGTAGCTCGTCGGTGCGCGGGGTGGTTTCACTCATGGTTTCTACTTTAGCGGCGCAGCCGGACAGCCAACGGAAAGGTTAGGCGGCGGGCTTAGAAGTAGCAGGCCATGGGCCCATCGGGGCCGTCGACGACGGTCACGGGGGTGTCAAAGATGTCGGTTAGGATCTCGTCGATCATGAGCTCCTCCGGGGTGCCGAAACGCACGATCTGCCCGTCCTTGACGGCGCAGATGTTGTCCGAATATTTCGCCGCGAAGTTGATGTCGTGCAGCACCACAATGATGGTGCGGCCGAACTCCGAGGCCGCCCGGCGCAGATGCTTCATCATCTGCACCGCGTGGGCGATGTCCAGGTTGTTCAGCGGCTCGTCCAGCAGCACATAGTCGGTCTCCTGGCACAGCACCATCGCCACATAAGCGCGCTGCCGCTGCCCGCCGGAGAGCTGATCCAGGTAGCGGTTCTCCAGCTCGCGGAGGTTGAAGAAGTCGATATAGGTGGAGATGATCTCCTCGTCCTTCCGCGTCAGCCTTCCCTTCGAGTATGGGAAGCGGCCGAACCCCACCAGCTGGCGAACCGTCAGGCGGGTGACGAAGTGGTTCTCTTGCCGCAGGATCGACAGCACCTTCGCCAGGTCCTTGGATTTTGTGGTGCTCACGTCAAAGCCGGCGACCTCGATGGTGCCTTCATCCAGATCCAGCAGCCTGCCCATCATGGTGAGCAGAGTGGACTTGCCCGCGCCGTTGGGGCCGACCAGGGAGGTCACTCCCCCGGCGGGGATTTCCAGGTTCGCCGGACCGATGCTGGCTCCGGAGCCGGAGGCGTCACTATATTTCTTAGTGACTTCGGACAGCTTGATCACAGTCGCCCCTTTCTGAGAATGACGTAGAGGAACACCGTACCGCCTACCAGCTCAATGATGATCGAGACTACGCCCTGCGCGTAGAAGATGTGATTCATCACGAAGTACGCGCCCGCCAGCACGCAGAAGGCCGTGGCAATGGCCATCGGGAAGACATAGCGGTGATCGGAGGTGCCCGCGAACTGATAGGCCAGCGTGGCCACCAAGAATCCCAGGAAGGCCATCGGGCCGACCAGCGCGGTGGAGACGGCCATGAGGACCGCGACCAGGATGAGCACCACGATCGCCTTGCCCCGGTGATTAATGCCCAGGTTCGTCGTCGCATCCGGCCCCAAGGCCAACACGTTGAGAGTACGGGACATCAACAGCAGCGCGCCCGCGGCCACGGCAACCAGCGCGATAGAGATCGGAAAGTACTCTGGCTCCGCGTTATTCACCGACCCGAACAGGCGGGCGGTCAGCAGGTCGAAATCGCTGGGCGTCAATAGGCGCTGCATAAAGGTAGACACCGACCCCAAACCTGCCCCGATAACAATGCCGACCAGCAACATCGCGTGCATATTCGCGTTCTTGCCGGTGAGCAGCCAGGAATACAGCAGCAGCGCGAAGCCCACCATGAGCACCAGCTGGATGATGTAGGTGGTCATGGTGCGGGCCTCCACCAGACCGCTGCCACCCAGAAAGAACACGGTGGAGGTGTGGATGGCCACGTACAGCGACTCGAACCCCATGATCGACGGGGTGATGATGCGGTTATTCGTCACCGTCTGGAACGCCACCGTGGCCACGGCCTGGGCAACCGCGACGATAGCGATGGCGATCACCGCGTTCATGCGGCGCTCCGCCAGCAGCCAGAAACCGCGCGTGCCGAAGGGCATCGGGTTGCCATAGGCCAGCAGCCCCACCGCGGAAGCCGCACCCAGGACGACGATGATGCCCAGGACCAGCCAGTACTTCGCCGCCATCGACTGCGTGGGGAACGCGCCTGAGGAGCGGCCGGGCGTGCCCGAGAGCAAACGCTGCGGCACCAGCCGCTCGAGGGTTTGGTTCGTCATTAGCGGTTCCTCACAATCAGCACAACAAAGACCACAGCGCCGACGATGCCCAGCACCACGGAAACGGGGATCTCGAAAGGCGAGATCAGTGTGCGGGCCAGTAGGTCACAGGCGGCGACGGTGGCGATGCCCACCAGGCACACCCACGGCAGGTTACTGCGCAGGTCGTCACCGCGGATCATCGAGACGATGTTCGGCACGATCAGCCCCAGGAAGGGCAGGTTACCGACCACGACTGTCACCACGCCCACGGCAATGGCGACCATCACGGTACCCACCAGCACGATTCGCCGATAGTTCATGCCCACGCTCGTTGCGAAGTCCTCGCCCAGGCCAGCCAGGGTTAGCCGGTCAGCCAGCAGGAACACGCCCACCACGACCAGCAGCACCACCCACAGCACTTCGTATTGGCCCTTATAGACGGAGGTGAAGCTACCGGCAAACCACACACCCAGCTGCTGCAGCATGTCGGTCTGCAGGGCGACGAAGGTGGAGACCGCGGAGACAACCGCACCCAACATGATGCCCACAATCGGCACGATCAGCGAGGAGCGCAGCGATACCCGCTGTAGGAAGAAGAAAAACACCATCGCACCGACGAAAGAAAACACGACGGCGCCGATCATCCGCCCCATCACAGTCGCCCCGGGGAAGACGACCATCACGAAGAGCAGCCCCAGGCCCGCCCACTCGGTGGTGCCGGTGGTGGTCGGTGAGACGAAGCGGTTCTGCGTGAGCATCTGCATCACCAGCCCGCACATAGCCATCGCCGCGCCCGCCAACACCAATGCGATGGTGCGCGGGACGCGGGTGATGGAGAACATGTCGATGCCATCTTGCGCGTTGAAAACGTCGTATTCGCCGATCAACAGGCTGGCGACGAGAAGCGCCCCCACAATCGCTGCGGCGACGAGGAACTTCCAGTCGAAGAGCTTTCCCCGGGTACGCGCAACCCGAGGTTCGTTGCGAACCTCGGGTGACGTAGTGCTCTGAGCAGTCATTCCAGCTGGTCAATTCACTTTCTATGGTGGTGCGCGCTGCCGCACGGCGGCAATGCGTGTTGCTGCACGGAGGTGTGCGGCGTTAGCGCCTTACTTCCCTTCGAAGGCGTCTGCCATGGAGTTCAGGATCTCGGTGTAGGTCGTGATCGACTCATTGACGTAGGTATCCTGAGGTGCCACGATCACGTGATCCTCCTTCAGCGCCGGCACGCCCTTCAGAGCATCGGAGCGCTTGATCACGTCTGCTGCCGGGGAGTAATCCGGCTTGTCCGCGTTGATGGCACCGTCGCGGTCCATCACCAGCATCCAGTCTGGCTTCGCATCTGCGATGGCCTCGACGGAGATGTCATCGCCCTCGTGGTTGCTGGAGGCGTTGTCGACCTTCAGCGCCGGTTCCATGCCCAGCCAGTCGAACACGGGACCCCATACGCGACCGACGTGCGGCGCAACGTAGCCAATTTCGCCGCCGGAGACGTTGACGGCCATGACCTTCTTGTCGCCGTCCAGCTTGTCATAGGCCTCCTTCGCGCGGTCCTTCGCGTTGTTGAAGTCCTCCACCATCTTGTCGGCTTCGTCCTTCTTGTCGAAGATTTCGCCCAGGGTGGTGATCTGGCGGATCAGTTCCTCGTCCATCGGCTTATCTTCGCGGGGCTCCAGCTCCACGACGGCTGCATCCGGGACCAGTTCCTTGATCTCCTCGTCGCGGTCCTTGAACCGCTGGCCGCTGATCACCAGGTCCGGCTGGGCTGCCACCAGAGCCTCGAAGTCGGGCTCCTTGTGGTTTCCGAGGTCCTTGATTTCCTCGTTTTCCTTGTAATCGGTGACGCTCGCCGGGACCAGCTTCTTCGGCGCTGCGGAAAGTTCCACTCCCCACTCATTGAGGATCTCGAAGCTGCGGTTATCCAGTGCGACCACGGACTTCGGGTTCTTCGGCACCTGCAGTTCGCCGTCGTTATCCTCGATCGTGATCGTGCTTTCGCTGGACTGGTTGCTCGAGGCACCCTCGTCAGCGGAGCCACAGGCGGCCAGGGACATTCCCGCTGCCAAGAGTGCGGCCAGCAGCTTGATGCGATTCTTTGCCATTTTTCCCTTACAAAATTCAAACTAACTGAACATACGGTTAGCCGAACCTTACATAGGGTCCACTAAGTTAGTCAAGCCTTGCTTAAAAGGGTGGGCACCCCCGCGCGGGTGACGCTACACGGGATCGATCTCTTGTTCGGTGGCACTGTATTTCTTTTCGGACGCCGCCCTAGACTCAACCCACCACTTCTCATTGCGGCGGTACCATTCCACCGTCTCGGCAAGCCCGGAAGCGAAGTCTGTGAAGCGCGGCCGCCACCCTAGTTCGGCCATGCTGCTGGGATCAATCGCATAGCGGCGATCATGGCCGGGGCGGTCGGTGACGTGCACAAAGTCATCCGCCGGACGGCCGAAGAGCCCCAGCAGATCGCGCACGACCTGTAGGTTGGAGCGCTCCCCCTCCGCGCCGATGAGGTAGGTCTCCCCCAGCTTGCCGGAATCCAGGATCGTCCAAACCGCATCGTTGTGGTCATCCACGTGAATCCAGTCGCGGACGTTCTCCCCCGTGCCGTATAGGCGGGGACGGTGCCCCTCAATCAGGCCGGTAATCTGCCGGGGGATGAACTTCTCCGGGTGCTGGCGCGGGCCGTAGTTGTTCGAGCAGTTGGAGATAGTGGCCTTCAACCCCCGCGAACGCACAAATGCGCGGACGAAGTGATCCGCCGCCGCCTTGGATGCAGAGTAGGGCGAAGAGGGGTTGTACGGGGTATCCACCGTGAAGCGGTTCGGATCGTCCAGGGCGAGGTCACCGAAGACCTCATCGGTGGATATGTGGTGCAGGCGCACCCCGAGGTCAGCGGCCGCCTGGGCGACGTTCAGGGTGCCCTCCACGTTGCTGCGGGCGAAGATCGCGGGCGTGGCCAGAGAGTTATCGTTGTGGCTTTCCGCCGCGAAGTGCACGATCGCCACCCGGTCGGCGGCAGACTGCTGGGACTCGGCAGCACCTTTGTTCCCCGCATCCTCTACGGCTTCGGTAAGCGTAATCGCTCGCTCGAGAGCCTCCCGGAACGCCGAGGCATCCGCCACGTCGCCTTCGATGAACTCCACCCGTCCCGGATAGGCAACCTCCAGCGGGGTGCCGCCGTCAGTGCGCAAATTCAGTGGGTTCGCGGCGTACGTGAGGGCGTCAAAAATAAGAACCTTGACGTCCGGCCGGGTCTCCAGCGTGCGATGAACGAAGTTCGCGCCGATAAAGCCAGCCCCGCCGGTGACAAGGACGGTGGAAAAACTGCTCACATTACTCCCCTGTTAGCAGGATCAGCGTAGCTATTGCCGGAGCATCGCCGAGGCTACGCAGAGCGTGTAGCTGGTGGGCAGGTACATGGATTGCGGTACCTGGGGTTAGCTCCACGACCTCAGGCGTACCTTCAGCTTCAGCACCGGGCCAGACAGTGAATTCGATGCGCCCCTGCTGCCCCATCACCAGAATCGGCTTCGGCGCCTTGTGATCTGCAAACACATCTCCCGACTGGAAGGCGAGGCGCACCACGCGGGCACCATCGACATTGGCTTCAACCTTGACCTGTGGAACAGCACGACCACCTTCGACGTCCTTCGGGGCAGTGAGGTCCGAAATGAAGGTGTGCTGAGCGGCATTGTGCTCGGTCACGGGAAGATCCTTCCTCAGTTAGGGCAAGACAAAGAATCTAACGCCAGGCTAGTTCAGGCCGGCGTAGGAGTGCAGGCCAGAAACCACCATGTTGATGAAGAAGAGGTTGAAGACCATCGTGGCGAAGGCGAAGACGTTGATCCACGCGGACTTCGGGCCACGCCAGCCCGGGGTGGCGCGGGCGTGCAGGTAGGCGGCGTAAAGGATCCAGGTGATGAAGGAGACGGTCTCCTTCGGATCCCAACCCCAGAAGCGACCCCAAGCGGCATCCGCCCAGATGGCGCCGAAGATGATGCCCAGGCCGAAGATCGGTAGTGCCCAGACGGCGGTGCGGTAGGCCAGCGCATCCAGCTTGGTGGCGTCCGGCAGCGGAGCGGCGAGGCTGCCCAGCGGGCCCTTCTCCTTACCCTTGGGGTACTTGTGGCGCAGCAGGTACATCAGGGAAGCCATGCCGGAGATCAAGCCAATGCCGGCACCAATAGAGACCACGGATACGTGGATGACGAACCAGTAAGACTGCAGCGCCGGCACAACCGGGGCGGTCTCCGCGTATAGCTTAGTTCCCGCGTAGAACAGCAGGCCAACGACCGGGGTCAGGATCCACGGCCACATGACGCGCATCGCCTTGCGGCGGATCATGAGCGCGGCGACGACCATGGCGAACAGGGTGACCACGCCGACGTATTCGAAGAGGTTGCCCCACGGGAAACGGTTGGCGGCCAGGCCACGCAGGATCACGAACACCGCGTGGATTGCGATGGCCAGCCAGACCAGGGACTGGGTGATGCCACCGAGCTTGTTGGCGCGATCCAGGGTCTTGGAGATACTCTCGGAACGCAGACGCTCCGGCAGCTGCGCCTCGAAGGAGGCGAAGTCGGGCTCAACGTCGTCGCCCGTGACCTCACCGGCATCGGCGACATCCGAGTCGGCCGCATCGCCCGCAGCGCCTGCGCCGACGGTCACCTTGGCGGTGGAGTTAGCGCGTGCGGAGTGCTCCGCCTGCAGCTTCTCCAGCTCCTCGGCGCGCTGACGGCGGCGGTCCGCCCCTACGCGGACCATCCCGTAGAACACCAGGGAGATGGCAAGCGCCAGCAGGTACAGGGACTCTGCGGAGCGGAAGGCCAAGTCGGAGAATTCGGATAGCTGCGGATCGATCTGCATCGAAAATCCTTCTAAAGAAAGTCTTAAATCGCTACAAAATATCAGCTTAGCGCCTGTTCACGCGCTTCCACAATCACCCGTTCGGGGTAAATCAACCCCGCGGCGCCAGGTGATCATCGATGTGGTCCTCCCAGTCGTCGGAATCCACGTCATAGGCTTCGTCCAGAGCCTCTTCCTCCAGCCCCAGCACGCGTTCGGCACGGCGGTTGAATTCGCGGCCCCAGCCGGCGGAGTCAGTACGGGACAGCCCGGCGATCTGGATCCGCGTGCCCTCGCCCTCCGGAGTAATGCGCACCCAGAAGCGGCGGCGCTTCACTGCCAGGGAAGCAACGAGCGAAGCCAGCATCAGCACGGCAAACACCAGCACCCAGGTAGTCGTCGGATCCTTGGAGATCTGCAGGTTCACAAACTCCTTGGCACCGTCGAAGGTGATTTCCGTGCCATCGTCCAGGGTGACGGATTCGCCCTTCTCCAGGTTCACTCGATCCAGCATCTGCATCTGGCCGGAGTGCATGGCCTCCGAATCCAACGCGAAGATGTTTTGGCTGCGGCCGCCATCCAGGCCAGTATCACCACGGTAAATGTCAACAGCCACCGCGGGATCGCGCATTGCCGGGAAGTTGGAGGAAAGGATCTTGCCGTTCGGCCCGGTCCACTCCGCCGATGGTGCGAACAGCCCCTGCAAGGAGATCTGGTTCTTGCGACGCTCCTGCAGATCCGGGTACATGCCCGCGGGCGGATCCCAGCGCACCGCGCCGGAGGACAGGAAGTACGTCATATCGTCCGGGCGGAACTGCACTGTCTCGGTACGCTTCTCCCCATTCGGCCACTCAATCGTGAACGTCGGAGCATAGCCGTGGCCCTGCAGGTACACACGGTTGCCCTCGATACGCAGCGGGTGATTCACCTTCAGCGTTTTATGCTGCCACTGATCCGTCGGCTTGAAGGCATCCTCCTTACCCGCGTAGTCGATGTTGGACTCGAAGCTCACCGCCTGGCCGTTCTGCAGGTAGTCGGCCTTGAAGTCCTTGACGTTCACGCAGAAGGGGGTCAGCCCCGTGCCGTCGAACACCGGGCCGTTGCGGAAGGAATCGAAGTTGGAGACCGCGGAGTTGCAGAACTGCGACTGCTCGGTATCCGTCCCTGCCACCACGATGACCTGGCCCTCGTAGTAGAGCATCTTGCCCGTCGCCACCGCGATGAGAATGCCCACAAGAGACAGGTGGAAGATCAGGTTCGCAGCCTCGCGCAGGTAGCCCTTCTCCGCGGACATGGACCATGCCCCGGCGCGGTCGTCATCCTTATCGACCTCGTTGACGTTCCAGCCCTTAAACTCCTCGCGCAGGGATTTCTGCACGTCCTCCACCGATTCATCGACGGTTCCGGAGTAGTGGTAGGGCATGCGGTCCAGGCGCTTCGGCGCTGGCGGCGGGGAGGAACGCAGGGCTTTGTAGTGGTCGATACTGCGCGGCAGGATGCAGCCGACCAGGGAGATAAACAGCAGTACGTAGATCGCCACAAACCAGGTGGACCCAAAGACGTCGAAAAGCTGCAGCTTGTCGAAAACCTCGGCGGTCTTCCCGTTGGCGTCAATATACTCGGCAACCTTGCCCTCATTGAGCGACCGCTGTGGTAGCAGCGCGCCCGGGATCGCAGCCAGCGCCAGCAGGAAAAGCAGCACCAGGGCAGTCTTCATCTTCGTGAGCCACTGCCAGCCCTTCTTCGGCCAACTCAGGATCTTCTTCAGCATGGTTGCTCTTTCGTACTTTCGCTCTCTCGTTATTATTGACGCCCACTTCTCAGCCGCGACCTTTTCCCTTAAGCCGACGGCAGCGAATCGGCTTAGATCGGCAGGGTCTTATCCGAGATGAATACCTCCCGGATATAGTCCACGAACACCGCCCACTGCCCGGTGACCAGCAGCAAGCCGACAATGATCAGCAGCGCGCCGCCGATCATCTGGATGGTGCGGGAGTGCTTGCGCAGCCAACCGATACCCGTCAGCGCCTTCGAGGACCCCAGCGCCACGACAATGAATGGTAGCCCGAGGCCCAGACAATAAGCGACGATCAAGATCACACCGCGGGCGGCGGTCATCCCCTGGGTACCGGTGGATACCGAAATGATGGAGGCCAACGTGGGACCCAGGCAGGGTGTCCAGCCCAGGGCGAACACTCCGCCCAGCAGCGGTGCCCCGGCGATGGTGGTCCAGCGCTTCGGACTGAGGCGCGTGTCGCGCTGCAGAGGGGAAATGAAGCCCATGAACACCACGCCCATGGCTATGGTGACCACGCCACCGATGCGCATCAGCAGGTCCTGGTTCGGCGTCAGCGCGCTGATCACCCCGAAGACCGTGACCGTCGCCAGCACGAACACCACGGTGAAGCCCAGTACGAACAGCAGGGCTGCGGTGGCCACCCGGCCACGCTTTGCCTTGACCACCGCACCTTGTTCCGTGAACTCGGTCTCCGCACCCACTACTCCGGCGAGGTAGGAAATATACCCCGGTACCAGCGGAATCACGCACGGGGAGGCGAAGGAAACCAGGCCCGCGGCGGCAGATACCAGCAACGCAAGCAGTAGCGGACCGGCTGCGGCCGTATCCGCGAAAGTCTCTCCGATGGACTCCGCGAGGATCATTTACGCTTCCTCGTCCAACAGCGGCTCGACCTGCTCCCACAGCTCCTTGTCGGTGATTTCCTTCAAGAAGATGTGAGCCGGGCGGTGCTGCTTATCCAACACGATGGTGGTGGGAATCACGGAGGCCGGCACGCCGCCAAGCGCCAGGGCGGTCTTAAACGGTGGATCGTAGATAGACGGGTAGGTGATCCCGTTGTCCTTGACGAAGTCCTGCGGCTTTTCCTTAACGTTGTCGCGCACGTTGATGCCCAGGATGGTGCCGCCGCCGTCCTTCTCCAGCTTCTCCTGAACACGCTGCAGGTCATCGGATTCGCTACGGCACGGGCCGCACCACTGGCCCCAGGCGTTTAGCACCACGACCTGGCCCTCGAAGTCGGAGAGGTTAATGTCATCGCCGCCGTCCAGATTGGTGCCGGTGAAGTCGGCGACCTCCTTGCGCTCCTCTGGTTCGTAGTGGATGCTGGTCTGCCCGCCGGGGGCGACGAATTCAAACGTTCCGCCGCTGGCCACAGCGTCCTTGCCCGCGGTGTTTTCCTCACCGCAGGCGGTGAGCGCCGCCCCGCTGGCGAGCAGAGTTGCCGCAAGGGCTGCCGTTAACTTTTTGCGCACCTTAAATCTCCTGCGCCGGCTCGGAATAGAAGATGTCCGTCAGCTGCCCGCCATCGAATACCAGCGAGGTAACGGAGGCCAACTCGCACTGGCGGTCGGCCGGGTTGTGAGCCAGGGGCAGGCCCTGCACGTCGCGCTGGATCATCACGATCGGCAGCTGGTGAGTGACAAGCACGGCCTCGTGCCCGCGGGCCTTTTCACGCGCGGCGTCGACGGCCTCCCACATCCGGTCGGCGATCTCCTGGTAGGGCTCGCCCCAGCTGGGGATGGTGGGGTTCTTCAGCATGGGCCAACGCTTCGGGTTCCACAGCGCGCTGCGCACGCCCTTGATGTGCAGACCCTGCAGATCGTTACCCGCCTCGATGATGCGCTCGTCCGTGTGGACCTCCAGCCCCAGCTTCTCGGAGAAAGGCCGGGCGGTTTCCTGCGCTCGCTGCAGCGGGGACGCCGCCAGGTACACCACGTCGTGGTCAGCGAGGTCCGCTGCGGTGGCATGCGCCATGTTCCGCCCCCGCTCGGAGAGGTGATAGCCGGGCAAACGGCCATAGAGAATGCGATCCGGGTTATGCACTTCTCCGTGCCGTACAAGGTGAACGATCGTTGCCATAGTCACCTAGCTTAGCGTGCCCGGCACCCCAACCCAAGTAAGGCAAACCCTGCTTTAAGTGCTTCTTACTGGGGTTTTAGATTCCTTGAATTAGACCCCAGCGCGAAACTTAAACCGCAGGGGTGGCCGCCGCTGCAGCCTCCGCAGCCGGGGTGGCAGCCGCCGCGATCTTCTCGAAGTCGGCATCGGTCAGTGCCGTGGAGACGAACCAGGTCTCGAATACGCTCGGCGGGGCGAACACTCCGTGGTCCAGGAAGGCGTGGAAGAAGGCCGGGTAGCGGAAGGTATCCGCGGCCTTCATGTCTGCGAAGTTCGCGCCCTCCCCCTCGGCGAAGCGCACGCTCACCATGCTGCCCGCACGCTGAATGTGGTGAGCCACGGAGGCCTTCGTCAAAGCGTCGGACAGAATCCCTGCCAGCGCGTCGGCATTCGCGTCGAGCTTCTGGTACGCGGCGGCGTCAGCCAACTTCAAAGAAGCCAAGCCCGAGGCGACGGCAACAGGATTGCCCGACAGAGTACCTGCCTGATAAACCGGGCCAACCGGCGCGAGGTGATCCATGATCTCCGCCTTGCCACCGAAAGCGGCGGCAGGCAGGCCACCGGAGACGACCTTGCCGAACGTCGTCAGGTCGCCGGCCACGCCGTCCTTGCCGTACCAGCCGGACTCGCTGACGCGGAAGCCGGTCATGACCTCATCGACGATCAGCAGGGCGCCGTTTTCGTGGGTAATGCGCTGCAGCTCCGCGTTGAAGCCATGCGGGTTCACGGTGCCCATGTTGCCGGCGGCACCCTCCACGATGATTGCGGCGATCTCGCCCGCGTGGGAGGCAAACGCATCTTCCACGGCCTGCACGTCGCGGTAGGGCACCACGACGGTATCGCCCGCGGCGGCCTTGGTGATGCCCGGGGAATCCGGCAGGCCGAACGTAGCCACGCCGGAACCGGCCGCCACCAGCAGCGAATCGACGTGACCGTGGTAGCAGCCCTCGAACTTCAGGATCTTGTCGCGGCCCGTGTAGCCGCGAGCCAGGCGGATGGCGGACATCGTGGCCTCGGTGCCGGAGTTCACCAGGCGGGCCTTCTCCACGGAAGTGCGGCGGACGATCTCCTCCACCAGGTCAACCTCCATCGTGGTCGGCGCACCGAAGGAAAGACCGTGGCCCGCGGCCTCCCGAACTGCCTCCACGATCTGCGGGTGCGCATGCCCGTGGATCATCGGCCCCCAGGAGCAAAACAGGTCCACGTAGGAGTTGCCGCCGACGTCGTGCAGCGTAGAACCCTGCGCGGAGGTGATAAACGGCGGGGTGCCACCCACAGATCCGAACGCGCGAACCGGGGAGTTCACCCCGCCCGGGATCAGCGTGCGAGCCCGATCGAAGGCTTTCTCGCTGGCCTGGTGCGAAGAGTTGTTTGAGTGCTGAGGGTCGGCATTAACAGACACGAAAGGAATCCTTCCTGCCACTTCACTAGTGGTTAGCTTGCAATCCCCACCAGCCTAGCGCGGCTAACGCTGGGACTGCTCATACTCCTCGTCCGCGGCCTCCGCACGGGCCAGGGAAATCGCCTCGGCGCGCTGCTTCTCCTGCTTGCGCAACTCGCGGATCTCCCGCCGGCGCTCCACCCAGCCCTGCCACGAGTGGGTCTGGCGCAGTGTGCCGCGCGCATAGTTACGGTGCAAGATGCGGGCGCTCCGGCTTTCGATCAAAGTGGAACTGAGCAGCATAAATACCGTAGCCAATAGGGGATTGAGCACACCGACGACCGCCAGTGTCGCGCCGACTACGTTGTACGTCCAGGACAGCCACACGTTCCAGTCAGTGGTGTTGCGGACATGGCGGACCAGATTCACCAGATCCGGCAGCGCGGCAACGTCCTCGCGCTGCATCACCACATCCACCTCCTCTGCCGCGGTAGGGTCTATGCGGTTGGAAGATGCCATGAGGATGCCCACGTCCGCGACCCGCAGTGCGCCCAACACATCACTATCGCCCACCATGGCCACACGCACGCCCATGGCGTGCACGCCGCGCACCGTGGCCTCCTTACGGTTCGGCGCGATACCGGCCAGCACGGTGGAAATGCCGAGTGCGTTCGCCGTTCGGCGAGCCACCGGATAGATGTCGCGGGAGAGCATGTAGGTCTCCAGCTGCATGTCCTCCAGCCGGTCGATCGCGGCCGGGGCATCGTCCTTGAAGCTATCGGCCAGGTTGATGACGCCGCGGTCCTTGCCCTTCCAGCTGACGATCACGGGCGATCCGCCGTTCAAAGCGGCCGTGGCCAGGCGCGGGTCGCGAATCTCACCCAAATCGTGCGGGCGCCACAGGCGCGCCCTGACGTGCCGCGTCTCGCCCTCCATCGGCAGTTCCACCATGCCCTCGAAGGTGCCGTCCTTGGTAATCTTCACCTCGCCTACGTCCAGCCAGTTGGGAATCCCCTCCCCTCCTGCACCGCTATCGCGCGCCTCCCGGTCGGCGCGCACCAGTGCTTGGGAGACGGCGTGGTTCGATTCCAGGGAAAGAGCGCCGGCCACGCGCAGGATCAAGTCCGGGTTCTCCCCCTTGACAGGCGTGACGTCGATGACGTGCATCGGCCCGTCGGTGAGGGTGCCCACGCGGTTGAAGATGATGGCGTCCACCTCAGCGAGCTTGTGGATGGTGCTCGTATCGCGTAGCAGGGCGCCCGAGGTGGCAGCGCGCCACAGGCCCAAGCGCAGCGCCAGCGGCGCGGACAGTGCCAAGGCGACGGGCGCAACGACTGCCAGTAGGGATAGGACGGTGGCCATCGCCGCATCGACGGACTTAGTGATGGCCAGCCAGGCGATAAAGTCCACGGCCGCCAGTACGAAAGCCCACGGCACCAGCAGGCTGGCGGTGCGGTTCGTCAGCTGCGTCAGGCGGGTCTCGTCCAGCGCCGACCCGCGCACCCAACGGTGCATCGCGGCCAAGCGCGTAGAGGATCCCGTAGCGTGCACGCGCATCTTCAAAGTCCCGCCATGGTTGCGAGCACCAGCATAAATGCGGTCGCCGACAGAAACTTCGAAAGTGCGGTGCATGCCACCGACCGGCCCCATGTCCACCAGGGATTTACCGCTGATGATTTCGCCGTCGCTGGGCACCATCATTCCGGTTTGAATGATGATGTCGTCGCCCGTGCGGATCTCCGCAATCGGAATGTCCTTCTTCTCCGTCTTCGACTTACGAGTCTTGCGCACCACCGTGACTTCCTTGGCGGCGGGCACGGTCAGCACAGAAAGGATCGATTTCGAACGCAGCGCCGTGCGCCGGGATAGCAGCCTGCCGAAGAGCAGCAGGATAGTGCCGCCGCAGGCGACGTCAAAGAAGATCGCGCCGTCAATTTCCTGCGCGGACCACACTCCGGCGAACAACACCAAATGGGTTTGCCACCCCACGTTGCCGGCAGAAGTGAAAATCAACGTACAGGCTGAGTACAGGTAGGCCAGCAGGATCGCCACGGAGCTGGCTCCATCCAGGGCGGATTGCCCGCGCCTTAAGCCGCCGAAAAAGGCCCGGTGGAAGGGCCACGCGCACCACGTCACCACTGGGGTGGCCAGCGCCAGGCAGACCCACTGCCAATAGTCGA
Organism: Corynebacterium sp. ACRPH; assembly: GCF_022347285.1. Taxonomy (GTDB): domain Bacteria; phylum Actinomycetota; class Actinomycetes; order Mycobacteriales; family Mycobacteriaceae; genus Corynebacterium. The sequence goes on from NZ_JAKRND010000002.1 coordinate 112,640, forward strand.
ACTGCCAGGCAGACACCAGCTGCAGAACCACCACCGGCAGCCCCAGCACCACGGCGACGATCAACCGCATGCGCGTAATCAGCTGTCGGGCGGTGTGCAGGCCCTCGGTGGAGTCGAAGGGGTTCTGGCGGCGGAACCTATCCATCTCCACCTTATTCCGGTCGCGCCGTTTGCGGCTCTCCGCCGCAGCCCATGCCCGCCGGTGGTCGCTGGCGTGGCGCCGCATGCGGCGGCGCGTTTCCTCGATCTCCAGCCGCGAGGCGCGGCGGCGCAGGGAGGAATCCGTCAGCCAGCTATCCAGGTTGTGCTTTTCCAGCACCTCCTGGATCTGGGCGGGCAGCACGTGATCTTCAGCGGAGATCCACGCCATGCCGGTGGAGTACACCACCGCGGCCTGCACGCCCGGAATATCGTTGAGTTCCTCCTCCACGGTGGTGGCGGCCACCGCGGATTCCAGCCCTTCCAGGCGGTAGGCGAAACTGGCAAGTCCCCAGTGTTCCCGTGCGGCACGGTCGGCTTCCTCTTCGGTGGACGGCGTGCGGTCCATGTCGAAGCCGGCCTTCGCCGCCGCCTCTCGAGCCTTCAGAATGGCCTCGTCGACGTCGTCGACACCCACGGCAGCTTTTCGCGCCGCCCGGCTGCTGGCCGGGACGATCTTTGAGTCCTGCTCAGTCATCTCCGCTAGCTCCGCAGGCTGTCGCCCGGCAGGGTGCCGTCGCCTTCGATGGGAGGCCCGTCGAGCCGATGCCCGGCGTCAAAAAACGGGTTAACCGCAGGACGGTAGGCCAGCAGCAGCGCGACTGCCAACAGCAAGGCCATGATGGCCTGGCCGGGGCCGGTGAAGCCGAAAACCCAGCCCGCCAGCATGAACAGGATGCCCAGTGCGCCGAACCACAGCACCAGGCGGCGCTTGCCGCGATAGCCGTCGCGCACGCCGCGGGAGAAGTAGACCAGCACCGCGCCGACCACGACGTTGATGCCGCCGAGGATCCGCACGTTGTTGCGCACGAAGTCCATGTGCTCGGCTTCCTCTGCGTTCATCGGCTCGCGATCCCACGAGGCCGTCAGAGCCAGCACGCCGAAAAAGATCATCAGCAGCCCCAGGACCACCAGCATGGCGAAGCTGATGATCACCAGGCGCGGCGTGGGATCACCGGGCTGCCAGTATTTAACATCGCGGTTCGGGTCCTGGCCGCTCGGGACCATCGAGGGAAACATCGCGGGCATGGTTAGCGCCCTCCCCAGGTGTGGTCGGTGTGATCGGTGTGGTCGCTATCGTTGCTGTTCTTTTGTTTTTTTAGCTCTTCTTTTTGACGCCGCGTTTCCGCCTTGTACTCCTCCATCTCCTTGGAGTACTTCTCCATTTCCTTGACGCTGGGCATGCCCAGCCAATCGTGGTTCTCCGGGCGGGACATAAACCACAGGCCCAGCGCAGCGCATACGCCGGACAGAATGGTCAGGATGCCGATGAGCAGCACGAAGCCTACGGGCATGAAGTCCGGCCCGCTAGCGAACGTGATGAGCACCGCGTTGAAGATCATGAACACGGAGGCGACGTTCAAGAACAGGCGGGAGTACGGAGCCCCACGGCCTGCGCGCCAGGCCAAGTAGGCACAGGCTGCCGAGGCGATAATGCCCCACATCAGTGAGCTGATGTTTACCTGCGTGGCGATCTCGGAGGCAGCCTGATCTGCAAGAACGCTGGCGAACATGCCGCTTTGGCTATCGAGGATGCCCTGGCTGCTCTGGGTCAGTGCGCGCGGGTCGACAATGTTGGCCACGAACTGCACCACACTTGCCAGCAGCTGCAGCACGGCTACCGCCAGCCAGGCCCATACGCCGTAGCGGACGTCTTCCGGTGCCTCCTTGAGGTTCGGCGCGAGGCCGTCCTTGCGCCCCACCTTCGGAGGCTTCGGTGGCTTCGGGGGTTGCTGCGGGCCGTGTGAACCATACGGCCCCTGTGGGCCGTGCGGCCCCGGCTGCCCCTGCAGGTTCTGCTGGCCCCGCTGTGGCCCCGGCTGCTGGCCGTGCTGCCCCGGTTGCGGGCCGCCCTGGGAACCACCCTGGAGGCGGGGATCGTGTTGCTGTGTGCTCATATGTGCGCTGCTGTCGGTGCTGTTCATACAGCCATCTAGCCTACTGTGATTACTGGTGGTTAAGCATCTTAGCCCTGTAGCATCTGCGCCACGCGGGTTGCCCAGTAGGTGAGGATGATGTCCGCCCCGGCGCGGCGGATGCCGTAGATGGATTCCATGATCGCGGCTTCCTCGTCGATCCAGCCGTTCTGGGCGGCTGCGGAGATCATCGCGTACTCGCCGGATACCTGGTAGGCCGCCACGGGCACCGGGGACATGTTCGCCACTTCACGCAGCACGTCCAGGTAGGGCATGGCGGGCTTGACCATCACCATGTCCGCCCCCTCGTCGATGTCCAGCTGGGTTTCCAGGATGGATTCCCGCAGGTTGCGGGGGTCCTGCTGGTAGGTGCGGCGGTCGCCCTGCAGGGAGGAACCCACGGCCTCGCGGAAGGGGCCGAAGAACGCGGAGGCGTACTTCGCGGAGTAGGCCATGATCGATACGTCCTGGTGGCCGGCCTCGTCTAGTGCTTCGCGGATGTGCCGGATCTGCCCATCCATCATTCCGGAAGGGCTCACGATATGCGCGCCAGCCTCGGCCTGCGCAACCGCCATCTTCGCGTACTGCGGCAGGGTGGCATCATTGTCCACGATCTGGTGGCCGTAGCGGTCGGTGGCGAGCACGCCACAGTGACCGTGGTCTGTGAACTCGTCCAGGCACGTATCGGCCATCACCAGGATGTCGTCGCCGAAGCGCTCGCGGACGGCGCGCAGGCCGCGGTTGAGAATGCCATTCTCGGCTACCGACTGGCTGCCGGTCGCATCCTTGTCCTCATCCAGCGGCACTCCGAACAGGTCGATGGATCCCACGCCTGCGTTCGCGGCTTCCTCCACCGCGCGTAGCAGCGAATCCTCGGTGTGCTGCTGCACGCCGGGCAAACTGGTGATGTCCCGCGGGGCGTCCAGCCCATCGGCGATAAACATCGGCAACACCAGCCGGTTGGGGTTCAGGTCCGTCTCCGCAGTGAAGTTGCGCATCTGCGGGGACGTGCGGAGTCGGCGGGGGCGGCGGAACGGGGTGTAGTTCGAAGTCATGCCAACGATGCTACTCCCGCGCCCGGACGGGCTTGTTAGGCCCCGGTGTCCTTCTTCTCGCTCGTCTTTTTACGACGCCGCCTCCGCTTCCGCGGAGGCGGAAGTTGTCCCTTGGCGCGCAGGTCAGCCACGTGGTCAGCGAGGGCGTCCACAAGCTCCGGCACGCCAGCGGCCTCGGGCATGACGTCGACACGCAGGCCGTGCTCGCGAGCGGTCTGTGCGGCCATCGGCCCAATACAGGCGATGATGGTGCGCGCATGCGGCTTGCCCGCGATGCCTACCAGGTTCTTCACGGTCGAGGAGCTGGTGAAGCAGACTGCGTCGAAGCCACCAGTCTTGATCATGTCGCGGATCTCCGGGCTGGGCGGGGCGGCGCGGACGGTGCGATAGGCCACGACGTCCTCCACATCCCAGCCCAGGTCGATCAGGCCGTCGACCAGCACGTCGGTGGCAATGTCCGCGCGCGGCAGCAGCACGCGGTCAACCAGGTCCAGGTCCGGGTCGTGCGGCGGGAAGACGTCCACTAGGCCCGCGGCGTTGCGCGCATCGTCCTTCGGCAGCAGTTCCGGGGTGATTCCCAGATCCTTCACTGCCTGGGAGGTCTTCGGTCCCACGGCGGCCACGCGCACGCCCGCCAGGGCGCGGGCGTCGAGTCCGAACTCACGCAGCTTCTCCCAGACGGCCTTCACTGCGTTGACGCTGGTGAAGACGATCCAGTAGTAGCGGCCATCGACCAGCCCCTTGATGGCGCGCTCCATCTGCACGGGGCTACGAGGTGGCTCGACGGAGATGGTGGGCACCTCCACGGGGATAGCGCCGTGCGAGGCCAGGCGGGCGCTCATGGGGCCGGCCTGGTTCTTGGCGCGCGGCACCAGCACGGTCCAGCCGTACAGGGCGCGGTTTTCCCACCAGGAGTACTTGGAGCGATTACCCACCTGGGAGCCCAGCGTGACGATCAGCTCGGCGGGCAGCTCGCCATCCTTGGCGGCGGGGCCGGACTGGGTGGTGATGGACTTCAGTGTGTCCAGGGTGGCATCGTAGCTGCGCTGGCGACGGGTGGTGCCGTGCAGCGTAACGGTCGCCGGAGTGGTCCCGGCAATGCCGCGGGCCTTCAGCTCCTGCGCGATGGTCGCCAGGTCACCCGGGGCGGCGGTGAGGATCAACGGCAGCCCGGAGGCAGCCAGCTGGTCCCAGTCGGCGCCACCGCGGACATCAGCCTCGGTGACGTCCGGGCCAAGGCCAATACCGGTGAAGGCGGGAACGGCCACGGATCCGGTCATGCCGGGGATCACCTGGAATTCCACGGAGCTAGCTGCGACGTGTTGCAGCTCGTGCATGACCGCCGGGTTGCTCAGTGGGTTGCCGGCGACGAGGCGGACAACGTCGTTGCCCGCCTTGGCGCAGGCGACCATCTGCTCGGCCAGAACATCCGGCGCGACGGCATCCGGCACCGGCTCGCCGTAGGTCTCTGCGCCGACATCCGCGCCGGCATCTGTGTGGTCTTCAGTGCCGGCTTCTGTACCGATCTCAGGATCCGTGGCCGCCGGGGCGGCCAGCACGATCTCCGCAGCAGTCGGCGGGGTGGGGCGCGGCGGTCGGCGACGCGCGCCGGCCTCCTTGGCGGCCTTTACCTTCGCCTCCCACTCTGCCTCGGCGGCATCCAGCTTCTCCTGCGGCACCGGCAGACGGGTGGCGATGATGTTCTGCACGGATTCCAATACCGACGGATCCACCCACGCATGGGCGGTGGTCTCCAGAATGTCGCGCGCGCGGATGGTCAGCAGCTCCGGGTTTCCGGGGCCCGCGCCCACGAAGAGGATCCGGCCGCATCCAGTGGGTGCCAGGTCGGCGACTGCCGCCACTGCGGCGGAATCAGCGCCTCCTACCTGGGTATTTCCGGAATCGGTCATAGTGGAACTTTCTAACTTGTCGGGTCTGTAATTGTGTCTTAAAAGTCTGCTTGGGACAGCCGTGCGCGTGTAACCCCGGCGGCTACGTGCACGGTGCCGGTGAAGTTTGAGGGGAGGGGCGCCGCAGGGGGCGTCCCAAAGAAAAGCTATTCGGCCTCAACCACTAACTCGGCGGCACCGTCCTCGAGTAATGCTCTGCCTATGTCGGTGCCTATGGCTCTGGCGGCGTCTATGCACTCGCGCCAGCGGGGCTCCTCGGCAGCGGGGAATCCCTCGTCCGCAGTCGGATCCGGAATGTCGAAGACGGCCTCGCCGCTGCGCACCAGCTTGCGGGAGCCATTCATGGCGAACACTCCTCCGAATACGCGCAGGACGTAGCGCTGCTCAGAGTCTTCTGTGCCTTCAGTACCTTCTGTACCTTCCTGCTCCACCCACTCAGAGTATGCGGCAACCGGCGCGGTGCAGCCAGCCTCCAGGGTGGAAAGCACAGCCCGCTCGGCCACAGCGGCCATGTGGCTGGGCAGGTGATCCAGGTGGCGGACGGCCTGCCAGGCGGCCTCGTCATCCGCACGGACCTCCACGCTCAACGCACCTTGCGCGGGCGCGGGCATGATCGTGGACGGGTCGATCGACTCCGCGGCGCGGTCCAGCTGGCCGACGCGCTCCAGGCCCGCGCGGGCCAGAACCACCGCGTCCAGGTCCTTTTCCGTCCGCCCCATGCGGGTATCAATGTTTCCGCGCAGCGGCATAAGCTCCAGGTCCGGGCGCACCGCGCGGATCTGGGAAACGCGGCGCGGTGCGGACGTGCCCACCTTGGCACCCTGCGGAAGCTCCAGCAGGGGCTGGTTGTCCCGGCTGACCAGTACCTCGCGCGGGTCCACCCGGCGCGGGACGACAGTACGGAAACGCGGATCCGGGGCGGTCGGCAGGTCCTTGAAGGAGTGCACGGCCACGTCGCACTCGCCGGCTTCCAAGGCCTTGCGCAGCGTTTCGGTAAACACACCCACGCCGATCTGCGCGACCGGGGTCTGCGCCGACTGGGAGGCATCGCCCGGGGTCTGCACCAGATGCAGCTCCGCCGCGTAGCCAGCGGATTGCATCCCGGCGCGTACGTGGCTGGTCTGCGTTGTAGCCAGTGCGGACCTACGGGTGCCGATCAGGAAAGTGCGGCCGTCATCGGCCGCTCGGTTAGCGGCGTTGGTGGCATTAGCGCCATTAGACGTTGCGGACATGAAAAGTCTTAAGCCTCCTTCGCTACCTGGCCAATGCGGGTAGCGCTTGGAATTTGATCGGCACGGGCAGAGGTTCCCGCGGTCTGGGCCGGCCTGGTGTCGGTCTGCCCCGGCTGGGTCACCGAATCCACCATCCCGTTGGGCAGGTTGAACAAGGCAGCCAACGCATCCGGGTAGCTGACCTGCTGGCCGCCGGCGGAAAGCTTCTTGGCCTGCACCGTTGGGGTGTGCAGCAGCTTATCCACCACGCGCTTCATCGACTTGACCACAGCCGCGCGGTCGGCCTCCGACATGTCGGGGGTCAGCCGCTCCAGCGTCATCAGCTCTTCGGCCATGACCTCCCCGGCCTTCTGCCGCAGGGCCTTGACGGTGGGCACCACGGACTGCGCGCGTTGTTGCTCCAGGAAACTCTGCAGCTCGTCGGCCACGATCTCGCGTGCCGGGTCTTCGTCCTGCACCCGATCGCCGGCCATCGTCGTGAGCTCCTCGATATTCAGCAGCTTCACGCCGTCGATGTCCGCCACGGAACGCTCGATGTCCGCAGGCATGGAAAGATCAATCAGCACCTTCGTACCAGCTGCCCCCGTGGCCGCGCGTACGTCCCGCTCGGTAACCACATTGCCCACCGCGCCGGTTGCGGAAACCACAATGTCCACGGCACTCAGACAGTCTGCCACCCCGTCCAGCGGCACGGCGGAAGCATCCACCCCTGCCTCACGCGCGTGGTTCACCAGGTTCTCCGCCCGCGACAGCGTGCGATTAGCTACGGTCACGTGGTCGATACCCAGTCTGCCCAGGTGGGTGGAAGCCAGGGATGCCATAGCCCCCGCACCAATAATCAGCGCGCGGTGGCCGGCGAGGGGTTGGGACGAGGGGGCGTCATCCACAACAGAAGAAAGAGCACGTGCGGGCTCCATGAAGCGCAGCGCCTGGTCCACGGCGAAAGACACCATGGAGGCACCCGCCGAATCGATGGCGGTTTCGGAGTGCACACGCTTACCCGTCCGCAGTGCGCGCTGCGTCAGGTCGTGGAGTGTGCGCCCGACCGTGCCCGTCTCGTTGGCAGACTGGTAGGCGCTGCGCAGCTGACCGATGATCTGCTGCTCGCCGATGACCATCGAATCCAGGCCAGAGGCGACCTTCAACATGTGCTCGGCCGCGGAGTCTGCGTAATGCACGTACAGGTGCGGCTCCAGTTCGGTCGTCTCCAGCCCAGAGAACTGCGCGATCGTGTCCACCACATGATCCAGGCCGGAGTGGAAGGCGTTGGCGACCGTGTAGAACTCCATGCGGTTGCAGGTGGAAAGCACCAGCGATTCCGAGATCAAGTCGTTATCCACCAGCGATAGCTGCATCTTCGGCAGGTCCGCATCGGCGACCGTCGCCTGCTCCAGCATGGTCACCGGAGCCGAGCGGAAAGACAGTCCGACCAGCAACACCGACGCGGAACCAGTCCGGGTGCTACTACTCATATGTCTTCATGCCTCCTGCGGGGATCACTTGGGGAACGGCCGCGTGCGGGGCTAAACCCCCCAAGTAGTTACGAGTGTCTACGGTAGCCCTTAACCCACCCCGTTGCCAAAACGAGTTCGCGGGGCTGCTATATAGCGCCTATACAGTGCTCTAGTCCTGCTCCAGCGCCGCGATCAGCTCGTCATCGTCGATTTCCCAGCATGCGACCTCCTCGTCGTCGACGAGCACTACGGGCACGCGGTCGCCGAACTCTTGTGCCAATTCCTCTTTTTCTTTGGTGACGCCACCACGATCCAGCTCGATCACTTCCACCGTCGTGCCGAAGCGCTGTGCGATAGGCAGTATTTGCTGGTGCACGCGGGCGCAGGAGCCACATGTCGAGCGGCTGATCAGCTGCACTCGTGCGGGCCGGGCTGGCGAATTACTGTCAGAGTTCACGGCCTTCCATGCTACCCGCCGCACAACTTCGGACTAATAGCTCTCGGCAGCGCCCTGGTCGCACTTTCGGGGTAACTTAATGTGTGTGAATGCAGCGCCTGATCTAGAACCTTCGAACCACCCCACCCCGGCTCCTGGCCGGAATGCGGGTGAGCACGCGGGTCTACTGGCAGAATGGCGCGATATTATCAGCGAGTGGCGCGGCTACCTGCGCGCACTGTCCCTGACGACGCAGTCCTTCCTCCGCGAGTTCCGGGAGGAACGCTTCGGCAAATCCCGGCGCAAAAAGAACTCAAAAGATGCTGAACGTGTGGCGGCGGAGAAAGTGGCGTCCCAACCCAAGAAACACGAGCACCCCACCCAAACGACACAAAACCTGCAGGTCGGGTACGGCACCGGCGCTCCACAAGCTCTCTGGGAGCTCAGCGAGGCGCAGCTGGATCAGCTGGCGCACAGCTACGAGATCGAGGGCGACCAGCTGCGCACCGGGCTGGCCAACCTGGAGGGCGCGGGGCTGTCGGCAGAAAAGCCGCGGCATCTGGACCACCCCGACCCCTCGATCCCACAGGATGCCGGAGTCGGCGCGTTCTTCGACGTGGATAACACGCTGATCAAGGGCGCCTCGATCCTGCTCTTCGCCCGCGGACTGGCGAAACGGCGCTTCTTCACCGCCCGACAGCTGCTGGGCTTTATCTGGGTGCAGATGAAGTTCCGGGTACTGGGCAAAGAAAGCGCGGACGACATTTCCAGCGGCCGGGAGCAGGCGCTGGCGCTGGTGAAGGGCCGCAAGGAATCCGAGGTCATCGACATGGCCCAGGAGATCTGGGCGGCGACGATCGCGGAGCGCATCTTCCCGGACACCAAGGAGCTGGCCGACATGCACATTCAGGCAGGCCAGCAGGTGTGGCTGGTGACTGCCTCGCCGGTGCAACTAGCGCAGATCATCGCCAAGGAGCTGGGATTCACCGGCGCGCTCGGCACCGTGGCGGAGGTGAAGGACGGGCGCTTCACCGGGCGGATGGTCGGCCACATGCTGCACGGTGAGGAGAAGAAGCACGCCGTTATCGCCCTGGCCAACTACGAGGGGCTGGATCTGCAGCGCTGCACCGCATACTCGGATTCCGTGAACGACCTGCCGATGCTTTCCACCGTGGGCACGGCCGTGGCGATCAATCCGGATTCCAAACTGCGCAAGGCAGCACTGGAACGCGGCTGGGAGATCCGCGACTACCGGCGGGTGCGCCGCGCGCTCCGCCGCATCGGCGGGGCGCGGCTGGCGGCGGGGGCTGGCCTGCTGGGACTGGCCGGCGGAGCGGGCACGTGGGTGCTGAAGCGGCGCTAGGGTTCGCCAGGCGGCGATAAAGCTCGCCGGGAACGCAAAAACCCACCGTGGCCACGCCCCTTTTTGAAGGGCGCCTGCGGTGGGTTTCTTTCTATATGCGGCAGCGGAAGGCTACTTACCGAGCTTCCTACGCTGAACGCGGGTCCGGCGCAGCATCTTGCGGTGCTTCTTCTTGGACATGCGCTTGCGGCGCTTCTTGATGACAGAACCCATGGGGTAAGCCTCGTTTCTCTCGGTTAGTTATCTCTTCAGGTTAAAGGTCTGCTCCCCCACCGCCGGACCTTATACGGCGGTAGAGAAGATGTGTCCTCGGATGCACGCTGCCTGCCACAAGGGGCTGCCGTTATGGGCTGCCGCGCAAGAGTTGCTTCACATCCGTAGACACGAATGTTCCACAGTTTAGCCCCCAGCACCCTGGAGAAACAAAAATCCCCCATCACCGGGCGGGTGGCTCAGGCCACCTGGCTCCGAAAATGGGGGACTGTTGCGTCTCGCTGATTAGCCGGTCTGGCCGGGGTTGTACTCGGAAGCTCCGAGGTACGCCTCAACAGCGGATCCACGAACGCGGAAGTTGCGGCCGACCTGTACGGCGGGCAGCTCCTCCGAGTGGATGAGACGGTAAACAGTCATCTTCGACACGCGCATCAGATCGGCGACCTCTGCGACGGTCAGAAATGTTCCATTTTCGGTGTTAGCCATAGATCATCACTTTCTTTGCGCTCTCATGCGCTGCAGGCTTCCCCTCCTGCAGGACTTCACACGTGATCGCTCGCGAACCATCATAACGTGAACCATGTGAATAATGTGCAACAAGGGTGACTATTGAGGGCAGATTGCTCCTTGTGGCCTACGCAACTCGAGGTGCCACAAGCCCACGCCTGTTACCGAGCGTGACCGGATTGAACAGGCGTGATTTGTGTTAAACCGTTGTGTCTAAAAAGATCACTGTGGTCGCTCAGAGAGGGGCAGAAATTAACCCCATTTGGGCGGAGCGCGCGTCCACGTGCCGGACGCAGGCGCGCTTAGTTATCGCCGTTAGCTCCATTCGCACCAGGCTTCGGCGCACCCAGTTCCTCGGAGCGGTCCTTACATGCCTCCATGGCACGGAAGAACGCTCCACGGATGCCGGACTCCTCCAACTCGCGCAGAGCCGCCGCAGTGGTTCCTCCGGGGCTGGTGACCTTGGTGCGCAGAACGGACGGCGTATCCCCGCCCTCTGCTAGGCTTCGGGACATCATGGTGGCCGCGCCTTGCACGTTGGCGATGGCCAGCTTCTCCGCCAGCGGACGGGCGAGCCCCAGCTGTACGGCAGATTCGATCATGGCTTCCACGACCAGGAAGATGTATGCCGGGCCGGAACCGGAGACGGCCGTGACTGCGTCCAGCTCCTTTTCCTTAACGATGACGGCCTCGCCGACCTTGGACATGATGTCCTGCACCGTATTCAGCTGATCCTCTTCGGCAAAGCGACCACCGGCGATGCCGATTGCACCCTTGCCAACCAGCATCGGGGTGTTCGGCATGGTGCGCACAACGGTGGTACCTGCGGGCAGCGCGGACTCCATGGTGTTGATGGTCACGCCCGCCGCCAGGGAAACCACAATCGTGTCCTGAGAGTTGCTGTCCAGCACCTCGGCCACCTCGTCCAGCACGATGGGGACGATGTTGGGCTTCACGCAGATGAACAGGATGTCGGTGCCTTCGGCGGCCTCGCGTCCCTCGCGGGCGGTGACCATGCCGTACTTATCCTTCAGCTCGTCCAGCCGCTCCTGCGACGGATCCGCGACGATGATCTTCTTTGCGTCTGCGGCACCTTCGGTGTCCGCAACGATTCCGGCGAGCAGGGCTTCGCCGATGTTTCCTCCGCCAATAATTCCAATTTGAGTCATATAAACCAGCGTGCCAGGATTGGCGGCTTCCTGCTACCCCGCCCGTTCCTAGCCCCCAGGTTCTAGTTCCCCCGAACTTTCGCTAGTTCCCCACAAAACCCAAAGGACGCTGGTTCCCCAACCAGCGCCCCGCTCACGTCACAGGAGACTTCTTACAGCCCCTGGATTAGTCGTGGCCCGATCGTCAGCACCAAACCAACGACGGCGGCCAGGATCATCAGCAGCTTGTCGCGGTGCCGCAGCAGCGCGTGCACCAACCCGACCAACAGCAGTGTCACTGCGATGGCCAGCACCAGCGCCAGAACCGCCGGGGCCTTGGCCCACACCAGGCTGAAGCCGAAGAACACGCCCACACCCACGGCGATCGCCAGGATCGCTTGCAGGATCATCATGGGCCAGGAGATCGTATCGTCTTCGTACTCGACAACCTCTCCGTCCTCGAGGGATTCCTCGAGCTGCGCGAATTGTGCCCGCTCGTCACTGGTTGCCTGCGACTCCGACTTGACGCCTACCTTGTCAGCATCGTCCGCCTCAGTCGACTTAGCAACCCCAGCGGCGCCGACTGCTCCGGCTCCGCCCGCTGCCGCTGCCGCGGCGACCCCGGCCTTGCCTGGCTTGTCTGCCTTGGTTGTCTTCTTGGCTTGGGTCTCGGTCTTCTTTGCCTCAGTTTTCTTTGCCTCAGCCTTCTCAGCCTCTGGTTTTACCGACGGCTCCTTCTTGGCCTCCGGCTTTTCGGCTACCTTGCCACGCGCAACTTCGCCGAAGGTCAGCTTTTCAACCTCAGCATCCTTGACGTCCTTGACATCCTTGGAGCCCTCGACTTCCTTGGCAGCAGCAAGCTGGCCGGTCTGTTCCTCCGGGCGCTCCAGAATGCGGCTTACGGAACGCTGATCCGGCTGGGGCTTCTTGCCCTGTTTCTCGGGCTGTGCCGCCACAGTGTCCTTGGCGGCAGCCTTCGGAGCGGACTTATCCGCAGGTTTATCTGCAACCTTGGCCGCAGGCTTATCTGCGGCCTTGGCCACGGACTCATCCGAAGCTGCGTCGTCCTCGGTCTGGACTACCGGTATGGAACCCGTCAGCTCGGCAACGGAAACGCCGCCCTCCTCCAAGTTGCGGTGACGGCGTCGACGTCGGCCAGTGTCAGCAGAACCTAGTTCGCGCCCGTTGCGGGCGAGAAGTTCGGCGACTGTCAGCTTCTCACTCATCCATTGATCCCATCACTTGATCACTTGCAGCGCAGTCTCAACTGCCCCCAAGCGTCACTTTAAACATATGTCTTCAAACACACTACTTTACTCGCCTACATATAGGCAGAAGCAACTGGCGTTACTTACGTCAAATCCGGATTATGGTCGAGCTGGCGGAAGATCACACCCTCGCGCAGCGCCCACGGGCACATGTGCAAAACCTCAATGTCCAACTTGCGCATCGCCGCCTCGGCCACCAGCGCGCCGGCAACGACCTGGTGCGAACGCTCCGCACTCACACCCTCCAACTCCGCCCGATCGGCGGCAGTCATGCGGGAAATAAAAGCGATCAGCTGTCGCAGGCCGGCCTGGGTCAAGGTGCGCTTTACTCGCGGGCCAGCCGAAGAAGGCGCCGCACCCGTCAGGCGCGCCAGCATCCTAAAGGTCTTGGAAGTGCCCACCGCCAAGTCAATGTCGCCAGAATCCAGCAGCTTTTCCACCGGATCATTCAACTCTTCGTCGATGAACTCCCCCAGCTCCGCAACCTTCTTTTTAGATGGCGGGTCGGTATCGAACCATTCGCGGGTCAAGCGCCCCGCACCCAGGTTCACGCTGCAGGCGACATCTGGATCCTCGTCCATGCCAATAGACATCTCCAAGGAGCCGCCGCCAATATCCAGGTCGCAAATGCGCCCAGCGGACCAGCCATACCAGCGCCGTACTGCCAGGAACGTCAGCCGCGCTTCCTCGTCCCCCGATAGGATCCGCAGGCGCACGCCAGTTTCATTCTCTACCCTGTCCAGCACTTCCTCGGAATTCTCGGCCGAGCGGAGCGCAGAGGTAGCAAAAGGCAGCATGCCCTCGCAACGGAACTGCTCCGACATCTCCCTGGCCAGCGCCACCCCATTGAGCAGCTTCTCCTGCCCCTTTTCGTTGATGGCCCCCTTCTTATCTAGGTATTCCACCAAGCGCATGGGAGTCTTCCAATTGCTCATTGGAGTCGGCGGCCCACCGCGCTGTGCGTCGACGACCACCAGATGAACCGTATTGCTTCCTACGTCAAGCACACCTAATCGCACGCACCCTAGCCTAATGGGTCTACGGTGGAACACGTGAATGAAACGTCTGCGGAGATCGAATCGGGCACCTCGAACAACGAGCTAGCCACCGGCTATCCGGAAGGCACACCCGCTGACCTATCCATCCGCGCGGGCCACGAAATGCCCGCTGACCATGCCCGCGAATGGCTGGAGTTCATTGACCCCGCCGATTCCGAACACATCGTCCAGGTGGATCTCACGTGGTTGCTGTCCACGTACCGTTGCCGGTTCGGCACGGAAGCCTGTTTAGGTATTGACGCCGCGAATCCGGACGTCGGCTGTTGCACCCACGGCGCATTTCTCACCGACGAAGACGACCGCGCGACCCTGCGAGATGTCGCGGAGAAGCTCACGGCGGAAGAATGGCAGAACCGCCCCGCGGAGATGGATGAATGGGAAGCGAAGGGGCGTCCACAAGAAAAAAGCGGCGACGATATCGAACCGTGGCTCGAATGGGACGAGCTAGAAAACGACGAGGGCGAGATGGAGCCCGCGTTGAAGACCGTGACCACAAACGGGGCGTGCATCTTCGCCAACCGCGAAGGGTTCCCCGGAGGCCGCGGGTGCGCACTGCACGCCTGGGCGCTGCGCAACGACGTCGAACTGACCGTGGCGAAGCCCGAAGTGTGCTGGCAGGTGCCGCTGCAGCGACTCGAAGACCGGGAAACCCGGCCCGACGGGGTGGAGATGCTGCGGACGACCGTCACCGAATACAACCGCCGCGGATGGGGCGACGGCGGCGAGGACTTTGACTGGTACTGCTCCTCGGACCCGAACTGCCACGCAGGCGGCGAGGCGTTGTGGCGCACCGGGCGCGAAGAGCTGACGGAGCTGATCGGCGAGGAGGCCTACGAAGTGCTGGCTGCGCACTGCGAGGAGCGGGAAAAACTCGCGAAGGTCTCGCCCAGCGGGTTTCCTCTGCTGTCGATCCACCCGGCGACGGCCGAAGCGCGGCGACGCGGGATTTAGGCGGGGTTAGGCCTCGAACTTGTAGCCCAGGCCGCGGACGGTCACCAGAATCTCCGGGCGAGAGGGGTTGCGCTCGATTTTGGAGCGCAGTCGCTTGATGTGCACGTCCAGGGTCTTGGTATCGCCGACATAATCGGCGCCCCATACACGGTCGATCAGCTGGCCGCGGGTCAGCACACGGCCGCTGTTGCGCATGAGGTACTCGAGCAGATCGAATTCCTTGAGCGGCATAGGAACCTTCTGCCCATCGACGGTGACGATGTGGCGCTCCACGTCCATCATCACGCGATCCTCCTGCAGCACCAGGCCGTCGTCGGCGGGAGCCTCGACCTCCACCTCACCGCCGCGGCGCAGAACAGCGCGGATGCGGGCGATCAGCTCGCGGGCGAAGTAGGGCTTGGTCACATAATCGTCGGCGCCGAGCTCGAGGCCCACGACCTTATCGATCTCACTGTCACGAGCCGTCACCATAATCACCGGCACGCTGGAGGTCTGGCGCAGCTGGCG
Source organism: Corynebacterium sp. ACRPH (assembly GCF_022347285.1). GTDB lineage: Bacteria > Actinomycetota > Actinomycetes > Mycobacteriales > Mycobacteriaceae > Corynebacterium. The sequence goes on from NZ_JAKRND010000002.1 coordinate 127,856, forward strand.
GCACACCTCGGTGCCGGACATTCCGGGCAGCATCAGATCCAACAGGATGATGTCAATGTCTTCCGCAGCGAAGGTATCTAGCGCAGTGGGACCGTCCGGGGCCATGAAGACCTCGAAACCTTCTTTTTTCAGCAAGAATGCCAGAGGTTCCGCCAAAGACTGCTCGTCTTCGACAATCAAAACGCTCGTCACAGCTGCTCAATAACCTTTCAAAGAAAAATTTTTAAAGCTACAGAAAACTATCCGCCACTATCGTAACGTGCCCGCAGGCTTTAGGGAGTATCAACCCTCAAGACACCCAGTTCACTGGGGGATTACCGGAAGATAACCCGAAGGTCATTATTTGTCCTCTATGTCTGGCCCTGTACCTTCTGTGCCCAATGGACCAGTTATGCCTTCTGTGCCCTGCGCGACATCCAAGCGCCGCGCATCCGGAATAACCGGAATTTCGCCGCTCGGCAGCTCCTTAACCTTACCCTCCTGGAAGCGTGGGAGCTCCAAAGTAAAGGTGGAGCCCGTCCCTAGGCGGGACCACAGGGAAACACTGCCACCGTGGTTGGCCATCACATGCTTCACGATGGCCAACCCCAGGCCCGTGCCGCCTGTGTCGCGCGAGCGAGCCTTATCCACGCGGAAGAACCTCTCGAACACGCGTTTCTGATCATCCTGGGAGATGCCGATGCCCCGGTCCGTTACGCGGATGGTCACGGTATCACCGTGTGCTTCGCGGGAAATAGAAACGGGCGAGCCCTCCGGCGAATAGTTGATGGCATTGGTCAGAAGGTTGGACACGCTGGTGACCAGCAGCCCCTTGTCACCCTTCACCATCGCCCCGGAACGTTCGTCTTTCACCAGGTCGATATTGCGCGCTTCGGCTGCCAGTCGGCAGCGATCAATCGCGTCCTCGACGATCTTGTCGATGCTCAAGACCTCCAGGTCCGGCAGCGATTCCGCACCCTGCAGCTTCGACAGGCTGATCAGCTCGGTAATCATCTGGTTCATGCGGCGCACTTCAACGATCAACTTCGAGCCGAAGTATTCCACGGCTTCTTCGTCGTCACGCACCGACATGAGGGTCTCCACCAGCAGCGAGATCGCCCCCACCGGTGTTTTGAGCTCGTGGGAGACGTTGGCCACGAAGTCTCGGCGGGCGGACTCCATGCGCACGGATTCGGAATCGTCGGTGGCGTACACCACCGCAAAGCGGTCATCCGCGAGGGAGAGCAGCTGAACCTGCCCGGCCACTGCAATGACCGGACGGTTGCTGCGCCTCGGCGGGGGTAGGAAGTTCAGCTCACGTGGCTCCTGGTCGGCGAAAACCCGCTCCACCATCCTCCACGCTTCGGCGTTAAGGTTCCGCTCGTGCACCAAACCCAATTCGTGAGCGCGTGGGTTGGAAAGCACCACGTTGCGTTTGCGATCCACAACCGCCACCGCGTCGGGCGAAGACTGGATAGCGAAGTGCAAAACCTGCGCCACCGTGGAAACACGATTGCCCTCGAGCTCCCTTTGGGTGTGAGTGTTGCGCTGAGCCTTCACCCGCTTGCGGTAGGCCCACATGCCGAATGCGCCCAGACACACACCGACAATCAGCCCAAAGAGCAGCCCAAGGGCAACCCCTGAGGTTAGAAATCCCAAGGCAAAAATCCCAAGGCTAAGACTTAGCCCGGCTCTTACTTAGCCTGGCCCTGTGCAGCGACTGCTGCGGCACCCGCGGCGGCTGCCTCCGGGTCCAGGTAGCTGCCGCCAGGGTTCAGAACCTTGCCGTCTGCGTCGATGCGGTAGACCAGCGGGATACCGGTCGGGATGTTCAGGCCCGCGATGTCCTCGTCGGAGATTTGGTCCAGGTGCTTAACCAGCGCACGCAGGGAGTTGCCGTGCGCAGCAACCAGGACAGTCTCGCCGTTCTTCACGCGCGGCTCGATCTCTTCCTCGTAGTACGGGATGAAGCGCTTGACGACGTCCAGCAGGCACTCGGTCGCCGGGATCTCGGGCAGGTCGGCGTAGCGCGGGTCGTTGGTCTGCGCGTACTCGTTGTCAGCGTCGATGGCCGGCGGCGGAGTGTCGTAGGAACGGCGCCAAGCCATGAACTGCTCTTCGCCGTACTTGTCCTTGGTCTCTGCCTTGTTCAGCCCCTGCAGCGCGCCGTAGTGGCGCTCGTTCAGGCGCCAGTCGCGCACGACGGGGATCCAGTGACGGTCCGCCGCGTCGAGGGCGATGTTGGCGGTGGTGATGGCGCGGCGCAGCAGGGAGGTGAACAGGATGGTCGGCTCCAGGCCGGCCTCCTTGATCATCTCGCCGCCGCGAACTGCCTCCTCGCGGCCCTTGTCGGTCAGTCGCACGTCTACCCAGCCGGTGAACTGGTTGGAAGCGTTCCATTCACTCTGGCCGTGACGCAGCAGGATCAGATTTCCGTGGGAGTTATTTTGCTCGCTCATACTCCCAATTCTGCCATGATGTGCGCCCGCGCGCCCCTGGATTCGGCAGCCCCCGCGCTTATTCTGCCTATTCGTCCGAATCTGCTTCTGTTTCTTGCGCTTCGCCTTGCTCACTGCCGTCAGCACCATCGCGTTCCGTGCCGTCGCTGGTGCCGTCTAGGTCGGGGGTGCTGGGGCTCTTTGCTTCGGACGCCAACTTGGATCCCGGTGGCGGCGCCAGCAGCTGGACCTCCTGTTCGGAAGGCTTGAGGTGCGTGAAGGCCGCGAGGTTCATAGTCGGTTCGCCACGGGACAGGCGCCATGCCCACTCGTGGCGGATGGAGGAGGCGAAGCCGCGCTCCAGGATGCGGTTGAAGTCCGCATCCGCCCGCTCCAGGACCTGCCCCAGGATCCGCTGAATGTCCTCGCTGCTGGTGTTATCCGAGAACTGGCCGACCAGGTAGATGTCGCTGTTCCGGTCCAGTGTGTAGTGCACTCCGAAGCTGCGGCGGTTGGCGTGCAACAGCAACTTGTAGACCTCTTCCTGGCCTTCCTCCACCGCGCGGCAGACAAAAGCCTCCACGCGAAACATGCCGTCCTGCGGGATAAAGATGCAGTTTGTCTTCAGGCGCTTCTCGCCGGGCAACACGACCACGATGTTGCCGTCTTGCCCGGCCGGCCCCTCGGGGAGGGTGTACTCGACTTCCGCTTCGTCCAGAAGTTCACAAATCCTTGTGCGATCCATATGCCCCAAACTACATTTCCGCCTGCCCCGGCGCAGTCACCTTGGATTTCCCCGGTTCTACCCCGCGGGCTGGCGCTCCCCACGGTGGCCTGCGGGCGGCAGCTCTTCGTACAGCTTGTACAGAGCTTCCGCGGAAGCCTGCCAGGAGAACTTAGCGGCGTGGCTCGGGGCATACTCCCCCATTGCGATGCGCAGGTCGTCGTCCAACACCAGCTTGCCCAGCGCATCGGCCCAGTCGCCCGCATCGTGGCCGTCCACCAGCAGGCCGGACTTCTGATCCTCCACCGCGATCGGCAGGCCGCCGGTGCGCGTAGCCACGACAGGCGTGCCACACGCCTGCGCCTCCAGCGCCACTAGGCCAAAGGACTCGTTGTAGCTGGGCACGGCCACGATGTCCGCCGCCCGGTACACGCCCACCAGTTCCTCGGGCGGGCGCGGAGCAAGGAAACGCACGCAGCGGCTGATCCCCAGCTCCTCGGCCAGCAGCTGTAGTCGCTCCAGCTCATTGCCGCCTGCCCCGGAGGATCCACCGCAGATCACCACAGCCAGCTGCTGTTGGGGGTGCCTGTTCAGCAGCTCCGCCACTGCTCGCAGCAATACCTGCGTCCCCTTCAATCGCTGCAACCGGCCGACGAAACCAATGACCTTCGTACGGAAGGGAATGCCCAGTTCGCGGCGGGAACGCTCGGTCGCACGATCCGATCCAGGCGTGAAGCGATCCACGTCTGCCCCCGGTGGGACGACTCTGATCGCGCACGTGGTGGCGTCATAACCCTCAATAAGATCCTGCACCTCCTGGTCCGTGTTTACGATCAGCAGATCCGCATTGTCCACGATCTGTTGTTCGCAGATGCGGCGCGATTCCGGCTCGCGCGAATCGCCATCGGCCAGGGAGTTGTTCTTCACCGCCGCCAGCGTGTGCGCCGTGTGCACCCAGGGCACCTGCCAGAGGTCGCGCAACAGCCACCCGACCTGCCCGGAGAGCCAATAGTGCGAGTGGATCAGGTCGTAGCTCACCCCCTCCTCCCGACAAAAAGCCAGGATCGAGCCCGTAAACGCCGCCAGCTGCGTGGGCAGTTCCTCCTTGGACAGCCCCTCGTACGGCCCAGCCACGCAGTTGATCACCCTGAGCCCCGGGCGAACGTTGACTACCTCGCCCTGTAAAGGCCGGGTCGCTCGGGTAAATACATCGACGTTGACGCCCCTACGTTCCAGCTGCTCAGCAATATTTTTCACGTACACGTTCATCCCGCCGGCATCCCCCGTGCCGGGCTGCTCGAGGGGAGAAGTGTGCATGGAGATCATAGCGACGCGCATACCGCCCAAGCTTAGCCAGGTTAGAGCGGGGCTGGGGGCGGGTGGCGTCCACAAAAAATTTGCTTAATTCCACCAAAGAAAACGAAAAAGTTAGATAGGGTCCAAAGTAACGTGCATCACGTTTTGAAGACTGTTTCTAAAGACCTAAGGGATCTACATGACTGACACCGAGCGCCCAGAGGGAACGGCCTGGAAGGACAAGCCTTACCTGAAGTACTACGCGGAGTGGACTCCGCACAGCCTGGAGTACCAAGACGACACCATGGCTAAGCTTCTCGACCGTACTGTCGCCGAACACTCGAGCGCCGACATCCTGGACTTCTTTGGTCAGACGACGACCTACGGAGATTTCCTAAAGCAAGTCAAGAGCGTGGCCGCCGGCTTGCGCGAGCTGGGCGTGCGCCCCGGCGACCGCGTGGCAGTAACCCTGCCGAACTGCCCGCAGCACCTGATCACCATCTTCGCAGTCCACAAGCTGGGCGGCGTTGTGGCAGAGCACAACCCGCTGTACACCGCCCGCGAGCTAGAGGGCCCCTGCAAGGACCATGCAGCGAAGGTTGCTGTGGTCTGGGACAAGATCGCTCCCATGTTCCAGGAACTTTCACGCACCACTCCGCTGGAGAAGATCGTCAGCGTGAACATGATTGACGCGATGCCACTGGTGAAGCGCCTGGCTCTGAAGCTACCGATCAAGTCAATCAAGGAAAAGCGCGAGCAGCTGCACGGCGAGGCGCCGGGCACCATCCCGTTCTCTCAGCTGCTGAGCGCCAAGTTCGGCGGCGATGGATCCGACATCGAAAGCTGCCCGGAGACGAACCAGGACTCCCCTGCGTTCATCTTGTTCACCTCCGGCACCACCGGTAAGCCGAAGGGTGCGCAGCTAACGCACGGCAACATCATGTCCAACGTTGTCCAAGGACAGTCCTGGATCAGCGGCATCGGCGAGCGCGGCCAGGAGAAGTTCCTCGCCGCCCTGCCCCTGTTCCACATCTACGGCCTGACGCTGACCGCCGCGCTGGCCGTATCCACCGGCGGCAAGCTGCTGCTGCTGCCGAAGCCGGAGATTCCGCTGATCGTGGACCAGCTGAAGCGCGAGACCCCCACCTACATGCCGGGCGTTCCGACCCTGTACGACAAGATCCTGGCTGCCGCCGAAGAGCACAACCTGGACCTGCGCGGAATCGCCAACGCCCTATCCGGCGCAGCGCCGCTGCCGGTGCACACCACCCTGGAGTGGGAGAAGAAGACCGGCGGTAAGATCGTGGAGGGCTACGGCCTGACCGAGTCAGGCCCCATCCTCGTGGCCAACCCTGTCACCCCGGAGCGCCGCGCGGGCTACATCGGCATCCCGTTCCCGGATACGGAAATGCGCGTGGCCGACCCGAACGACTTCAGCAAGACCATGCCGGACGGCGAACCAGGTGAACTACTAGCCCGCGGCCGCCAGGTTTTCCACGGGTACATCAACATCCCGGATGAGGATCAGCCATTCTACGAAGACTGGTTCTGCACTGGTGACATGGCCGTGATGGAGCCGGACGGGTTCATCAAGATCGTCTCCCGTATCAAGGAAATGATTATTACCGGCGGGTTCAACGTCTACCCCGCCGAGGTGGAGGAGTTCCTGGAGGAGCACGAGCAGATCCAAAAGGCCGGCGTGGTTGGCCTGCCGCAGGACGACGGCTCCGAGGAGGTTGTCGCCGCAGTTGTCCTGGCGGACGGTGTGAGCGAGGCCGACTTCAACGAGGAGGCGATCCGCGAGTGGGCTCGCGAGGGCCTGACCCGCTACAAGGTTCCACGCCGTTACTTCGTCATCGACGAGATGCCTGCCGACCTGATCGGCAAGATCCGCCGCCGTGAGGTTAAGGACCTGATCATGACGATGCTATAGGCGGACGCTTCCCTTCTTCTAGACCTTCCCGAGTTCGGCAAATACGCCGGGCTCGGGTTTCGGCTTTCTTGGCACCCCAATAAACCACCTTTAGGCCCCAGAATTACCCGAATTAATATTGTTCCGAAAACAATAATGTAATCTGTATCACATGTGCGGGTCCGGGTGCTTCACCATCCACGCACCACTCGCACGCCAACTAGTTACGAACTGAATACCATCCCCACACCATCGATACGCACAGGAATGCAGGTGAGTCGACGATGACAACCACGCAAACCCCAGCGCACTCAGCCAAAGGTGCTGCCGCCTCCACTAGTACCTCCCCCGGCGCAGCCCAGGCCAAGCGCCCGCCCGGCTGGAAGGACTCCAAGAAGTACGCCTGGACTTTCAGCCTCTTCCCGGCGGCTATCCCGCTGATCGTGTGGGGCGTCGTCTCCTGGCTGAAGGCCATCAACGGCCCCGAGCTGCTGATCCATATCACCTGGTGGGCCGGCCCCATTGCAGTGTTTATTCTGATCCCACTGGCCGACGTCGTCCTAGGCCGTGACGGCGAGAACGTACCGGAGGAGTTCGTTCCCTGGCTGGAAGAAACCAAGTACTACCGAGTGGTGACGTACCTCTATTTCCCCATCATGCTGGCCAGCCTCATTGCCTGCTGCTACCTGTGGACCAGCTCGGATCTGTCGATGATCGACCGCCTGGGCCTCGCCTGGTCTATGGGCATGAGCTCCGGCATCGGCATCGTCGCCGCCCACGAACTGGGTCACAAGAAGGGCAGCTTCGAGCGTTGGATGGGCAAGATCACCCTGGCTGTCCCCGCCTACGGGCACTTCTACATCGAGCACAACAAGGGCCACCACGTGAAGGTCGCCACCCCGGAGGACCCGGTGAGCTCCCGCATGGGCGAGAACGTCTACACCTACCTGGTTCGCTCCATCCCCCACCAGATCCCGCGCGCCTGGAATATCGAGAAGAAGCGCCTGGCACGCAAGGGCAAGTCCCAGTTCCACCTCAGCAATGAGGTGCTGAACGCCTGGCTGGTTACCGTGCTGGTCTGGGGCGGGCTGTTCATCGCCTTTGGCATCTACATTCTGCCGTGGATGTTGATCCAGGCCGTGCTGGGCATCGCCTTGCTGGAGTTCGTGAATTACCTGGAGCACTATGGCCTCTTGCGGCAGATGCAGCCGGATGGCCGCTACGAGCGCTGCACCCCGGAGCATTCCTGGAACTCCGACAATCTGACCACCAATATTTTCCTCTATCAGCTTCAGCGCCACTCGGATCACCACGCAAACCCGACGCGCCGCTACCAGTCGCTGCGTTCGGATGTGAAGGCTCCGGAGCTGCCGGCTGGCTATGCGACGATGATCGCCATGGCTTCGATTCCGCCGCTGTGGTTCAAGGTCATGGACGGTCGCCTAATGAAGCACTACAACTACGATGTCTCCAAGGCGAATGTCCTGCCTGGCAAGGAAGAGAAGCTGGCTGCGAGGTGGCAGCGATGAGCACGACCGCCCCAACCGGAACCTCCATCAACCCGCCCAATCCAACCATCCACTATGTGCTTAGTGGCGCGGGCACGGCGGTCGGCGCTTTCTTCCTCCTACTCGCGGTTTTGGGTTTGTTCGGCGTGCCCGCTTTGAGCAACGTCGTACCTTGGCCGCTGGTAATCAGCCTCTTCTTCCTTATCCCCGGGATCGCCGGCTTGTGGCGCGGCCCCGGCCAGCCTTCGACGTACGAAATCCCTCGTCCGAAGCAGCGCAAGTTCACCGACAAGAATCGCGCGGCCAAGGCTGCTTCTTAGTGTTCTTTTTATTGACGCCCCTAGCCCCCAACCCCAACCACTTCAGTCCAAGCGAAGGAGTTCCCCCATGTCCGTTTTCCAGTGCCCCGTCTGTGACTATCGATTCGATGAGGCCGTAGGCGATCCCGCCGAGGGCTTCGACCCCGGCACCCCGTGGTCCGAGGTGCCGGATGACTGGTTCTGCCCGGACTGTGGCGTCCGCGACAAGGTCGATTTCGAGCTGGTCGGCTAGTCCCAGCTACTCAGTGGAGACCGGCTAGTTCCAGCTGCCTGGCTAGCCCCGACTAGTCCCAGCTAGTCGATGCTCACGCCGACCCAGATCGGCTCCGGCTCCAGCACTACTCCGAAGGCGTCAAGCACTCCGGCGCGCACGGCACGCGCCAGTTCCACCACATCCGCGCTGGTCGCGGAACCACGGTTGGTCAGGGCCAGAGTGTGCTTGGTGGACAGGGAGGCGCGATCATTCCCCGGCACGTGCCAGCCCTTTGCAAACCCGGCGCGCTCGATGAGCCACGCCGCCGAGAACTTGAACTGCGGCTCGCCCGCACCGGCCCCACCAGCATCAGCGCCCGTGCCAGTCCCAGCACCCGCGCCAGCGCCGGTTCCAGCGTCGGCGCCACCAACACCACCGCCGGCCTTCACCGGGTACAGGGGCATCGACTCCGCCTCGGCCTCACCGCACTTCTCCCGCACAGCGGCCACTACCGCATCGCGCGCCTCCTCGCCGGTGACAATCGGGTTTGTGAAGAAGGATCCCGCCGACCACGTATCGTGGTCCGCCGCATCCAGAACCATGCCCTTGCCCGCGCGCAGTTCCAGCACGGCCTGGCGCACGTCCCCAGCGGGCCGACGGATCTCCCCGGCGGCGGCCTCATCCGCATCCACGCCCAAGCGCCGCGCCAGCTCGCCGAAGCGCAGCGGCACGCTCAACCCGTCGGTGGTCAGCTGGAACTCCACGGCCGTCACCACGGCCCGCGAGGTGAACTTCAGGTTCGAGTAGCGATACCCCAAGTCCAGGGCAGACGGTTCCACCCACTCGAGCTCCCCGCTCGTGCGGTCGTACAGCTGCACGCGCCGCAGCACCTGCGCAACCTCCGCGCCATACGCGCCAACGTTCTGCACTGGCGTGGCACCCACGGAACCAGGGATCCCGCTCAGGCACTCCAGCCCTCCGAGCCCAGCCTCCACCGTCGCGGCCACCAGCTGATCCCATTCAACTCCGGCAAAGGCTCGCACCACGCCGGTCTCGCGGTCGATCGTCACCGCTGTCTCGCCTGTCGCGTCACCGTCACCGTCAACGTCTGCGCTATCGCCTACGTCACCTTCGCCCGCGCTCAACAGCACCACAACCAGCTGGGATACTGCATCCCCCTCGCCCACCACGAGGTTCGACCCGCCGCCGACGACAAGCAGTGGCTGCGTGTGGGCGTCCAGAAAAGAAACGACCTGGGCAACAGCCTCCGCCGAAGAGCATTCGACAACCCCGGCAGGTGCGGCGCCGATGCGCAGGGTGGTCATTTCGGCGAAGGAACGGCTGGTCACACGGGTGCCGGGGATGGAAACCGGGTCGGCACCGGTGCCACTGAGGCGCTCCAGAAGGCGGCGTACGCGTTCTTCGGACGTGAAATGTGCGTTATTTGTCGAATCAGTCACATCACTAAAGGTAGTCTGTTGGCATGACTACTCACAGCGAGAACACTGCAACGATTAACTTCCCCATTGAAAAGGTCTACGAGGCACTCTCCTCCGCAAACTACTGGGCCTACGAAGTCGAGAACATCGGCGACGAGCCAGGCGAGGTAAACTCCTTCACCCCCGAGCCGATCGAGGCCGTGCTCTTCGAGCTGCTGCCGAAGTCCGCTCTGCCGGAGGCCGTGCGCGGCATGGTTTCCCAGGATCTGAAGCTCAAGCGCGTCGTCGAGTTCGGCCCGCTGGCTGACGGCACCACCACCGGTAAGGTCAACGCGGAGGTCAAGGGCGCACCGGTTTCCTTCTCTGCAGATGTCACCCTGAACGGCTCCGGCGACTCCACCGAGCTGAAGGCCGACTGCGCCGTGGACGTGAAGATCCCGATGATGGGCGCCGTCCTGGAGCCGAAGGTTGCCGAGTGGGTGGAGGAATTCTTGACCCGCGAGGCCGCCCTGATCCAGAAGTGGATCAGCGACAACGCCTAAAGCCCGGCATAAGCTCCGCCTGGACCTTTAACGGAAACAAACTCACTCATCTGAAAGGCTCGGTTAACCCGCGTGGCTGACCACGCCCACAATCTCAAGGCCCGTTCGTGGAATACGGACGGGCCTGTTGGCGTCCCTACCCGCGGAACGACCGGCTACAACCGCCTGCGCAAATCCGACCGCTGGCTGGTGGCGCAGCCGCGGGTACAGGCCCAGCTGCGGGGTGCCGTGCTGCACGAACACCGCAACCCCGTGGCCGTCGACGTCGGCTACGGAGCCTCCCACACCACCACCTGCGAGTGGGCTCGGTGGCTGCGGACCATCGCCCCCTCGGTGGAGGTCACCGGCCTGGAGATCGAGCCTTCCCGCGTGCTCCCCGACCGCGAGGGCGTGCACTTCGCCCTCGGCGGCTTCGAGCTGGCGGGGCTGCAGGCGGACGTTGTGCGCGCCTTTAACGTGCTGCGCCAATACGACGTGGATCAGGTGCAGGCCGCGTGGGATACGATGCGTGCGAACCTGCGCCCCGGTGGAGTGATTATCGAGGGCACCTGCGACGAGGTCGGCCGCCGCTCCTGCTGGGTACTCCTGGATGAGGCCGGCCCGCAGTCACTGACGCTCGCGTGGGACCCGCAGGACATCGAAAAACCCTCCGACCTGGCCGAACGGCTGCCGAAGACCCTGATTCACCGCAACACCCCCGGCCACCTCATCTACGACGTCCTCGCGGAGCTCGACCGCAGCTGGGAACGCGCCGCACCCCTGGCCGTCTTTGGGCCACGGGTACGGTGGCGCTCGGCTAAGCAGGAATTCTTGGGTTCTCTTGGTGACGCCCACTCTCCCGCGGCGCGGCTCAACCCGCGCCGCCGCTTGGCGGATAATTCAATTACCTTGCCATGGTCAATAGTCTACGAGCCTGTGCGTTAGCTATCTGTTCTCTGCCAACTCTTGGCTTAACTATGGGCTCAAAAGTGGGCTGGGGATAAGATACGGGTTGGCACAGCCCCGACGATAAGGAACACTGATACGGGTGACTAACCCACAAAACCCTTCACAGAATCCGTCCTCCAATGCCGGTGGCAACGAGAACCAGACGGCTGTCTGGAACACCAGCGGCAACAATGGCGGCAGCAACCCGAACCAGTACGGCTCTGGCTACGGCGCTCCACAGGGGCAGCCGGGTGGATACGGCCAGCCGGGGCAGCAGGGCGCCTACGGCCAGGCAGGCGCGTATGGTCAGCCGAACCAGAACATGTTCCAGCAGCAGCCAAAGAAGAGCAAGCTTTGGCTGAAGGTCCTTATCGGATTTCTGCTTGTCATTGTTTTGCTGCTGCTCCTCGCCGAGTTCGGCCTCCGCTGGTTCATGAAGGACCAGATTCAGAGTGCCTTCAGGGAACAGCAGCAGGAATCCGGTGTATCCGAGCCCGTGGATGCGGAGATCTCGCTGGGCGCTTCCCCATTGCTACTGGGAATTGTGCAGGGCAAGATCCCCCAGATGACGGTCGACATTCCATCCACGCTGGACATCACCTACGAGGGGCAGGATAAGTCCAAGCCTCGGGTTACCGGCGAGCCCGCGGTGCACCTGGAGCTGCGGGACACGCAGATGGATACCGACAATCCCGATGACGCCGTGGTTGGCGACCTGCGACTGCGGACGGTCATTACCAAGGAGATGCTGCTGGCTCAGGCCTCCGAAAGCGCCAGCGACGGCGGTGGGGATGAGGACAACCCGCTGGCTGGGTTACTGCAGATTACTGACGTCCGCCCCAACCCGGACAAGCAGACCCTAAGCTTCGACCTCACTGGCGGTCTGGCGACCTTCGAGGTCAAGCCAGTTATCCAGGGCGGGCAAATGAAGATGGAGATGGAGAACGTCTCCCTGCTGGGTATGGATCTTCCGGAGTCCTTCACCCAGGAGATGGAGTCGCAGCTGGAGGATTCCATCCCCGCTGATGTCCAAGGCGGCATGGACTTCGAATCCATCAACGTCACCGACGAGGGGCTGGAAGTGAACATGCACGGTACGGACGTTAACTTCGCCGAGCTGGACACGGGCTCCGCCACCGGCGGCTCCAGTGACGGCAGCGGCTCCGGCAGTGGCTCTGACGGTGGCAACGGATCCGGTGGTTCCGGCGGCAGTGACTCGGGCAATACCGAGGACGCGGACCTCACCCGCCCCTGGAAGGAAGACGGCCCGGTCGGTTCCTCCGAGATGGCCGCCTAGCCGCTCCCCCGGCTCCGGTCACCTAGCCCGCCAGTACGGAGTACGGCGGCACGGCGCAGGCCGCAAACCGGCTCTAGGCGCCCAGCACCTTCGCTGCCGCGGAAACCCCCAGGCGGGTAGCTCCCGCCTCAATCATCGCCAGGGCCGCATCCCAATCGCGGATGCCACCCGAGGCCTTGATCCCCACCAGGCCCGCGGCAATGCGCTCTTCCTCCCCCATGCCGAACGGCGCCAGCTTCCCCAGCTTGCGCAGCTCGTCGGCCATGATGCTCACAGCCTCCACGCTCGCACCACCCGCCGGGTGGAAGCCCGTGGAGGTTTTAACGTAGTCCGCCCCCGCCTGCACGCACGCGCGCACGGCAGTGCGCAGCTGCTCCTCGTCCAGCAGTGCGGACTCCACGATCACCTTCAGCACCAGCGGGTGCGGCACAGCCTCTCGCACGGTAATTAGCTCCGCCAGAAGCGCATTCTGATCCTTCGCCAGGGCCGCCGCCACGTCGATCACCACATCAATCTCTTCGGCGCCCAACTGCGCGGCATAACGCGCCTCGGTGGCCTTCACCAAGGAGGCGTGCTTGCCGCTAGGGAACCCGGCTACGGTGGCGATGCGCAGCGTGGCGTCAGTACCCGAAGAACCCGAAGGCACCACAGACCCCAGGGGCAGCATCGAGGGCGACACGCACACCGCGCCACACCCCAACTCCGTGGCTTCGCGCACCAGAGCCGCCACGTCATCGCGCGACGCTTCGGGCTTCAGCAGCGTGGCATCCAGGATGGCGGCGACGGCCGCGCGGGAGACCTTAGAACGGTCGAAAGAAGTCACCAGGAACCACCCGAGTTATCCAGCACGTCGCGGATCGCGGGGCGCACGTCCTGCCAGTAGATGCCGACGATGACCGCCGCAATGATCCACAGCAGCTCGATTGCGATGAAGAAACTCAGGATGGACAGCGCCACCGCACCACCCATCAGCATCAACCAGTTCTGCTTCTCGCGGTCGATAACCATAAAGGCATCGTCGCGGGTGCTAGCCAGCTGCGCCAAGCCGATGGCCGCCAGCACGAAAATAGCAACCGCCAGCGCCAAATTGATACCCATATATACGTTAGCCAACGTCGTAAAGACCATGTACATGCCACTCAGCCTAACGCAAAGATCAGCTCAGTCAGGGAGTAAATCGCCAGGCCAGCCAACGCGCCCACAATCGTGCCATTCACGCGGATGAACTGCAGGTCCTTGCCCACCATCAGCTCGATCTTGTCGGAAGCCTCCTGCGCGTCCCACCGCTCGACTGTCTCGCCGATGATGCCGGTGACCTCGCCCGCGTAGTTATCGGCAAGGTAGCTGGCCGCGCCTACGATGCGCCGTTCAAGCTCTTCGCGCAGCTCTGGTTCTTCTTGGATACGACGCCCATACGCCTCCACCCATTGCGCAATCTGACGGCGCAGCAGGGAATCTGGGTCGCGGGACCAGGAGGTGAGTGTTGCGCGGGTGGACTCCCACAAGCGGCCGGGCATCGCGGTAACAGGCCCGGAGGTCATGACGTCATTCTTGAAGCCTTCCACCCGGGCAATCATCTTTTCATCGTGCTGGAGGTCCTGCGAAAGCTGGTAGATGAACGAGCGCAGCTGTCGGCGGGCATCGTGGTTGGGGTCGCGGCGAACATCGCCGGTGAATTCCACCAGCTCGCGGTACACGCGGGAGCCCACGAGTTCACGGACGAAGCGGGGCGCCCAGGCCGGGGTGCGCTCGTCGATGAGGCGAACAACGAAGTCTTCGGAAGTACGGGCCTTGTCGTCCATCCAGATGACGATTGCGTCGACTGCGGGTTCAGTGCGGCCTTCCTCGATGAGTTGCTCCAGGCCGCGGCCCAGCGGCGGGCCCCAGGTGGGTTCACTGAGCTTGTCGATGACCAGGGCGCGGAGGACTTGCTCTGCTTCCTGGGGGTTGATGCCATTGACTGTGAGGTCGATGATCTTGCCGACCTCCTGCGAGACGCGGTTGGCGCCGCCGTCGTTGACGACCCAGTCGCTGGCACGCTCCGGGATTCGCGCCTTGCGGAGCTTGTCGCTGATGAGGGCTGCATTGAGGAAGTTCTCCCCCACGAACTCGCTGAGCGCGTGGCCGACCTGGTCTTTCTTCCGCTTGATGATGGCTGTGTGCGGAATGGGGATGTGCAGCGGGTGGCGAAACAGGGCAGTGACGGCGAACCAGTCGGCAAGGGCACCGACCATGCCGGCTTCGCTGGCCGCGCGGACGTAACCGATCCAGGCGCCTGGGTTGCCCTGGTATTCGAGCCAGCGCATGGCCACGTAGATGAGGGTCGCGATGACTAGCAGGCCGGTGGCGATGGCCTTGTGTTTGCGCAGTTCCGCCCGGCGGGCCGCCTCGGTGGCCGGGTCGGGGCCCGGAACCTGGGACAGCGGTGCCGACTGGTGGTGCTGCTGGGGCCGCCCGGTCTGCTGGTGTGCAGAGCGGTCTCGTGCGGCGGAGGTCTCATTAGCAGTCATTATTCAATTATGGCACCGCAAGGGGTATTAAGAGGGTTTCGATAGGGCTCCGGTGAGGCTTCGGCGGGGCTTCAGTGAGGGCTGAGCAAGTGTTCCGCTAAGTCCAACAACCTATCCAACAACCTAAATGTCGGAAAAGTTGCAAAACGTTATTAGTGACACTTTTCACTAATGCAAAAGCGCTGGTCAGACGGTTTTCAGTCCCAGCCGTAGACAGTCGAGCAAAAAGAAATGCAACTTTTCCGACATTTAGCCCCCTATCCCACCCTTCGGAAACACTCCCCGGCGCAATACTGTGCGGGCAAAGCAAAACCGCGCCACCGAAAGTGGTGGCGCGGTTTGCGCAATTGGAGGCGCTTTGGCTCTGACTTCAGCTTCGGCTCAAACCCAAGCTCTGACTCAAGGTCAAGCCCTGCCGTTAGCTCTAGCCTCAGCTGAAGCTATAACTAACCGCTAGCTAGATGATGCGGCCGGAACGATCCTTGTAGTCGCGGTAGTTCTTGCGACCTGCGTGGATGCACGCAGAGCCAGCTACAACTGCAACAACGGCCATTACAACGCCGATAATCAGGTACGTCATGCCGTTTTCCTGAGTTCCGGACATGTTGGTAGCCAGACCGAACACGATGGTACCCAGACCCGGCATCAGCAGCAGCCAAAAGCCCATGCCGATCCAAGTGAGGGAGCGCTGCAGCGAAGAGTGCGGCGCATCAAAGCTGGACGGCTGGTAGCCATCAACGTAGTAACGCTCCATGTGCAGGTTCTCACTGAGTGCCATGGTTCTCTCCTACTTTCTGATACTTGTCTTGGAGTTGATCTTAGTCATCCTTGCCGCGGAAAGCGGCACGGGTGCGTTCCTTTGTGATAGCTGCTACAGCCGTCAGCGGGATACCCGCCGGGCAAACGTCAGCACACTCGCCGTACAGCGAGCAAGGACCGAAAGTACCCTCGACCTCATCAACCATCTTGCGGGCGCGCTTGCCGCGCTCCTCACGCCCCATCGGGGACAGCGTCAGGTGCACCAGCTTTGCGCCGGTGAACAGGTGAGCTGCGCCGTTCGGGCAAGCTGCAACACAGGCGCCACAGCCGATGCAGGCAGCGTGGTCCAGCGCCTTCTCAGCGTCGGAGTGGTTCACCAGCAGGGAGTCGGCATCCGGGGCGGTGCCGGCCATGACGGACACGAAGCCACCCTTTTCCATCACGCGGTCCAGTGCGGAACGGTCGACGACCATGTCCTTGATCACCGGGTACGCAGCGGAACGCAGCGGCTCCAGCTTGATGGTGTCGCCATCGTTGAAGGAGACCAGGCGCTGCTGGCAGGCCGGCTTGTTCTGATCCGGGCCGTGGGGGCGGTCGTTAACCATCAGGCCACAGGTACCGCAAATACCCTCGCGGCAGTCCGAGGCGAAGGCAAAGGCCTCCTTGCCCTCCTCAACGAACTTGTTGTTTACGTGGTCGAGCAGCTCCAGGATGGACATCTGCTCTGCGGCGTCGTCAACGTCAACAGACTCGAAGTGGCCTTCGGCATTCGGGCCCGCCTGACGCCAGATTTCAAGATGCAGTTTCATTACTTGTAATTCCTTGTCATCAGCGGGATACGGTCGAAGTACAGGGGCTCGGAGTGGCGGATGAACTTGTTCTCGCCATTCGGCTCCCAGGCGGAGACGAAGCACCAGTTGTCATCGTCACGCTCTGCCTCGCCGTCTTCGGACAGGTGGTCATCACGGTAGTGGGCACCACAGGACTCGTCGCGGTCCAGGGCGTCCACGCACATCAGCTCGCCCAGATCCAGGTAGTCGGCAACGCGGGTTGCGTACTCTAGGGTCTGGTTCATTTCCTCGGTACCGCCCGGGATGTGGACGTTGGCCCAGAAGTCCTTGCGCAGTGCGCGGATCTTCTCGATGCCGTCCTTCATGTCCTTCACGTTGCGGGACACGCCACAGGAGAAGTACAGGATCTCGCCCAGCTGGCGGTGGTAGTACTCCGGGCCGTGCGGGTCGTCGCCCTTGATGGTGGTCAGACGCTCGATACGGTCCTTGGCACGCTGCAGGGCTTCCTGAGCTGCCGGGGAATCGGCGGCCGGAATCTCCTCGCCCAGGTGCGGTGCCAGGTAGTTCGGGATGGTGAACGGCAGGGTGAACCAGCCCTCCACGGAAGAGGACAGCAGGGAGTTAGCACCCAGACGGTTCGCGCCGTGGTACATCCAGGAGGACTCACCGGAGCAGAACAGACCGTCGATGGACGTCATCTCGTTGAAGTCGGTCCACAGGCCACCCATGGTGTAGTGGCAGGTCGGGGCGATGCGCATCGGGGTCTCGTAAGCGGACTCACCGATGGCCTCTTCGTACATCTGAATCAGGTTGGAGTAGCGCTCGCGGATCGTGTCCTTGCCCAGGCGCTGGATAGCGTCACCCAGATCCAAGTACACGGAGTTCTTCATCGGACCCACACCGTAGCCAGCGTTGATCTGCTGGGCGTTGGCACGGGAAGCGATGTCACGCGGAACCAGGTTGCCGAAGGCCGGGTAGCGGCGCTCCAGGAAGTAGTCGCGCTCGTCCTCCGGGATGTCGTTCGGCTTGCGGTCGTCGCCCTTCTTCTTCGGGGTCCAGATGCGGCCGTCGTTACGCAGCGACTCGGACATCAGGATCGTCTTGGACTGCCAGGTGGAGTTCACCGGCAGACCCGTCGGGTGGAACTGCACGAAGGACGGGGACGCCATGTAGGCACCCAGCTCGTAGGCGCGCATGATGGCCGAGGCGTTGGAGTTCTTGGCCAGCGTGGACATGTGGTACACGTTGCCGTAACCGCCGGTGGCGAGCACGGTTGCGTGGCCGGTGTGAGCCTTCAGCTCGCCGGTCAGCAGGTTGCGCATGATCACACCCTCACAGCGGCCGTCGTTGACGATCAGGTCAACCAGGTCGTTGTGGGTGAAGATCTCCACGTGGCCAGCACCGATCTGGCGGTACAGCGCAGAGGTGGTGGCCAGCTGCAGCTGCTGACCTGTTTGGCCACGGGTGTAGTAGGTGCGAGAGACCTGAACGCCACCGAAGGAACGGGTTGCCAGGGTGCCGCCGTACTCGCGGGAGAACGGTGCGCCGACAGCGTTCATGTGGTCAATAACCTTCGGGGACTCCATAGCCAGGCGCCAGCAGTCGTTCTCGCGGCAGCGGTAGTCGCCACCCTTGACCGTGTCCTTGGCGTGCAGGTAGGTGGAGTCGTTATCCAGCTTCTTACCGCGGGAGGAGTTCACACCACCCTGCGCAGCAATGGAGTGCGCGCGGCGCGGGGAGTCGTGGTAGGTGAACACCTTGACGTCGTAGCCCAGCTCGCCGAGTGCGGCGGCTGCGGCGCCACCGGCCAGGCCGGTGCCGACGATGAGGATGCGGAACTTGTTGCGGTTCAGCGGAGACACCATTCCGAAGTGCTCCTTGGCGTACTGCCACTGCTTGTCCTGGCCGACTACGTGGGGTGCGTTGTCCTTCAGGACCTTGCCGACGGTCACGCCCTCGACGACGGATTCCGGCGCAGTAAAAGCAGCGACGGCCTTGTCGTAGTCGAAGTCCGCGGTCTGATTGTGCGGGTGGTTAGTTACTTCGCTCATTTAACTCTCTTCTCCTTGTAACCAGACTCGCCGTTATTGCCCAGCCGGGACGAACGGGACCTGATCAACCAACCCAAACATCACAGCCAGCGGGATGGAGATGTTGCCGATCATCACGATCGCGGGCAGCAGGTAAGCGATCCACAGCATGACCTTGCGGGTGCGGTGGCCGGTGATGCCCAGGTCCGAGGTGGCAGTCCAGATGCCGTGGGACAGGTGCATGAACAGGATCAGCATCGCCAGGATGTAGAAGATAGCCACAGCCGGGCGGTCAAAGGATGCAATCAGGTTCTGGTAGGCGGCGTGTGCGCCGTCAGTCGGGCCCTGGAAGTCTTCGGAAGCGACCGGCTTTACGCCCATCGTCAGATCCAGGATGTGGAAGATGATAAACAGCAGTAGCACGATACCGGTGACGATCATGCTGCGGGCGGTAAAGGTATTCCAGCTACCAACCATGCCCTTACGGCGGTAACGGCCGCGGGACTGGTGGGCACGGCCGGTCAGTGCAAATGCACACCATACGTGCAGGATCAGGGAAACCAGCAGCACGATACGAGCAACCCACAGGAAGGACTCGTGCGGCAGCAGCGGGTAGCCGAATTCACGCAGGAAATCAGCGTAGGTGTTGAAGGATTCGGCCCCCATGTAAACCTTCAGGTTTCCAACCATGTGAACCAGGACGAACAGCGCGAAGATGATGCCCGTGATGGCCATCGTCAGCTTCATCGCCCACGAAGGGAAGCCTGGCTTCTCGCGCAGGCTCGAAGTTCTCAGTTTTCCGTGAGCGATTGCCTCACGGTCGTCATATTTAACAGTCATGGCACCTCCAGTGTCATAGACACTGTATGTGCTTTAGCCCCCTCGGACTACTCGTGTACCTGCATATTCCCGCTCTTACACCCCGTTATGGGGTATAACATTTCCGCAATACAAGCCTTGCAAAAATACCCATAACGGTACGACCGTACTGTTAGATTCCCCCTAAGAGACCGTCGTCGCTCAGCGTCACACTGGTCACACGGCTTTCGGGGGTTACCCTGTTTCTTTCTTATTGACGCCACGCCCCAACTTCTTCACGCCCACCACCCACCTCACAGAGAATGCGGGGGTGACGGCGCGCGCTGGCGGTAGGCGTCAGAAAATATATATTTTTATAGCTTTACCCAGTGATCCGGGGAACCATGCTTAGAACCGCCGTCTGCGTCCCGGGCAGCTTCGCCCCCATCAGCCCCGTCGGCGCGGTGTTCACTGAGCAGCGTCGCCCCCTTCACAACGACGGGCTCGTGGCCGACCACAACCTCCTCGCCCATAACCCAGATCGGACCGACCTTGCGGTCGCCCTCCTCCAGCACCAGCTCTACCTCACCGGGGCGAACCTCCACACGCAGGCGCTCGCCGTGCAGGGTGATGTGGTAGGTCAGGGACTCCCACTCGTCCGGCAACCGCGGATCGATGGTGAACTGCCCGTAGAAATCGCGGAAGCCGCCGAAGCCGTTGGTCAGCGCCGTCCACGCGCCACCGCAGGAGGCGATGTGCACGCCATCTGAGGCGTTGTGGTGCAGGTCGCCCATGTCCACGAACAGACCGCGGTAGAAGAACTCCTCTGCCTTCTCCTTGTAGCCCAGCTCCGCGGCGATGATGGACTGCACGACGGCCGACAGGGTGGAATCTCCCGTAGTCAGGATGTCGTAGTAGTCGTAGTCCGCGCGCTTGACCTCGGTGGAGAAGCGCTGCCCCTGCAGGAACAGCGCCAGCACCACGTCGGCCTGCTTCAAAATCTGATAGCGGTAGATCGTCAGCGGGTGGTAGTGCAGAAGCAGCGGGCGCTTCGGGCCGACCTCCGGATCGTCCAGATCCCAGATGCGGCGATGCAGGAACTGGTCGTCCTGGGGGTTGACCTTCAGCTCCTCGTTGTACGGGATGTACATGCACTCGGCGGCCTTGCGCCAGAGGTCCACCTCGGCCTGCGTGATGTGCTTCAGGTTCTGCAGGTTGCGGTATTCCTCCGGGCGCTCCTTCTCCGTCTGGCTCACCACCGCCGCCGCGACCTCCAGGTTGTACTGGGCCATCACGTTTGTGTACAGGTTGTTGTTCACCACGGTTGTGTACTCGTCCGGGCCGGTCACAGAGTGGATCTCGAACTTGTCTTGCTCGCTGTTGAAGAAGCCGATGGACATCCAGAACCGGGCGGTCTCCACCAGCAGGCTGATGCCCTGCTGCAGCAGAAACTCCGTGTCGCCAGTCGCGTAAACGTACTTCATCAGCGCAAACGCGATGTCGGCATCGATATGATACTGCGCTGTACCCGCCGCGTAGTAGGCCGAGGATTCCTGGCCGTTGATAGTGCGCCACGGAAACAGGGCGCCATCGTGGGATAGCTCCAGTGCGCGCTTCTTGGCCGCAGGCAGCATGTCGTAGCGGAAGCGCAGGGCGTTGCGCGCCAGGTTGGGGTTGGTGTAGCAGAGGAACGGCATCACGTAGATTTCCGTGTCCCAGAAGTAGTGGCCGCCGTAGCCGGAGCCAGTCATGCCCTTTGCTGGCACGCCGTTGGTCTCCGCGCGGGCGGAGGCCTGGATCAGCTGGAAGATGTTCCAGCGCACTGCCTGCTGCAGCGCGGGCTGGCCGGCGATGCGCACGTCGGAGCGCTCCCAGAAGCGGGCCAGCCACTCGGCCTGGTTATCCATCAGGTTGCTAAAGCCCACCGACTTCGCGCGGTTGATGGTGCGTGCGCAGCGGAACGCGAGCTCCTGCGGAGCTACGTGGCGGGAGGAGTGATACGCCGTGAACTTCTCCAGGCGCATCTTCATCCCCTTCTTGCCGTTCAGGTGGTACGTCACGCGAGCGACGTCCTCTTCCACCTCCGTGGAGACCTCCACGCCGGTGTCCACACCCGTGTCCGTCTCATCCGAGGGGTTGTCGATGTCCAGGATGTGATCCATGGAGGCCGTCACGGTCATGCCCGAGTGGTTGATCTGATAGCCCAGCGTCGCACGCTCCGGCTCCGTGCTGGACTGATACTTCGGGATGAACACGCGATCCTGGAACTGCTCGCCCTTGCGCGGGTCGAAACCCTCCTCGCCGGCCACGCGGGCGTTGTTATCTGGGAACTCTCCCTGGCCGTCCTCGCGGTTCAGTAGCTGGGAGGAGACCACGACGGCCGCCGGCGCGTCCAGCAGCTCGACCTCCAGGGACTGAAGCGCCAGGTGGCGCTCCTGGAAGCTCACCATGCGCTCGGAGGTCACGCGTACGTGCTTGCCGCCCGGAGTGCGCCAAACCAGGCTGCGGCGCAGCACGCCCTCACGGAAGTCCAGGCTGCGGTTGTATTCCATGACCTCCGCATTGCCCAGGCGCAGCGGCTCGTCGTCGATGTACAGTCGCATAGCCTTGGCATCTGGCACCGAGACGATGCTCTGCCCCGTGCGCGCCAGGCCGTAGGCATCCTCCGCGTGCTCAATGTCCCAGGTCTCGTGCACCCCGTTGATGAACGTGCCGTGAGTGTGGGAATCTCGGCCCTCCTCCGGGTTGCCACGCAGCCCCAGGTAGCCGTTGGACAGCGCAAACAGCGTTTCGGAAACCCCCAGGTCCATGGAGTTCGGGCGGGTCTCGATCAGTGCCCACTCGTCGACCGGGTTGTTGTCACGATCCACGGACTCCAGCGGATTCACCGCGGTGTGCTTCATGTCGGCACGGAACCCCTCCGCACGCAAGTCACCGCCGTCAACCGGGCGCTTGTACCCCGGCTCCGCTCCCTCGCGGCGGGTTGCGAGGAAGTCCTTCAGCCGCTGGTCTTCCGGGCTGCGCTTGGTCTGTCGTTGCGCGTTGATTCCCATAGTGCTTCTGGTTTCTCCGTCTAGTTCTGTCTAGTTTTGTGTAAGTTCGTGTAGTTCTGTTTCAGTCTGCGTAAGTCTGTGCAGTTCTGTGCCGGTTGTTCGTCTAAAGGTTCTGCTCGCTAACCTCGGCCGCGTGCTCTAACCCAACAGGTCCGCCAGGTCATCGACCACGATGTCCGCGCCGTGTTCGTGCAGCGCCTCCGCACCGGCCCCACGGTCCACGCCGATCACCAGCCCGAACCTGCCTGCCTTGCCGCTGGCCACACCACTGGTGGCATCCTCGACCACCACAGCATTTTCCGCACTGGCGCCGAGCTGCTGCGCGCCATACAGGTACGTATCTGGTGCGGGTTTACCCGGCAGGTTCTTTTCGGACGCCACCTTCCCATCCACAACAACCTCAAACCGATCGAGCAGCCCCGCCGCCTTGAGCACCGGGCGGGCGTTCTTCGAGGAGGAGACAATCGCAATCTGCGGGGCCTTCTCCCCCGCCGCGGCGCGATCCCGGATGGCATCCAGCAGCCGCACGGAGCCCTCGTAGGCCTGCACGCCTTCCTCCACCAGCTTCAGGAAGTCCGCGTTCTTGCGGGCGCCCAGGCCGTGGATCGTCTCCTGATCCGCGTTATCGTCCGCGTTGCCCTCCGGAACCTCAATGTCCCGGCTGGCCAGCAGGGCGGCCACGCCCTCGTCGCGGCGGCGGCCGTCCAGGTAGTCGAAGTAATCCTGTTCGGTGTAGGGCTTAGCGCCCTTGGCCTCCAGGAAAGCGCTGAACATCCGTGCCCACGCCTGACGGTGGAGCTCTGCGGTCGGGGTGATCACACCGTCGAGGTCGAAAAGTACGGCGTCAAAATCAAAGAGAGATCGGGCGGGCGGGGTGCCAAAGGTGGTGACGGACAAAGTCGGGCTCCTTCCGGGGCGCCTTGGTGAATGTGCGGTCGTGCATGTGTGTTCGCGTGACCACCAGTCTAACCAGGGGGTCGGACAACTGTCCGTGCAAGGAAGCTGCAAGGAAGCTGCACGGAAGTGGGCATAGGAAAACCGCCGGGTGAGGCGGGCTCACACCGGCGGTTAGGTCCTTAAACGCTTTAGGTAGCGTTGGCCTCGCGCGAAGCTTTAGGCGATGCCGTTTTTAGCCTTGAACTCCAAACGACGGGCGTGCAGGATCGGCTCGGTGTAACCAGCCGGCTGCTCCAGACCCTTAAACACCAAATCCTTCGCAGCCTGGAAAGCCACCGACTCATCAAAGTTCGGCGCCATGTTCCGGTAGTTCGCATCACCAGCGTTCTGCTCATCCACCTTCGCAGCCATACGCTGCAAAGACTCCAGAACCTGCTCCTCAGTCACCACACCGTGCTTCAACCAGTTAGCCAGGTGCTGGGAATTAATACGGCAGGTAGCGCGATCCTCCATCAGGTCAATGTCGTGGATATCCGGGATCTTGGAGCAACCAACACCCTGCTCCACCCAGCGAACCACATAACCCAGGATGGACTGGGAGTTGTTGTCAATCTCCTCGGCGATCTCCTCAGCAGACCAATCAGCAGACTCCGCCACCGGGATAGTCAGGATGTCACCCAGAGTCTCGCGGCGGCCCTCGGTACGCAGCTTGTCCTGCACCTCGAAAACATCCACCTCGTGGTAGTGAGTTGCGTGCAGCGTCGCACCCGTCGGCGACGGAACCCACGCAGTGGAAGCACCCTCCTTCGGCTGGCCGATCTTCTGGGCCAGCATGTCAGCCATCAGCTCAGTCTTGGCCCACATACCCTTACCGATCTGCGACTTACCCGGCAGACCATGCGCCAGACCAGCATCCACATTGTTGTCCTCGTAAGCCAACTTCCACGGCGCGGTCTGCAGATCCGCCTTACGCACCATCGGGCCAGCCAACATGGAGGTGTGGATCTCGTCACCAGTGCGGTCCAGGAAGCCGGTGTTAATAAACGCCAGACGCTCCTTAACCTGCGCGATGCAAGCATCCAGGTTAGCGGTGGTACGACGCTCCTCATCCATCACACCAACCTTCAGGGTGAAGCGCTCCAGACCCAGCAGATCCTCCACAGCACCGAACAGGTCGTTGGTGAACGCAACCTCGTCCGGACCGTGCTGCTTCGGCTTCACAATGTAGATCGAACCATTACGGGAGTTACGCAGCGGGTTGTTCTCATCCAGACCCGGGATCGCAGCAGCCGAAGTAATGACGGCATCCATGATGCCCTCGAAGATCTCCTCACCATTCTGGTCCAGGATCGCCGGGTTCTGCATCAGGTGGCCAACGTTACGCACAAACAGCAGGGAACGACCGTGCAGACGCAGCTCCTGACCATCACGGGAGGTAAACACACGATCCTCGTTGAGCTTACGAGTGAAGGTCTTGCCGCCCTTCTCCACTTCCTCGGTGAGGTTGCCGGTGTTCAGGCCGAGCCAGTTGCGGTAGCCCAGGGTCTTGTCGGTTGCGTCGACGGCGGCGACGGAGTCCTCGAAGTCCATGATGGTGGAGACTGCGGATTCGAGGTTCAGGTCCTTCACGCCGGCCTTGTCGGTCTTGCCGATCGGGGACTCCGGATCGATCTGGATGTCGATGTACAGGCCGTTGTTGTACAGCAGGATGTCACTCGGGTTGGCCTTGTCACCGCCGAAGCCCGCGTAGACCTCCGGGTTGCGCAGGTGCACGTCGTTGCCATCGATGGTGGCGGTCAGCTGGCCGGACTCGACGGCGTACTTGGTGACGTCCTTGTGGGAGCCGGACTCCAGCGGTACAACGCGGTCCAGGAACTCGCGACCCCACTCGATGACCTTGTCGCCGCGGACCTTGTTGTAGCCGGTGCCCTTCTCCTGGCCGTTCTCCTCAGAGATAGCGTCGGTGCCGTACAAAGCGTCGTACAGGGAACCCCAGCGAGCGTTCGCTGCATTCAGCGCGAAGCGAGCGTTCAGGATCGGCACCACCAGCTGCGGGCCGCCGGTCGTGCCGACCTCCGGGTCGATGTTCTGGGTCGTAATCTCGAAGTCGCCCGGCTCGTCGACCAGGTAGCCGATTTCCTTCAGGAAGGCCTTGTACTCCTCCGGGTCCTGGGCGCCCTTGTGGTCGGCGTACCAGGCGTCCATCTTCTTCTGCAGCTCGTCGCGAGTGTTCAGCAGCTCGCGGTTACGCGGGGTGTACCCCTCGACGATCTTGCCGAAGCCATCCCAGAACTTCTCCTGCTCCTCGACGGAATCCTTGCCGATGACGGGAAGTACCTCAGTGTTAACGAAGTCATAGAGAGTCTTGGCAACCTGAAGGCCGCCGGCTGTTACGCGCTCGGTCTGGGTCATAGTGACGTGGCTCCTCACATATCAATCGATTTACCTATTTAAAGGTCTCTACCCTCAAAGACTAGGTGAGTTCCCTCACGATCGGTATGAAGTTGGTCATAGATCGCACTTTGTCCACCCCCACCGACGGGGACTATCGGGCAAGCTTGTTCCTCTTTTTCTTTTTGACGCCACGATTCAACCCGTGGCGCACCACACCTATAAGCGCAGTAAGAGAGCCACATCACGTTCAAGCGTTAAGGCGTCACTTAGAAACAGTGTGGAGAAAAACTTTACAAGATTCACAAAAAGGGGAGCCACCCCCACACAGAAATATCCGCCTGACCGGCATTGACGTGGTTATTTAGGTTGGTACTCTCGTAGGTAGAGACACGGAACGCAGACTTCACCTAGGCTGCACTGGAAAGTGCTGTCGAGGTTCTCGAATATGCGGCTCGGTGTCCCCCCGCCAGGAACCCCCGGGCAGGGACCAAGACATAACTCTCCCCTTAATGAGTAAGGAAGTGACCCCCTACATGTCGAACGTCGGCAAGGCACGTACCGCTGAAGAAATCCAGAAGGACTGGGACGAGAACCCCCGCTGGGCTAACGTTGAGCGCGATTACACCGCAGAGCAGGTCGCTGAGCTGCAGGGCACCGTTGTTGAAGAGCACACCCTGGCACGCCGCGGCGCTGAGATCCTGTGGGAAGCAGTCAACAAGGGTGACGACTCCTACATCAACGCCCTTGGCGCCCTGACCGGTAACCAGGCCGTTCAGCAGGTCCGCGCAGGCCTGAAGGCTGTTTACCTGTCCGGTTGGCAGGTTGCAGGTGACGCTAACCTGTCCGGCCACACCTACCCCGACCAGTCCCTGTACCCGGCGAACTCCGTTCCGTCCGTTGTTCAGCGCATCAACAACGCTCTGTCCCGCGCAGACGAGATCGCTCGCGTTGAGGGTGACACCTCCGTTGACAACTGGCTGGTTCCGATCGTTGCCGACGGCGAGGCTGGCTTCGGTGGCGCACTGAACGTCTACGAGCTGCAGAAGGCCATGATCAAGGCCGGCGCTGCAGGTACCCACTGGGAGGACCAGCTGGCCTCCGAGAAGAAGTGTGGCCACCTGGGCGGCAAGGTTCTGATCCCGACCCAGCAGCACATCCGTACCCTGAACTCCGCACGTCTGGCAGCGGACGTTGCCAACACCCCGACCCTGGTTGTTGCTCGTACCGACGCTGAGGCTGCTACCCTGCTGACCTCCGACGTTGACGACCGCGACAAGCCGTTCCTGACCGGCGGCCGCACCGCTGAGGGCTTCTACAACGTGCAGAACGGCATCGAGCCCTGTATCGCCCGTGCGAAGGCATACGCTCCGTACGCTGACCTGATCTGGATGGAGACCGGCACCCCGGACCTGGAGCTGGCTAAGAAGTTCGCTGAGGCAGTCCGCGAAGAGCACCCGGACCAGCTGCTGGCTTACAACTGCTCCCCGTCCTTCAACTGGTCTGCACACCTGGACGACGACACCATCGCCAAGTTCCAGAACGAGCTGGGCGCAATGGGCTTCAAGTTCCAGTTCATCACCCTGGCTGGCTTCCACGCTCTGAACTACTCCATGTTCGACCTGGCTTACGGCTACGCCCGCAACCAGATGTCCGCATTCGTCGACCTGCAGAACCGCGAGTTCGACGCTGCCAAGGAGCGCGGCTTCACCGCTGTGAAGCACCAGCGTGAGGTTGGTGCTGGCTACTTCGACCAGATCGCCACCACCGTTGACCCGAACTCCTCCACCACCGCCCTGAAGGGCTCCACCGAGGAGGGCCAGTTCCATTAAGCCGCTTGCTTCCAAGCGCTAGGAACTAGCTCGCGGGCTTTGCAGCCCGTACTCTGTTAGAGCCCGGTCAGCACGAAAGTGCTGGCCGGGCTCTTTGCTGTCTGGAGGCAGTTTGGCCTGCCCGTTAGTTGCGTTGAAACCGGAACCTAGACGACCACCGAATATACTGGTGAACACCATGGGAAAACCGACTGAACGCAGATCCGCACGCACCCCTGCACGCGCCCCTGAAAGCAACACCGAGCGCCCCTTCGTCGGCTCCCGCCTTCGCCAGCTACGCAAGGAACGCGGAATCTCCCAGGCCCGCCTCGCGGAGATCCTGGACCTCTCCGCCAGCTACGTGAACCAGATCGAGCACGACGGGCGCCCGCTGACCGCCGCCGTGTTGGAGCGCATCACCGCCGCCTTCGGCATCGACCCAACCTTCTTCGCCGACCAAGACTCCACTCGCCTGCTGGCGGAAGTCCAGGACGTCACCCTGGACCCGGAGATCAGCCCCACCCCGGCGGACGTCACCGAACTCGCAGCGCTGGTGAAGAACCACCCGGACCTGGCTCGCGCCTTCGTGGACCTTCACTCCCGCTACCGGAATGTCTCGGATACCCTCTCGCTGCTCACCGAGGAGCGCGTGCAGGGCTCCGCCATCCTCTCCATCACTCCCAAGGGTGAACTCTTCGGCCGGGCCTCCGGACCAGAGGCGTTCTCTATGCCGCACGATGAAGTCCGCGACTTTTTCTACGCCAGGCAGAACTACATCGATGTTCTGGATGTAGCGGCGGAGAAGTTGGCGTCCAAAATTAACATCGGGGCGAACCAGATACACCACACAGAACAGATCATCGCCGAACGGCTACAACAGGTGCACCGAGTGCAGGTGATTTACTCGCGCGACCTGGGCGATACACAGCACAAGTTCGACCCGCAGAAAAAGACGCTCCACGTGTCGTCGAAGATGCGCCCCGGACAGATCGCGTTCCGACTGGCCACCGAACTGGCGTTCCTGGAGGCCGGCACGACCATCAACTCACTGGTGGAATTGGGGCACTTCCAGTCCGAGGAATCCCGTGCTCTTGCCCGACGCGGTCTGGCCAGCTACTACGCCGCCGCACTGCTATTGCCCTACCGGCAGTTCCACAGTTCCGCGGAGGAATCGCGCTACGACCTGGAGTTCCTCATGCGCGAATACGGCGTGGGTTACGAGACGGTCTGCCACCGCCTCTCCAGCCTGCAGCGCCCCAGCCTGCGCGGCGTGCCCTGGACCTTTGTGCGAGTGGACCGTGCGGGCAATATGTCCAAACGCCAGTCAGCGACGGGCCTGCACCTGTCGAACTCCGGCGGCACGTGCCCACTATGGAACGTCTACGAGACGTTTAGCTACCCCGGCAAGATCATGCGGCAGATCGCGCAGATGCCAGACGGGAGAACCTACCTGTGGATCGCGCGCACCGTGAACCACCACCGTGCGGCCTGGGGCCAGCCGGGCAAGATGTTCGCCATCGGGCTGGGCTGCGAACTGCGGCACGCAGACCGGACGGTCTACTCGGACGGGCTGGACCTAGAGGACACGTCCGCGGCAGTGCCTATCGGCTCCGGTTGCCGGCTGTGCCCGCGCGATAACTGCCCGCAGCGCGCATTCCCACCGATCCACCGCTCGTTGGAGATCGACCCGCACCGTTCGAGTGTGTCGCCCTACTAGTTCGCCCTACTAGCGCTAGTCGCCGTCGAAAAGCCCGACGATCTGCCTGCGCTGCAGTTCGCGGCGGTTGTATGTGGCCTCGCGCACCGATTCGTCGGTATCGAAGCTCGAGCCGAGCGCCCCGCCGAGGGTACCTAGTGACGCCGCAAACCATGCCAGTGTCAAATAGTCCAGCGGCGTGATAGTGGAGTTCACTCGGCTTTCGAAGAAGGGCACCGGCACAACGGCGGCGCTGACCAGCAGCATCGTCAGGTAGATCAGGGCATACACGCCTGTCGCGGAGATCAGTACCGTACCGGTGGTGGCCAGGTTATCCATCCGGGCGCGCCACCACTCGACGCTGTCGGAGGAAGCCTGTGTGGAGGTTGCATCGGCGCCGACGCTCAACACGGACGGTTCCGCCTTACGGCTATATCCCCCGTTCCACAGGCCATTTTTGTAGATCAACCAGAAGGTCAGCAGGGTGATGGAAAGGATGGTGATCATGATCTGCCGCCACGGGCTAATCAGGTAGGACATCTCCCACACCGAACCGTAGAATATGCCGAAGCCGCCGGTGGCCACGCCCGTGGCCAGGCAGCTGGAGAGCACCTTGATCAACTGGCCGGGGCGGTTACCGCGGATCATCCCCAGCAGCAGGCGCAGGGTGCGCCCACGGCCTTCGAGTACGCGGGTGGTATCGGCCTCTACGTCGCCGCCCTCGATCTCGTCTACACCCTTTTCGCGCTGACCGGCTCCAGCGTGCTTGCCACAGACCAGGCGTGACAGTTCCTGCCGCAGCCCCTCCTTGGCACGCAGCAGGCCGAAGGCGGGCAGGCACAGCATGGTGGCCTTGCCCTGCTCGACGGTCTGGCTGATTACCGGCCTGCGGGTGGTCAGCGGCAGGTCGGTGACGTACACCAGGCGGTCCCAGCCGTAGTCGCGCAGGATTCCGGGGGCGGTGTCGGCGAGGCGGACGTTGCCGAACTCGTCCATCGGCAGCGTTCCGGTGCGGAATTCGAGGATGGGCTTGGTTC
The DNA here is from genome assembly GCF_022347285.1 of Corynebacterium sp. ACRPH. Lineage (GTDB taxonomy): Bacteria > Actinomycetota > Actinomycetes > Mycobacteriales > Mycobacteriaceae > Corynebacterium. Next base: position 158,204 of record NZ_JAKRND010000002.1, read on the forward strand.
CGGAGACGTGATTCTCCGAGGCCTTTGCTAGCTGTTGGAGCATGGCGCGTACGCGCACCGCTGGCAGTCCTCGGTCTGCCAGCAAGCCAATCTTCTCTGGCAAGTCTGGGCACCAATCGTGGCAGGGGGAGGGATTCGGAGGGATTTGCTCGAAATCCTACTCTACCTGCGCCTTAACAGGGAAATGCTGGCCGTTAAACGCAAAACCGGCCCGCGCCCCTTCCGAGGGAAGCTTCCGGTACAGGCGCGGGCCGGCCAGTGAGCCGATGAATCCTCTTAGAGGTTGATCATGTGGCCGCCGGCGATGCCGTGGGCAGCCTCCTTCATGGCCTCCGACAGGGTCGGGTGCGTGTGCACGTTGCGGGAGATCTCCTCGGCCGTCAGGTCGAAGCGCTGTGCCAGGGTCAGCTCCGGCAGCAGTTCGGAGACATCCGGGCCGACCATGTGGGCGCCCAGCAGTTCGCCGTACTCAGCGTCTGCTACCAGCTTCACAAAGCCCACCGCGTGACCCAGGCCCTGTGCCTTGCCGTTGGCGGTGTAGGGGAAGGTGGCGACCTTCACCTCGCGGCCTTCCTCCTCTGCCTGCTTCTTGGCGGCTTCCTCGGTGTAGCCGAAGGATGCAACCTGCGGGAAGCAGAAGGTGGCGCGCGGCATCATCTGGTAGTCGCCGAGCAGCTCGGTCTCCTCGCCTGCGATGATCTCGGCGGCAACCACGCCCTGCGCTTCGGCAACGTGTGCCAGCTGCAGCTTGGCGGTGACGTCACCGATGGCGTAGATGTGCGGAACGCTGGTGCGCATCTCGTCGTCGATGTCGATTGCACCGCGCTCGGTCAGCTTCACGCCGGTGTTCTCCAGGCCGAAGCCCTCCACGCGGGGTGCGAAGCCGATGGAGACCATCACGCGGTCTGCCTTCAGCGTCTCAGTCTTGGAGCCGTCGGCGGACTCGATGTCCACCTCCACGCCCTTGCCTTCGCCCAGGTCGCGGACGGCGGTGGTCTTGTGACCTGTCTTCAGGGTCACGCCCAGCTTCTTGTACGCGCGAGCGATTTCCTTGGAAACGTCCTTGTCCTCGTTCGGCAGGACGCGGTCCATGAACTCAACAACCGTGATGTCTACGCCGAAGTTGGACAGCACGTAGGCGAATTCCATGCCGATGGCGCCAGCGCCGATAATGACCATGGAGTCCGGCTTGTTCTCGTCCAGGATCTGCTCTTCGTAGGAGACGATGTTGCCGCCCAGCTCTACGCCCGGCAGGGACTTAACAACGGAACCGGTGGCGATGATGCAGTTGTCGAAGGTGATGGTCTTGTCTGCGTCGCCACCGTCGGAGACCTCGATGGTCTTGTCGTCAACAAAGTTGCCGCGGCCGTGGATTTCCTGAATCTTGTTCTTCTTCATCAGGTAGTGCACGCCCTTGACGATGTTGCCCGAGACCTTGCGGGAACGCTGGTGCGCAACCTTAAAGTCCATCGAGATGTTGTCGCCGGTAATGCCGTAGGTCTTGGCTTCCTTGGTGATGGTGTGCGCAAGTTCGGCGTTGCGGATTAGCGCCTTCGAGGGGATGCAGCCCACGTTGAGGCATACGCCGCCCCAGTACTGCTCTTCGATAACGGCGGTCTTCAGACCCAACTGAGCGGCACGAATCGCCGCCACGTATCCGCCAGGGCCTGCTCCGAGTACTACTACGTCAAAATGTTCTTTAGCCACAAGCCCCAAGGGTACTTAATGTTCGTCTCTCGTGTTTGTCGGGCTCGTCTTGCTCTTGATCCCACCCTTTGTCTCGCCCTTTCTCTTTCTTATTGGCGCCACCCGCCTCCCCAGCTCGCATCCCCGCTTTTGGGTTTAACGGAAAAAGTTTTTCCTCCTTTGGGTTCCCAAAATTCTCGCAGATTAGGTAATGTTCCCAATGTCCTTAGAGATTTGCTGTGGATTTCTTGAATATTCCCCGAATATCCGCCGGAAAAGCCCTGCAGACCTCTCCCCCTCACTCATTCGACTGACCCCCACGCCCCGGGCAAGAAATACTGACGTTTTCCCAGCGTGCCCCACAGAAGGATCAATTCTATGAAGCGAAGCATCGTCCGCACTCTCGCCGCTGTCACGGCTGCGATCGCCCCGTTCGCAACCGTCGCGGTCACCGCACCGGCTACCCAGGCCGCTAGCGTCTCCGCCGCCCAGAAGGCAGACGGCATCGCGCCGGCAACGCTGAAGATGAACTCCACGACTCCGAACCAGCCGGCAGAATCCACCACGTGGCGTAAGAACATCAACGCGCTGCGGGCCAACGGGTTCGACAACGTGCAGGAGGTCTCCGCTTACTCCCCGTCGATGAAGCGCCACATCCCGCTGGTCGTCATCCAGCCGAAGGACAAGGCAAAGCGCGACAACGCTCCGACCCTGTACATGCTCAACGGCGCGGACGGTGGCGAAGGCATCGCCAACTGGCTCCGCCAGACCGACATCGTCACTTACTACGGCGGCAACGAGGACCCTAACAAGGGCACCGTCAGCCCCGGCATTGGCGCCAACATCGTGATCCCTATGAGCGGTGCATACTCCTACTACACCGACTGGATCACCGAGCCGAACACTCCAGCGATTAAGGGTCCGCAGAAGTGGGAGACCTTCCTTACTCGCGAGCTGCCACAGGCCATCGAACCGGCTCTGAAGGCTAACGACAAGCGCGCGATCGCCGGCATGTCCATGACCGGCACCACCTCCCTGCTGTACGCGCAGCACCACCCGGGCTTCTACGACTCGGTCGGTTCCTTCTCCGGCTGTGCTGCAACCACCACGGGCCTGACCCCGCAGTTCATCGACCTGGTTCTGAACCGCGGTGGCACGGACTTCACCAAGATGTGGGGTCCGGTCAACGGTAAGGTGGCTCGCGACAACGATGCTCTGATCAACGCTGAGAAGCTGCGTGGCCAGAAGAACATCTACGTCTCCACCAGCTCCGGGTTCCCCGGCGAGCACGACATGCCATGGTCCGAGCGCGTGAACGGCCAGCTGTCCTCCGCAGCTCAGGTGATCTTCGAGGGCGCTGTCATCGAGGGCGCCACTAACGCCTGCACCCGCGACCTGGCTCGTAAGACCAACTCGCTGGGCATTCCGGTGAACTACAACTTCCGCCCGGCAGGCACCCACCAGTGGGGCTACTGGCAGGATGACCTGCGCGGCTACTGGGGCGACCTGGTTGCCGGCCTGGGCACGGGCGTCAAGCGCCCGCCGCTGGTGCCGACCAAGCCGATCTCCCCAGAGCAGTTCTGGGAGGGCTCCACCGCGGGCTCCCGCTAGTTCTCAGGCGCTCTCACACAGCGCCAGATAGCAACACAACCAGATATAACAACACTTCCCCCGCCACAGACCACCTCCGTGGCGGGGGTTGTCCTATGCAGATAGTAGTGTGCCTTACATGAAGCAATCCCAACAGCAGCCTCGTCCATTCCGCAGCTCCCCCATCGCCGGAGCTCGGGATGCCTACACGGGCGTGGACTTCAACCTCGGGTTCCACGTGCTGCGCTACGACCTACAGTTGGACTACGACGTTGAACCCAACCGCCTGCGCGGCGTGGCGCGCCTGGCGGTCGAGAACTACCGTCCGCTGAAAACCATGACGTTGGACCTGGCCAATAACCTGGCCGTTAACCGCGTGGAAGTCACCGGCCACGGGGCGGCTGCCAACAACGGAACGATGAAAATCCGCCGCTTCCGGCACAACGGCAACAAGCTAACGATCACTTTCGCAGACGAGATTGCCGAGGATCAGTCCTTTGACCTGACCATCAAGTACGGCGGCTACCCGCGCCCGCTGCGCTCCAAGTGGGGCGAGGTTGGCTGGGAGGAAACCGACGGCGGAGCCCTGGTGGCAGGCCAACCCAATGGCGCCCCCAGCTGGTTCCCCTGCGACGATACGCCGGACGAAAAGGCGATGTTCCGCGTAGCCATCACCGCCCACCGGGACGTCACCGCCATCGCCCACGGCACCCTGGTGGAGCAGTACAGCAAGGGCAACAACACCACTCGTGTGTTTGAAACCAACTATCCCATGGCCACCTACCTGGCCGCGGTGTACGTCGGCCCCTTTAAGCGAATCGACTTCCGCAGTGCGGAGCTCGGTCGCAAGACCGTCCCGGTGTTCGGCTGGCTCCCCGAGGGCACGGAGCACGCCAAGCGGGTCCGTGAGCTGGTCAACGAGGATTTCGGCCAGCAGACGGAGATGGTCGAGGTCTACTCGGAGCTCTTCGGCACCTACCCCTTTCCGGAATACTCCGTGGTGGTCACGGACGAGGATATGGAGATCCCCCTCGAAGCCCAGGGCATGAGCATGTTCGGCTGCAACCACGCCGACGGCAAGCACACCTGGGAGCGCCTGATCGCCCACGAGCTATCCCACCAGTGGTTCGGCAACTCCGTCGGCCTGGTGGAGTGGCGGGATATTTGGCTCAACGAGGGCTTCGCCTGCTATTCCGAGTGGTTGTGGTTCGAAAAGTCGCAAGACATCCCCGCCGCCCACCATGCGTGGGCGCACCACCATGCGCTCGCGGAGAAGCCGCAGGACATTCTGCTGATCGGCCCCGGTGCCGAAGACATGTTCGACGACCGGCTGTACAAGCGCGGAGCCGTCACCGTCCACGCCCTACGCGTGCTGCTGGGTGACGAGGCGTTCTTCGACATGGTTAAGCGCTGGACCACGCAGCACCGCATGGGGTTGGTGGAAACGCGCGACCTGGAGAACCTGGCAAACACCGTCGCCGAGGAAAACGGTGTGGCCCGAAGTGAGGTACAGGGTCTGTTCGACCGCTGGTTGCGTCACCAAGAACTACCCGAATTCCCCGGCGGTGAGGGCATCGAGCTCAGCGAGGAGCAACTGCGCGAGCTGCCCGCGGGCCCTGCTGCGGAAATGGTCGATGCCTCCGGGCCGGCGCGTGCCGTGGATGCACTGAAGCGCGTCGGACAGCGGCTCGGCAAGCTCGGCGAGAGGCTGCATGACTAGCCCTTTCTGGGCCGTCGGACGGGTTAACTAATGCGCGCCATATCGCTCGCCACAGTCTTCGTGGCCATCGCCGGTTACCTGGTGATTTGGGTTGCCAATAAGGGGCTGACCACCGCCGGGTACGAAGACTTCATGGTCTACTGGTCGCTGTTCTTCGCGATGACGGGCGTGCTGGACGGGCTGATGCAGGAGACCGCCCGGGCCGTCTCCACCCGGCGCGCAGTGGTGGGCGCCCCGCAGACTGACACTGCGCAGGCTGGCACGTTGCGGGCTGACACTGCGCGGGCAGGCACCCCGCGCCCGTTCGCCCTGACAAGCTACATCGCCCTGGCTATCGGTCTGATAGCGCTCGTCACTGGACCGTTGTGGATCGGCCAGCTCGTGCCTGGACTGACCGGGTGGGGGCTGGTGCTCATAGCCATCGGCCTGGCCTGTTATACGTTCCAAGCGACGGTCTGCGGCCTGCTGTCCGCCAACCACTCGTGGCCGAGCTTCGCCTGGCTGATGGCCATCGATTCCGGGGTGCGGCTGGCGCTGGCCGTCGTCGCGTGGGCTCTGGGCTGGCAGCTGCTGGCCTACCTGTTCGTCACGGTGATTGGCGCGGCCACTTGGCTGCTGATTCTCGCCTGCTCCCCCGCTGCTAGAGCCACCCTGCGCGACCGGGCGGACGTGCCCACCCGCCCGTTCCTCTCGCGCACGGTCAAGGCCATGGTCGCCTCGGGCGCGAACGCCGTGATGATCACCGGTTTCAGCGTGCTGCTACGCTACACCTCGGACGCGGACGTCGGCCCTGGTGCGCTCGCCGCCACCATCACCGCGATCACGCTCACGCGCGCGCCGATCCTAGTACCACTCCAGCGCTTCCAGCCTGCGCTTATCGTGCACTTCACGAAACACCGCGAGCGCGTCCTGCGCGCCGCCGCGCTGCCCATCACCGCGGTGGGAGCCGTCGCGGCCATCGGAGGTATCGCCGCCTACTTCCTCGCCGCGCCACTGATGGGGCTATTTTTTGACGCCGCCGTGATCTCCTCCCCCGCCACCCTCGGATGGCTCACGCTCGTCTCCGGAGCGACGGCCATCCTAATGATCAGCGGCTCGGCAGCGCTCGCGGCGGATCGCCACAACCTCTACACGGCCGGGTGGCTGATTGCGATTGTCCTGTCCACGGCGGCGCTCATGCTTGACTATTCCCCCGATACGCGCGCCATCTGGGCGCTGGCAGTCGGCCCGAGTGTGGGTGCGGCGGTGCAGCTGGGCGTGCTCGCGCTTGCTGCCCAAAGCACCGCCCACGCCCCCGCCCAGACAAGGAAAACCGAAGCCTAGTTCCGCTGCTGCTCCGGGGTGGGAATGAACTTCTTGGAAGTCAGCGTCACCACAATAAGACCGATAAAGGCAACGACCGCACCGAAGCCCAACATCTCGGTGTAGGTGAACCAATCCTTCAGGCGCGAAAGGATCATCGGGAAGAAGAATCCGATGTAGGTGATCGTGTAGAAGAAGGCAGTCAGTCCGCCGAGGTCGTCGGCGCTGGCGATGCGCTGAACCTCCGTCAGGCCGGTGATTAGGCATACGCCATAGCCGGTGCCCAGGATGAGGCCGACTGCGACCGTTCCGGCCAGCGAGCCGACGTGAGCGGTCCAAGCTGCAACGACCATGCCGATAATCACCAGCACCAGGCCGATCTGCTGGGCCTGGGAGTTATTCGGGTTGATGTACTTGGTGGAAACCTGCTGGATGCCAAAGCCACAGGCCAGCGCGATGGCTGTGATGCCAGCCGAGAAGGCGATGGGATAGGGAACCTGATCCTGTGCCAGGCTCGGCATGATCGCATAGGCCACACCGGCGCAGCCGAAGACCCAGGGGGCGATCGGAACCACGGCGGTGAGAAAGCGCGGGTGCCGCAAGGAGGGCACCTTGAGGTCCGACCAGAAGGAGCCCTCCATCTTGAGGTGCGCGTTCTGGCGGGTCTCCGGCACACCGAGGATGCCGATCATGGACACGGCGCACAGCAGGATGCTGAGGATGTAGGGAGTCTGGCCCGGTGCGGGACCCCACTCCGCCAGCACGCCCGCCAGCGCCGCACCAACGGCGAATCCCAAGGTCAGGGACATGGTTGCGCGGCGAGCCCCAGACCCCTCCTGTGCGCTGGGGTCGAACGATGGGGTGGAAAGCTCCTTGATCCATGCACCGCCTGCGGTCATCACAATGCCGACGGCAAATCCGCTGAGCAGACGACCGGTGAAGATCAGTGGCTCATTCATTTCACCGACGGCGATGAGGACACTACCGACAAGACTGATGATCGGGGCGGGAAGCATGACGACACGGCGGCCGTAGCGGTCCGAAAGCGGGCCGCACAGCAGCAGGCCCGCCGCGATGCCGGCGGCGTAGCAGGCCAGGAGGGCATCGACGAAGACAGACCCAAAGACGTTCTCACCTCGGTAGAAGACCATCATCGGAGTGAACTCGTTGCCCGCGTAGGCGACCGCCAACACGGCGAAAGCAACCAACATCCAGTACTTCTTCTCCGCGCGGGTCTTGGCTCCGCGAGTGGAAGGCGCTACCTTGCGGCTGCGCACGGCATTATTCTGCTTGCTCTGCGCGTTCTGCTCGGGCGTATCCACTTCCCGGTGATTCTCGTCAAATGTGTCCTCGGCCATAAGGGCAAGCCTAGTCATCCGATAGGAGACCACCAACGCAACGCTGCAGCTACTACGCTCCACCCAATGATTTAGTCATAGATTTATTAGCAAATTTTCGAGTTGTGGATCACACTCTTGCGTATCATTAATTTCATGTCACCAAACAATTCCGAGAACACGACCGAAAACACCGCAACGACTGATAGCTCGGTCACATCGAGCCCAGCCGATGGAATTGCTGACAAGTCTGGAAACAAACTCCGCCGCTCCACCTCGGCGCCCAAGACCTTGTCCACGGCTCCAACCGCTGAAGCGCAGGCGTCAATAGCAAAGGCGCTGCAGACCGTCCTCGACGGCGACTTCCCGGAAGCACGCGAGGAAACCCGCAGCCTGCTGGCAGACCCAGACATCCTGCCGCGCACCGACCTGGACCTCGAGCAGTCCCGTGCCCGCACCACCGAGCACCTGCAGCGTGTGCTTGAATCCGGGGTGCCGAAACACGCCTTCCGCGCCGACCAGGGCGGCACGGGAGAAACCGGCCGTTGCCTGACCTCCATCGAGATGCTAGGGCATGCCGACCTGTCGCTCATGGTGAAGTCCGGAGTGCAGTGGGGCCTGTTCGGCGGCGCCGTCGGCAACCTGGGAACCGAGCGCCACCAGGAGATGGTGGGGAAGCTGATGAACCTCGAGGCCCTCGGCTGCTTCGCCATGACCGAGCGCGGACACGGCTCCGACGTGCAGCAGCTGGAGACCACGGCGACTTACGACGCGGAGACGCAGGAGTTCATCATCAACTCCCCCACCGCCTCCGCCGAGAAGTGGTTTATCGGCAATGCGGCGCGCGATGGCCGCTGGGCGGCAGTGTTTGCGCAGCTCATTGTCCCCGATGCTGAGAACGCGACCGAAGCTGGCGACGACGCGCAGGCTGAATCGCAGGGCGTGCACTGCCTGCTGGTGCGCATCCGCGAAGACGACGGCTCCCCCATCGACGGCGTGCGCATCGGTGACCACGGCCACAAGGGCGGGCTGAAGGGCGTGGACAACGGCACCATCAGCTTCGATAACCACCGCGTACCCCGCGAGGCACTGCTGAACCGCTTCGCCGACGTGGACGAGGCCGGCAACTACACCTCCCCCATCGAAAACCCGAACCGCCGCTTCTTCACGATGCTCGGAGCCCTGGTGCGCGGGCGCGTGACCGTGGGAGCTGCCGCAGGCGCGGCCGCCCGCACCGCGCTAGACATTGCTGTGACGTACGCGAACCTGCGGCGTCAATTCGCTCCCGACGATTCGCTCCCCGAAAACCGCCTGATCGAGCACCGTTGGCACCGCCTGCGCCTCATCCCGCGCGTGGCCCGCGCCTACGGCCTGCAGTTCGCCACGAACAAGCTGATCGCGCGCGTGCACGAGCTGGACCAGCGGGGCGTGGAACCGACCGAATACACCAAGGAACAGCAGGCCGACCAGCGCGAAGTTGAAGCGCACGCCGCAGCACTGAAAGCCGCCAACACCGCGCACGCCACCGACACGATCCAGGAGGCCCGCGAGGCCTGCGGCGGCGCGGGCTACATGGCGGAGAACCTGCTGACCACGCTGAAGGCGGACTCGGATGTGTTCACCACCTTCGAGGGCGACAACGTGGTGATGATGCAGCTGGCAGCGAAGGAACTAATGACGGGCTTCGCCAAGGAGCTCGGCGGCCTGAACCCGATGGAGATGGTGCGCTTCGGTCTGGATAGCTTCGGCAACCTGCTGCGCCGCCGCACCGCCGCAGACGCGCTGATCCAGAACCTGGTGGATACGTTCAGCGACTCCGAGGAGACCTCGCTGTTCGACCCGGCCTACCAGATCAACCTGCTCAGCGAACGGGAGGATCGCCTGATGCGCTCCCTCGCCCGCCGCCTGCGCCCCGCCCGCAAGATGGATGTGGACGAAGCGGCGAAGGTAGTCGATCGCGCGCAGGATCACCTGCTGGCCGTCGGCTGGGCGCACGTCGATCGCATCATCTTCGAGGCCTTCGTGGAGGCCGAGTCCAAGCTGGATTCAGAGAACGCGCAGCGCGTTCTGGAGCAGGTGCGCCTGGTGTACTTCCTCAGCTGCATCGTGGACAACGCCAGCTGGTACCTGGAGCAAAACCTGCTGACGGGTACCCGCACCAAGGCCGCCCGCGCCGCGCTGAACGACCTTGTAGATTCCCTGGGGCCCTGGTCGCAGACGCTGGTGGACGCTTTCGGCATTCCGGACCACATCACGGACCTGAAGCTGATGGAGGGCTACGAGGCGATGGTTCCCAAGTACGAGTCGGATCCGGCCGCGGGGCAGGCAGGGTAGCTGGTTCCGGCTACCCGTGCCACGGTGCGGCGACGAGGCGCGGTGCCCTGCCCAGGAAATTTGTGACGCCACTAGTTGCCTCTTCGCCAAGCGCGTCGGCGAAGCCGTCCGCGCTCAGTCCCAAGAGGTATTGGCCGATTCCGGCCATCCCGCACATCAAAGAGCCCGAGAACGTCTCCTTGGTGTTGGCGCCTGCCATGTCTGCAGGCAGAGTTTTCTCAACCAGATCGCGCTGGGCAGCCATTAGCCAACCGGGCTCCCAGGGCAGTTCCACTCCGGTATCTGCTGAAGCTTCCTCCAGCAGTGCAACTGCTTCGAGTACACCGATGCTGCCGTGACAAGCGGATAGCCCCAAGTGGTCGCGCTCCTTCAACAGCTCTGGGGCGATGAGCTGCAACACCTGTTGAGCGCTGGTGCGCAGTTCAGTGTCCACGGAGCGCATAAGAGTTACGGCGAGCAGCCCATAACCCGTCGCTCCGTGGCACCAACCGGCGGCGATGCTATCGGGTTCGCTCCGCTGCAAGAAATCCACGATGTGCTGTACAGCTGGGCGGGCGATATGGGGGTTACCGCCGACGCCTAGGTAGGTATCCACGATTCCCGCGAGACCGTGTGCATAGCCGCAGAAGTCGTCGTCATTCCAAGGCTGGAGGCTCAACCACGTTTCCAATACCTGCGTGCCAGCGGCTATTGCCGAACTGATGTTGGGGTAGTCCTCTTTCCCTCCCACCTCAGCAAGACAACTGAGGACGCGAATGTTGCCTGCCAGCCCGTTGATGACTTCCAGGTCGCTCACAGTAAGCTCGGCGATCTCCTCTTCGCTCAACCCCGCCCAGTTGTCTCGCAGGTCTCTTGCTGCTTGGGAGATGAGGTTGGGAATAGCTTCGTCGCTGGGCGGCGTGGCACTGGCACGGCACTGCGCCAGAGCCAGCAACTGCCCCATAGTCCCCGAGCTCCATCCGGAAGGCGTGTGCTCCCAGGGTACGACCAAAGGCATGCCTCCGGTCCCACCAAATTGTTCACCGAGGCTGGACACAGCGCGCTCCAGAAGTTCTCGAACCGCTGTAACGTCGCACGTCTCGGCAGGGATTCTTCCCTGATCTGCAGCGCTGACCAGGCAAGCAAGGAAGTAAAGGCTGCCCGCTGCCCCGCCATAAAACTGGTCAGAACTGGCACCTGGCTGCCAATTGCGGTCGAAGTCCTCCCCAACCGTCGAAGCGAGGAAGTCGGTGCCGAAAATCGATTCCGGGTTGTAGCCTGCCCGCTGCACAAGGAAGTCGGCAACCTGCTCAAGCAACTCGAGTGGAGTTCCGATTGTGCTTGCGTATTCCTCTGGCGCGTTGAAACGATTCTGCTGGTAACGGCCGATAAAGCTAGCATCGATCCACTTCAGCTGGTCGGCCACCGCCTGCTCTAGTTCTCCTTCGCTCTTGGCTCGCAAAGCTCGCAGGTTGTACTGAACCACCGCAGCAGGACTGCGCACGATTTTGGCATGCGCCGAATCGGCTTCCGCCTTGTCCCCAACGCCCAGAGGGGCGCTCCCCAGGGCACTGCCATCCAGGCTCCTGATCTCCATGGAATCGCGGGCAACGCTAAAGGCTGGGTAATCATCTTCCGCCAATGCGCGCATCTCCGCTTCCCACAGCTGCTTATCGCCCCACAAGAGAATCTGGGCATTCGCCCACGCAACCAGTTCCGGATCATCAACAATGTGTGGGTTCGTCGCAACGTTACGCACATGTGCGTAGCGATAAGTCGGAGTGAGGATCACACGGCTCCGGATTTGGGAGTGCTCGGCCACAATCCGCTCCACAGTGTCGCTGGAGTCTGCGAGGGCTCGAATGCCGGCGTCAAAACCCTGGCGAACAGCCAACCGCACCTCGTCGACCGTGGCGTCATCGCGATCCATGTACAACCCCGCCGGATCCTCTTCAGGCATCGTGGAGACCATTTCAAAACGTCGCTTGCCATCCTTCCCTACGGTTACGCGGGGAACCGGAAAGGGGAACTTCGCTCCTTTAGCCGTGCGCTGGCGGATCAACCCGGTTTCCACCGAGTCCGCTCCTTTTCCGATGCGGTGCGGCAGCAACCCGACGCGCAGGACTGTCTGGTTGAAGCGCTGCTCGTTCTGTGTTTCCCACAGACCCAACTCGGGCTGAAACAGCGTTTCCATATCGATCAGGGTGGGCAGCCCTTCAGCAGCCAGGAAGTTGCCGAAATGGAAGTCCGTACCGGCCAAGACATGCCCAAGGGCTAGCCACTGACCAGCCGCGTGCCAGTACGCTACTGCCGGACGTTCGCTTTCTTCCACGTCCGTGATGTACTCCGACCAGCCGTGATCTGCAGAGGTTATGCACCGTGGTGCACGAGGGAACCCCAGCCGGTCGGTGATCTGCATCATCGCAGCATCACTATCCATGGCGCGAGGTCGGTAGATTACGCGGCGGCCTTCTGTGAAGTCGATGCGCAACACCGTGTGGTGCCCGCAGTGGGGATCACCAAGGCCACCTATCACTTCTGTCACTGCTTCCGACAACCGCTCGGTGCTTGGTTTTACGGCGTGGCTTGCACGCACAACTCCCGCAGCCAGGAGCTTGAGTTCGTCTTCTCGCAGGTGCTGCTCCGCCTCAGCGAACGCAATCGCGGTGCGCTTAAGCGCCCAGGCTAGGCGAATCGCCACGGCGGATTCAGGGTTGGCTTTCAACCGTTCACCGCTGATGAGTTGTTCCTGCAGCCAGCGGCCAGCGATCCGTGCGGCCTCCTGGGTCCACTGTTCGACTACCGCATCTTTGAAGGGTTCTGAGCACGGCCAACTGGTCTCAGAAGGCATCCCAACCAGTCGGCGGAACGCCGGGAAGATGTACTGCGAGAATTGCGTGACGTCTACGGCTTCCCCGGAAAATCGAAGATCCTGCAGGTCAGCAACGGCATCACAGATATTCTGCGAAAGCTCCAGCACCATCTCCCGCGGGTAGCGATTAAGAAGCGCATGGTGTGCCGCCTGCACAGCCACGTTCACTTCGTCTTCACTAATCCAGCTGTGCTGGACAATGCGTTTGCGGAGCTTGTCCCGAATAGCTGCGGACTTAGTTAAAGCGATACTCATGGCGTCGCCTCCTTAGAACGCGCACCTGCACCCGACCTTCGGCTGGCATAGGCGAGCGTCAGGATAAACAACCCTGCTGTTACCCCGAGGAAGTACACCACGCTGAACGCAGGGCTCCATAGGAACTGGCTGGGGTCGACCTGTTCGTAGGAACGGGTGCCATTGGCGAAGGGAAGCAGCGAATGCATCACGCGCTGGGCCGGATCAGAGCCATCAATCATTCCTTCGAAAAGCATGAGCCAGCCCAGGGTGACGGCAATGGCGTAGCCCATGGCGCGGATCGCAATGGACAGCGCTGCGGCGAAGAAGACTGTGCCTACAGCCAGCAAAACAGTCTGAGCGGCCAATGCTGCATATTCGACGGGCGCACCGATAACTTCGGAAATCTCAAGCCCCATCAGCTTTGTTACGGCCAGGGTGACGACAGTCGATAGAACTCCGGTAACTAGGAAAGCGACCACGGCTGTCAGCATCGTCCAACACAACTTCGCACCCCAGGTCAAGGCCCTAGTGGGCATCATCAGAGCCTTGAGTTTGGACTGTCGAGTGGATTCCTCCCGCAGGAACTGCCAGCAGGTCCACACTAGGAGTCCGTAGACACCCACCTGGAAAACTCCTGCTACGGGCATCCGGGCGGAAGGCACCGTTTGCCCGCCATCGCCGTACTTCAGGATCAGGAAAGTAAAGAAACACGACCAGGCTACGGAAGCAACGGCCACGAGTGCCATGATCGTATGGCCAGTTCGCCCTTCCTTGAGTTGGGTAAGTTCGGCGCGCAGTGCCCGCTTGAAGCGTGTAACGACGCTTGGTTGTTCGGTTTGGCGCGGTGCTCCCGCCTTTGTTCCACTGGTCTGCTGTTTTGTGCGATCAATCGTTGGGGTGCTCATTTGAATTCCACAGCTCCTTCTGTGATGCGGTGGAACTCTTCTTCGAGAGAACCACTGTTTTCCTCGAGATGCAGCAGGTCGACTCCTACCGAGCGGGCTGCGGCCGATACCTCCAGCGGTGTCGCCGCTACACGAATGGCGCGGTTGACGGTGACGGGGTCTAGCCACTGCTGCGATTGTTTGTTTTGTTGTTTTTGGTGGTGACGCCACAACTCAGCGACAACCGCCTCATCATCGGTGGAGCGAAACAGCGTGCACGCGGTACCCCGATGCGTTAGTTCATCGAGCTCCCCCTCCCAAAGGGTTTCCCCTTTGCCCATAATGACGAGGTGCTCGGCGAGCCGCTCAGAATCAGAGAGGAAGTGGCTGGACAGCAGGGTGGTGCCGCCATTTTCGGTGTGCTCGCGAATAAATCCGCGCAACCATGTCATTCCGTTCGGATCCAGGCCGTTTACCGGCTCGTCGAGAATCAACACCTTAGGATCGTGAAGCATTGCTACGGCGATGCCGCAACGTTGACGCATGCCGAGAGAGAACTCCCCGACCTTTTGGTCAGCGACACTGAAGATTCCGCACTTACTAAGGCTTTCGTCGACCCTCGAGTCCGGCAACCCCGCAAGCTGGCTGAGGATGCGGAGGTTTGCCCGGGCGCTCAAGGCCGGGTCTAGCCACTCTGCGCCCAACAACGCCCCTACAGTCTGAGAGGGTTCCGGTAATTCGGCGTAAACACGGCCGTTAATTAGGGCCTCGCCGCTGGTGGGTTGGTTCAAGCCGCAGATGGTCTGCAGGGCGCTGGATTTACCGGCGCCGTTGGGGCCGGCCAGGAGGGTAACTCTGCCCCGCGGCACGTGGAAGGTGAGGTTATTCAACACCTTCTTGGTACCCAATTTGAGGCTGAGTTTTGATACCTCGATAACCGCATTTGCTGGGCGAACTGAGTCTTCGTTGTGGTTGGTGGTGAAGGGATTCTGGATTACTGCGTTGGTGGTCATGAATTAACCAAGCTCCTCGTTGTGTGGAGTGTGTTTTGAGGGGTGATCTTTTCGACCTCTAGCCGGTCCGGATGAAGCCTGAAGACCTGATCGGATTCCTCCATGGCAGTCGGTCGGTGCGCGATACTGATGACGGTGATGCCTCTGCGACGGATGGCGCCCATGACTTTCTTTTCGGTCTGCACGTCGATGGCGCTCGTCGCTTCGTCGAGAATGAGGATTCGCGGTGCTGCAGCGAGTGCGCGGGCGAGGGCCAACCGCTGGCGCTGGCCACCCGAAAAGGCGGAGCCCATCTCCCCTACCGGGGTGCTCAGCCCCAGGGGTAGGGCGCGGACAGTCTCCAGCATCTCCGTATCGCGGAGTGCTTCGACGATAGTGCCGTCAGCAATGTCCCGGCCAAAGGCCACGTTTTCCCTAATCGACCCGGAGACCATGTGTGTCTCCTGGGGGACGAAACCAATGATGCGGGCACGCTGCTTCGGCTCCATCTCGTTCGCCGGCACTCCGCCGATCGTGAGTGATCCCGTCGACGGTGAAGTCAAGCCACACAGCATCCTGGCCAGGGTGGACTTGCCGCAACCGGAAGGGCCAACCAAAGCCGTGTTTGCGCCGGAGCGAATCTCAAAGTTGAGGCCGGTGAATACATCTTTCCGAGCACCGGGGTAGCGGTAGCTCAAGTCGCGTGCGGCGATCGTATTCTCGTCCGTCGCCTCTTGATCGCCAAAGGTCTCCTGAGGTGCGGAAAGCACATCGTCGACTCGAGTGATAGACGCCCGCAGTTCCGATAGCCCGGATAACGCAGTAAACGCCTGCGTGAGGTTACTGATGAGAATGGAGAACAGTCCGCTGGAGGCAACCACGGTACCGATGGTCGTCGCCTCCGATCCCACTGATAGCGCGATAACAATCGGCAGCAGCGGGCCGAACACGGTCAAAGCGCCAGTGAGCGCTGTGGTATATCCCGACCAAAGGCTGCGGCGATAGCTCGCTTCAAGGCGCTGCCCGTTAGTCGTGCTCCACTCGTCATAAAAGTGCCCCTCAGCGGCGCTGATACGGATGGGCGTCATAGAAACGATAGATTCCAGCTGCTTGGCCGAACCCTTCGCCCCCGTCAGCACAGCGTCTCGGCTGTACTGCGAAGTTCGCGAGAACGTCACTGCGAAGATGGCCAGCAAGACAGCTGCAACCGCCATGAACATCAAGCCGATGACCGTCCACATGTAGGTCACAATCACCAGCATCGTCACGACAAGCAGGCCATTAAAGATCACCGTGGTGCCATGCGAGGCCAGAGTCATGGTGATGATCGGCGCCGAGTTCAGGCTATAGAGCATTTCTCCGGGTGAGTGCGAACTGAGGTACTCAAGCCGAGCCGTAAGAAGCTTCTGATACGACTCGGTTGACAACCTGGAATCGATTGCCTTGACCAGGCGGGACTCCATCCAGGTGCGAGCAATGGAGACTGCGAGGTAGGCCGTAGCAACTACCCCGATGAGCAGAAAGGCCTCTGTTCCCGGTGAGATCCCGCCATCGTTACCGCTCAACGAATCGATGATCTTGCTGGTGAGCATAGGCGCGCTCGAAGCCATCCCCATGAGGAAGGCGCTAAGCAGCAAAGCTGCACCGAGGAGTGCCTTATTGGCACTCACGGCCTTCCCAATCACGCTGAGCGAAGGGGAACGCCTCAGTTCGCTGACACCAAGGCCAGCACGTGTCAGTGAAGCCTTGACCCCAGTCGCATCTGGGATAGTCCAGTAGAACGCACCCTGCCTTTCCAAGAACTCGCTAAGCGGAATGTCATGGCGCCCTGCGCCCGGGTCGGCCAACCGAACTGTGCCCTGGGTGATCTTCTCGACGAGGCAAAAGTGATCCCCGTCGAGGTGGGTTAGTATTTGCGCTCCGGAGTTTAGGTTCTCCCGCATCTCCTCGATGCCGCCGGTGCACTGGATACTGGGCACCTCGAAATCCATCAGGATGAGGCGGACTTCCTTGCTGCTAAGGCCATCGCGGGAAACAACATACTTTTCGCGCAACTCGTTGAGTGTCGCGTCAACCCCACAACGGCGAAGCAGCATGGCACAGCAAGCCAACCCGCATTCTGCGCTTCGAGATTGCTGATAGATCCTGTACCTCATGAGGTCCTCCCCCCGACGAATGCCGGAACCGGTGATGTTTCTGTGTGATGTGAACGTTCAGGCGTGTACCCGGGGTACAGAGCGTGGAATAGGCCTCCGTAGCCGTTGAGGAAGCCCATGTCCCGCCTGTTATTGGAATAACCGCAGTATCCTCGACCTGCGAAAACAACGTTCTCAGTGAGGCGTGCCAGATCTTCGAGCAATTCGCGCGCGGCAACCCTGTTTGCCTCATCGCCTAAGTGACGTTCGGCGTGGCGCAGGGTGAGTAGCTCACCGGCCAGCCCGTGGCACAAGGAAATATCGTGTGCGTTGGTTTCGTCGGTTCCGAGCTGAGCGATCCGATCTTCCATGCTGTTCCGGTATTCGAACCAGAGCTCTTCCCCGATGTCTCTGAATCCGCTGTGCAAGAGGCTCAGCATCATGCCGCTGGCTCCGTTACACAACGCCAAAGGTTTATCGACGCCACCATCACCCAAGATCAAAGCAGCTTGGGAAGCGATACACCGGGCGAGCTCGTGTTCTGTTTGCACGCGCACAGTTGCAGCACTGTCCGCTGCGGATCCCGTGAGGCGTCGCATGTTACTAACTGCGAGGAGCGTGCCGGCCAAGCCGTGAGCGAGTCCTAGTTCCGCCGAATCGCTTTCCGCCTCCATTCGATGCAGCAAGCGCGACTCTGCCTCGTCCAGAGTGCGTACGAGCCGAAGGTCGCACAACGCAATATTTCGGGTACTCGAGGACTGCTTCGAGAGGAACACCAATGGAGCGAGCCAGCCGCCGAAGAAGTCCCCCAGTTGGTCTTCGTTGCTATCCTCCAGCGCCTTTTCTAGTGACGCCCCTAGGGAGTCAAAAACCTGGCGTTTCTCATCGTGGTTGAGGTTCTCGATGAGCCCAGTAGCCAAGAGGGTGGTTCCTTGCCCGAAGGCGGCCCACACGTGAGGGTTAGCCTCATGCTTCGTAAGCATCTCCAGCAGGGTGTGCTCTAGAGGCTGTCCGCAGCGTCGTTCAAGGCCAAGCGCCCATGCGGTTCCGTCAGAGTAGAACATGGAAGGGCTTTCCAGCATGTACCGCACACCGTTATCGGCAATGGTGTGGCATAGCCAGCGCCGTGTTTCCAGCATCCCGGTTTCCTGACTCTGCAGGTACGCGAAGAGTTTTTGCTCGGGTCGGCATGTTCTTTCTTTCGGGGCTCCCCAGGCGTTTGTCGTAGAGTTTGCCGTAGACAACGTGGCAGACCGACTGATGGCGAGAGTTTCGTGCCCGCTCCACGCCTTTCCGACGATCATCTCCGCGTTGGTGCGAAGCACGCCAATCTGTCTTTCTCCGTCCGCCGACAGGAAGTCGGCGAGCCTCTCGGTCGGGCGGGAAAGCCTCTCCGAAAAACCTTGGTCGGCAATGTGAACCCATGGGTCCTCCGTTGCCACCGTGTCGTCGGCATTGTCAGCGGAGTTGACACTGGATCTGCGCGCCCAAAGTCGCCCTTCGATGTCTGCTTGGAAATATGGAATGTCTAGATCAGCAATCTGCTGAACCTCCACGCCTCCAATCAAGCGCGGGCTGTTAAACCGGCTAGGACCCGAGCTGAGCATCGCCGCCGGATCATCCTTGCCGGTAGTCGCCTCGGGCATCAGCGTGGCGTCTAGTATCGCCTGGTACCCACTGGTCGCACGAATGACCTGACGCCACCTCAAGGATGTCTGAATCTCCTCTAGTGCCTGACACAGCTCCTCGGCTTCGCGCCCCTCTAGGCGCAGCAACCGATCTCGTGTGCTTTCCACTTCGGCAATGAGGAGCTGGAATGCTTGCGCCTTTTCGTCAGCGGTGACGATCTTGCGTGGCAGAACCGTCGACTCCGGCAAGAGCTCTTCACTACGTTCGAAGGCAATTGCATCTGTTCCAGCATTGACAGTCTCGAAAACGATATGGGTCGGCTTCTCATCTGTGGTCAAACCCAGCCCGGCGAAGTTCCTCCACCCCGTTAGTGCTTGTTGTGCGCTCGGGATCAGTCCGGAAGAAAGGATGTCGGTTGCATCAACCTCCACGCCCTCCGGGGCACGCAACTGCACTGCGGTTTCCCCGTCGATGATCACTGGCGTGCTGCTGGCGCTGCACCGCACGTTGTCATTGTGTAAATCCGTCGTTCCCAGGACGTGAGTGGCAACCACCAACCTCCCAGCGCTCTTAAAGAAGTGCTGCGAGTCGAACTGGTCGGCTTCGCACTCATCTACAAAATCCTGCCAGCAGTAATCACCTCGGTCCCAGGTGGCCGGGACATGTTCGAATCGGCCTGCACCAAGCATCTGGCACACACGGTCGATGACTAGTTCACCCTGTCCACTGCGAGGCTTGTATACGAGCTTTCTGGTACCTGCGCCTTCGGACGAGTTTCTTCCCGCCAGAGTGAGGAAAGTAACCGAACGCCCTTCGTTATGGGTCTCTTCATCGTGCAGTTCTATGCCCACTACCGGCGTATCCACTTCCAGATTCAAATACTCTGGAATGTGGTTGCGATCTTGCTCAAAGCGGCGCAGGCATTCTAGGATCGAGCGCAGTGCGGAACGGACAATATGCTCCAGCCGCTTTGCGAGCAGTGGAAACTGAGCATCCACTAGTGCCTTACGATGCCGGGGGGCGCGCAGAAGGCTGCAGAACTTCTCCAGCGCTTCGGAAGAGTCTGGGGTCGCAACATAATCAGTGCCCTCGCGCCACATATGAAACGCCGCGATAAGACAGCGCTGGCTTGCCCAGCGCACTCGTTTGTCCAACCACTCGCAGGCGGAATCAACGACCGAGGCTGCGTCCGCATAGCTCTTAAAAAGGGGTGCATCACCTCCGACGGTGTCTTCTAAGAGCTGGGTACGGAAGTTTTCTATAAAGGGGGTCAGATAAGTAGAAAAGTCAGATTGCGAACATGGAGATTCAGACATTAGTCCCCTACCTTTGCGGTGCAGTAAATGTGATGAATATGAAAGTTCAGTAAAAGTGGTGAATTATGGCGTCAGCAGAAGGCGAATAAATAAAACTAATGAGTATTAAAAAAGACACCATGGCTGAAGCTATGATTCGCTAACAACCACGATGTCCAGAGATTTTTGCTAATCGTCCTTAGAACGGTGGGCGATCGCATAGCCAACGAAGGAGAAGATTATGGCAAGCGCAGCTCCAACGAGCATGTTGTCCATAGTGACTCCGGCAGCGATGCCGAACACCATCCCGACAAACGGGTAAGCCCATTCTTCAGTAGTGTATTTAGACATTCTTTAATCCTTTCCACTAGCCTCAAGAAGGGTGCTTATCCGATCCAAGGCCAGCTAGCGTTTCTCGTCGGTTTAGTGAGCTTTAGCAAGCACTGGAGCACTTAGTGGTGGGGCACAGTGCAACGGAAGCGCCGATCGTCGCCGTAACGATCGCCGGGGCAACGCCGCCGTCGACATCCTGCTCGTCGTTGATCATGTTGCGGATCTCGTCGTTGTTGTAGTGGTTGACAAAGTTGGACATGGTGTTTTCTCCTTTACTGAGATTGGTGTAGCTACAGCAAGGTGGTGTTCTTTCAATAGTTGTGTTGACGCTGTAGCACTGAACCGTGGATGTAGGGTGAGGTTAGGAAGGCAGCCCTAGCTGCAAGTAGGCATGCACTCGACAGACAGGGTGCAGTACTTGCCGTCATTGCCCAGAGCATCGCTGATGCCCATCTGCAGGGAGCGATCAGTCAAGATCTGCGCATCGAGCTCCAGATCCAGCTCCAGCAGGGCTCGGTCTTCGACAATTGCAGTGGTGCGCTCATGCGTTCCAAGAGCCATTGGTGTTTCTCCTTCGAGAGTGTTGTGTTCTTACATGACCGGCTGGTCACGCTTCGGTGATGCTGAGGATGCGAGTTTTCTGTCTCCTCAAGAAAGCCGAAGTATCCGCGGTTTTCGACGTACTTAACAAGCTTCGAATTCTCGCTAACGTCATGTTTTTCATGCCGTTGTTCCTCGATTCCCATGGTTGCATCACAGGCAATTCCAGGAAAGACCAAACAAGTGTTCCGGTACGAAAGTAGACTTGATGTAGTCCAAAGTAGATTGCAAAGTTCAGTTCTTGGCAGCCGAAGGTACCTGTGCTTAAAAACGGAAAAACACCTGGAAGAACCCCTTTTCTTAGCCGCGTGGCTACTGGTCCCGTGACTTCTTCTACTCGACTCGGGCCCCGCAACCGCGACGTCAGAGCTCCCTTGCTGGTGTTTCTCTTATGCGCAGTAGCTATCGGGCTGAACCTTGCTCTCGCCCCTGATGCTTACTCCACCGAGTTAATTCTGATTTCGCTTAGCCTCTGTGTATTCGTTGCCCTCGGGCTGCGATTTCCACGTCTAGCAACCCTGCTCTTCCTAGTGACCTTTACTCTGGCGATCTTCTCTGGAGTGGAGGAATTTCCCGCCTTTATCTTTTTGGCACCCGTATTCTGTGGCGTCATCGCCTTTGCTGGTGAACTCCTGCCCACCATTGCAGTGACTCTTGGCACATTGGCTCTGGGGCTACTCGATCCAGACGTCGAATCACCTGAGGGTTTGGTCACCAGTATCGACCCCTCTGCGCTTCTGATGTGGTCCATCCTCCTACTCATTGGCTCCTTTTCTGGTTGGGCATTCGGATTCCAGGAACGCAGGCGGCACCAATTGGCCGCAGACTGGCAGAGAGAGCTAAAGCAACGCCGCCAGGAGCTCGCTACCACTCTCCACGATTCTGTGACCGGCCCCCTAACTTCCGTTGTACTGCGCTCCGAAACCATGCGTCTCCAGCTCGATACAGAAGCGGACGAGGGTACAAGCAACGAACTCCTGGACAAAGAATCCCTGCGCAATAACCTCGAAACGATTGCGGACAGCAGCCGAGAAGCCATGGTGCAAAGCCGAAAGCTACTCGATCTGCTCCAATCGACAGACTGGGCCCTCTCCAGCGGTGAGGCACCCGCTGTTGCCGATTCCTTGGAGGAGTTCCGCGAAAGAATCAGTCAGCACGGCTTTCGGGTGTTCTTTACTCTGGGCGTCCCCCCGGATGCAATGCTGCCCCACCTGCATACCCCCTCTACCTCACCTCCGTCGACACTTTCACCAGCAGACACTGATGCCTTTCCCAACGGCATCAGCCAGAAGGAATATGCAAGAAACCTCCCCCAGGGAATGCGCCAGCGCACGCTCATCCACCGGCTACTCCTGGAGGGGGCAACCAACATCATCAAATACGCTGAGCCAGGTTCCCCAATCATTGTCTCCATCGATAAGGAGACAAAACCGCACACTGTTGGAATTTGGAACCTCGCCAAGGAAGGAGCCGGAGAATCCGAAAATCAATCATCCCTGATGTCCTCAAAACTCGGCCTTGTCAGTCTTCGCCGTTGGGCGTCTAGAGCTCGGGGCACGATCGAAATAAGGCACAAGAAGTGCGGTCCCCATAGCGTATGGTGCCTAAGCGCTAGTTTTCGCTAAGCAAAGGAGGTACGAAAGTCTACTTTCTCTGACCACCCGGCCGTCCTCAACGCACCCGGTGAGTTTTTTTCCTAGAGTCGAAAGCAGTCACGCAACACGCGCGACGCACTGACCACCACAATCAACCACAAAACACAACTGGAAGAGATATGCGTAAGAAGAAGGCCCTTAAACTCGCTCTCGTTACTGCCGTAAGTGGAAGTGTCGCAGCCCTTGCCCCCTCTGCAAATGCCACTGCGAGCATCCCCGCACCAAGGATCGAAACCCCTGTGACTACCCCTTACGCGCTGTATGACATCCTCAACTGCGACAAAAACCCAGAAATGGTTTGGTGCAAGTAACCCATTATGGAAAGTAGCTCCCCCACACAAATCCTCGTAGTCGATGACGACGCATGCGTACTCACGGCATTGAAACACTACTTCTCTGTCGCCAAAGACATCGAGATCGTAGCCGAAGCCGAGAACGGCGCCGTCGCCCTCGAACAGATCGAGCGACTAGGGGGAGACCTCGACCTCGTGTTGGCGGACATCCACATGCCCGAGGTCGGCGGAATCGAACTACTCCGCACCCTGCAATCCCAGGACAATCCTCCTGTGTTCGTCGCCATGACTTCCATGGACACCGACGAAACGATGCTGGAGATCCTCACCAGCGGCGGCGCGGGGTACATCGTCAAGAGTGCCCGCCCAGTGCAGTTCATTCAAGCCGTCCGGGACGCGATGAACGGCGGCACCGCAGTCTCCCCCGAATGCCTTTCACGTCTCGTGGACTTTATCCCCGAACGCTCTGTTGGTGGGGCAGCTGTGCAGGCACGGAAGTCGGCGTCACCAAATAAACAAGAGCAACCCGGCGCGGCGCCAGACCCGAAAAGCATTCCGGAAGGCGAGCGTACCACCCTCCAACTGCTGGTCCAGGGGCACTCAAACGCGGAGATCGCGAAGGAGGCGCTCTACGCGGAATCGACCGTGAAGAAGCACGTGTCCTCGCTAATGAAGCGCTTTGGGGTGGACTCCCGCCTGCGGCTCGCCATCAGCGCAATCCGCGCGGGGTACTAGCCGAAAACTCTTACGCGGGGGACGAACACCGGCGTTCTGTGGCGCCGAGTCTGATCCGAGACTGGTTCAAGGCCGGTCCAAGGCTAGTCCAAGGCAGAGCCGCATTTGGCCAGGTCGTATTCTTAGGGAATGAGCTCTACCCCCTCCACCTCCCCAGATAGCGCCAGTTCACACGCGAACTCGCGCACCGGCAGTGACAAGCTAGGCGATGACAAGCTAAGCAATGGGCTGAAGGTCCGCCATCTCACGATGATGGGCTTGGGCTCCACCATCGGCGCCGGGCTGTTCCTGGGCACCGGCGTGGGCATCGAGGCCGCCGGCCCGGCCGTTCTGCTGGCCTATATCGTGGCGGGCCTCATCGCCATCCTGGTGATGGAGATGCTGGGCGAGATGGGCACTGTCATCCCCGCCTCCGGCTCTTTCTCCGAATACGCCGAGCACGGCATCGGGCGCTGGGCCGGTTTCACGCAGGGTTGGATGTACTGGCTCGCCACCGTCGCGGTGCTCGGCGCCGAAATTACTGGTGCGGCGAGTTTTATGGGGGCTTGGTTCGGTATTGACGCCTGGATCCCCGCCGCCGTATGCGTGCTCTTCTTCGGAGTGGTGAACCTGCTGCAGATCAGCGCTTTCGGCGAGTTCGAGTTCTGGTTCGCCTTCATCAAGGTGGCCGTGCTGGTGGCCTTCCTGGTCATCGGCTTCCTGCTGATATTCGGCTTGCTGCCGGGGCACACGTTCATTGGCACGGAGGTGTTCACGGCCGATGGCTTCATGCCCAACGGCGTGGGCGGCGTGGCCACGGCGATTCTGGCCGTGGCCTTCGCCTTCGGCGGCATCGAGATCGTGGCCATCGCGGCGGCGGAATCCGAAAACCCGGAGCGTTCCCTGGTCAACGCGGTGCGCACCACCATCACCCGCATTTCCGTGTTCTACCTGGGATCCGTGCTGGTGATTACCTTCCTGCTGCCGCATTCTTCGCTGGGGCAGGCAGAGAACGCGGCCGATAGCCCCTTCACCCAGGTGCTGAACCTGGCGGGCATTCCGGGTGTGGTCGGCTTCATGGAGGCCATCATTGTGCTGGCGCTGCTCTCCGCTTTCAACGCGCAGATCTACGCCTCCAGCCGCATGGTGTTTTCCCTGGCCAAGCGCCACGAGGCGCCGAAGATTTTCGCCCGCGTGGACAGCCGGGGCGTACCGGTGGCGGCGATCTTGTTCTCCGTCACTCTGGCGGTGGTGATGGTGGTGCTGAACTACCTGGATACCGGCTGGCTGCTGACGTTCATGCTGAACTCCGCGGGTGCATCGCTGCTGATCGTTTGGACGTTCATCGTGGTCTCCCAGCTGCGCCTGCGCCCCCACCTGGAGCAGCAGGCGGGCGGCGCGTTGCCGATTCGCATGTGGGGCTACCCCTGGCTGACCATCGCCACGCTGGTTGTGCTGGCGGGGCTGGCGTTGCTGATGCTGACGGATCCGGGTTCCCGGGTGCAGCTGTTCTCTGCAGCGACGATGTTCGTGATCTTGGTCGTGGCCAGCTTCGCCAACTCCGCCATCCGTGGGTTGAGCCCCTTCGAGAAGCTGCCCCTGCCCTCCTCCCTCCAATAGAGCTCACCGCGGATGCACCAACAGCACGGCTAAAGGGGCAGGTAGCGAAAGGAGGATAGTCTGTATCTAAACAATCTAAACACGGTATCCAATTACGGTTCCTCGTCTTCCTGTCGGGCGGGTGTCGCACCCGCATGAGGACATCTAGAAAGGACTTCCCCCGCATGATTCGCACCGCCATCATTGGCTACGGCAACCTGGGTCGCAGCGTTGAGAAGGTTATTGCCGACCAGCCCGACATGGAACTCGTTGGCGTGTTCTCGCGCCGCGACTCCCTAGACACGCAGGCTCGTGTGCTGCCCGCTGCGGACGTTGAAAAGCACAAGGACGAAGTGGACGTGCTCTTCGTTTGCCTCGGCAGTGCCACCGATGTGCCAGCGCAGGCTCCTGAATTGGCCAAGCACTTCACCACCGTCGATACCTACGACAACCACGGCGAAATCCCGAACTACCGGGCCACCATGGATAAGTCCGCGCACGAGGGCGGCAACATTGCGATGATTTCCACCGGTTGGGATCCGGGCATCTTCTCTTTTAACCGTGTGCTCGGCGGCGCGGTACTGCCGGGAGCCGACCAGATGACGTTCTGGGGCCCGGGACTCTCGCAGGGGCATTCCGATGCAGTGCGTCGCGTGCCTGGCGTAGCCAAGGGCGTGCAGTACACCAAGCCTAATCCGGAAGCTATCGAGGCTGTGAAGCGAGGTGAGGGCGCGGACCTGAAGGCCAGGGAGTGCCACCTCCGCCACTGCTTTGTGGTGGCTGAGGAAACCGGCGATGCGGCGGCGGATGAGAAGTTGAAGGATCAAATCCGCGAGGCAATCGTGACGATGCCGGACTACTTCGCGCCCTACGAGACGATCGTGGAGTTCATCTCCGAAGCTGAGTTCGAGCGCGACCACCAGGGCATGCCACACGGCGGGCAGGTGATTACCCGCGGCCAGGCGGGCACTTCCGGTCACGTGATTGAGTTCGGCCTAGAGCTGGAGCGCAACCCCGACTTCACCGCCGCGGTGCAGGTGGCCTACGGCCGCGCCGCGTGGCGCGTGCGACAGGCTGGCGAGACGGGCGCCCGCACGGTCTTCGAAGTAGCTCCGTACCTGCTGTCTGCGGAGCCCCTCGACTACCTTGTAGCCAAGAAGCTGTAGCACCCACGCAAAACCCGGCCAACCTGCCGGCATTCCCGCAGGTTGGCCGGTCACCAGGTTAAGAAAGACTGCCGGCCCAATATGGCGCTTTGGAGTTCTGAGCGCCAACTAGGTTGTAAATAACGGCCCAGATGATTCCCAGCGGTGCAAAGAGGGGGACGCTCAGCCAAGCCGGGGTGTTTTCGAAGATTGTGTCCAGTGAGCCAAGCGGGGACTTGGTGTTCGGAGTTTCTGCAGCCTGTACTTGGGTGGTGGGGGTGTGGTTTTCAGCCTGGGCAGGTGCGGCGAGACCTGCGGTGACAGTTACGGCGGTAACGCCGGCGATGAGCGACTTGTGAATCTTCATTGGGGAAGAATCCTTTCTGAAGGAGTTCGGGTAGAGATGTGCAAAAACCTTCTTTGCCCCCAGGTGCGGTTCCATGAACTATTGGACGCAGACTCGTGAGCTCGGAAGTGCTTTGCTTAGCCAAACGCTTATAAGTGGCGAAACGTTAGCAGTCGCTAGAAATCAGAATGTCCCACAGCAAACTGTCAAGAATGCTGTGGGACATCACATGGAGCCGCTTGCGAGAATCGAACTCGCGACCTTTTCATTACGAGTGAAACGCTCTGCCGACTGAGCTAAAGCGGCGCGTACATTAAGTACGAAGCGTTATCCTAGCCGACGCAAACCCTGAGCACCAAAACGCCATCTGGGGTTAGCCCGGATACCCGCTAGGCCACCCCGCAGCACTGCTGCAGGCGCCCGGCCATCGCATCCAGCGCCACCTCCGGCCGCACGTTGTACCCCAGCACCTCGCGGCACTCCATCACCGCATCGATGCAGCTCACCAGCGCCGACGCACTATTACGCCGCGCCAGTTCCTTCGACGTCGCCGCCATGTCCGGGTGCTGGTGGCCGCCCACCGGCACGCCATCGCCATCCACCGCGCCCGCGGCCTGCAGCATCGCATCGCGGTACAGCCCGGCAATGTCGATCAGCGCCAGGTCAAGCGAGTCGCGGGTTCTTCTGGTGCGCCGGTTCTTCTGCTCTTTTTCTAGCTCTTTCATTCTTCCGGACGCCCCCCGCTGAGACTTTGCAGTACCCTTGCCTTTCGCGCCCACGCCGAGGCTGCTCTCCAGTTCCTCACGCTCCCGCTGATCCAGCTTCTCCAGCTCACTGGCGGCCTCTTCCTCGGCCTTCTTCACCAGCTCGGAGGTGAAGCGGTACAGCGCATTGGGCTCGTACACCAGCTGCGGCAGCTTCAGCGCGGTGGCACGTTTGGTGCGGGCGGCCTCGTCGCTGGCTAGGTGGCGAGCCCTTCCAATGTGTCCGGCCGACACGTCGGCGGCCCATTGGGCTTGCGTCTCATTGAGCCCCAAGGTGGCGTCACTAAGCAAAACACCCTTAACCGCCGCCGGCGAGGGAGTGGGCACATAAACGTGGCGGCAGCGCGACCGTAGGGTGATCGCAATATCCGAAGGGTCGGTCGAGGGCGCGCAGAGCAGGAAGACGGTGCGGGCGGGCGGCTCCTCAACGGACTTCAGCAAAGCGTTGGCGGCGGCATCGTTCAGACGGTCGGCATCTTCCACAACCACCACGCGCCAGCGGGCGACGGTAGGCATGTTTGCGGCCTCGTGGATGGCGCCGCGGATCTCGTCGACCGTCAGCACCACGCCCGTGGTGGAGACCCACAGGATGTCCGGGTGCGTGCCCGCGGCCGCGCTCCGGCACTGGTCGCACTCGCCGCAGCCACCGTGCGGGCACACCAACGCGGTGGCGAAGACCTTCGCCGCGATGGACCGCCCCGAGCCGGGCGGGCCTGTAAACAGCCACGAGTGGGTCATCGCCTGCGGATCCTCCACAGCCCTTTGCAGCGGGCGGCGGACGGACTCCGCGGTGATGCGCCCGAAAACCCCCGGCGCGTCTTCGGCGGCGGTGGCCCGGGTAGTGGCCGCAGTAGTGGCCGGCGTGGTTTCCGTCATGGTTACTTAGTGTAGCTACCGACAAGGACAGGGCAGACGCACCCGGCGCGGGACGACGTGCGTTAATCTGAAGGGCATGAAACAACTGCTGCGCTACCTCTCGTGGGCCTGGGGAACCTCCTGGCCCTTGTACGCAGCAACCGTTCTGGCCACGAACGTTATCGGCGCTACCGCTGTGGCGACGTTCCTGCGCTTCTTCATTCCGCTGCCCGCCGCGCGTGAGCTGACGAGCCCGGATACCACCATCGCCTCGCTGTACTTGATCTATTTCGGAGTGGCCGTGGTCGCCGGCATCGCGATGACTTTGTACTTCTTCGCTCCCGTGCTGCGCTGGCAGCGCACACCGCAGGCCTACGACCCGAACATGGTGCGCGACCTGGTGCTGCGCATTCCGTTGCTGCAGACCGTCACGGGCATTGTGCTGTGGGGCATCGGGGTGGTGCTGTTCACCGTCGTGGCCTGGAGGCATAGCACCGAGTGGGGCATAACTGTCGGCGTGACGGCCACGCTCGGCGGCATGATGGTGAGCCTGATGACGTACATGGAGGCCGAGCGCCTGGTGCGCCCAGTCGCCGCGAAGGCGCTGGCCAAGGGCGCGCCGGACCACTCGCGGCTGTCCCCTCTTTCGCACCGCCTGATGACGACGTGGGCGCTGACCTCCGCCGTGCCGGTGCTGGGCATGGTGCTACTGCTCTTCGCTGCGGCCACCGAGTTCTACCCAGAAGACTCCGGCGGCATCATCCCGGCGATGCTTGCGCTGGCACTGACCACTCTGCTGACCGGCTTTATGGGCACCATGTTGTTCTCCATGGCCGTGGCCGATCCGATCCGCGAGCTGCAGTACGCCATCAACCGCGTGCGCCGCGGCAAAGTGAACACGGACGTGCGGATCTACGACTCCTCGGAGATCGGCGTGCTGCAGGCCGGCTTCAACGAGATGATGCGCGGGTTGCAGGAGCGCCAGCGGGTCTCGGACCTCTTCGGCCGCTACGTCGGCACCGAGGTTGCCCGCCGCGCGCTGGAGGAAAAGCCGGAGCTGGGCGGCGAAACCCGGCACGTAGCCGTGCTCTTCGTGGACGTGATCGGCTCCACCGGGTTTGCCACGGAGAAGGAACCGCAGCACGTGGTGAAGGCCCTCAACGAGTTCTTCGACCGCGTGGTGGAGGTCGTGCACGCCAACAAGGGCATCATCAACAAGTTCGAGGGCGATGCTGCGCTGGCCGTGTTCGGTGCACCTTTGCCGCTGGATGATGTGGCCGGCCACGCCCTGGCCGCCGCCCGCGAGCTGAAGGCAAAGCTGCAGGGGCTGGAGTTCGCCGCGGGAGTCGGCGTGGCCGCCGGGTCCGTCGTCGCGGGCCACATCGGCGCGAAGGATCGCTTCGAATACACCGTGATCGGCGACGCTGTAAACCAGGCCGCCCGCCTGACGGATCTGGCGAAGAAGACCCCCGGTCAGGTGCTGACCAGCGCTGCAACTCTGCGTGCGGCCAACGAGGCCGAGCAGGCCCGCTGGACCATGATGAAGTCCGTGGAGCTGCGCGGCCGCCGCGAGATGACGCAGATCGCCCGCCCCATCCGCGCGACCTTAGCCGATCGCTCGGAGGCTTAGGCTCCGCGCCGTACTGCGGCGATGGGGAGGTTTCTTTTCGACGCCACCTCGTCCCACCACGCCGCCGTCTTCTGCCCCACTGCCGCGGCCAGCTGCTCGGTGGTGATCCCCTTGGATTGCAGCTGCTCGGCCGTGGTGCCTTCCGGCAGCAGACCTTCGGCGTGCAGCGCCTCGATGAGGCCGACGAAGAAGTGCGGTTCCAGCGCGGCGATAGCCACCCAGCCCCCACACTCGGCCTGGTAGAGGCCGTAACCCGGCAGCAGGCCACCCAGCAGAGTGTCCGGGCCGGTCAGGCGGAAGCGGGCTGGCGTGGCGAATTCCGTGGCCATGTCCGCCAGGGCGACCTCGTGGTAGCTGCCCTGGCCGGTGGCGCTTGCCTGCCACAGGGCTGCCAGCGCCTGCGAGACGGCACGTTCCGCGCCCGCCAGGTCGGCGATGGGAACTACGGGCATGACGGGCTCATCGCCGTTGAAGGAAAGGGTGCCCGCGTGTGCCTCATAGGTCAGGTCGTGGCCGGCGACGTCGACGTGCTCGCCGGAGTGGCCGACGATCGCCACCTGTGCCAAGGACGGGTAGCGTGCGTGGAGGTCTTCCCAGCCGAGCCCCAGGCGCTGCAGCGAAGCCGGGCGGGAGCTGGTGAGCAGCAGGTCCGCCTCTGCCAGCAGTTCGTGTAGTTCCTGCAGGCCAGATTCCTGCTTCAGGTCGATGCTGCGCACCTCCTGACCCTCCACCAGGTGCTGGTAGTAGGGCTCGCAGTACAGGCGCATGGGGTCGGCGGCCTTGCCGGGGCCTTCGACCTTGATGACGGTGCCTCCGAGCTCATGCAGGCGCTTGGCGGCGACGGGACCGGGCAGGTTCGGGGCCAGGGTGACGACGGTG
The DNA here is from genome assembly GCF_022347285.1 of Corynebacterium sp. ACRPH. Lineage (GTDB taxonomy): Bacteria > Actinomycetota > Actinomycetes > Mycobacteriales > Mycobacteriaceae > Corynebacterium. The sequence continues at coordinate 189,009 of NZ_JAKRND010000002.1, forward strand.
AAGTTCGGGAGCTGATTCATGCTTATAAACGTATCAGTTCCCACCCAAAAGTAAGGGCGAATTAGCGAGACTTCTTCACCGTGCGCTTGGTCAGCGTCGGCGGCTTCTTGGCGGTCTTCTTCGTCGTCTTCTTCGCGGCCTTCTTGGTCGTCTTCTTCGTCGTTTTCTTGGCCGACTTCTTTGCGGCCTTGCGGCTCGACTTCGCAGGTGCCGAGCCCTCGGCTGCCTGCTTGGCGCGCCGCTCCGACAGCAGCTCATTCGCGCGGGCGTCCGTCATCGTCTCCGGGGTATCCCCCTTGCGCAGGGAGGCGTTAGTGGTGCCATCCGTGACATACGCACCGAAGCGGCCGTCCTTGACGGACATCGGCTTGCCGGAGACGTCGTTATCACCCAGCTGCTTCAGCGGTGGCTGCGCGGCGGCACGACCGCGGCGCTTCGGCTCGGCGTAGATGCGCCGGGCTTCGTCGAGGGTGATCGTGAAGATCTGCTCCTCGTTGGCCAGCGAACGGGAGTCCTTGCCCTTCTTGAGATAGGGGCCGTAGCGGCCGTTCTGGGCGGTGATCACCTCGTTGTCGCTCGGGTCGACGCCCACCTCGCGCGGCAGGCTCATGAGCTTCAGGGCCTCCTCCAGCGTCACACTGGCTGGCTCCATGTCGCTGAACAAGCTGGCGGTCTTGGGCTTCAGCGTCTCCTCGACGATCTGCTTGACGCGCTTTTCCTTCTGCGCCTGCGCGGTCTTGGTCTCGCGGCTCAGCGGCTTCTTGCCCTCGGCCTCGCGCTCGCGATCCTGCTCGTCGCGCTCGGCCTCCCAGACCTTCACGGCCTCCTCGGCCACGCGGGATTCCTCGTCCTCGCCGAGTACCTCGGTGACGTAGGGGCCGTAGCGTCCCTCGCGGGCGACGATGGTGCGCCCGTTGGCCGGGTTGGTGCCCAGCTCTCGGCCGCCCTGCGGGGTGGCGAAGAGCTTCTCGGCCACCTCCAGGGTCAGCCCGTCCGGGGTCATGGATTCCGGCAGGTTGGCGCGCTGTACCTCCGGCTCGGCGCCCTCCGGTGCCCCTTCCGGTACCGGCTTGATGCGCTCCAGGTAGGGGCCGTAGCGGCCCACGCGGACGACGATCGGCACGCCGTTTTCATCATCGAAGATGTGCAAGGAGTTCACCCGGCGGGCGTCGATCTGCTCCAGGTTGTCGCCCACGATGTGCTTCAGTCCACCGAGGCGGGGAACGACCGCGCCCGGGGCTTCCGGGCGGGAGCTATCACCAAAGTAGAAGCCCTTCAGCCAGTTCACGCGGTCCTGATCGCCCGCAGCGATGGCATCCAGCTCGTCCTCCATCGCGGAGGTGAAGTCGTAGTCCACCAGCGCGCCGAAGTTCTGCTCCAGCAGGCCGACGACGGCGAAGGCCACCCACGAGGGCACCAGCGCGTTGCCGCGCGGCAGCACGTAGCCGCGGTCCTGGATGGTGCGGATGATGGATGCGTAGGTCGACGGGCGGCCAATGCCCATCTCCTCCATCTTCTTCACCAGCGAGGCCTCGGTGTAGCGGGCAGGTGGGTTCGTCGAGTGGCCGTCGGCGGCCACGTCGCGCGCGTTCAGCTCGTCGCCCTTGGTCAGCTGCGGCAGTCGCTTCTCCGCGTTATCGGCCACGTCGCGGCCATCGGCGGTGCGGCTGACCTCCACGTAGGCCTTCAGGAAGCCCGGGAAGGTCAGGGTGCGGCCGGTTGCGGTGAACTCGCAGGTCTCGCCCGACTTCGCGTCGCCGGCGACGGTGACCTTCATCGACTGGCCCTTCGCGTCGGCCATCTGGGAGGCCACGGTGCGCTGCCAGATCAGCTCGTAGAGCTTGAACTCCTCGGCATCCAGCTGGTTGCTCAGCTGGCCGGGAGTCTGGAAGGTCTCGCCCGCCGGGCGGATCGCCTCGTGAGCCTCCTGCGAGTTCTTCACCTTGCGGGAGTACTGGCGCGGACCATCGGCCACGAACTTCGCACCGTAGAGCTCCTTGGCCTGCTTGCGGGCGGCCTCAATACCGGCGGTCGACAGGGTGGTCGAGTCGGTACGCATATAAGTAATGTGGCCATTTTCGTACAGGCGCTGCGCAATGCGCATCGTGCGCTCCGAGGTGAAGCGGAGCTTGCGGCCAGCCTCCTGCTGCAGGGTGGAGGTCATAAACGGCGGGTACGGGCGGCGGGTGTAGGGCTTTTCCTCCACCGCCGTCACGGCGAACTCCTGGCCCTGCAGCCCGTCGGCCAGGGACTTCGCCTTCGCCCCGTCCAGCACAAAGGTCTCCTTTGCACTGGCCTTCAGCTTGCCGTCATCGCCAAAATCACGGCCCTGGGCCACGCGCTTGCCAGCGACCGTTGCCAGCCGTGCCTCAAAGGAGTCCGGGGCGGCGTCATCAAGAGAAGAAACAGCATCTACCACGCCGAACGTGGCGCTCAAGTCCCAGTACTCCGCGGCGACGAACTTCATGCGCTCGCGCTCGCGCTCGACGATCACGCGGGTGGCGACGGACTGCACGCGGCCGGCGGACAGGCGCGGCATGACCTTCTTCCACAGCACCGGGGAGACCTCGTAGCCGTACAGGCGATCCAGCACGCGGCGGGATTCCTGCGCATCGACCAGGTCGTAATCGAGCTCGCGAGTGTTCTGCGCGGCCTCGAGGATGGCGTTCTTCGTGATCTCATGGAACACCATGCGGCGCACCGGCACCTTCGGCTTCAGCACCTCGAGCAGGTGCCACGCGATGGCCTCACCCTCACGGTCGGGGTCCGTCGCCAGGTACAGCTCATCGACCTGCTTGAGCTTTGCCTTCAGGTCGGAGACCTTCTTTTTCTTGTCCGGGCTGATGACGTAGAGCGCCTCGAAATCTTTATCGACGTTGACGCCCAGACGCGCCCACGGCTCCTTCTTATACTTGGCCGGTACGTCTGCCGCGCCCCGGGGGAGGTCACGGATGTGCCCGACGGAAGCCTCAACGATGTAGTTCGGCCCCAGGATCGGGGCGATCTTCTTGGCCTTCGTCGCCGACTCAACGATCACTAGACGTTTGACGTCATCGTTTGCCATCGGTTGATTTCACACATCCTTCAAAATCTTAAGTTTGCCGGGTGCCATTGTTTATACAGGTTTATTGCAATGGTTCTTTCCGGGGGCCACTTACGCATTTCTAAGCGACACTACGCGGTTTACGCAATTTATTTGCAACCGGGGTAGGCGCGGCCTTAACCGGCGAAGCCCCCGCCTGGGCGCGATATGCACCGCGGGCGGGGGCTTGCTGAAACCCTGTGGGTTTAAAGAGCCGTGACGTTCTGGGCCTGCGGGCCCTTGGCGCCCTCGCCGATCTCGAACTCGACCTTCTGGTTCTCCTCGAGGGTGCGGAAGCCGCTGCCCTGGATCTCAGAGTAGTGGACGAAGACGTCGGAAGATCCGTCGTCCGGGGCGATGAAGCCAAAGCCCTTCTCCGCGTTGAACCACTTGACGGTTCCCTGTGCCATGAATTTCTACCTATCTTGTTGAATCTGTCCGGCGCAAGTCTTCTGCGACCACCAAACGCCGAGGTCGGAAGATACTTCGTTTCCAACCCAATCGGCCCAAAACCCAACGAGACCCCACCTCACGCCGAGGCGAGCGGAAAAGTTCCGAGGATTTTAATAACCACACGACAGTCTGCCACGTTGCGGGTTAAACATTCGGGCGAGTTTGGATTCCGCAGGACAATAACTTGTATCCACCCCCTAATGGGTCTAGAACTGACTTTAATGTCTGACCCCACGCCCCTTACCCCAGACTCCGCGCCCGACGGTCCTGCGGGCAGCACGGCAGGCAGCCCAGCGAGCGGCACAGCCCCGTCGTTCGGCGAGGAACTTCTGGCCGATCTGACGCCCGAGTTTCCGCGCTCCACCGTCACCCATACGCGCACCATCCCCGCCCGCCAATCACAAACGGCGCAGTGGCCGGAATGGGCCGACGAGACCCTGGTGGAATACCTGCATGAGCAGGGAATTTCTGTGCCCTGGTCGCATCAGGTGGAGACTGCGAGCCACGCACATGCGGGCCGGGATGTGGTGGTTGCCACCGGCACGGCGTCCGGAAAGAGCCTCGGCTACCAACTCGCGGCCTTGAGCGACCTGGCTACGGCGAGCACCGCGACGGCTCTTTATATTGCACCGACGAAGGCACTGGCGCAGGACCAGCGGGCGGCACTGGCGCGGATGTGCGCGGGCGCAGCGAACCTGAACGACATCATGGTGGCCACTTACGACGGCGACACCCCGCCCGAGACGCGACGGGTGATCCGCGACCAGGCGCGGGTGATTGTGACGAATCCGGACATGCTGCACGCCTCGATACTGGGGAACCCGCGGTCCTGGAGCCGGCTGCTGTGCACGCTGCGCTATGTGGTGATCGACGAGTGCCACGTGTACCGCGGGGTGTTCGGCGCACACGTGGCGATGGTGCTGCGGCGGCTGCTACGGCTGTGCGAGACGGCTCCGACGGTCGTGTTGGCGTCCGCGACCAGCGTGGATCCGGCCGCGCACGCACGCCGGCTGACGGGGCGGCCGGAGGTGGTAGCGGTGACCCACGACGGGGCGCCCGCGGGCGAGCGGACCGTCGCGCTGTGGGAGCCCGGGTTCCTGCCGGACGTGGAGGGCGAGAATGGCGCGCCAGTACGGCGGGCGGCGAACTCCGAGGCCGCGGACGTGATGGGGCTGGCGATCGCCCAAGGCGCGCGGACGCTGACTTTCGTGCGCTCCCGGCGCGGCGCGGAGGTGGTGTCCGTCGCCGCCGCGGAGAAACTGTCGGCGCTGGGGCGCAGCGCGGATGCGGTGCGGGTGGCGGCCTATCGCGCGGGCTACACCCCGGAGGATCGCCGCGAGCTGGAGCGTCGCTTCGACAACGGCGAGCTGCTGGGCATCGCCTCGACGAACGCGCTGGAGCTGGGCATCGACGTCGGCGGGCTAGATGTAGTGGTGACCAGCGGCTTCCCCGGCACGATCGCCAGCTTCCGGCAGCAAGCCGGGCGCGCGGGCAGGCGCGGGCAGGGCGCACTGGTGGTGCTGGTCGGCGCGGACGACCCGATGGATACGTATCTGCTGCACCACCCGGAGGCTTTGCTGGACCGGCCGGTGGAGAACACGGTGTTCGACCCGACGAACCCCTACGTGCTGGCCGACCATGTGGTGTGCGCGGCGGCGGAAAAACCCCTGTCCGAGGCGGAGGTGGCGCACTGGGGTGCGGAGCGGGTGGTGGAGCACCTGCTGCGCCAGGGCGCGCTAAAGCGCAGGCCGCGGGGCATTTTCGCGGATCTGAAGGTGGCGGAGCAGGTGCATTCGCGGGTCTCGATCCGCGGCGGGGCGGCAGCCCAGGTGGCGATCGTGGAGGCCGATTCCGGCCGACTGCTGGGCACGGTGGACCAGTCGCGCGCAACGTCGGACGTGCACACCGGGGCGGTGTACATGCACCAGGGCGAGACGTTTGTAGTGCAGCTGCTGGACCTGGAGGAATCCGTGGCGTGGGTGCGGCCCGAGTTCCCGGAGTACACCACCCAGGTGATCCGCGAGACCGACATTGCGGTGCGGCGCACGCGGGGGACACGCAAGGTCTGCGACGGGGTGTGGCTGGCGGATGTGGACGTGGAGGTTTCCCATACCGTCAGCGGTTATCGGAAGCGCCTGCCGGGCGGCGAGATCCTGGAGACCGTTCCGTTGGACGTGCCGCCGGAATCGCTGCGCACCCGCGCGGTGGCTTACACCGTGGATCCGGACGTGCTGCTGGATCTGGGGCTGCCGGAGCCGACGTGGCCAGGGACGTTGCATGCCGCGGAGCATGCGGCGATAGGCCTGTTGCCGCTGATCGCAACGTGCGACCGCTGGGATATTGGTGGCGTTTCTACCGCTTTGCATGCGGATACGGGCCTGCCGACGGTGTTTGTGTACGACGGTTATGCGGGCGGCGCAGGCTTCGCCGAACAGGGCTTTGCGCGCTTTGCCGAGTGGATGGCCGCCACCGCCGAGACCGTGGAGACCTGCGAGTGCGAGTCCGGCTGCCCATCTTGTGTGCAGTCGCCGAAGTGTGGCAACGGCAATGATCCGCTGTTCAAGGCGGGTGCGGTGTTGTTGTTGCGGGCGCTAGCCGGGGCGGCGGGTTAGTTCACTGTTTTTCTTTGGGACGCCCACATCCCAGCTCGCCTGAGAATATACTTTCCCCCATGAAGCCTTTTTTTGGGAAAAATCATACTGAGTTCCGGCGGGGTTTTAAGGCGAGCATCGCCGCCACGATGTCCTTAGTTGCGTTGTCCGGGATGGGCGGGGTGGCCACCGCGCAGTCCGTAGCGCCCTCTGGGTCGGCGCCAGCAGGGTCAGCGCCGGCAGGGGTGGCCTCCTCGGCACCGACGCCGTCCGGACCGCAGTCGAGCGCTTCCGCACTGGTCAACAAGGGCGAGCCGATGCGCACCCCGGCTCCTTTCGCGGGCAGCCCGGTGGATAGTGGGCTGAAGATCGGCGCGGTTCCAGCTAAGGCGGGGGCGCTGATGAACACTGTTCCGCTTGATCCGGCGGTCGGTTTGTCTGCGGCTGGCCAGCAGTTCCGCTTCAGCTACTCGACGACCAACCAGCACGGGACGGTCTCGCCTTCCACCGGTGCGGTGTTCTTCCCGAAGGGCAAGGCTCCGGCTGGTGGCTGGCCGGTGTTGGCGTGGGCGCACGGAACGGTGGGCTTAGCGGATCAGTGCACTCCGTCGATGAACCCGCGCTCCCAGCGGGATCACGACTACCTGAACCATTGGCTCAACCAGGGCTATGCGATCGTCGCCAGTGACTATGCGGGCATGGGCACCGAGGGGCTGATGAGCTACCTCAACGGCAAGTCCACCGCCGCTAACGTGGTGGATTCCGTGATCGCCGCGCAGGATCTACCTGCGGTGAAGCAGGGTGGCCAGAAGCTTTCCCGCAACTGGGCGGTCATTGGCCAGTCCCAGGGCGGCGGCGCGGCCCTGCACGTCGCGCTGCGGGCAACGGAGCGGAGCAAGCAAGCGAACCTCAACTTCCTGGGCACGGTGGCCACGGGCGCCCCGGCTTATGTTGAGGAGATCGTGCTGGCGGGCAGCCCGACCTTCCCGCCGGTTCCCCTACCAGCCGGGTTGAACACTTACGCGATGTATATTGTCGCGGCGTTCCGAGAGGCCAACCCAAACGTGGATGTCGATTCCGCCCTGACTGACGAGGGCAAGCGCATGGTGAAGGCCTCCGAGGATTCTTGTTATCCGGAGCTTTCCGAAGCCCTAAAGGGCACCAATGTCGCACGGGCGTTCTCCAAGCCGCTCCGCGAGGTGCCGGGTCTGGAGCCCGCACTGCGCGAGTTCATGCAAACTCCTGCGACTGGCTACGATAAGCCGGTTTTCCTGGGCCACGGCCTGAAGGATATGGATGTGCCCACTCCTATCGGCATCATCTTAAATACGGACATGTGGATCAATCAGTTCATCGGGGATATGCGCAGCCGTAACCAGCGGGTGGAGGTTCACTGGTATCCCACCGACCACGGCGGAACCGTACCCGCTTCGCAGGTACACTCCACCCCGTTCCTGGCGAACCTGTTCCGCAACGCTTAGCCCGCGCAAGCACGCCTTCGCGCCCACGCTTCGCACCCCCTTAGCAGTGCGCCCGGCTACTCCGCTGGCCCGGCGATGGCCTGCGCCTTCTGCGGGAGGATACGCGAGTTCGAGCCAATGCGGGTGGTGACGTCCACCGTCACGAACTCGCCTTTGACCTCGCAGTTTTCCACGTCGGCACCATTCGCACCGGCGATGCTGCGCGCAGTATCGCACGGCTCGCCCTCGCCCGTCTGCACCACCATCGCCGCCGATAGCGCGGCCAGGTCCGCGGCCGTGCTGGCCTGCTCCTTGTGACCCAGCATGGCGCTGCCGATAGCCAACAGGGAAACCACCGACAGGACGCCGAGCGTGACCATCGCCCCATAGACAGTGCTCATCTTTCACTCCCCGTCATCTAACTCGATCCCCTCTATTCGCCGTCCGGCTCCACCAACGTGACGGCCTCGCCGTGGACGTCGAACAAAGCCCCGTCCTTGGTAACCTTCACCCGCACAAGCGGCGATTCCGCACTACCTTCGCGGGTTGTGGAGACGGCCGCGGTGGCGTCAATCTGCCTGGCGAGCGCAACCCCATCGCCGCCACGCGCTTCGGCCCGGGCGACGGTCCGCGCCAGCGATTGCGCCGAGGCTGCCTGCGACATAGTGACCAATCCCGCGGCGGATCCACCGGCGACGAGCGTTATGGCGGACAGGACGATGGCGCCTTCGACTGTGTTCATGTTCGTTCCTGGTTAAAGATTCTTGTGCGTAGTTCGTGGTGTGTGGTTCGTGGTGTGTGTTTTTAGTGACGCCCCCCACGCGCCCGAGCCTTGAAGAGCTCAGGAGCGCGGGGCGTGGTGTGGCCCCGGCGGCTAACCAGGAGCTTTCCGGGCTACTTTGTGTTCAGTGCCCTATCGAAAATTCCGCTGAGTGCCTGCTCCACGGTGTCCGAGGTCACGACGGTGTACAGCAGCGCTCCGAGGGCAGCTGCCGCCACGCAGCCCAAGGCGTATTCCACCGTGGACATACCCCTTTCATCGGCGTATCGACTATAGATAGCGCCGATAATGTGGTTCCACCAACGAGTGATTGGGTGCAGGTCAGAATATGTTTCTTCCGCAATTCCAGTGCTCGGGTCCGTCTTGACCGGCGCGGCCTTGAACTGCTCCGGAACCGCAATCGGTGTGCAAGCGGTCGACGTGGGTGTAGTTGGAGTGAGAGTGGTTGGAGCGGTGATGGTTGGAGTGGTCATGGTCAGTGTCCTTCCCCGGCGGCACGAAAGGCGCGCCGCCGTGTTGAGTGAGTTGAGTTCGATAGATGTCAGATGTCCGTGTGAACCACTGTGAGTTGCTTCTCCAGGAGTGGCCCTCACCTCGCGTCGGTGCCCATAGCTCCTAGAGCGAGGCCATTCCGATGGCCAGCGGTATCAAGCCGACGAAGACGAAGGCCGGGAGGAAGCAGAGGGTCAGTGGTGCAGCCAAGGCGATCAAGACCTTCTCGGCTCCGGCGGTTGCCTTGTCGGCGGCAACGCGGCGGAGGTGTTCGGCCTGTTGATGCATTCCATCGGCAAGCGATGTTCCGGCGCGGGTTTGCTGCGCCGCTTGGCGGGCGATGGGACCAAAGAGGGAATGCTCGGCCAGCGTTAGCCAGGCATCCTTCCCCCCACCGAGGTTCAGCAGCGCTATGGCGCGGCCGAGATCCCCTTCCCCATCGTGTTCACCATCGTGGACTAACTGCCCCACCCCCACGTCCCAGGCTGGCAACAATGCCTTTCCGGCACGCAGCGCAGCCGCGGAAACGTCGAGGGCACGGGCCGCGTCCAGCGGACCCACGAGTGTGGAGCCGGCAGGTCCGGCCCGCACACCCACCCCGCCCAGTGGGGATGCGGTCAGCGATTCGCTCAGATGCTCCGTCCACAGGGTGCCGGCGCACACCAGTCCCACCCCGGTCAAGAAAAGCAGTACTCCCAGCACATTCGTCAGCAGAAAGGTCAGCGTGCCGAGCCCGCTGCTCTGCCCCAGCGCCACTGCGCCGATCGGCAGCGCCAGCAGCACCGTGACTGTCAGCCGCGCGCCCGCCGTCGCGGAGGTGGACTTCGAGATGTGCGCCAGCTGCGCATCAATGTCCGTCACGTGCGCCCGGGCCAGCGCTGCCAACCCCACGCCGTGGCGGTGGGAGATGCCCCAGATGTGGAATAGGTGGGCAAGGGAGCTCGGGGCGTCACTGCCCGGCGCGGTTCCACCAGTCCCCTCACCCGGTGCGGCGCCACCAGATCCGGCACCCGGCGCGGCGCCCAGGCGCACCTTCACGCAGGCAACGTCCACCTCGTGGCGCAGCGCCTCGGATTTCAACCCCTCAGCCGCGTGCTCGACGGCCTCCAATGGTCGGGCACCCGCGGCCACTTCGCGGGCGATGGCATCCACCACATCGCGCACCCCGGCCAGGGTTTTCATCTGCCTGCGGGTCCGCAGCATCCGCCCCGCCACGACCTTCAGGGTGAAAGCCACCATCAATGCGCCCGCCACCACCGCAAGTACCGGAATCATATCTCTGCCCTCCCATCAGCCCAGCTCATCGCTGAACTCCTCGAATCCCGCACGGGCGCCGTCGCGCCAGTGCCACAGCACCTCAATGCGCGCCCGCTCGTCGCCGACCAGCCGCCCGATGTGCGTCAGCCGTCGCCCCTGCTCCGTGCGGGAAACGTGCAGCACCACGTCTATTCCGTCGATTACCTGGCGGGTCAGTGCTATCCGATCCAGCCCGGCCATCGCACCCAGCGCCTCGAGCCGCCCCGGCACGCTGGCCGGGTCGTTCGCGTGGATAGTCCCCGCACTGCCCGCATGCCCGGTGTTCAGGGCAACCAACAGGTCCGCCACTTCGGGGCCGCGGATCTCGCCCACCACGATGCGGTCCGGGCGCATGCGCAGGCTCTGCTTCACCAGCGCCGTCATGGAGATCGCACCCGCCCCCTCCGCATTGCCTTCGCGGGTGGCCAGCGCCACGACGTGCGGATGGTCTATCAGCAGCTCCGGGGTGTCCTCCACCACGAGCAGCCGCTGGTCGTAGGCCACCTCCGCCAACAGCGCGGCCAGCAGGGTGGTCTTCCCCGCGCCCGTCCCGCCACTAATCAGGATGTTCCGCCGCGCCCGCACGATCCGCCGCAGCACGCCCGCCATCTCCTCGCTGGCCAGACCGCCTTGCACCAGCGCATCCAAGGAGTTCTTTTGCCCCTTAATCGCGCGCAAGCTAATGCAACTGCCGCCCGCCGCCGGTGGAGCCAGCAGCGTATGCACGCGGATCGCCTGCGCCGGTACGTCCGGAGGCAGCTCGCGCAGCACCCCGTCGGCAAAGGGCCGGGCCTCGTCCAGCCGCTCCCCGCACAGCGTCGCCATCCGCACCGCCAGGTCGCGCGCCGCCTCCACGCCGATCTGCACCCCGTCTATCGGCTGCATGCCCTCGCCCCGATCCGCCCATACGCTGCCATCGCCGTTGAGCACCACGTCCGTCACCTGCGCATCCTGTAGCGGTCCCGCCAGCGGCCCCAGCCCACTGAACTCCCTCTGCAGGGTGCGCACGTTCTCCACGCTCGCCTTCCCGATCAGGTGCAGGCTGCGCGAAAGGTCGTGCTCGTCCGGCCTACTAATCCCCTGTTCAGCCAGGTCGTCGCGCACGATCGCCAGCAGCCCGCGCTCCGCTTCCGGCTGGTTGTTCTTGTTCTTCTTCCTTAGTGACGCCACCTGCGTCTCCCCCGTCCCTGTTATCCCCTAGCCCGCGATTGGCAGCGCGCAGTTGCCGACGATGTGCTGGATTTTCTCCCACACCTCGCGCACCGGCCCGCGGGCGCGGTCGTGCTTCAGCGAGCTTTCAATCCAATACTCGGCCTCGCCTCGATCCAGAGCGGGAGTGCACTGGTCATCGTGGCGAATCACCGCTACGGGAACCTCGTCCATCATCATCGCGGCAACGGCCACGGAGGTGGAGGCGCCGGGGACTTCCCGCAGCACGATCAGCGGCTTGGTTCGGTCGTTTTCCAGCATTCGGTTTCGCAGTGCGCTGGCGGCGGTCACTCCCTGGATGGTCAGGGGTGCCACCAGTATGTGCACGTCGGGTTCCCCTTCGCCCCACTGCTCCTGCCATCCGGCGCTCGCGCTATCGGCCACTGGCAGACTGCGCCCGCAGTCCACCACCAGATCATCTGCATGCATCAACCCGGCCAGCTGGCCCACGTCCAGTCCCCTGCCGCCACTGTGTGCGCCGAAAGTCGGGTAACGGTCGGCGTAGATTACGGGAACGGCCCCGCCTTCGGCGCTGATCTTCTTTCCGCCCGCGCTATCGAAGCCGAGCATCAGCAAGTGGCTGCGCAGCTGGTCGAAGTCGCAGTCGGCAGGGATTTGGTTGCGGGTCAGCCCCGGCCGCCGTTCCTTGCCCAACACTAGATCCAGGCCACAGGAGTGCGGGTCAGCGTCCAGCAACACCGCAGGCCTTCCCTCGCAGGACATGTAGTAGGCCAGTTGGGCCGCAAACAGGCTGGACCCCGCACCGCCTACCGCCGAACTCACCGCGATGCGCACCGCGTCGTTCGATCCAATCATCTCCGCCAACACCATCGCCCCACCGGCGTCCAGGGAGGGCTCCAGCTGATCCACGCGAATCGCTCGCACCAGTCGGTGGCGGGTCAACTCGCTTTCCCTATCGCTCAACACGATCGCCGAGTTTTGGCAGGTAAACCCCTCTTTCCGATCTAGCTCGCGCAGCAGGTTCGCCTCAAACTCCTCCGTACCATCGTGGATAATCATCGGCCGGCGGGTCACCGCTACGACCATGCGCGCCTCGTTGTTCCACAGCGGGTCCGCGATGTCCACGATCACCGGCCGGAGCTGTGCGGTTTGCTCCCACCCCTTCTTCCTTGCTGCTGTTTTTGCCTTCTTGGCTGCTGCCTTGCTCTGCTTTGCTGACTTCCCTGTGCCCATGAACCAAAGGCTCCCAGTTGCGGGCTTGCAAAAGTACCCCTGATTTTTTGGCTGTGGAAAAATCGGGGTGGCGTCATAAAAACGGGCCTAGACCCTGTGAATAACCCGAAACGCAAAAAGATTAAAGTGGCATAAGTGGTGCAATGTTACTAGAATGACGCATGTGAATCAGCACCAAGACCCACCGCGCGCAAAGGGCGCAGAGCGAGTTTTGGCCATTTTCGACCTCGATAAGACCATCATCGACACGTCGGCATCCCTGGCCTACCGCCGCCCGATGGCCGAACGCGGCCTGCTCAATACCGGCGAGGTGCTGAAGATGATGGCGATGCTGGGCAACTACATGCTCTCCACCCACTCCGAGGAGGGGCTGGAATCCACAAAAGAAGCCCTGACCAGGATCATCAAGGATCGCGAATCCGAGCCCCTGCGCCAGGTCGCCCAGGATGCCCTGCAGGAAGTCATCACCCCGTTTATCTACGCCGAGGCGCGCGAACTGATCGAATGGCACCGGAAGATGGGGCACCGCATCGCCATCGTGACCGCCTCGGCCTCCGTCATGGTGCAGCCCATCGCCAAGGAACTCGGCGTGGATCACCTGTTCGCCACCGAACTGGAGGAAAAGGATGGGCGCTTCACCGGCGCCGTCACGCACTTCAACAAGGGGCACGCCAAGGTCGAGCGCATCCTAGAGCTCGCCCGCAAACACGGCTACGACCTGGGGAAAAGCTACGCTTATTCTGACGCCGCCACAGACATCCCCATGCTGAAGCTGGTGGGCAACCCGGTTGCCGTGAACCCGGACCGCCCCCTGAAGAAGCAGGCGACGGAGGCCGAATGGCCGATCCGCCAGTTCGTCCGCCCGGAACCGCTATTTCCGCAGGCAGCGGTGATCGCCGGGGCGGGCGCCACCCTGGCTCTGCTCGGCATTGCCGCAACCGGCCTGGCGATGTGGTGGCGCGGGCGCGAGGAAGGTTCAGACGAGGCCTAGCGGCTACTTCTACTTCGCGTCCGCGATCGACTTGCCCTCCAGCGAGCCCTCGGACAGGCCCGTGGCGTGGAAAACAATCCACTCGGCCACACCCTCCGGGGTGCCGCTGGCAAACCCCTCGGCTTTCGCCTGGTACTCGTCGCGCCGACGGTTCCACCAGACCTCCGGCACGCCCAGGCCGCGCGGATCCAGGCCAGTGGCGATAGTCGCCAGGCGGGAGCAAGCGCGGGCGGTCACGCCGGTGGCGTCCGCAAAAGGCTGCAACGTCAGCAGCTCGCCGTGGATCACCGCGGACAGCACCGTCGCGTTCACCTTGGTGCCGCCGGTGATGAACTTGCCCAGCAGTTGCAGGCGCGCATCCGTGGAGCGGCGCGGGCGGCCCGGCACCAGGAACTCCGCATCCCCCGCGGCCTTCTGGCGAAATGCCGGGTCGGACATCTGCGGGCTAGCAACCGCGTTGATGCGCGCGATGATCTGCAGCGGGGCGCGCCGCCAGGTAGTCACCGTCTCCGTCACACCGTCCGGAGCCAGCAGCTCCGCGGCGCGCAGGGCGCCGGCCAGGATCGGATCCTCCACCTGGCCGTCCTCCGGCAAGCGCGGGGAGCCACCGTCCAGCTGCGCCGAGGCACGCGCGCCGCGCAGCACCGATTCCGCGCCCGTGACATCCCAGCCACGCAGGTTGGCGGGGTGGCGGTGCAGGCGCGCCAGGTGGTCGTTGGCCTGGGCCACAGCCTCCGGCACTCCGGGCAGTTCAGCCAGTCCAGCGAGTGGGTCTTGCGCAGAATTGTCAGACATATTTAAGACAATAATGCACCCGCGCGCGCAATCTTCCCCGTGGTCTGGCAAACTAGGGGGGAGTCAATTAGGTGTAACCCCCCAGGAGTTTTAACAGTGAGCAACAACGATCACGATGGCATGTTCACCGACCGCGATAGCTTTAACCCGAAGGTTAACGCTATTCCGCTGTCGGATGTGGATACCCATGCCAAGGGTCAAGCCAGCATCAGTGACCTGGTGAAGGATGCCTCCGCGCAGGTTTCCTCCCTGGTTCGTTCCGAGGTCGAGCTGGCAAAGACCGAGATCGCTACTTCCGCCAAGAAGGCCGGCATCGGCGTGGGCCTGTTCGGCGCTGCCGCCATCATCCTGGCCTACAGCTCCTTCTTCCTCTTCTTCACCATCGCCGAGGCACTGGATACCTTCATGTGGCGTTGGGCGGCCTTCCTGGTCGTCTTCCTGTTCATGCTGGTACTGGTCGCCATCCTGGCTCTGGTTGGCCTGAAGCAGGTCAAGGGCGTGAAGAAGCCGGAGAAGACCATCGAGTCCGTCGGCGAGCTGAAGACCGTGATCCCGCAGAAGGGCAAGGGCTCTTCCTCCGCGCGCCGCCCGGGAATGTACACCTAAATCCCCCGCGCGCCTGAGATGACTTCCGAAGATTCTCACGCTGTAGATCCGCACACCCCGCATGCCACCTTCGTGCATTCGCGGGGTGTGCGTCTTCGCGTCGACATCCAAGGCCCCCGTAACGCACCATTGGTGCTGCTGATTCACGGTTTCGGCGGTGGCGCTTTCGACTGGCACCCGCTGATGCGGCAACTCGCGGGCGAGGATCTGCGCCTAGCCGCAGTGGATCTGCGCGGCTATGGCCGCTCGGATAAGACCCCGCACGGCTACGACCTCACCACCGCCGCCAGCGACATGGCCGGGGTGATCCGCGGCCTGGGCCACACCACCGCCACCGTCGTCGGCCACGGCTACGGCGGCATGGTCGCCTGGACTTTGGTGGCTCACAACCCGGAGCGCGTCCGCAGCTTCGTCACCCTTTCCGCCATCAATCCGCTGCTGCGTTTTCGCAGGATCCTGGCCCAGCCGTTCTCGCAGCCGCACTTCGCTCGCCGTCTGCTGTCCGCCCAACTGCCGCGACTTCCGGAGCGCAAGCTGTTGGCCGATAACGCCGCGGCCACCGAGAAGATCTTTAGGGCGGGTGTGGCCCCGGGTTTTAGGGATACGGACGCCTACTTCCGCAGCGCCGCACTCCGCCGCGAAGCAATGCAGGTGGATAAGGTGGCCCACCTTTCCTGCGAGTACCTGCGCTGGCCTTTCCGCAGCCGCTTCCGCCCCGAGGCGATACGCTTCGAGCGGACCTTCCCGGCGACCACACCTGTGCCGCTGCTGGCGGTGGATGGCAGCATGGATCCGATCTACGACGAATCCCTGGCGCAAAAATCCGCTCGGAAGGCCGATACCGCCGAGCACAAGGTGCTTTACGGCGTGGGCCACTACCCGCACGTGGAGGATCCGCCGTGCGTCGCGGAGCTACTCCGCGAGCACCTGCGCGCCTAGGGGCGCTAGTCGCTACTCCGCCACGCAAGCACCCGTCGCCGGGCTGCCCTGGTGCGAGGTCACGTCCCCAACGTGCTTCATTACCTCTTCCCGCGTCAGGGCGTAGCCTGTGTCCTTCTCGTTAATATCGGCCCCGAACACGACTCCCAGCACGTGGCCGTCCTTGTCGATCAGCGGACCGCCGGAGTTGCCCTGCACCACGGAGCCGCGCAGCGAATACGCCTCGCGCTCCACCCGCTCATCTGCATAGATGTTCGGTCCGCTGACCACGAACTTCTCGCGGATGCGCGCAGGGGTGGCCTTAAACGGCCCGCCGTTGGGGTATCCCATGACGATCGCGTCCTGGCCCTGCTGCCCCTCGCCTTCTGCCCACTTCATCGGCACAAAGGGAAGGTTCTCGCTGCGGAGCAGGGCGATATCCACCTGCGGGTTGTAGTACACCACCCGTGCCTCACGCGGGCCGTCCTTCGTCATCAGCGTGACCTCGTTAGTTCCGGCCACCACGTGCGCGTTGGTCATCACCGTATCCTCGGCAACCACCCAGCCAGTGCCCTGCAGCATCCGGCTGCACTGTTCCGCCTGGCCAACCACGCGCAGCACGCTGTCGCGGGTGTTCTGCACCGCCGGGGATCGCATCAGCGCGTTGTCCGGCGGGTCGACCTCCGCGGTGGGCAGGTTCTCCATCGGGTCGGCGATCATTGGGAAACCCGAGTCGTTAATCAGCTGCGAGGTCTGCGCGGGCAGCTGCTTGAACCACACCGGGGCGGCGTTGCCCACCGCGCCGAGGATCTTGCTTCCCTTGATCGTCTTCCCGAAGCCGCCGACGTTCCCGGTGGCGATCAGCACGAGGATCAACCACACGATCAGCAGTGTTGTAAAAACCTGCACGATGGAACCGACGGCGGAATCCGCCCTTAAGGCCTCCCGCGTGCGGATATTATCCCGCAGTTTCGCGCCCATGCCAGAGCCGATGGCGTAGCAGACCACCACCACGACAGTCACGGTGAGCAGTGCCGCGAAGAAGCGTGCACTGGCGCTATCGGGCACCTTGTCCTCAGCAAAGTGCACGGCGAGCGGAATCAGCTTCAGACCCAAGTAGCCGCCCAGGGCCACCCCGACGAAGCTCAGCGTGGCGCTAAACCCGCCCTGCCGGTACCCGGAGATCGCCGCACCGAGGCAAACGAACACCAGCACAATGTCGAGGATCATCGACCCCGTCGCTCCGCTCATGGTGCGCCTCCGTTTCTGCCCATCTCGTTGGCCCTGTCGAACCCTTCCCGCATCTCGCCGAGCGCCTCGCCATTGGCGGAACCGGCCAGCGTCTCGAAGAGGCTCCACGGCCCCTCGGCACCGCTATCGCCGCCGCTGGACCACGGTTCCTCCCAGCCCGCACGGCGCAGCAGAGCGCTGATCACCCCACCGGTGAAACCCCACAGAACCAGCGGGTTTTCCTCACCGATGTGCAGGTTCCAGGCCGGCCCACGCCAGCCGGCGAAGCCCACCTCGAAGCGGCGCCCCGGGTTCACTAGCTCGCCCAGGGGGTAGGGCTCAACCCAGTCGTTTTCGGTTGTAGGGCAGCTTACCGCATGAGGTTGACGCCACCACGCCACCACCGGCACCACTGCGAAATTTGAACGATCAATGTAGATCGGCTGCAGCACTGCAAACGGCTCCACCGTGTCCGGGTTCAGCCCCGTTTCCTCCTCGGCCTCCCGCAGGGCGGTCTCCACCGGCCCGGCGTCGGCCTCCTCCAAACGCCCGCCGGGAAAGGCCACCTGTCCGCTGTGGTTGCGCATGGTCGGCGCGCGGTGAGTCAAAAGCATTGTTGCGTCGGCGGGGATGGCTTGCCTGCCTGTGGTTCCGGCGGGGCGGGAGAAGGTGGCGTCACCAGAAAGAAGAATCAGCACCGCCGAGTAGCGGGGCGGGCGGCCATGCTCGTCGACCTCCGGCACGATCCGGGCGGAGTCGTTGAGGTACTGGTGGATGTCCACCTCGCGGCAGTCGCGGGCGAAGTCGCGTAGCCATTCGGGCAGGTTGGAAGGCAGTTTGGGCTGCTTTTGCATGCGTGCGAGCCACCGGTCTAGGTGGGTGTTCCGCTGCGAACTCGAGTTGGTCATAGAACCTCCTGCACCGCCTTTTCCATTTCCTCGGCACTGCGGAACGTCTGCGCGTACAGATGCGCGCGGGTTCCGTCCGGGTTGTAGACCACGGTCAGCGGCACCACCTTCGGCAGGTTCGCCGCGGAGTCGAAGGTGTGGTTGGAATCCTGAAAGCTGGGTAGCTTATCCACATCCAGGTCGCGCAGCATGTCCGCCCCGGCCTGACCCTTGGCATCCAGGTGGACTCCCACGACATTCCACTCGGGGTGTTGTTCGGCGAGCTCTTGCATCACAGGTAGCTCCTCGCGGCATGGGGCGCACCACCACGCCCAGACGTTTACAACCGCAGGCTTGCCCGCCAGGCGTTCGGCCAGGGAGGTCTGGGACTCACCTGCGCTGTCAGAGCCGCCTTCTGTCAGGCACGGAAGGTGCACGTCCTTCAGTTCTGCCTCGGGGCTCACGGTGGCTCCGGCTGCGCCTTCCCCCTCGCCCGCGCCCGAGCCTGCACCTTCCGGGCAGCGGACCTCGTGCGCCACCTCGACAGGACCGTCGTCCGCTGGGGTCGAGGCGGCGTCATCCTCCACAGAAGAAGTAGGCGCACCTACGTCGTCCGCAGAATCATCGCGCAGCGCGGCAATCAGCGGCACGCAAAGAATCGCAATGCCAACAACCAGCGTGACCGCGATGATGATCGCGCGCGTGCGGGCAGAGTGTTCGACAGGTGCAGACATAACGAAGAATCAGTCTACCTGGCCGCCTACCCCAAACCCCGCCATTTCTAGCAGGTTGTCGCGGTCGTCGGACTTAATCATTGTTGACGCCACCTCAGGGTCAGCCGGCCCCGCCATCCCGAAGCTAGGGCACTGCCGCGCCAGAAAGCAGGCTCCGCAGGCCGCCCGGCGCGAGTGGCAGATTCGGCGGCCGTGGAAGATCGCCCGGTGGGAATAGAGGGTCCATTCCTTGCGCTCGATTAGCTCCATGAGGTCGCGCTCGACCTGTACTGGGTCTTCGTGCTCCGTGAGCTTCCAACGGCGGGCCAAGCGGCCCAAGTGCGTATCCACGGTGATGCCCGGCACGCCGAAAGCGTTTCCCAGCACCACGTTTGCGGTCTTGCGCCCCGCGCCGGGGAGCTTCACCAGCTCCTCGAGCGTGCCGGGGACCTCGCCACCGTGCTTCTCCACGATGGCCTGGCCGAGGCCCACGATGCTCTTGGCTTTCGAGCGGTAGAAGCCGGTGGACTTGATGAGCTGTTCGACGTCCTCGAGGTTCGCCTCCGCGTAGTCGGCGGCGGTGGGATAGCGGCGAAACAGTGCCGGGGTTACGGCGTTGACGCGCTTATCGGTGCACTGTGCGGACAGGACGGTAGCCACCAGCAGCTCGAGGGGATTGTTAAAATCCAGCTCGCAGTGTGCGTCTGGGTAGGCCTCGGCGAGCATGCGGTTGATCTTGCGGGCGCGGCGCTTGCGGCCCAGCGGGGTTTCCTTGCCCTTCGCGGCGATGTGCGCGCCGATGCGGGGCAGGGTGGGTTGGCCGGGCTGGGCTGGCTGGCCGGACGGGGCGGTGTGGCGAGTCATAGAACCTTCCACTTCGACGAAAAAGAAGTTCTGCGAGCAAAAGCGGCAGCTAATAATATTCTCAAATGTACCTTCACCCCGAATTGCGCTGTGACATAGTTGGGTATGATCTAACAAAAGAGACGAACCATACATATTTGGCGTGATGCACGCTACACAGGTGAGGTGGTCACCCGCGCCACCGCGATGCCAGAAACGGAAGTGAAACTAAGGATGGCAGAAGTATCCGAAATACTATCGAGGGCAGGCATCTTCCAGGGTGTTGATCCCACCGCAGTCCGCACCCTCATCGAGCAACTGGATACCGTCAAATTTCCTCGCGGCACCACTATCTTCGACGAGGGCGAGCCGGGCGACCGGCTGTACATCATCATCAGCGGCAAGGTAAAGCTCGCCCGCCACTCGGTGGATGGGCGCGAGAACCTGCTGACCGTCATGGGCCCCTCCGACATGTTCGGCGAGCTGTCCATTTTCGACCCGGGTCCGCGCACCTCATCCGCCATCTGCGTGACGGAGCTGCACGCGGCGACGATGGACTCCACGATGCTGCACAACTGGATCAGCGAGCACCCGGAGATCGCCGAGCAGCTGCTGCGCGTGCTGGCGCGCCGCCTGCGCCGCACGAATAACTCCCTGGCAGACCTGATTTTCACGGACGTTCCCGGCCGCGTTGCCAAGGCCCTGCTGCAGCTGGCAAACCGTTTCGGCACCCAGGAAGGCACCGCTTTGCGCGTGCACCACGACCTGACTCAGGAGGAGATCGCCCAGCTGGTTGGCGCCTCCCGCGAGACCGTGAACAAGGCGTTGGCAGAGTTTGCCCACCGCGGCTGGATCCGCCTGGAGGGTAAGTCCGTGCTTATCTCCGATACTGAGCGCCTGGCCAAGCGCGCCCGCTAGACAGGAAGCCCGCACCCCGGATCCCGGGTGCGGGCTTTCACAGCTGGTCGCTAGCCTCCGCTAGTCTGCACTAGTCCTCGTCGCCGCGCAGGAAGCGCAGCGTCACGCGGGTGGACTGTGCCGCGGCGTTACGCAGCACCGGATCCACATCCGTGTAGATCTCATCGACGATCTCGTTCACCGAAGCGTCATCGCCCAGCTTCTTCAGGGCTTCCTTAACCTGCTCCAGGCGCTGCTCGCGGCGATCGATGTACTTCTGTGCAACCTCCGCCAGGTTCGGCTGGTCCGGGCCGTGGCCGGGCAGCAGCGGCTTGTCCTGCCCGCGCTCGCGCAGCTTGGTGAGGGTCTCCAGGTAAGCCCCCAGATCACCATCGGTCTCGGAGATCATGGTGGTGTGGCGGCCGGCGAGAGTATCGCCGGTGATGATGCCCTCCACGTCGGAATCGTCGGTGCCGCCGTTGGAGTGGATAAAGAAGGACACACAGTCGGAGGTGTGGCCCGGGCAGTGGACGACCTCGATGGTGGGGGTGAGCCCCTCGAAGGAGATGATCTCCCCGTCCTCCAGCTCGTCGGCTGCGATGCAGTACTGCTTGTCGAAAGCGCGAACCGGCGCACCAGAGATCTGGCGGAAACGCTGAGCACCGTTCGCGTGGTCAGCGTGGCGGTGGGTCAGCAGCACAACGCCGATCTCCGCACCACCCTCGGTGGCCTTGGTGTTCAGCACATTCAGGTGGCCCTCGTCCTGCGGACCCGGATCCACCACAACGGATACTGTGTCGTTCTCTCCCCTAATCACCCAGGAGTTCGTGCCCTCCAGGGCAGCGTAGCTGGGGTTCGGCGCGAGAACGACACCGATGTTCGGGGTTACTGGACGTAGTTGACTATAAGCGGGGTGCTTCATGCCTCCCAGTGTAGATCGAACCGCGAATTTATGCGCTGATCTGCGCGACGATCTCTACCTCTACGGGGGCATTCAACGGCAGCGCGGCCACACCGACTGCGGCGCGGGCATGCACTCCGGCTTCGCCGAAGATTTCTCCCAATAGTTCGGAGGCGCCGTTGATCACGCCTGGCTGCCCGCCGAAGTCTGCGGTGGAGGCAACGAATCCATTGACCTTCACGATCCGCTCGATGTTATCGATCCCCACCAGGTCGTCGATCGCGGCAATGGCGTTCAGCGCGGCGGTACGGGCGGCGTCATAAGCCTGCTCTTCAGTCACCTCAGCGCCGACCAGCCCCGTGACGGGCAGCTTGCCGTCCACGAAGGGCAGCTGACCGGAGGTGTAGACGATGTTGCCACTGCGCACGGCCGGCACGTAGGCGGCGACGGGTGCTGCTACCGGCGGTAGCTGCAGGCCGAGTTCTTCTAGTTTCTGGCGAAAGTTCTGCTGTGCCATTTTTATTGCCCCTATTGCCTCTGTTCGCCCTACTGCTCCAGCGGGCGCTTCATGTAGGCAACGTGCTGCTCACCGGTCGGGCCAGGCAGGACGGAGACGAGCTCCCAGCCATCCTGACCCCAGTTATCCAGGATCTGCTTAGTGGCGTGGGTGAGCAGCGGTACGGTTACGTATTCCCAGTTAGTCATGGGAACTACTGTAATGGTTACTTCTTTGCCGCGCTGGCAGCCTCGAGCTGGCCAGCGAAGAAGTCCGCCCAGCTGGTGATCTCGGGGTGCTTGCGCAGCAGCGCGCGGCGCTGGCGCTCGGTCATGCCACCCCACACGCCGAACTCCACCTTGTTATCCAACGCGTCGGCGCGGCACTGCAGCACGACGGGGCAGTGGCGGCAGATGGCCACGGCCTTGCGCTGGGCGGCACCCTTTACAAAGAGCTCGTCCGGATCCACGTTGCGGCAGTGTGCCTGAGTGATCCACTCGCCGCGATTGTTAAAGGACTCGCGGGTCGTGATCTGTTCAGCAGGCTGGCAGGTCGGCTTGGAGCCGCTGGTCACCTTCGTGCGGGCAAGCGATGCAGTCATTGTCTTCCTCCGAAACGTGCCTCCAGCAGGGGCGGCCCTCGCGCGTTGTGCGTCGGTTGTCGTTTGGTACCGCCAACTGCCGTAGAGGCTTGCTGTAGTAGTAATTTTATTCACACGTTTTTAGAAGTGTCGAATAGGTCACATTTTGGGGGTAACTGATAGCCACGCGACATTTATTAAGTATAGATTCAACTGACCAGCGAAAACTGTAGATCTGCTACCCACCCCACGACCTTTTCTTTTTGACGCCCTCACGATCGCGCTGGTCAGCCCATCAGTAAATCGTGTCGCGCATCACATTCGAGACTTTTCCCAAACCAGCGCCGCGGCAAATTTTTTCCACTAAAGGTGCACAGATCTGCAAAGGGGGTGATCACCCCCGGTGGCTGGCGCGTGGGCGTCAGAAAGAAAGGGCAAAAAGGCTAAAGGGTTGTCCGGGGCGTGGGTTATGGTGATAGCCGTGGACGCACCGAAGCCATTTCTGAAACTGTTCCTCGCCATCCTGGCCGGTGGCGTGCTGCTGGCCGCCGCCATCCTGCCTTTCGCGGGCGCGGGCGGCTGGGTGGTAAACGCCAGCACGGACGCGATGAACTCCAATGTGCAGGACATTTCCGAGAACAACTCGGTGCCACTGCGCTCGCGGATCACCGACCGGGACGGCAAGACAATCGCCTGGGTGTACAACCAGAACCGCACTGAAGTGCCCTCGGACAAGATCTCCCAGGCAATGAAGGACAGCATCGTTGCCATCGAGGACCGGCGCTTCTACCAGCACAAAGGCGTGGATATCCGCGGCACCCTGCGCGCGGCGGCGGCGAACGTCTCTAGCGGTGGGGTCTCGGAGGGCGCGTCGACGATCAACCAGCAGTACGTGAAGAACTACCTATGGCTGATCGAAGCGGAGAACGAGGACGAGGCCGCCCAGGCCATCGAAACTTCACTGCCCCGCAAGCTGCGCGAGATGAAGATGGCCGGCGACCTGGACGATAAGCTGACTAAGGACGAGATCCTGACGCGCTACCTGAACCTGGTCTCCTTCGGCAACAGCGCCTTCGGCGTGCAAGCCGCGGCGCAGACCTACTTCGGTGTGAACGCGGCGGATCTGAACGACAATCAGGCGGCCTTCCTGGCCGGAATCGTGCAATCCACCAGTGCGCTGAACCCGTACACCAACCCGGAGGGTGCGAAGCAGCGGCGCGATGCCGTGCTGCAGGCGCGCGTGAACGCGGATAGTCTTTCGCAGGCCAAGGCGGATGAGCTGGCGAGCAAGCCGCTGGGCGTGCTGGAGGAGCCGAAGGTGCCCACCAACGGTTGTATCGGCGCCGGTGGCTCCGGATTCTTCTGCGATTACGTGCTGGAGTACCTGGACGACAAGGGGATCTCCAAGGACAAGGTAGCCAAGGGCGGCTACACCATCCGCACCACGCTGGATGCGCAGGCGCAGAAGCATGCGGAGACGGCCGCCCGCAGCAAGGTCTCCCCGGACCAGGAGGGCGTATCCGCCGCGACGAACTACATCACGCCCAAGGGTGGCAAGCACCAGGTGTTGGCCATGGCCTCCTCGCGCAAGTACGGCCTGAGCCAGGACGAGCGGGAATCCGTGCTGCCGCTGCCCCACTCGCTGCAGGGGCACGGCGCCGGCTCCGTGTTCAAGATCTTTGCAGCTGCGGCGGCGCTGGAGGACGGCATGGGGCTCAACACCAACCTCGCCGTGCCCACCCGCGCCGAGGTGGAAGGCATGGGTGCAGGCGGCGCACCCGGCTGCCCGCCAAACAAGTACTGCGTGGAAAACGCCGGCTCCTACAAGCCCAACATGACGTTGAAGGAAGCGCTGGCGACCAGCCCGAATACTCCCTTCATCGAGATGGCGAAGAAGCTGGGCATGGAACGCATCACAGACATTGCCATCAAGCTGGGCCTGCGTTCCTACAAGAACGAGGGCAGCTTCGACGGTGAGCACTCCGTGGAGGAATACATCAAGGACAACAACCTTGGCTCCTTCGTGCTGGGCCCCACGGCCGTCGACCCGCTAGAGCTTTCCAACGTGGCCGCCAGCCTGGCCGACCACGGCCGCTGGTGCGAGCCCACGCCTGTGCTGTCCGTGAAGGACCGCAACGGCGAGGACGTGGAGATGGAGAAGGTGGACTGCGAGCAGGCCATCGACAAGAAGATTGCCGATGCACTGGCTAACGGCCTGGGCAGCGACGTGCAACAGGGCACCGCCTCCGCCGCCGCCCGCGCGACCGGCTGGAGTGGCCCGCTGTCCGCCAAGACCGGTACGACGGAAACCAGCTTCTCCGCCGCGTTCCTGGGCTTCACCTCGGGCTGGGCCGGATCCTCCTACATCTTTAACGACGGTGGCACCGCCAAGAACCTGTGCACCGCGCCCGTGCGCCAATGCGGCAACGGCAACCTCTACGGCGGTAACGAGCCCGCGCAGATCTTCTTCGAGGCCTCGAAGCCAATGATTAAGAAGTACGGTGGCGGCAAGCTGCCCTCCTACGACAAGAAGTACGACGCTGGCACGAACCCCGGCAAGTGGGGCGCACCCGCGTCCACCGGCGGATCGGGAGGTGGTGCCCCGAGTGGCGGCAACTCCGTGCCCGCCCCGCAGGAGCCGCAGGCCCAGGGGGAGCTCGATCTCCCGCCGGAGATCCGCCGCGGCCTCGCCGACCTCGATGACTTCCTAAGCCAGCTCCGCTAACCCGCGGGCTCTACCGCGCGCTGACCGCGTTGCGTGCCCGTTACCTTGTGAGTGTCCCTGATAATGGGGATAGTCGCTGGTCCCGGTATGGCTTACTTGCCCTGTAGTTTCCATAATCCGGGGGGTGTTGCCGCCGGGTGCCAGGACTTTCGATGACAGCTGATAGGGACACGGCCAGTTTCAAACTAGGTCTCTTTGTAACGTGGGTGCTTGCAACGAAGGTCATGACGCCAGCGACTGGATCAACGCCATACCCATCTCGTTTTCTAGGAGCTCATCATGTCTCCGGAGCATTCCATCGACATATTCCTTGGCCTAGACGTCGGCAAATCTGAACACCACGCCTGCGCCCTAGACCGTGATGGCAACAAGGTCTTCGACAAACCGTTGCCCCAACTCGAATCCGAACTAGCAGGCGTTTTTCACCAGCTTCAGGAGCTTGGCACCGTGCTCGTGATCGTCGACCAACCCAACACCATCGGCGCACTACCGATTGCTGTAGCCCGGGACTGCGGTTGCGAAGTCGGATACCTGCCAGGTCTTGCGATGCGCAAAGCTGCAGATCTCTATCCGGGGCGTGCAAAAACAGACAAACGCGACGCATTCATCATCGCCGACACCGCCCGCACAATGCCCCACACGCTACGTGCCGTCGACCGCAATGATGAGGTACTTTCCGCTCTAAAGATGCTGTCTG
>NZ_JAKRND010000030.1 GCF_022347285.1 Corynebacterium sp. ACRPH
AGCTTCTCGCTGATCTTGTTGACCTTGTCCTGGTCATGGTTTTTCTTCGGTGACACCGTAGTCATTATCGGTGAAACTCCTTCGAGATCAGAGCCTCACACACAAACTTCCTGACACCCTCAACGATCTCACTTCTTGATTGTGGAATCGAAGAATGCCTAGCTTTTCTAGGAGATTTTTCTGCTGCTTCTTCAATGACTTCGTCCCGTACAGCCGACCAAAGAAATCCATTGATTCCTTTACAGTCATAGTGTTTAGGGCTAGGGGAGATTGCGACAAATATGCGACACTTGACCTCTGCCAGTGAGTAATTGCGGACGCATCTCTGCCTTCATCTATCCAGATGTGGCCGGAAGTAGGGCGTAGTACGCCGGCGCGACGTCTTCGCATGGTGTGCGCGCTACAACAACGCCCGAAGGCACTCCTGGTGCAAGTACCTCACACCCATTGAGTACGAAACTCACGCTTCCTAACAATGCGCTAGAGTAAAGCCAATAATTTCACCCCCACGGTGTCTACTTTCCGGGGGCCGGGCCCATGAAGGGCGTGCCGTACTATCCGCTCCATTTTGACGATATTGACCACGCCACCGACTGGGTCGAACGATTTACCCAGTACTACAACCACAGGCCCCACAGCAGCATTTGCGGCTACACGCCCCAAAGCGTCCTCGACGGCACCTGGCACACACTCAAGAAGAACCGCTGCGCCGCCATCGACAACGCACTCGCAAAACGATGGATCAACACCCAGCCGGCACCACCGAAAGACCTACCGAGCCCAGTCACCATCATCCGCACCAGCACAACACCCACACCCCAACCCCACACCATCAAAAACCAACCACAAATCGTTCACAACCACTTGACATGAAGCGGCACCGAGTGCTGTGTGGACATGTTCACTGTACCACTGTGGTCAGTCGGGTACCAGTGGACTTCCACGCGATTGTTGCGCGGATTACCCACGAACTGGCGCACCCACATGTCGGAGTTGAGGACCAACCCGATCGGAGTGGGCACGTCCATGTCCTGGAGGCCGTGGCCGAGGAACACCGGTTTATCGTAGCCGGCGACCGGGGTGGCCATGAAGTCACGGATCGCTTGCTCTGCACCGGGGACGTCGCGAATCGGCTTCGTGAACGCCCTGGCCAAGTTGGTCCCGTCGACGGCGTCGCGCACCTCGTAAAAGCAGCTCTTTTTGGATTCGGCTATCATGCGGCGGCCTTCGTCGGAAAGCGCGGGATTGAAGTCGATGTGTGGGTTCGCTTCTTGCACCGCCGCCAGGATGTACAGGCCGTAGGTGCCCAGGGCGGGCGGCAGCGGAACCGGCGGGAACGTCGGACCCGCGGCGATGATGATCTCCTCCACGTACGCTGGCGCGCCCGTCGCAATGGCGCCACGGTAGTCCAGTCCCAGGTTTTGGCTCAGTGGTGTCGCCCGGTGCGCGACGTGGAGCGCCACTCCCCCCTCCTTGTGACTGCCCGATCACCGCCCACTTTTTCGCCAGCTGCCCCTGCGTGCCCGCCATCTTGTGCGCAGCCGCCACCGAGTCGACCACGTTTTCCGCTGCCAACTTGCCGTTGAGGTAGCTGTGCAGGCCGGGCGAGTCCAACCCGACGTAATCCGTCGCCACGATGGCGTACCCCATGTCTAGCCAGCGGTTGAGGTACTCCGCGTCGCGCGGCATGCGCGCATCTATTGACGGCGCACACTCATCCCCCATGCCCACCGCGCCGTGCGCCCATGCGAGCACCGGCCATCCGCCCTCCGGCGTCTGGCCATTCGGGAGATATACCACCCCCGTGCTGGTTGCGGGGCGTCCGTGCTGGTCAGTGGTTGTGTAGGCGACGCGGAATCGCTTCGACGCGCTACCCAACCCCGCCCGCGGATCAAGCGGTACCTCCGCCAACACCGTACCGGGACCTCCCTGCGGCGACACAGCGGGGAGACCATTGCGGAAGATCGGTTCATTGCGCTTTGCGACGTCGCGCATCGGCACCCCCTGCTTCACCGCCCCCACTGGCGTGACATCCGCCATCGAGCCGAACGCCGTCTGCGCACGCGCTGCAGGCAGTGACGCTGCCGTGCCGGATAGCCCCGCCATCAGGGTCGCGGCGTCTACCGCAGCTGCGCAGGCCTTAGCCCATGCTTTCCCCGCCGTAGTCTGTGCAGCCCTATCTGGTCCCGTCGTGGCTTTAGTGCGTCCCATATCTGCCTCCTGCATGTCTCCCGCGGGCGCAGCGTTGAATCCGCGTTGAATCTAGGTATCTTTTTTACCCAGAATGACTGCCCGGCGGAGCGAAACCGCGACCGAGATGCAGGCCTGGCGGCTGTTCAACCGGCCTTGTCACTGCGGTGGCCGCGAGGGGTTCTGGGACGATGATGCCCTTCTGGATAGGGACATCCACCCCGAGCTACAGGTATAGCCCGGGCAAGGAGTTCAGCCTCCAACTGAGGCTTAGTTCATGATCCCGTCCAGGAACGGTACGGAGTCGGCGGTGGACTCGTTCATCGTGTCAACGTGGTCGGCCGGGTACCACCTGACCACCACTCGGTTATTGCGCGGGGAGCCGATAAACTGGCGCAGCCACATGCTGGAGTTGAGGATCACCCCGATCGGAGTGGGCACGTCCGAATCGAACAAACCGTGTCCCAAGAAGACCGGCTTGTCGTAGCCGGAAACCGGGGTGGCCAGGAATTCACGGATTGCGGCATCCGCCCCAGGCACCTCACGCAGCGGCTTCTTGAACGCCCGCGCCAGGTTCACACCTTCCATCGCCTCACCGACCTCGAAGAGGCAGCTCTGCTCGGACGCGGCGATCATGCGGCGGCCTTCGTCGGTAAGCGCTGAGTCGAAGTCGATGTCCGGGTTCGCCTCGTACACAGAAGCCAGGACGTAGAGCATGTACGTTCCCATGATCTCCGGAAGCGGCATGGGCGGGAAGGAGGGGCCAAAGGTGAGCAACAGATTCTCAACGTACGCCGGCGCGCCCGTGGCCACCCCGCCGCGGTAGTCGAACTCGAGGTCTTCGCTCAGCTCCGTTGCCCTGTGCGCGACGTGGAGAGCCACACCGCCGCCCTGGGACTGCCCGATCACTGCCCACTCGTCCGCCAACACGGGCTCAGTGTCCGTTGTCGCGTCCATCTGGTGCGCAGCCGCAACAGAGTCCACCACGTTTTCCGCCGCGACCTTGCCGTTGAGGTAGCTGTGGAACCCGGGCGAATCCAACCCCACGTAATCCGTGGCGACGATTGCGTAGCCCTCGTCCAAGAAGGTGTTGAGGTACTCTTCCTCGACCGGCCACAGGGGGTTGATTGACGGTGCGCATTCATCGCTCTGACCCACAGTGCCGTGCGCCCATGCCAGCACCGGCCAGCCGCCCTCCGGCTTCTCGCCCTCCGGCAGGTACACTGCTCCGGTGCTCACAGCAGGCTTTCCGTGCTGGTCAACGGTGGTGTAGGCGATGCGGTACTGCTCCGACGCACTCGAAAGTCCGACATTGACATCTAGCGGCACCTCAGCCAGCACAGTGCCCGGCTCGCCCTGCGGTTCCACGTCAGGCAAGCCGCTGCGGTAGACCGGCGCATCCCGCTCAGGGACTTCCCCCATCTCTGAGCCCAGGTTCACCGAACTGCCGGCCTCGTCGACAATGGAGCTCGACGAGCTTTGCGCCTGCGCCACCGGGGGTGTTGCCATCATGCCAACGCCCAGCGTCAGTGCGCTCAACGCGGCCAGTGCGCTCCCGGCAACTCGCTTGTTCTGCTCCATGCAATGCCTCCTGATCGAGAAATGAGGTTTCTTACAACCTACACAAAAACTAAACT
Source organism: Corynebacterium sp. ACRPH (assembly GCF_022347285.1). Lineage (GTDB taxonomy): Bacteria > Actinomycetota > Actinomycetes > Mycobacteriales > Mycobacteriaceae > Corynebacterium. The sequence continues at coordinate 3,828 of NZ_JAKRND010000030.1, forward strand.
TTTTCTACATGTATTGTTTATATAAAAGCTACATGTTTGTTACACAGGCAACGCGTTGTCAGTGCTCTTCGAAATGTATGAAGTGTCCCAGGTTTTGTTCCGTTTGAGTAGATGGGAAAATCTGGAACATGCCAAGAAAATTTGACCAGGATGCGAAGGACCGTGTGGTCCGTCTTGTCGAGGACCGCATCTTGTCGGAAAACATGTCGATGCAAGCCGCGTGCCAGGCAGTTGCTCCAAAGTTGGGGGTTTCATGGCACACGGCTCGTCAATGGACCCAACAGGCCCGCCGTGCGGGAAACATCCCAGAACCCGTGCCTGAAGATCTGGCCGCCGAAAACGCGAGGCTTCGCCGTGAAAATCAAGAGCTACGCGACACCAATGAACTTTTAAAGGCTGCCTCAGCTTTTTTCGCGTCGGAACTCGACCCAAAACGTCGGAAATGATCCGGTTCATCGATTAATACCGGAATCGTTTCTCTGTCGAGTTCATCTGTAAGACGTTGAAGGATAACCGGGCTGGTGGGTTCATCACCTCGCGTGGGTATCGCCAGTCCAAGGCCCGTGGGTTAAGTGCTCGTCGCCTTCGTGATGCTGTGCTGGTTGAACGCATTGGTGCTATTCATCGGGATAATTACGGTGTCTACGGTGTGCGGAAAATGTGGCATGCTCTTCATCGTGACGGAATCGATATCGGTCGTGAACAAACCGCGCGGCTGATGCGTCTAGCCGGTGTATCAGGCAAAGGCAAAGGCCGCTCGCCTATGACCACTCGCACACCTCAAAGGCCGGATTTGCGCCCGGACTTGGTGGAGCGAGAATTCAAAGCCGAAGGCCCGAACAAGCTGTGGGTGGCTGACATTACCTACGTTCGCACGAAGAAAAGCTTTGTGTACGCCGCGTTCGTCACCGATGTTTACTCCCGACGGATCGTTGGGTGGGCGTTATCAGATTCCATGCGCACCGAAGCGTTGCCACTGCAAGCTCTCAACCAGGCGATCGCGTGTGCTGAGGAAACAACAAGTCTCATTCACCATTCGGATCACGGCTCGCAGTATGTCAGCGTTGTCTACAACGAGCGTCTTGCCCAGCACGGGATTGCCGCTTCCACCGGAACTGTCGGGGATTCTTATGACAATGCTCTGGCTGAAAACGTTAACGGCTCCTACAACAACGAGCTGATCCATACTCGCAGGTGGAATGACGTTGTCGAGGTAGAAATCGCGACGTTCGAGTGGGTGTCATGGTGGAACGAGACGAGGCTTCACCAAAGCTTGGGATACCGAACCCCAGTCGAAGTGGAAACCGAATTTTGGGAGCAGCACCCGCCGCAAGCAATAATAGAAATCAAGGCAAATGCCTAGGAACAAAACCCGGGGCACTTCACTTTGATGCGACGAAGTTGACGACTACCAAAGCCAACCCATAGGTTCCCGATACCCAATCAGTCTCCATGCCTGGGATTCTCCCACTCCATCCCCACAAGTACGATTCTCGGCATGAGGGTTAAGTGACAAAAAGTGTGTCTGATTTTTCAGCATATCTGCTGATCAGACTATGTAAACCGGGCTTGAATAAGGTTCCAAACCTTATTCGGGCCCGATTTTCCTTCAATCCACCGGAA
>NZ_JAKRND010000031.1 GCF_022347285.1 Corynebacterium sp. ACRPH
TTGTTAGCGGTGGGGTCACGCCCGGTCCCTTTCCGAACCCGGAAGCTAAGCCTACCTGCGCTGATGGTACTGCACCTGGGAGGGTGTGGGAGAGTAAGTCACCGCCGGCACTAAAACTAAAAATTGAGGGAGTATGTACGTCTATGGCGTGCATGCTCCCTTTTCTCATGCCAAAATCTTGTCGCGAATGCGTTAGGACTTGGGTGGAGTTCTGGCTTGCGGTCTGCAGACCACCGAGTACATCACCGAACCTGCCGGTTACGTTTACAAGCAGGTTTCGGAAATTTTCGGCAACTGCGACCAATCCGTTGACTAGTACATTTTCCACGAGGGGTTCCTTTCTGTTTGATTGATAGCCTTCGGCCTTTCTGCGTTGATTACCCTGTCCGCTGGGCCCAGCAGAAGCGGTGAAGAGCCTGCAAGCCGCGGTGTATATTGCGCACTGTTCAGAGGTCAGCTGGGTCGACCCGCTGCTGGCAACCGCAGATAGGTCCTGCTTCATGAAGTCGCAATGATTTTTGGCCTAGTTGTGGCGGCACTGGCAGCCTGTTTTTCGTAACCGCGCGAATTCTGCGCGGAGTGACCGTGGAACTGCACGGCTGTCCTAGCAAATGGGTGGATGGTCGGTTTCGCGGTCTGCTTTTTTATCGAACAATAATGGCTCTACAGTAGAGCTGTGCTCGTGAGAATCTCACATGTTGCTTCTTTGCTCGGTTAATCTCCCCATAAAAAGCTGAAAGGAGAATGCGGTGACACAAGGCCATAGAACCCGTCGTGAAGAATACGCAGCTCTTACTCGACAAGCCCTTATCAAGTCGGGTTCTGAAAGGTTTTCAACCTTTGGATACTCTGACACTTCGATAGCCCAGATCGCCGATGATGCGAGGGTGTCAAAGGGCGCTTTCTATCATCATTTTGAGGATAAGAGTTCGTTGCTCAAGGCTGTTCTCTCAGAGGCCTGCGATAGTGCAGCGCGGAAGATCGAGTACGCTTTTGAGAATCAAGTGGATTCTGATTCGCTTGTTTCTGGTGCTCTTGACTCTGCAATGGAATCTATTCAGGTCGATAGTCGGTATCGCAATCTTCGTCAGCAGGCAGTAGGTGTTTTGTCAGCTGGTGAGAGGCGGGAACTAGACAATCGAGTTCGGGTTCCTCTCGTTTCTAAGATCTTCTCGCTACTGGAAGCGCAAGGAAAGATTGGGGATGACGTCAGCGTTAATGCCGCTACAGTGCTTGTAGTAGCTATGCTCGAAGGAACGCTTGACGAGATGACAGCGAGTGATGATCCGCAGCGTTGTTACGCTGAGTACCGTCCACTTTTGTTGCGTTTTATCGAAGCGCTTGCGTATTAGGTGCGGCTGCAGCCTCATCGTTGAGGTGAGGGGAGGAAGATCCTTGAAGTGAGGTTCCCGAAGACGAATGCCAAATTTTCCTTTCCAGGTTGCCGATAATGCAGTTTGGAAGACTTGTATGCCATCTTCACTCTGGCATGCCTGTGTACCGACCGCCATGAGCTTGCAACTTGTTGAGTCTTGTGAGCTCGTCCTCCGTGAGGGAAACCTTGAGAGCGTTGACATTCTCTAGTAGTTTTGCTCGCTGTTTTGTTCCTGGAATAGGAACGACATCCTTGCCTCGTGCCAGTACCCAGGCAAGGGATACTTGGGCGGCTGTGGCGTTGTGATTGCGGGCGATGGATTCGATGATTTCGACTTGTTCTAGGTTTTTCTTGAGGTTTCGGCGTTTCCAGCGGGGAAGAGCTCGTCGGTAGTCAAGTAGGGGGAGTTGCGTGGTGGCTTTGTTATCCCCGGACAGGAGGCCTCTGCTGAGCGGCGAGTATGACACGATACCAATGTTGTGTTTCCGCGCTTCGGGTACGGGTCCTTGTTCAATGTCGCGTGATAAGAGTGACCATTCTGATTGCAGCGCGGTGATGGGGTACGTCTCATTGGCGGTATGGAGTTGTTCAGCTGAGAGCTCACTGACGCCAATGTGGCGGATGAGGCCTTCTTGCACGAGGTCAGCCATAGCGCCGATAGATTCTTCGATGGGGACCTCAGGGTCAGGCCGGTGAAGATAATAGAGGTCGATGTAGTCGCGGCGGAGTCTTTTTAAGGATCCAATGACAGCTGTGCGGCAGTTTTCTGGTCGTCCGTCTTGTCCAGTGGGGAAGGATAGTCGGTTGGTAGTGATGCCGAATTTAGTCGCGATAACAATATCGTCGCGGTGTGATAGGTGCTCACCGAGTAGTTCTTCATTGTGACCGTTGCCGTAGGACTCGGCCGTGTCGAAGAAGGTTATGCCTTGATCGAGTGCGAGGTTCAGCGTGGCGATGGCTTCAGTTTTGTTCGGTCGGCCGTAAACAGTGCTCATGCCCATACATCCCAGGCCGACAGCAGAAACGGTGAGGTCGCGGAGTTGACGAGTTTGCATGGAAATTGTCCTTAGAAAAGAGGGGTTAGTGCCGACCGATGATTGGTTGGTGCACACTGGTCGTAGTCGGCTGGGTAGGGCGCTAACTTGGCGTTGCTGTGATGGGTTGTTCGTCTACGGGCGGCGTGTTGGCTTCCGCCTGTGGGGTGGGGGCAGTGTGTGCGGGTGTGTTGTCCGGCTCATGGGTAATGAGGTCGCTGCGGCGAATGGAGAATAGAGCAGCGATGAGTCCGATGGCGGCGATGGCGGCTGCTGTTGTGAAGGCGATGTGGAGACTGTCAATGAATGCGGTGTTAGCTGCATCGACAATGGGGGCGCGAATAGCTTCCGGGACTGCTGTGGCGATGATTTTGCCACCTCCGGTGGCTGCAGCATCGGCGACTGCGGAGCGGGAGTCAGTAAGGATGGCAGTGGCGTCATTAGAAGTGAAGTTTGCGGTGACTCGGTTGGCGAACAAAGCACCGATGCCGGCGATGCCGATGGCGGTGCCGACCTGCTGGAAGGTTTCGTTGACGCCGGAGGCCACACCGGTCCGGTCAGGGGTAGTGGTGGATACAGACAATTCAGCACGGACGGGATTAAACAGGCCCATCCCCATGCCGAGGACGAACATCATAGGCAGAGCAGCGGTCCAAGAGTCATGTACGTCGACGAGGTTGATGAGTAGTAAGCCCACGGCGACACAAGCCAGAGAGAGGGAGAGGACGACACGTGGGGAAGTGCGGGAGGCAAGCTCAGAAGTGGCGGCTGCACCAACGAAAAGTGTCAAGGTCAGAGGTAGGGCACGAAGGCCAGTGTCCCATGCGCTGTACCCCAGGTAGGACTGCAGGTAGGTGACGAAGAGGAAAATGGCGGCGAATACGGAAATGTTAATGGTGAGCGTGACGATATTGAGACCGTTGTAGGTTCGGTTCCGAAATAGCGTCATGTCGAACAACGCCTGGTCGCCTTTGCGAACCTGGATCAGTATGAAAGCAATCGCTGCGATGATTGTAGCGGCGAAGAGGCTGAGGATGATATCGCTGGTCCAGCCTTCTGCTTCCCCACGCAGGAGGGCAAAGACGAAGCAGGTCAGTGCGGTAGAGAAGGTGAGCGTTCCGGCGATATCAACGGGTGGGGTGTTTTGTGAGCGAGACTCTGTGACGCGGAAGAACGTGATGCCCATGCAAATCAGTCCGACGGGGACGTTAACAAGGAAGATCCACCGCCAGTCAAGCCCGTCGGTTAAGCCGCCGCCAATAAGGGGGCCGAAGGCGATGGCAAGTCCGCTGACGGCGCCGAAAATACCGAATGCGCGGCTACGGTCTGGCCCGGTGTAAACGTTGCCGATGAGGGCCGGTCCGATGGCAAAGAGGATCGCACCACCGAGTCCCTGAAGGACGCGGGAGGCGATGAGAATTTCAATGTTCCATGCAACGCCGCAAAGGAGAGATGCGACCGTAAAGACGGCGAGGCCAATTGTAAAGAGTCGGCGTCGGCCAAATCTGTCTCCGAGTGACCCGGCAGCCACCAAAATGGCGGCGAGTCCAATGGCGTAGGAATCGAGAACCCACTGTAGCTGGGTGAAGCTGGCATCGAATGAGGATCGGATATCAGGTAGGGCGACGTTCACGACCGTGATGTCAAGCATGAGCATAAAGGCGCTTAGCGACGTGATGAGAAGCGTCCATGCGCGGCCGGTTGTGTGAGGTTTCGTTTGCGGAGAATCTAGGGAAGCGGTGAGGGCGGTCATGTGTGATCCCATCTTGAAGTACCGTAGGTATAAAACCGACCGACGGTCGGTTAATTGGAAGGTTATATGATGCTCCGAGGATTTTCCACTGTTCGGTCTGAATTTTCTTGCTTACCTATAGGTGGACTATTGGGTTAAGCCTGATCTCCCCGTTCGGTAGACGCTTGCTGTCTTGTTCTGGTGGGGTGTTAGAAGAGGCATGCAAACTCTAATGAATGTTGCTCCAAATGGTTCAAATGAGGTGCCGGAGCCCTTGTCATGTGAAAAGTGGCAGGTTGCACAAGGCAATTAAATGGTCTTCCGAGGAGTTAAACTAGTAATCCGCTTCCGGGTTGGTGAAGCTCATCGAACCGAGTATTCGGTCAAGTGAATGTGTCAGACCTTCGACCCTTCGTTCTAAACCGAAGATGCGCACGCTGAAGAGGTTTGCGGCGACCGGCCAAAAATTTTTCATTCTGATCACCGTGGAGCGTGTCAAGTTGTTTGTGTGTGGGGCTTGATTTCTAGAGGTATTGGTCGAAGCGGTCGGGGTAGGCCACGGCCATTTGGTTGATGGCTTGTTTCCACCCGGAAACCTTCCTGCCTTCGATTAGACGGCTGGCAGTGGCTGCGACTCGTTTACGGTCAAGTCCACGCGAGTGGTGTATCTGCCCTTTCGATAAAATAGGCAGCATGACGATCTCAGGGACCGGCACGAGCCCGGTGTTGCGACTGGCTCATGCGACCTCCTGAGTGGCTTCGCC
>NZ_JAKRND010000032.1 GCF_022347285.1 Corynebacterium sp. ACRPH
TCGTCACCACCAACACCACCAGCCCCGACGGGCTCATCACCAATGTGACCACCCCAGCAGGCACAACGACCACCACTCGTAACCAGTTGGGACTGACCACCAGCATTGATGATGCCTCCGGCACCACACTGTTTGACTACGATCCCTTCGGCCGCCTGACCAGCATCACCAACCCGGCTGCCACCATCACCTACACCCGCGATACCTACGGCCGAGCCATCGCTGAAACCACCCGCCTGGCCAGTGGCGAAGAAACCCGCCACACGCTCGAGCTCTCCCCCACGGGCATGGTCACCGGCGAACACCTCACCCTACCCACCGACCACACCATCACCACCGACTACGGGCGCAATGCCGCTGGTGAGATCACCAGCAGCACCATCACCCAACACACCACCCCAACGGTCACTCATGACCGCCACACCGATACAAGCGCTCCGGCAGGCCTGGATCACGCTGGCCGTCTGCTTGCCGAGCTGACCTACACCACCAACACCCGCGGCCACCGCGCCACCACTGCCATCGACAACCTGGTACGCACCATTGACATCGACACGCGTGGGCGCATCACCGGTGACCACACCAGCCTGCTTGACAGCACCACCACCGGCGGACTTGTACCCGTTGCAGGCCGTGACTTCACCTGGCAAGCCGACTCCACCCTCACCACCATCACCGACCAACTGCGTGGCACCACCAGCTTCACCGTCGACGCTATCGGCCGTGCTACCAGTGCAACCCGCACACCCCACACCAACCCCAGCAACCCCAGTGACCAGGGCACCACCCCACCACACACTCCTGCACGAGCAGGCACTCCAGCACAATCGGTCAGTGCCACCACTGGGGGTTCCGCCCAGGAGAACTACTCCTTCACCCCGGCAGGTGTGCTGGCCTCTACCACTGACGGGGTCATCGACTACCACAACACACTTCCCGTCAAGGTCGGCCGGACTACCTACACCTACGATAGTGCCGGCCGCATCACCCGCACCGTGACCAAACGCCTGGGTAAGAAACCGTTAGTCCATCACTTCTTCTACGCCACCGGTGAACAACCCATCGGCTTTACCTCAAGTGATGCTCCCGGTGTTGGCTACCGCTACGTCTACGATGGTCTCGGCCGACGCGTCACCAAAGACACGATCAACACCACCACCGGAGAAGTTATCCACCGTGACGTGTTCACCCACACCGGTAACCAACTGGCAGCCGTCACCACCACCGTCGACACCGATCCGGCACGTGTGGGTGAAGGCTACGTGTGGACTACTGACCCGGCCACTGGTGAGACACACGGCCAGATCGCACTAACCACCAGTGGCACCGGCGACGCCAACCAGACTCCGGTTAACCCTGCCACCACCTGGCCACAGGCTCGGGTTGATGCGACGTTCTACGCCCTGGTGTGCGACCTAGCCGGAGCACCACAGGAACTGATCAACACCACCACCGGTGTCGTCGAAGGACACACCACCCAAACCCTCTACGGCACACGTACGTGGGCGGGTCAGTGCACCAGCCCGTTGTTGTTTGCCGGTCAGTACGAGGATGCTGAATCAGGGTGGGCGTACAACCGGTTCCGCTACTACAACCCCACCCTGGGTGCCTACAATGCCCAAGACCCACTCGGGCTTGCCCCACGACTAGCTTCGGCACAGGGGTATGTCGACCACGCAGCGTTCTGGATTGATTTCCTAGGCTTAGAGTCGTGCCAAGAATTTGTCGAGGGAATTCCCGTCAAACGCTATGGTTCCACGCCAGTCGGCGGGCATCATATTCCGGCGAAGGCCAACTACAATAATGCTCCATTGGCACGACAACATTCGCTGGATGCTCCTGCAGTCCCAATTAATGAACTTAAGAATTCAAACAATCCCGCAACCGGATCTGCGCTTCACAAAGAGATCACTGCAGCACAACGACGCGGATATGATGATTTTGCCAAGAAGTTTGATCCTGACGTCGATACCTATACTTGGAACGACGTGAGAGCCATCGAGGTAGAGGCACACACCTCGGTCGGATTCAGCCAATCTGAAGCGGAAGCACTAACCGATCATGGTATCGAGAAGCTCAAGCAACAAGGCTTGTCTCAACCTACAAATATCCCGTGGAACCCTGGAGTGTTATAAGAGTGTTAATGCAGCCCACCAACGAACAGCTGACGCAATTTCAATCGGACCTCGAAGACGTCGTCACGCCAACCATTGAACAGCTTCACACGCGAATCCAGGAAACAGGGCCACTGTCATCTGATGACGCAACCAAATTCGTTGCAGATATCACGGCGCTGACAATATTCGAGCTGGCCGAGCGACTTGACGGAAACGCCGACAAAACCGGCGCCCTCAGCTACCGGTTCGCTGCAGCAGAAGGGGAAGAAGTGCGCCTGCCTGCCGAAGTGCTCAGCGCCATCACCGGATGGCTTTCCGCTCCAAAGGATCGAAACCCCCTCGCCGGGAAGACCAGCCACCCGTACCCCTTCGACTTTTACGGAGCGAAAGACTATGCATAGCGATTCCGCACTGCTGCTCATCGGACGACTGTATGCGAAAGTTTACGACCAATCCATGGACTCGGATGCCGCCGAGCACCTCCACCATCTGCTGAGCAATATTCATGACACCACCGCCATCGATGAGGCCATCTACGCCTACCAAGGCGAAATACTCGGCATCCTGCTGGATTCAGTGAATCAGTCCGACTCGCTCGAGTTGTACACGGCGAGTACGTCGCAGCGCGAGTCTCTCAACTTGGCCATCACCGCCCTCGAAGATACGCCTCAGTCTATGGCGGCACTCGTGGCAATTGCGCAGTTGGCGCAGGTTGAACCACCAGCTCCCGGCCAAGCCAGAATCGACATCCCCACGGAAAATCTCTCGAACGACGCCCGAAAACTTTCAGAGCTCGGCCTCCACCAGGGCATCGCCATTTCGGTCCCGCATTTGGGCATTCCGATCTTGGAAGGCGACGAAACCACTGACATCTCCACCTCGTCTACCGTATTGGGCGACCAACGTTACGCCTCTGCCAAAGCCGTACCCAAGTGGCTGACTCACTTGTCGGAAACTCCGTCCGCTGGCTTCGTTACGTACCAGAATTCGCACGGCGAGACCCTCCAGGTCAAGTTCAATGCCAAGGGAAACTACTTCCCGCTTCTTCTCACGAACCACAACGGAAACCGCCACCTCGACAAACTACCGTCCGCGAAACAAGCCGAAAACCACATCGTGGCCTGGCTCGACAATTCACAATCACCGATCACCTAACTGCCACTCAAAAGCGATTTGGTTCTGTTTACTTTGGAGATAGAAGCAGCATACTGGGTCGACGCGCTCGGGCTGATGGCCCACCGCCGCATTGGAAGCTGGACCTCACACGATACCCTCGGAAAGAAAGTCCTCAAAAGTGATTCAGGCTATCTGTTCGACCCAAACCACGTTCACAGAGGTGAAACGAACGTGGAACGAATGACCAGAGGGCTAGCACCAAAGGGACATGATGGTAACTCTATTCACATCTTTAACGGGTTAAAGTCTTGTGATTTTCCAAAGGACGTAACTCCGGTGGATCGTAATACATTCAACTCTTGGAAAAGACAGTATTGGCGAGAAAGGGCGTTAGACTTCCTATGATTAATCTGAGTGATTTCGCAAACTTCGACGATAGCTATGTATTTGGTGAAGGCAGCACTGTACAAGAGGTTCAGGAAGGCTTTGCATCTAGCCCTGAATGGTTGCCGGAAGACTTCAAACAGCTATTCACCCAATGCGATCGATGGACCCTAGTCGGAGTCGAAATGTTTTCACCCCTAGCCGTCGAGAGTGTCCGATTGTTTGTGTGCGGGGGCTTGGTTTACAAGTACTCCGCGAATCGGTCTGGGTATGCCACAGCTAGTTGGTTGATGGCTTGTTTCCAGCCATTGGCCTTCGCTCCTTCAACATACCCGTTGCCTTC
>NZ_JAKRND010000033.1 GCF_022347285.1 Corynebacterium sp. ACRPH
GTCGATGGAATGCTCCGGAGACATGATGAGCTCCTAGAAAACGAGATGGGTATGGCGTTGTTCCAGTCGCTGGTGTCATGACCTTCGTTGCAAGCACCCACGTTACAAAGAGACCTAGTTTAAAACTGGCCGTGTCCCTATCAGCTGTCATCGAAAGTCCTGGCACCCGGCGGCAACACCCCCCCGGATTATGGAAACTACAGGGCAGGTAAGCCATACCGGGACCAGCGACTATCCCCATTATCGGGGACACTCACAAGGTAACGGGAATGCGACCGGGGAAGCCCAACGCATGTGGGCCTCGAGCATTCGCGTTTTAGCGCTTCAGCCCCGCGATCATGGTCTTCAAGTTGCTGCGCAGGAAATCCTCGTAGGTTCCCGCGACCGTGCCCGGCTTGCCGAGCTCATCGGAGTGCAGTGGCTCGTCGAAGATCGGAATCCCGGCCTCCTTCGAGACGGTCTTCATGGGGCGCGTATCCACGTTCGACTCCACGAACAGGTGCTTCGGGCGCTTGTCCTTCAGCTGGCGCACGAGGTGTCCGATCTGCGCGGGGGAGCCGTTTTCATCCGTGTCGATCTGCCAGATATACAGCTGCTCCATGCCGTAGGTGTCGACCATGTATTGGAAGGCATGTTCACTGGCCACGAGCACACGATCCTCCTTCGGCAGCGCACCGATCTGCTCGCGGTAGTCGGCGTCGATGCTCTCCAGCATGGCCTTGTACTCCGCCCCCTTCTCCTCGATGTGCTCGGCACGCTCGGGCAGGGCCTCGGCCAGCGCCGCGGTCACGTTCTCGGCCATCGCGATGCCGACGGTCGGGTCCAGGAAGGCGTGCGGGTTGATCTCCTGATTGCCCTTTTCGTCCTTGAGGTACTTCGGTTCCACGCCCTTGGTGGCCTCGACCATCTGGGAATCGTCCAGGCCCGCGGTGTTTTTCAGTTTCGCGAGCCAGCCGTGCTCACCGCCCTCGAGGTTCAGCCCGTTGTAGAACAGCAGGTCGGCGTCGCTCGTCGCATCCAGGTCCGCGGGCAGGGGGTCGTAGTCGTGCGGGTCCGTGCCGGTCGGCACGAGGTTATGGACGTCCACCGCCTCGCCGCCGATCTCCTCCACCAGGTCCGCCAGCAGCGTGAAGGTGGTGACGACGTTCAGCTGCTCACCGTCTGCCTTCTCCTCCGTCGAGAAGGTCACGGCCCCGAACACGAGGGCACCGCCCACCAGGAGGGCCAACAGCGCGGCCAGTGGCTTATTGCCCAGCGAGCGAGCAATCAGTCCCTTGCCTGGCGCGAAGAGGAAAGCCAGCAGGAACAGCGCGCTGGCGGTCAGCACGATCGTCACGCCGGAGGACACGTTGTAGCTATAGCTCAGGAACAGCCCCACTACGGAGCTGAGCGCCGAGATCGCCACTGAAAGCCCGATCATCACTCCCAGCCGGTTCGTCAGCAGGTACGCCGCCGACGCCGGAGTGATCAGCAGGGAGACCACCAGGATCACGCCCACCGTCTGCAGGGAAATGACCGTCACCAGCGTGAGCACCACCATCAGCCCGTAGTGGATTGCCCGCACGGGCACGCCAGCCGACTGCGCCATGACGGGGTCGAAGGTGCTGAGCTTGAGCTCCTTGTAAAAGACCAGCGTGAGAATCAGCACGGCAGCGGCAATACCGATCGAGAGGTTGCGGTCGGCGTCCTGAACGGTCAGGACGTTGCCGAAGAGGATCTCCGTCAGATCCGTCGCCGTCTGCGCTTTCGCCATGAGCAGCACGCCGATCGCGAAGAAGGTGGAAAAGACGATGCCGATCGCCGAATCGTTCTTCACAGTGGAGCGTTCGCTGATCAGCCCGATCGCCAGTGTGGCGAGTAGACCCGCGACCACCGCCCCGAGGAAGAGGTTCGTGCCGAGCAGGTAGGAGGCCGCGACCCCCGGTAGTACGGCGTGCGAGATGGCGTCGCCGATCAGGGCCATGCCGCGCAGCACGATGAAGCTGCCGACGATGCCGCAGGCCACGCCCACGATCACCGAGGTGATCAGCGCTTTTTGCAGGTAGCCGTGGCTGAGTAGTGAGTCGAGGAACTCCGCGATCATGCTGTCTCCTCCTGGAGGGCTGCCTGCCGTGGCGTGGGGTGGGCTGGTGCTGACGGCTCGCGGATGACGAGCGCGCCGAAGGCCTTCTGCAGCACGTCGGGGACGAAGACCTCCTCGGTGGGACCCGCCGCGACGAGCTCGCCGTTGAGGACGATGAGGTCGTTGTAGTAGCCGCGCACCGTGTTCATGTCGTGGTGCACGACGACGACGTGCTTGCCCGCGTCCGCCATCTGCCGCAGCAGGGTCACGATCGTCTTCTCGCTGGGGACGTCGATGCCGACGAAGGGCTCGTCCAGGAAGATGTACTCCGCGTCCTGGACGATGGCGCGGGCAAAGAGGACGCGCTGGAACTGTCCGCCCGAGAGTTCGCTGATGTGGCGGTGGCGAAAGTCCCACATGTCGACGTCCTTGAGAGCCTGGGTGGCTGCTTCGCGTTCGGCCTTGCCGGGGCGGTGGAAAAGACCCAGGCGCGGGTAAGTGCCCATCAGGACGGTGTCGAAGACGCTGGTGGGGAAGTTGCGGTCGAGGTCAGAGCGCTGCTCGATATAAGCGATTGCGCGGCGCTGCTCGGCGGGGGCCTTGCCGTCGAGGGTGACGGGGTAGCCGGCAGGGGCGCCGGTGGGGCCTGTGCCGTGGACGTTGTGTTTGTCCAGGATCTGGAGCATCGCCTTCATGAGGGTGGATTTGCCTGAGCCGTTGGGGCCGATGATGCCGTGCATGCCGGGGGAGTCGAGGGTGAAGCTGATGTTCCGAATCGCGGTGTTCGCGCCGTAGCTCACGCTCAAGTTCTGGACGCTAATACTCATGGCAGCCAAGAATAGTGCTCAGTTCAATGAATCACCAAGTTCAATGTATTGAACTTTGGGGTGGGGTGGTGTTGGGGGGGTGTCCCTATGTTTTTGTCAAGTGCCAGACCGATGTTGACGAGCACAGTCTTGGGAGTAGTTTCTTAGGCGTGCCTAGGAGCCGGCCAGCGTGTGCTGGTCGGCTTCGTCTTTGGTCTTTATGCGGCGACGGGGCGTGGCGGGATTTCGCGGAAGAACTCCTTGT
>NZ_JAKRND010000034.1 GCF_022347285.1 Corynebacterium sp. ACRPH
ACACTCCTGGTGCAAGTACCTCACCCCCACAGAGTACGAAGCCCTCGCAGCGTAACAATGCGCTAGAGTAAACCCCATAATTTCACCACCCCATGGTGTCTACTTTCCGGGGGCCGGGCCCATCCTCTCTTTCCTGGGGCTGCTCCGGAGGTAATACCGAGACGTTGTAAATCTTGATTGCTAAATTGAAACACACCTCGGTGATCTCCTTGAATCACAAAGACTAGGAGACCGTCGCCGCAGGAAGAATCTTCAAAAGGCACGGGTTCCCCTTCATGGTTGCGTTGCCAGAATGCTACAAAGGCTCCCGGCTTAGAAGGCGTGGTGCGTGCTGTGCGAACATGCCAGGTTTTAGCTCCCAACTCGGCTATTCCCGATTCATAATTCGCATTATCACTTGTTTCATTGATGGTGCCCTCTAAATTAAAGGCCGCCATGAATTGGTAAAAGGAATCAAACTTCATCTTCAAGTCGATATCCGCATCTTTTTCGTTTAGCTTTGAAGCTTAAGGAAGGTATCAGAGGGTAACAATTTTGCCGCGTTATCTCGTACCTTATCGCATGCCGTAGAGGAAAAGGACTACCAAGCGACGGGGGTCAAGGAAGCTGTATAAGGAATTCGCTTTTCCCTGCAGCGACTTTGGACCTTCTAAACCGCTCGGCGATATAACCTTTCTGGGACACTCCTTGCTCAGCAAGTATCGACGGAAAATTCTCCCACATCTGCGCAATAGCCTTTCGCGTATGATCCACCTCAATGACTAGTACATGAAGCGATGGGATTTCCATCACCCCGAAATCGCACAGGCTGTCTATGTCAAACGAACGCTTGGTATCTAGCAGACAAATGCGGTAGCGCAGGAGTTTCTCATCAACTGTGCGCGGATCATCGAGGGCAAGACCGTAGATGGTGAAGTCGCTATCTCCAAAGCTACGGTAGGCAACTTTCTTAGTATGCTCCATCGCTTCTTTGTGCTGAGCAGTCCCGTAGGGGCCTTCAACCTCTAGATAGTATGCCGAGGTTGCTTCAATGCTTTCTGTCCATACCATGGTTGTGTCCATGAAGAGTAACCATATTCATCAGTTTAATTGAATTAAAATTTTAAAACATTTCCCAAGGATCGAACAATGTTTAAACACGACGCAGGGAAAGTAAACGTGCACACTTGTCACGGTGTGCCGTATGGCGTGGGAAAACAACATTTATGCCCGTTTATGCCGCCAGGGTAGGGAAACCACAGCACCAACAAGCAAGACGACAGTGACATCCACTAAATATGCTATCGAGCTCCAGGGGATACCCTTGCCGCCAAAGAGGCCGTATCTAATTGCTTCACTTATATGGACAGCCGGATTGGCTTCTCCCGCTACCTGAAGCCACGAAGGCAACAAATCTTCAGGAACGGCAACTGGGCCGAAACTTAGCAGCATAATGGCCAATAACAATGAGATGGAAGACGCCTACTCAAGACTGGAACACAATGCTCCAATTATCATTCCGGCAGAAAGGAAAGCACAACCAGCAAAAATTACGGAAGGAACGATAGTGAAAGACGGAGAGAAAGAAAGCCCGAGAATCTTAACTACCGCAACTGGAGTTATGAGCAGTGAAGGAGTAGCTAAGAGACTAAAGGCGATAAAGCTCCCTACAACAAACTGGATGCGCTTCGCCCCCGTAGCCACTAGTTGATCTAGGGCTCCATTCGCCTTCATAAAGGAAATATTGGCGGCCATTTTGCCCTGCAACTCGAATAGTAGAGAAAACGCCAAGCCACCAATAACAGCGTACTCAACGGCAGGCCCACCTAAGTTTTGCGCGTACACACCAAGTCCTAAAGACATTAGAACAGGAACGACAATTCCAGTAAGCAGCATGGACGGCCAAGACCATCGCCAATTGGTCAGCTGTATGCGCGTAAACGTAAGGGTGTTACTCATGCTTCATTCGTTCTGGATGCAATTAGGTTGACAAAAACATCCTCGAGATTGGGTGAACTGATAGTAATATCGTCGGCTCCTTCGTGGCATAGTTTCGAGACAATTCTCGGAATTTGGTCGACATCTACTATCTGCTCCCAAGGTTCTGAACTTTTATCACTATTGGATTCCGTGCGGTACGCAATGGTTCGTCTATTTTGAACGTTTTGCATGACGTGATTAACCGTGCCGTCGGCAATGAGCCGCCCTCTATCCATAATTCCAAGATGGGTTAGGCAGGATTCAACTTCAGAAACTGCATGAGTGATTACTAATACGGTAACTCCCTGTTGGGCGAGGGTCGCAATTTCATCCCATACTAGACGGCGGTTTAGCGCATCCAGCTCGTTCGTGGGCTCATCCAGAATGACGAATGGTCGGTTGGAGGAAATGGCGATCGCAAGTTGGACGAGTTTACTTTGTCCACCAGATAACGATCTGAGAGTGCCCGATTGTTTGTGTGCGGGGGCTTGGTTTACAAGTACTCCGCGAATCGGTCTGGGTATGCCACAGCTAGTTGGTTGATGGCTTGTTTCCAGCCATTGGCCTTCGCTCCTTCAA
>NZ_JAKRND010000035.1 GCF_022347285.1 Corynebacterium sp. ACRPH
TGATGCGACGTTCTACGCCCTGGTGTGCGACCTAGCCGGAGCACCACAGGAACTGATCAACACCACCACCGGTGTCGTCGAAGGACACACCACCCAAACCCTCTACGGCACACGTACGTGGTCTGGTCGGTGCACCAGCCCGTTGTTGTTTGCCGGTCAGTACGAGGATGTTGAATCCGGGTGGGCGTACAACCGGTTCCGCTACTACAACCCCACCCTTGGTGCCTACAATGCCCAAGACCCACTCGGACTCGCCCCACGACTCGCCTCAGCCCAGGGGTATGTCGACCACGCAGCATTCTGGGTCGACATGCTGGGGCTAAAGGGTTGCTGGGCTGACGCAAACAAGGTTAAAGACCACTACGTGTACCATTACGTTAATGGAGGAAAAACTACATATGTAGGAATAACCAAGCATCCTAGGATGAGGGCAATCCAACACGCGATAACGCACCCGACCACACGTCCTATAGGCGGAATGCGCGTCCTTAATAGAGACAATCCTTTGGGCAAGTATGAAGCGCGTGGCGTCGAACAGCACCTCATCGAACGCTTAAGAATGTCAAATCCTCCAAAAGTCACACAAGCCGAATATAAAGATCTCGGACTAGAGAATGGTTTGCTCGAAAACAAAATAAATAGCATGAGCAAGAACCATAGGTTCTACAAAGAGGGAACTGAATTCGGAAAAGAATGGATAGAAAATAATTATCCAAATATAAAATAAGGAGTTAACTTGTTAGAATTTTCTTTAGACAGTCCCAAAGGCAGCCGCCCTAAAGCTGGACAGCTCTACCTGATGAAAACCACCCTCGGATACATCCCTGTTGGCGTCACCTCCACCGAAGCATTCTTCGGCGCGGCTGCAATGCTCCACCCTTATCGCGCGCTCATCAGCGACCCATCCGATACATCATGGTTTCCGCTCGTCGAAAAAAACGAACTACTTATTCCACCAATTCAGATCGTCAAGAGTGACTTCAGAAAAGGCGGACCTTTTCAAAGAATCCCAGCGAAAAGCCATCCTAATACCATCCCTTTTGACAACTACTTCCACTACACACTCGCGACCTTCTGGTCACCAGAGGAACAAGCTTTCGTCCCCGTAACAAGAGAAAATGAGTGGGTACCGAAGGAAAGACGGATCATCAACTACACGATCCACGACACAAATCCGCCGCAAGGCGGCACCACGGATAAAGCCCCAGAAGGCACCTACTTTATGACCGATGTCCTAGGCGGCTACCGCGAAATCGAATATGCTCTGGAAGATGCACTTGCCTACTACGGATTAATCGATACCCCGCGACCCATACACCCCGACCTCACAGAAAGCCAGGAACAAGACACGATGCCAACCAACACGCAACAGGAAGACCAACCACTCTTCCACCTCGCAGAACTCGACGGTATGACCACCCTGTTCGCCGCTATGGACACCATTCCCAAGGAAGCAGTCGGCGTCATAGAACAAGCAGGGCACACACCCAACGGCTACTTCCTCGATAGCCTCGCCAAGTACCTACTTCGACAAGCAAACGTCACCACCGACGGCATTGAGTTCGACAGTGACGCGGGCATGTTCAGCCTCATCGGCACCACCGAAACCCTGCAACCACTCCACACCCAGCTGACAGACCTGTTCAACAACACCAACAACCTGCATCAAACACTCAACCAAGCTAAGGCCGCAGGAACAGACTTCGACGACTAACACACAAGCTTGTGTCCTGACACCATAATCAATCCAGCCAGCCGGCCGGAATGGTGCTGCGTATCACTACCGCTACGATGACCACGGCCGCGTCACCGTCTGCGTCCTCATCGAAACCGCCGGCGACTTCACCGGAAACCCCCTAGACACCGGCGACAGCGTCGTTGACACCTACCTCGACCGCCTCCACAACCTCCCCCTCTACCAAGCCCTCCTCAACGGCGGACTCCACGAAGCAGGACTCACCGGCCGCGGCC
>NZ_JAKRND010000036.1 GCF_022347285.1 Corynebacterium sp. ACRPH
TTGAGTTCCGCGGTTTCGGCGGTGTACTTGAGCCCCACTACATTGTCGGCGCAGAACCACTCGACCAGTGAGCTATTACGCACTCTTTCAAGGATGGCTGCTTCTAAGCCAACCTCCTGGCTGTCTTCGCGATCCCACATCCTTTTCCACTTAGCACACTCTTAGGGGCCTTAACCGGCGATCTGGGCTGTTTCCCTCTCGACTAACGAAGCTTATCCCCCGCAGTCTCACTGCCGTACTCTGACTTACCGGCATTCGGAGTTTGGCTGACGTCGCTAAGATGATAGTCCCGCTCAACCAACCAGTAGCTCTACCTCCGGCAAGAAACACACGACGCTGCACCTAAATGCATTTCGGGGAGAACCAGCTATCACGGAGTTTGATTGGCCTTTCACCCCTACCCACAACTCATCCCCTCAGTTTTCAACCTAAGTGGGTTCGCGCCTCCACAGCCTCTTACAGCTGCTTCACACTGGCCATGGGTAGATCACCCCGCTTCGGGTCCAGGACACGCCACTAAAACACACCCTCATTAGGATTCGGTTTCCCTACGGCTACCCCACAACACGGGTTAACCTCGCGACATGCCGCTGACTCGCAGGCTCATTCTTCAAAAGGCACGCCATCACCCCAAAAAAGGCTCTGACGGCTTGTAGGCACACGGTTTCAGGTACTATTTCACTCCCCTCCCGGGGTACTTTTCACCATTCCCTCACGGTACTCATACACTATCGGTCACAATAAGTATTCAGGCTTACCGGGCGGTCCCGGCAGATTCACAGCAGATTCCACGAGCCCGCTGCTACTCGGGTACATCATGTCAACCCCAACACCACATGCTTTCACGTACCGGACTCTCACCGTCTACGGCAGGCCATTCCAAACCACTTCCGCTAACACACAATGTCGGGGCACGGCATGGCAGCACCGCACAACACAACCCCACAACCCCACACACGCAACCCCTGCCAGGTATCACACGCATGCAGTTTAGCCAAAAATCCACGTTCGCTCGCCGCTACTAGCAGAATCATTATTATTTTCTTCTCCTGCGGGTACTAAGATGTTTCACTTCCCCGCGTTACCACCACACAAACTATGAATTCATCCATGCAGCGACCACACACAACTGTGGCCAGGTTTCCCCATTCGGACACCCTCGGATCAACGCTCGATTGACAACTCCCCGAGGACTATCGCGGCCTTCCACGTCCTTCATCGGCTTATCATGCCCAAGGCATCCACCGTGCGCCCTTCACAGACAACACAAAATACTAAGACACCCACACACCAACCACACACCCAACAAAAGGCAATGCGATCAGCGCGTGAACAAAAATGATTTCAAACAAAAAATCACAAAAAGAAGATACTCGCGTCCACTATACAGTTCTCAAACAACACTAAACACCCACAACAAACCAACGAAAACTCATCAGCCCATTGCCGAGCGTCCACAAAAAGGAACAAACAGATTGTCCCAGACACCCAACAGCCATGACAAACCAAAACTTTGCTAACCCAACCCCAACACTGTGCCAACCCCAACACACAAACATCCAACACTATAACAAAGTGACTTGAACACAACAGCACCCAACAACCACCAACAAAAGGCTGGTTGAACCGGCTACCTATTCACCCAGAAACAATTAAAAACAAATACTCCTTAGAAAGGAGGTGATCCAGCCGCACCTTCCGGTACGGCTACCTTGTTACGACTTCGTCCCA
>NZ_JAKRND010000038.1 GCF_022347285.1 Corynebacterium sp. ACRPH
GGTCAAGTCCACGCGAGTGGTGTATCTGCCCTTTCGATAAAATAGGCAGCATGACGATCTCAGGGACCGGCACGAGCCCGGTGTTGCGACTGGCTCATGCGACCTCCTGAGTGGCTTCGCCGGTGTCGATGACGTTGGCGTTCATCATGGTCTTCGTCTGGTCCAGGGCCGTCAGCGACATGTAGCGCTTCTGCTGGATCCAGTCATCGTGCTGCTCAGCCAGCACCGCCCCGACCAGGCGCACGACGGCATCTCGGTTCGGGAAGATCCCCACGACGTCGGTGCGCCGGCGGATCTCCCGGTTCAACCGCTCGGTGGGGTTGTTCGACCAGACCTTCGTCC
Organism: Corynebacterium sp. ACRPH; assembly: GCF_022347285.1. GTDB lineage: Bacteria > Actinomycetota > Actinomycetes > Mycobacteriales > Mycobacteriaceae > Corynebacterium. The sequence continues at coordinate 343 of NZ_JAKRND010000038.1, forward strand.
ACACCGTCCTTGGCGTGTTCGTGAACGCCAGCAGCTCGTCGAGCGCTTCCTCGAGGTAGTCCGCGACATGGGGGAACTTCTGCTCACAGAAGCCCACCACCTCCCGTGCCTGATCCCACACAGCCTGGGCGTCAGGTTGCTGGAAGATCGTGTGGAACATCGCCGACAAGGTCGGCCATTGGCTTTTGGGCACCAGCCCGGAGAGGTTCTTAGCGAAATGCGTGCGACACCGTTGCCAGGAGGCGTTCGGCAGGACCTCGCCGATGGCGTGCTGGATGCCCAAGTGTGCGTCGCTGGTGACCAGGTAGACGTCGTTTAGGCCGCGGGCTTTCAGGTCGCGGAAGAAACCGGTCCAGGAGGCCACGGACTCGGATGTGGCGACCTGCATGCCGAGTAGTTCGCGGTAGCCTTCCGCGTTCACGCCGGTGGCCAGCAGCACGGAGGTTTTCACGACCCGTCCGCCTTCACGCACCTTCATGGTCAACGCGTCGCAGGAAACATAGAGGTAGGGGCCGGTATCCAGGGGTCGGGTGCGGAAATCTTCCACCATCTGATCGAGATCTTTGGCCATCTCGGAGACCTGCGATTTTGAGAGGTTGTTGATCCCCAGGGTGGCGACGAGGTCGTTCATCCTGCGGGTGGAGACGCCTTTGAGGTAGCAGGTGGCGATCACGGTGGTCAGGGCACGTTCGGCCCGGGTGCGTCGTTCCAGCAGCCAGTCCGGGAAGAACGAGCCGGTTCTGAGTTTGGGCACGGCGACGTCGATGGTGCCGACTCTGGTGTCGAGGTTTCGGTGGCGGTAGCCGTTGCGGACGTTGGTGCGCGCATCACTGACGGTGGCGTAGTCGGCGCCGCAGATCTGGTCGGCCTGGGTCGAGAGGATCTGGTTGATGAACCCTTGGAGCATCTCGCGCATCAGATCCGGGGAGGCTTGAGCCAGTAGTTCGTCGAGGTAGGTGGTGGGGTCGATAGAATGGGGGCCAGCGGCCATCGTGGTTTCCCTTTCGAGGAAGTGTGGTTACGGATTCGAAAGGTGCTGCGGTGGTCGCCTCGTGCATTCATAAGGTCGTCACCGGCAGCTACAGATACACCACACTAAAGGACGCAACC
>NZ_JAKRND010000039.1 GCF_022347285.1 Corynebacterium sp. ACRPH
GGGTTAAGTGACAAAAAGTGTGTCTGATTTTTCAGCATATCTGCTGATCAGACTATGTAAACCGGGCTTGAATAAGGTTCCAAACCTTATTCGGGCCCGATTTTCCTTCAATCCACCGGAACGGCGCCCCAGTGTGGTAGCCGGATGCTGGTTAGCTTTGCCGGTGACACCAAACAGACCACGATGCCCCATATGTGCTGGGCAAATGAAGAAAAACGGCACCACAACCAAAGGGACAACCAGGTGGCGATGTAAAAACCCTGACTGTGGAACCTCCACCACACACCGCCGTCCCGATCAGACCCACACCCGGGATTTCAAAGCATTTCACGCCTACGTCACCGGCACGGCTTCTCTGACCGATGTGGCCGACGCCTTGAACGTCTCCCGGCGCACGCTCGACCGCCGATTCACCTCGTTGTGGCTCGTCGATGTACCCAACACCCCAGACCCCAACCGGGTCTACGACCAAATCTTCATCGACGGCACCTACACCGACGCCGGATGCCTACTGGTAGCCGCAAGCCGTGACCACGTCATCTCCTGGCGCTGGGCCAAACGCGAGTCAGCCCACGCCTACACACAACTACTGCGAGGTATCGCCGAACCATTATGTGTGGTCCTCGACGGCGGGCAAGGCGCCTACTCAGCAATCAAAGCCTGCTGGCCACATGCCCTCATCCAGCGCTGCCTAGTGCATGCCCAACGCGTCATCCGCCGCTACACCACATCACGACCACGCACCGACGCCGGCAAAGCCATCTACGCCCTCGCGCTGACACTGACCAAGATCACCACCTTAGACCAAGCACGCGACTGGACACTACGCCTGCACGACTTCGGGCAGGTCTACCAACGGTTCCTCAACGAAAAAACACCATTGCCCAAAGAACATCGCACGCTCAATAAACAGTGGGAATGGACACATATCCGAGTGCGCAAGGCATACCACTCGCTTCTGCACCTATCCCGCAACAACTGGCTGTTTATCTACCTGCAGCCCCCACCAGAAGCACTCGACCCAGCCCGGTGGGCAGCGACCACGAACAGTCTTGAAGGCGGCATTAACGCTCAACTCAAACGCATCGCTGATGCACACCGCGGCAGAGCAGGAGAACGGCAACGCAAAATGCTCGAATGGTACCTGCACTCGAAAAAGCAGCTGCCTGACGATCCGCTAAAGATCGCCAGGCAGTGCAATTTCGGACAAGATCAACTCGCCAAAGTCAACGATCTCGTCCCAGAAGACCACAACACAGCCGACCACGAAACAGGACGACCAGCCTTCTACGACAACGCTATCCCAACCGAATACCAACACAACTTAGGCATCCGGAAAGGACCAATGAAATAAAAAAGGGGCCCACCCCGGCGACACGCCGAGCGGACACACTTTTTGTCTATTAACCC
>NZ_JAKRND010000003.1 GCF_022347285.1 Corynebacterium sp. ACRPH
TGCCGCGTGCCCCGGGTGGCGGGGTGTCGGGGGCGAAGATGGGTTGGGGTGTAGCTGGGGTGGGGCGCGGATGTGTGGGGGGCAGCAGGGGTGGGGTTGGTGGGCTACCGGCGATTATTGGGGAATCAAGTATTGCGAGTAGGCTAAACATAATCGTTTCTAGAGGACCTACAAGCATTTACAAAGGGAAAGCGCCAGCATGAATGCATCCCGATTTTTTAATTCGCTGATATTCAAGATCATCGTCGCGATCGTCCTGGGTATCGTCTGCAGCCTTTTCTTCCCCGAGTGGGCAGGCCGCGTGTTCGCGACCTTGAATGGGCTGTTCGCCAATTTCCTGGGATTCTTCGTCCCGGTTCTGATTTTCGCCCTGATCGCCCCGGCTATTGCCAGCCTGGGCCGCGGGGCAGGCAAGTGGCTGGGCGTGACCGCCGGCATCGCCTACGTCTCCACCATCATCTCTGGTCTGATTGCCTATGGTGTGGCCGAGGGGTTCTACCCGTCGCTGCTGGGCAACGAGTCCATGATCGAGGCGAAGGATATTGACGAAGGCGCACTGGCGCCGTTCTTCTCCGTGGAGATGGATCCGCCGCTGGGCGTGATGTCAGCGCTGTTGCTGGCCTTCACCGTGGGTATTGCAATGGCCTCGATGCGCACCGAGGTTCTGTTCAAGGGCGCTGAGGAACTGCGCGAGGTGACCATGAAGGTCATCCAGAGCTTCATTATCCCGCTGCTGCCGTTCTACATCTTCGGCGTGTTCCTGACGATGGGTATGAACGGCAACTTGAAGCTGACGCTGTCGCAGTTCGCTAAGGTGCTGATCCTTGCCGTGGTTATGACGTGGGTGATCCTGGCGCTGCAGTACCTGCTGGCCGGACTGTTCGCGCAGAGTAACCCGTTCACTGCGCTGAAGAACATGCTGCCCGCATACTTCACCGCGCTGGGTACCTCCTCTTCTGCGGCAACCATTCCGGTGACCTTGGAGTGCACCCGTAGGAACGGGGTATCCCAGTCCGTGGCCGACTTCGTGGTGCCGCTGTGCGCGACGGTGCACCTGTCTGGTTCCATGCAGAAGATCGCCCTGTTCGCGTTCTCCATCGTCTACATGACCGGCGTGGACATGACCGCAGGCATGGCCCTGGGCTTCATCTTCCTGCTGGGTGTGATGATGATCGCCGCCCCGGGCGTGCCGGGTGGTGCGATTATGGCGGCCGTGGGTCTGCTGCAGTCCCAGCTGGGCTTCGACGATGGCCAGGTGGCGCTGATGATCGCCGCCTACATCGCCATCGACTCCTTCGGTACCGCATGTAACGTCACCGGCGACGGTGCGATTGCGATGACCGTGAACCGCCTGGCGAAGGGCGAGCTGCGCCGTGAGGAGCAGCCCGCCTAGAGGCGTAGTCCGGGCCGCCGTCAAGGTTAGGCCACTAAGAAAGAAAAGCGCTCGTGTTAGCTCCCGAAGGGGGCTGGCGCGAGCGTTTTGGCATCCGTGCAGGTCGCGTGTATTGTAAGCAGTTGGTGCATGAGGCTTTCGCATCGGTAAGTGCCCTAGGCGACTGCCATGTGGGAGATCTTGAGACTGCACCGTATGTAGCAAAACATCACCCATACCAGCTATCTGAGCTGGGGAAACGTTGGAGGATATGGCAAAAGAAGGCGCCATCGAGGTTGAGGGTCGCATCGTCGAGCCCCTGCCAAACGCGATGTTCCGTGTCGAGCTGGACAACGGCCACAAGGTGTTGGCCCACATTTCCGGCAAGATGCGCCAGCACTACATCCGTATTCTCCCCGAGGATCGGGTTGTCGTGGAGCTGTCTCCCTACGACCTGACCCGTGGGCGTATCGTTTACCGCTACAAGTAAAACGTTAAGCCTCCATACATCCAATCTAGGTAGCAGCGTCGCCGAGGCGGCAGCTACCTGGTCACTACCTCTGGCCGCGGCGGCCGGAGCCCTCCTTCCAACACCCCAATAGTTGGGGTGTTGGTTTCGCACGTTCAAGGCACCTAGTGCCCGAACAGTCTCTTCCGTGACTGTTGGCGAAATACTCGAAGGATCAAAAGGGACGAGTGTGGAGAAAACCGTCGCTAAACCGGAAGGAAAATGCCCTATGGCACGCCTTGCTGGTGTTGACCTGCCACGCGAGAAGCGCATGGAGGTCGCACTGACCTACATCTTCGGAATCGGCCCCGCCCGTTCCAAGGAGCTGCTGGAAAAGACCGGCATCTCCCCTGATCTTCGCTCCAAGGATCTGACCGACGAGCAGCTGTCCGCTCTGCGTGACGTTATCGAGAACACCTGGAAGGTGGAGGGTGACCTCCGCCGCGAGATCCAGGCCGATATTCGCCGCAAGATCGAGATTGGTTCCTACCAGGGCCTGCGCCACCGTCGTGGCCTGCCGGTCCGCGGTCAGCGCACCAAGACCAATGCTCGTACCCGTAAGGGCCCCAAGAAGACGATCGCAGGAAAGAAGAAGTAACCTATGCCTCCGAAGACTCGTTCCGGCGCGCGCCGTACTGGCCGTCGCGTCGTCAAGAAGAATGTGGCCAACGGCCACGCATACATTAAGTCCACCTTTAACAACACCATCGTGTCCATCACGGACCCGAAGGGCGCTGTGATTTCCTGGGCTTCCTCGGGCCACGTCGGCTTCAAGGGCTCCCGTAAGTCCACCCCCTTCGCCGCTCAGATGGCTGCCGAGTCCGCTGCTCGCAAGGCTATGGACCACGGCATGAAGAAGGTTGACGTATTCGTTAAGGGTCCGGGCTCCGGCCGCGAGACCGCTATCCGTTCCCTGTCCACCGCGGGCCTCGAGGTTGGCACCATTGCCGACGTCACCCCGCAGCCGCACAACGGCTGCCGCCCGCCGAAGCGTCGTCGCGTCTAAAGAGAAGAAAGGATTAGGGATAGAAAATGGCTCGTTATACCGGCCCCGTAACCCGTAAGTCCCGTCGCCTCCGCGTCGACCTCGTCGGCGGCGACAACTCCTTCGAGCGTCGCCCCTACCCTCCGGGGCAGGCTGGCCGTGCTCGCATCAAGGAGTCCGAGTACCTCCTGCAGCTGCAGGAGAAGCAGAAGGCGAAGTACACCTACGGCGTTCTGGAGAAGCAGTTCCGCCGCTACTACGCAGAGGCCAACCGTCGCCCGGGCAAGACCGGTGACAACCTGGTCATCCTGCTGGAGTCTCGCCTGGATAACGTTGTCTACCGCGCAGGTCTGGCACGCACCCGCCGCCAGGCTCGCCAGCTGGTTTCCCACGGTCACTTCACCGTGAACGGCAAGAAGGTCAACGTTCCTTCCTTCAAGGTCTCCCAGTACGACATCATCGACGTGCGTGAGAAGTCCCGCTCGATGCTGTGGTTCGAAGAGGCTCAGGAAGCCCTGGTCGATACGATCGTTCCTGCTTGGCTGCAGGTCGTACCGTCCACTCTGCGCATCCTCGTGCACCAGCTGCCCGAGCGCGCTCAGATCGACATTCCGCTGCAGGAACAGCTGATCGTCGAGCTCTACTCGAAGTAAACCTGACGAACCTATTCGTTAGAATTACTTCGGATAGAACACCAAACGCGGTTTTCTACCGTCCGCACCGTCTACCAAACCTGGTGGCGGTAGTCCCCCTAACGGCGTCATATAGCGGTCGCCGAAAAAGGAGAAGCTTAAACAATGCTCATTTCACAGCGCCCCGCGCTCACGGAAGAGTTCATCGACGATTCCCGCTCCCGGTTCGTCATTGAGCCGCTGGAGCCGGGCTTCGGCTACACACTGGGTAACTCCCTGCGCCGGACCCTGCTGTCGTCCATCCCGGGCGCGGCAGTGACCTCCCTGCGCATCGAGGGTGTGCTCCACGAGTTCACCACCATCCCGGGCGTGAAGGAAGATGTTTCCGACATCATCCTGAACATCAAGTCCCTGGTTCTGTCCAGCGACTCCGACGAGCCCGTCTCGATGTTCATCCGCAAGGAAGGCCCGGGCGAGGTTACCGGCGCCGACGTTGAGGTTCCGGCTGGCGTGGAGGTCCACAACCAGGACCTGCACATCGCCACCCTGAACGAGCAGGGCAAGCTGGAAATCGAGATGACTGTCGAGCGTGGCCGCGGCTACGTTCCGGCTGCTGCAGCTTCTTCTGAGATCGGACGCATCCCGGTCGACCAGATCTACTCCCCGGTTCTGAAGGTCAGCTACAAGGTCGAGGCAACCCGTGTGGAACAGCGCACGGACTTCGACAAGCTGATTCTGGACGTGGAGACGAAGAACTCCATCACCGCCCGTGATGCCATGGCATCCGCAGGTAAGACCCTGGTGGAGCTGTTCGGTCTGGCCCAGGAGCTGAACTACGAAGCAGAGGGGATCGAGATTGGCCCGTCGCCGCAGGAGAGCGAGCACATCGCTGCCTACAGCATGCCGATCGAGGACCTGAACTTCTCCGTCCGCTCCTACAACTGCCTGAAGCGTGAAGAGATTCACACCGTCGGCGAGCTGGCTGCACGCACGGAGTCCGACCTGCTGGACATCCGTAACTTCGGCCAGAAGTCCATCAACGAGGTCAAGGTCAAGCTGGCTGGCTTGGGCCTGGGCCTGAAGGACGCTCCGGAGGGCTTCGATATCACCGATATCGAAGGCTACGACGCAGAGACCGGTGAGTTCATCGACACCGAGGGCGAGGACATCGCGGAATAACCCGGTGGTTAACCGCACGCGCTCACTGATTTAAAGATCCACACGAGGAGAACTAATGCCTACCCCAAAGAAGGGCGCCCGCCTGGGCGGTTCTGCTTCCCACCAGAAGAAGATCCTGTCCAACCTCGCTGCTCAGCTGTTTGAGCACGGCGCCATCAAGACCACGGACGCAAAGGCTAAGCTGCTGCGCCCCTACGTCGAGAAGATCATCACCAAGGCCAAGCGCGGCACCCTGGCGGACCGCCGCAACGTGCTGAAGCTCATCCCGAACAAGGAAGTTGTTGCTTACCTGTTCAACGAGCTGGCTCCGAAGTTCGAAGGCCGTCCGGGTGGCTACACCCGCATCATCAAGCTGGAGAACCGCAAGGGCGACAACGCTCCGATCTCCCAGATCTCCCTGGTGACGGAGCCGCTGGCCTCCACCGAGGCGGAGCGCGCTAACCGCGTTGCTGCTTCCAGGGCCAAGAAGGCTGAGGCCGAGGCTGCTGAGGCTAAGGCTGAAGAGGCTGAGGAGGCCCCGGAGGTTGAGGCTGACACCGCAACCGACAAGACCGCTGAGGCTGAGGCTGCCGAGGCTGCCGACGAGGCTAAGGCTGAAGAGGCTGCTGAGGACAAGTAAGTCCGGCGCTCTCGCCTAGCTTTCGCTCTGGCTTAGCTTTCGCTTTCGCCTAGCTTTGAGGCGGGTCACGGTTACCCAATCGGGTAGCTCGTGGCCCGCCTTTTGTTGCTTATTGGTTGCTTACTTATTGACGCCACCCACCCCCGCCGTAGACCGTCCCAGTCGCCTAGTCCATCTCCAGCTCCGGCTCTTCCGCTCGAGCCTGCTCAAAGACCTCCTTTGCCGCCGAGAGGTTAATCAGACCGATGACCACGCCGACCACAATGTCCGGCCACGCGCTAGCCCAGAACATCATCACCACACCGGCGCCTAGGATCAGCACATTAGCCGCCGCATCATTCCGCGCGGCCAGCCAAGCACCCTGCACCAACGCACTATCTGCCCCGCGTAGTCGCAGCAAAAGCACTGCACAGACGAGGTTAATCACCAGAGCTCCGATGGCCGTCACGCTCAGAGTCACGGGCTCCGGGGGAGTGCCCGTCACAACCTTCCACGCGGCCGTGCCGAACGCTGCGAAAGCCGGAATCAGAATCAACCCCGCCAGGGCATAGCTGGCCTTCCGGCGGCTGGCGACCGACCACCCCAGGGCGGTGAGCACCAGAACGTTGATGAGGGTGTCTTCGAGGAAGTCTGCGGCGTCCGCAAAAAGGGCGGCGGAGCCGATGAGCAGAGCGATCGTCACCTCAACGACGAAGCCAAGGCCATTAAGGGCAGCGACCCACGCGACTAGGCGGCGGGCGCGCGAGTCGAGGGTGGAGGCGGAGAATTCGTTGTCTTGCACGCAGACTAGACTAAGGCGCGCACAGTGCCCATGGCGAATGCAGCAGTTCAGCAGCAGCTAGCCGAGTTAGTCGAACGTCCATCTGAAGGAGGCGCCCCGCCCATGCCCGAGAACCCGCAGGTTCCGCAGGCCGACCCGGCCGGTCAGGCTGACCAGCCCAACCAGGCCGCCAACCTGGTGCGCGTGCGCCTGGACGTGGCCTACGATGGCACGGACTTCCACGGCTGGGCTACTCAGTCCGGCGGGCTACGCACGGTTGCGGGAGTGCTGCAGGAGAAGCTCTCGCTGGTCACTCGCCATCCCGTTGAGCTGGTCGTTGCCGGGCGTACCGACGCGGGCGTGCATGCCAGCGGCCAGGTCTGCCACGCGGACATCCCAGTAGATGCCTTCGAGCAGCGCTCGCTGACTCGCCCGGAGGATCTGGTTCGGCGCCTGTCGCGCATGTTGCCTGCGGACGTGCGGTTGCACGGGGCGAGTGTTGTTCCGCAGGGTTTTGACGCCCGCTTCTCCGCGCTGCGCCGGCACTACATTTATCGTGTGACGACTCATCCGGCCGGGCCTGTGCCTGTGCGGGCGCGGGATACTGCAGCGTGGCGTCACCCGATTGATGTGGAGAAGACTCAGGCGGCCTCCGATGCGCTGATCGGTTTGAACGACTTCGCGGCGTTTTGCAAGGCCCGCGAGGGGGCCACGACCGTCCGCGAGCTGCAGGAGTTCCGCTGGGTGGACGTCTCCACGGAGGTGGAACCGCAAACCTATGAGGCTCACGTGACGGCGGATGCTTTCTGCTGGTCGATGGTGCGATCCCTGGTGGGGGCGGCTCTGATGGTCGGGTCGGGCAAGCGACCGGAGGATTTCACTCCGGGACTTTTGCAGGAGACGAAGCGCAGCTCTGCCGTGCCGGTGGCACCCGCGGCGGGGTTGAACCTGGTGCGGGTGGATTACCCAGCCGACGAGGAGCTGGCGGAACGCGCGCTGACGACCCGCGCCAAGCGCTCGCCGGTCGGTAGCGGGAGCGGGTCGGCGGGCGCAGGCGCAGTAGATGCGGAACTAGCCGCAGGGCCAGATACCGCGCCATGAGGAAAGCGGTGCTTGTGCGCATTCGGCCTCGCGCGGCGATGCTTTGGACGCTTTGAACGAGCGGGCGCGGGAGTGGCTGCGCCCACCGTCGGAGCCGTAGCCGGGGCGGCAACCGGCGCATTCTGTGGCACCGGCTGCGGAGCAGGTTTCGGCGCGGGTTGTGTCGCCGGCTTCGGCACGGGTGCCGTGACGGCGAAGAAGTTGAAGTACTCCCGGTGCTCACCGTGGGCCAGGATCGTACCCGTGCCAACCGGCGGAACCGCGATATACACATCGACCGTGGGGCGCCCCAGCAGTTGCAGGCGCTCGCGCCCCTGGGCGAGCACGTCCTCCGCAGCAGCGAAGCCAACACTCCCGCTGAGCGGACCGCGCGGGTTGCGCGGTCCGCGAGAAGCCACGGTAACCTCCACGAGCAGTACCTGAGTCTTCGTCCCCTCATCGCCGGCGAGTGAATCCGTCGCACCCAGGCCGTCCGCTACGCCCATCGCGCCCGCCGTACCAATGGGATTAGCCATTCCGTTGGCGCTAGCAGCGTTACCACTGAGCCTGTGCAGATCGAATAGCTCTTCCGGCCAATTCATAGACCCCTCCAGCGCCCGCAGCTGCCCGCTCGTTCCAAATACTGCAAAGGTCGCGCCGGGAATGGGGTGCACCAGCATGGATTCTCCCGCGTCGGTCAGCCCGATAAACCATCCCGGTGCAGGCGGAACGCTCAACTGATCCGCCAAGCCGGATACCTGCGCGCCCACCGGCGGAGCCTCTGCGGGCAGAGCCCACACCCCGCACCCGCTGGCGGCAAAAGGCATCCGCGCCGCCGCGTGCTCTGGCACGCCCACCAGCGTGGCCGAGGAATCCCCCAACCAGCCACGGCCGAAAGGTTTGGTGGGGACGGTTGCGGTGGAGAGGGTGGCGTCCATAAGAGAAAGACCCAAACCACCGGCCAGCCGGTCGCTAGAAATCCGTCGCGACGACGGCTCGCCCCACAACCTGTCGTGCACGCAGAGCAGACGGAACCAGCGCGTGCCCTGGTCCGTGGTGGCGCGGCTGCGGGCGAAGGCGAACCAGCCCGCTGCGATGCATCCGATCGCCAGCAATCCGCATAGAACCCATGCCCACCAGGCAGTATACCTAGCATCGGTAGAATCGGCAGCCAAAAATGCCACTGAACCCATTATTGCCATCCCCCAAAGTATGAAATTCCCCCGAAGGCGAGGTTCGCCTCGCGCAAGCAATTCAACCATGAAATACTTAAGCGCGCTAGCGGGGGCTAGAAACAACAAAAACAACAAAGGGGGGAGCGCAATAACCATGCGCACAACGGGGATACAAGTATCTGGGTTTAATTTTCTACTGCGCAGGCTCGAGCTCGCGCTGGTCATTGGGGACCCGCGAATGGCCCACGATCCGCTGCGCAGCCAGCGGCGGGCGCTGGTCGTCGGCGTGTTGCTGAGCCTGTTGATCGCCGGTGGTGCGGTGATGCTGGGGCTACTGCGCCCACAGCCAAGCCTGGACGGGGCCGATCTGGTGGCCGATGAAACCGGCACGCTGCACCTGCGCCTGGAGGATTCCTACCATCCGATCACGAACGTCGCCTCCGCGCGGCTGATCCTACAGCAGCCTGTCGAGGTGCAGAAAACCACCGCTGAACAGCTATCCCAGGTGCCGTTGGGGCAGCCGATCGGCATTCCGCAGGTGCCGGCGCTTTCTGCCGCGCCGGACCGCGAGTGGTTGTACTGCGACCGTGCGGACGGTGGCGTGGGCACGGTCGTGGCCGTCGAGCGCATCAAGGCGCATCGCCATGCTCTGCTGGCTGCGCCTTCGGGTTATTGGCTTATTGACGCCACCACTCGCTCCCGCATAACCCCAGACGCAGCCCGGGCTTTCGGCACGGAGGCGGTGCCCGCCAGCGATGGGTTGGTTCAGCAGTTCCGCCGTAGCCCCGACATCGCCATGCCGGCGGGGAAGACGAAGATGCCCGCGCCTTTCGACGTGGCGGGCAGGGTAATCACGGCTGGCGACCGGGCGTTTCTGGTGGATCGGTCGGGAGTGGGGGAGGTCAAGGGCTCGCGGCGCGACTTTGCCCTGGCCAGCAGCCCCGTGCCGCCGGTGGAGGCACCGCTGGCGGATGTGATGCGCCAGCCGAGTGTGGACGTGTTGGCGGGAATCCCGGAGTTCGACGGTGAGCAGCCCGTGACGTGGGCGCAGCCGCAGATGGTGTGCGCGGGGCCGCAAGGGCTGGCGGAGCCGGAGGATGGCGCCGCAGCTGGCAGCGGCGTAGGGAAGGATGGCGCAGGCGCGGACTCAGCCGGAATCAGCACCGTGCTGGCCGGCGACGAACCAACCGCCTTCTACGGCCCGCGGGGCACGTCGGCGCTGAAGACGGAGCGCGGATACGTGCTGGTCAGCGATAACGGAGTGCGCTACTCCGTGGGGAGCCAGGCCGAGCTGCGCGCCCTGGGGTTCAGCTCGGAGCACGAAGTTCAGTTCGCCCGCGTGGCCTCGCTGCCCGACGGCGGCCTGCTGTCCGCGGAGAAAGCCCGACAGACGACCGTAGCGATGATGCCCAGCGCCAGCACGAGGGAGAGCACGACCGGCACGGAGTAGTCGGCAGCCTCCGGCTGGTGAGGCTGGGTGCTGACGGTCTGCAGCTCGTAGCGTGCGTCGGTCGAGTCATCGCTGCCAATGCTGCCATTGTTGCCGTCGCTGCCAACGCGGTTCCGCGCATCCCGCAGGTCCAGCGCCCTATCCACTGCTGCGGCGGGATTCACAACCAGCATCTGCTTCCCCAATCCCGGGCCGCTCGCGCCGGGAGAGGCTGTGGAGGTCAGCAGCTCGCGGACCTCCTGCACACTGAGGTGCGGGACGATCTGCCAGACTAGCGCCGCTGTCCCGGACACCACCGGCGCGGCGAAACTGGTGCCCTCGAAAGGATCGGGGTTGCCGACGATGGTGTGCACCTTCCCGCGCACGTCCACCTGCCCTTCCACCGGCCCGCCGGGGGCAAATAGGTCCACCCAGTGCGTCGGCGCGCTGTACTGCGCGGGCACGCGACCCTGGTCGGCGGAGTTCTCCTTCCCGGCAGCTGGCCCTGCGACTGACCCTGCACCAGCCGCCGGCTCTTGCGCTCGCGGCGCGACCGCGCCCACTGCCAGCACCGGATCCAAACTAGAGGGAAACGTCGGCGCCCCCTCCGGGCACTGACCCGTGTTGCCAGTGGAAGCCACCACCAGCACCCCGGCCTTCTCCGCCTGTCCTATGGCCTCCCGCAGTTCTGCCGTATCCTCGCAGGCCACCATCGAAATATTGATGACCTTCACCCGCGCCTTCAGCGCTCGGTCGATCGCTCGAACCAGATCCTCCACCGTGCCCTCAGCCCGGGAGGCAACCGCGTTATGTCTAAACGAATGCACCTTTGCTTCCGGCGCTATCGCCCGCAGCACGCTGGTCACCACGGATCCGTGCAGCACGCAAAAATCACGGTCTCCCATCACGCCCGGCCCGGCGGAACCCGTATCAATCACAGCCACGTCCACGTCCCGGCCCCGGGACAGGGCGTGCAGCGCTGGGTACGAGGGGCGTCAATATCCGGCAAAGGCACAGTACCCGGCGCCGCAACGGTGCCTTCCTGGCAGTTCCCGTGGGGCGAGGAATCTTGGATGATCATCAGCCGATGCCTCGAATCGCCTCGAAAATCCCCGTGGTCTGCAGTGCCAGGGGGATGGCCAGACAGAACGCAACGGCCTCCACCATGTCGATCACCCGGCCCAGCATCGGCGACTGCATGCGCACCGCCGGCAGGCCAACCAGCACCAGGCACGCCGCACCCCAGGGTTCGTGCAACGCCAGCCACAGAATCGTCGCCGCGGACAACACCGCCAGCGCCACCGAATGCACCGGCCGGGTACTGCGCGCACTCACGCCCAGCACGGCCACCAGCACCAGCAGCGCCGCGCGCCACAGGCTCAGCGGCTCACCCCACGGCGCCAGCTGGTACACGCATGCACCCAGCACCGCCACGATTGCCACAACCAGGGCGGAGTGCACCTCCACCACCTGGCCCGCGCGGGTGGTCGTCGGCTGAGTAAACACACCAGTCGCGGGCACCTTTGGCAGTTTGATACCCGCCAGGCCGATCGCAATCTGCCCTGAATAAGCCAACGCGAACATCGCCAGCAGCAGCGTAACCCCCGGCCAGAAATTCACCGCCGCGAACACCACCCACGTGGCCGTCACGATCCGCGCCGGGCCGCTGCGCCACACCATGAGAGCCGCCACAAAGCATGCGCACAGCACATTCACGTGTAGGCCCAGCCCGAAGCCGAGGATCGCGGCCAGGTAGGTGAAGTTGCGGTGGTGCAGCGAAGCCGCCGCAGTAGCCAGTGCCGCCACCGCGGTTGCCACGATCGTTGCGGTATCTGCCGAATGATTGAGGTTAAGGACGCCCCCAGCTCCAACCAGCTGATTGTCCAAAGGGTGCCACGCAGGGGCGGCTTGCAGGCTGAACAGCGCAACGATGGCCGCGGCGATCCAGGCAGCAGGGCTGGCGGGGATAGGGCCGGAGAGCTCCTCGACCGCCTCGGCTGGCGGGGCGGGAACGGTGGCGATCTGCAAGGTCAGCGACTCGCCGGGGCGCACCCCAGCCTCCGCCAGGGTGTACTGGGGCTGGACCTGACCAACCGCCCGGTGGAGAGTCCAGTGTTCCCCCGGTTCCGCATCTACGAGGTGTGGAATGAGTTCCGCGACGGGCACATGGTCGGCGATGGCAGCGTTGATGGTGGTGCCCTTCGCGGGCACGGAAATGCTGAGAGCTAGCACAGTAGAAAATCCCCCTGGTGGTGCACGTTTTAGGCCGTGCCCGATTGAGTGTGCAGCGAGGATCCCCCCTTTGGACCCCGCCGGTGTTTCTTACACGGCACAGATAGTAACCCAGGCGAGGCGAGCGCGCTTGCCCTGCGGGCTGTCCGGGGAAGGTTTAGAATCAAAAACCACATCCAGGGGGTTGGATGGGGATTAAGTGGGGACTAGCAGGTAACCGGGGGATTTTTCACCATGCAAACACAGGCGCCGCCGACGCTGCCGAAAGACAAACAACCGTTCATCAGGCTGCTCTTGCCTGCCGTCATGCTGGTCGCTGTGGTGGGCATGGTCGCTGCCATGGTGCTTTCCGGGTCAGGGCGCAACCCGATTAGCTTCATCTTTCCGCTGATGATGCTGGGCAGCATGGCGATGATGTTCCAGCCGGGGGCGAATGTGGACGAGACGCGGCGTTCGTTCCACCGGCACATCGACGCGCTGAAGGACAGTGTGCAGCGCAGCCACGACGAGCAGCTGCAGGGCATGCTGGCAGCCCACCCGCACCCGCAAGCGCTGTGGACGCATGTGCACACCGGCACCGACGTAACCGCCGAGCCGGGCGTGGTGCGCATCGGCACCGCGGTGCAGACCCCGGACGATCCACTGGAAGTGCCGGTGAACGCCCCGCCGGAGGACCTGGAGCCGGTCAGTGCTATGAGCTTGCGGGAGGTCGCGTTGCGTTACGCCACCATCGAAGCGCCGGTATCCGTGGAGTTGGCGAGCTTTCACTGCATCGTGCTGCTCGGCGACGGGGCTGCTGGCCTGGCACGCGCCATGCAGGCGCAACTGGCGATGCAGGACCCGGACATCATCGGGATCACCGGGCCTTTCGAGGAGTGGTTGCCGCACGACGGGCCGCGCAAGGTGCACTTCTGCACGGGACAAAGCCCCGTGGTTGCCGGCGCGGTGGTTACCGACCCGAGCGAGGAGTGGGTGGAAAACGCCAAGGGGCACGGCTTGTTGCTGCAGGTGGACGATGCCGAGGGCGGGTGCCTGCTGAGCGCCTGGACCGTCGATGGCTGGGTGCCCTTCGGAGTGGCCGACCAGCTCAGCGAGGTGGAACTGGCGCAGATTTGCCGCGCCAGGTCCACCGTGAAATCCAGCACTTCACTGCTGGAACTGCCGGGCGGGGACTTGCGCGCACCCATCGGCTTTTCTGGTGCGCCGGTGTACCTGGACATCAAGGAATCCGCCCTGGGAGGCATCGGCCCGCATGGTCTGTGTGTGGGTGCGACAGGTAGCGGGAAGTCGGAACTGCTGAAAAGCGTGGTGATCAGCTTCACCCACCAGCACAGCCCGGAGGAGCTGAACTTCGTGCTCGTGGACTTCAAGGGCGGCGCCAGCTTCCTGGGGATGGATCGGTTGCCCCACACGTCCGCGCTGATCACCAACCTGGCTGAGGAGGCGGGGCTGGTCGACCGAATGCAGGATAGTTTGCTGGGGGAGATGCATCGGCGTCAAGAAAAGCTCCGCGCCGCAGGCCTGACCACGGCGGCGGAATACAACCGCGCCTACCCGGGACAGATGCCGGCGCTGTTTATCGTGGTGGACGAGTTCTCCGAGTTGCTGCACGCCCGGCCCGAGTTCGCCGAAGTGTTCGCCGCGATCGGGCGGCTGGGGCGCAGCCTGCGAATGCACTTGCTGCTGGCCACCCAGCGCCTGGAGGAGGGGCGCCTGCGCGGCTTGGAATCCCACCTGAGTTATCGCATCGCCCTGCGCACATTCTCTGCCTCCGAATCCCGCGCGCTGATCGGCACCACCGAGGCCTACGAGCTGCCCGCCACCCCAGGTGCCGCGATCCTTTCCGCCGGGGACAAAGTACGCTTCCACTCGGCCTATGTCTCCGGCCCGGAATTGCCTCGCGACCAGCGGCTGGTGCGGGTGTTGGGCTCCACCGTGGAGGCGGAGACCACCACCATGCAGATGGTGATCGACCGGCTAGAGGGGCCGAACCAGAATCCGGTATGGCTGCCGCCGCTGCCGGAAGATCTGCCCGCCAGCGAGGTTATGGAGCCCCGCGCGCCGGGCGTGGCCCGCATTGGCCTGGAGGATCTTCCCTTCGAGGGGCTGCAGGTGCCGATGGATGTGGACCTGCGCCGCAAGCATTGGGCGATCGTCGGCCAGCCGCGCACGGGCAAGACCACGGCGGTGCGCAGCCTGGTGTTGGGGTGGATATTGAGCTCGCCGGGCTGGCCCGTGTACATCTTCGACCCGGGCGGTGGACTGAGGGATCTCGCGCGTTTGCCACAGGTGGCGGCGGTGGTGGGGCCCGATGGTCTGGCGCGCCTGTTCGACGAGATGGAGCAGACGGAAGGCCAACGCCTGCTGATCATTGATGGGCTGGACCAGGTAGGGACGGCCAGCGGTGGGGCGGGCGAGGAGGAACAGCGCCTGATCCGCCTGGCCACCACCGGCCTGGAGCGCGGCCTGCATGTGGTGGTCACCGCGTTGCGGTGGAACTTCCGACCCTCGTTGCGGGACGTGCTGACCGGCCAGATCGAACTACGGATGACCCCGCTAGACGCGCATTTCCGCGAAGCGCAGAAATCCCTTCCAGACGTGCCCGGCCGGGGTGTGTCGCCCCGCGGCAAGCACGTGCAGTTCGCCAACTCCACCGCGCAGGACATCGAGCACGTGCGGATGGAAAGCACCCGTCGCGGCGAGCCGGAGGTGGCCATGCGGGTGCTGCCGGAGCGCATCGGTTGGGAGGAGCTGGGCGACCCGCAGGCATTCGCTATCGGCGGCCCGCGCCTGGATCCGGTCCGTTGGGATCGGAGGACTTTCCCGCACCTGGTGGCCATTGGCCAGGCGGGAAGTGGTGTGACAACCGCCCTGCGCGCCGTGATGCAGTCCGTCGCAGACACTCGCAGCCACACCGGCGAGCCGCCGGAGTTCCTGGTTACGGACACGCGCCGCGGGTTGCTGGGTGTTGCGGGTTATCGCGTGCCGGAGGACTTCCGCGCGGACCTGGCCGAGTGGGTTACCACGCTGCGGGACCGCATTCCGG
This sequence comes from Corynebacterium sp. ACRPH, assembly GCF_022347285.1. Lineage (GTDB taxonomy): Bacteria > Actinomycetota > Actinomycetes > Mycobacteriales > Mycobacteriaceae > Corynebacterium. The sequence continues at coordinate 15,018 of NZ_JAKRND010000003.1, forward strand.
GCAGCGACGTGACTCCGCAGCAGCTGCGGGAACGCTCCTGGTGGTCCGGGCCGGAGCTATTCGTGGTGGTCGATGATGCGGACGCCGATCCCGGCCTCGACCAGCTGCTTCCCCTGTTGCCTTACGCCGCCGACATCGGCCTACACCTGGTGCTCGGCCGCCGTTCAGGGCAGTTCGCCCGCGCGGCCTATCAGCCGCTGACGCAGGCCATGCGCGACCAGAGCGCGTGGTTGCTGTTTTCTGCGCCGCGCGAGGACGGGCCGATTGCGGGGGTTCGTTTAGTACGACGCCCACAGGGGCGCGCCGCCTATGTGCACAAAGAAACCTGGACGGTGCACGTGGCCGAGGTGGCGGAACAGAACTGAGAACTCTTGTGAGTAATTAGGAACGATTGAGAATAAATGAGTGGGGCGGGAAAAATGAGGGTAGATCAGAAGATTGGGGAAGCCCGGGGACTGCTGGCCGAGGCACTGGCGCTGCAGGAATCGGGCGTGCTGGTCAGCGGCATGACGGTGACGGATCTGGCCACGGGGTTCGTGGTGACCGGCGATGTAGAGATGCAACGACCGGGATACTTGCAGTACGAGGGGGCCGATAGCGCAGCGGACGCAATGGACGACGTGGAGTTCCAGCGTTCGGGGCTGAGTCTCGGTAGGCTCTCCGAGCTCTTTGAGATGGTCAGCGAGGTGCTGGAACAACGACAGGAGTACCCGGAGGCAGCGGCGGTGAACCCGCCGGAGCCCCGCGAGCTGTTTCCCTGGGGCATCGGACTGCGGGAGGTAGACGTTCTGGTCACCGGTTCCTTTGCAGTGCAGGTTGTGCACTATCTGCGGATCATGGGCGTGCGTGCGCGACTGGTGGATAACGACATGGTGCTGCGGGTCGCCAGTGAGCTCGCGCTGGCACAGCAAGAGCTGGAACACCTGAACTTTGCCGAACCGGTTCGCCATCGAGACGTGGACACTGCGGTAGCAGAACCCGTAGGGGAAGCGGAAGAGTGGCAGGAGGTGGAGGAGAGGGCGTCAATAAAAAAGGAAGAAAGAAAAGACATCCGCAGGCTACCCGCGGCGCTGGCCGCCTTGGCGCTGTTTATAGTCGGCGGGCTGGTGGCGACGTTCACGGTGTTCGACTCGCAGGCGGCAGAGAACACGGCTGGCGCGGAAGGCACGGAAAGCGCTGCGAGTGCCACGGGGAGCCTGAGCGTGGAGCCAGAGGAACCTATCGCGGACGAACCGGGCCCAGAAGGGACCGGCGAGGAGGCGACAGAACCCTTCCCCGAGCCACACAGGAGGGGCGTGACCACGGCCGACCAGAGCTCACGGCGCGCGGACATACCGATCAGCGTGAACGTGGACGGGTGGCGCTTAGGTAGTGCGACTCGTGCGCGGGAGGAATACGTCGGCGACGACGAAGGGATGCGTGTGCTGGTGGCGGCCAAGGAGACGCCGCTGAAAACACAGGAGGAAATGGATGCGGCGATGCTCGGCGCGCTCAACGACGTGAGCAGCAGCGACGATGGGGTGACAGTGGTGTCGACCCAGCCGGTGAGTTACGAGGAGAACTATCCGAGTTCGACGACCTTGTGGCATGTGCGGCTGGTGGACGGGCACCAGATTTCGGTGGGCTGCCAGTACAGGCAGTGGAATGAGCAGCGGGAAAAGGTGTGCCAGGAGTTTGTGGCGACGGCACGACCGGAAAAATAGGGGAAAGCAGGAAATGTGGGGAATACCGTGAACCTTTTCGCAGCGCGGCGAGTATAACCCTTACGATGGCGCCTTCAACAGGGTTTTCAAGGGGATACCCGGCGGCATGATCGACAAATTGCGGAACTTTCAACAGGGGGATTTTAAGACATGAGCTTTAAAACAGATGTCAGCACGATGAACCAGGCGGCGAACAACGTCGACCGTGTGAAGGACGAGGTGCAGGGCGAGCTCAGCCGCCTGCGTGGCGTGGTGGATGACGTTTCCGGCAGCTGGAAGGGGCAGGCACAGACCTCCTTCCACTCGCTTATGGAGCGCTGGGACGAGAACGCGCGGAAGCTTAACGAGGCACTGCAGAGCATCGCGGACAACATCCGCGCCAACGCCGGTGACTTCGATACCACCGACGTGGACAATGCGGCAGCTTTCAACGCTTAACCCGGGCCCGCTGGGCGCACAAGAGATTCATCACAGAATTTATTACAGAAGGGGACAGGAATGATTCAGTACAACTTTGCGCAGATCGCCAATGCTGCGGATGACATCAACCGTGGCAACGGCACCATCAACGGTCTGCTGGGAGACCTCAAGCGCGATCTGCAGCCGATGGTTAGCGAGTGGGAGGGTGCGGCCTCCGACAGCTACCAAGCTGCTCAGAAAAAGTGGGATGACTCCGCACAGGAGATCAACGAGGTGCTGGGGCAGATCTCCCGCACCGTCCGCCAGGCAAATGATCGCATGAGCGAAATCAACACCAACGCAGCTAATAGCTGGGCATAAAACCGGCTAAACCATTTTCTCCCGTCATGCTCTCGGGCTCCCCTTGGACTGGAAAGGGAAGCCTGAGATTTTTCATTAATCGACACTCCGCGTTGTGAAAAAAAACACACGGAACGCACTGTTAAAAAACTTGACCTAATCGTGATGTATGTAATGAACTGCGGTTATGTTCGGATAAAGCCCGGTTCGCGCTTATTGGAAAGCATTTTGGTTGAAGTGTTAATAAAACCATGCGTAGCGTTTTTTGTGTACGGGAAAGACAGAAACAATCAGCGACAGCACCGCTGTTGTTACACCACTACGTAATTCCCCACTGTTGGTACTCACCAAGCAAGACAAAACCCCCGTATTGCGTACCAACAAGGTGAAAGGATTTATTAACAAAATGAGCAACGACATCAAGGATCTTTTCAAGGCAACCGCATACGACAACGCTGGCGACAAGCTGGGCAGCGTCAAGGAAATCTTCGTTGACGACAAGTCCGGCCAGCCCACCTTCGTTGAGGTTAACCACGGCCTGTTCGGTATGAACTCCAGCCTGGTTCCGATGCGCGGCCACAAGTTCGACGGCGAGAACCTGAACCTGGCTTTCGCCAAGGACCGCGTCAAGGACGCGCCGGACTTCGATGCCGACCAGGCTCTGACCCCGGAGCAGCAGAACGAGATCTACCGCCACTACGGCCTTGACAATGTTGAGGACACCACCCGTTACGGTGAGGGTGCTGGCAACCAGGATGCTGGCGAGGAGCGCTCCACCCTGGATCGCCACGAGGCTGCCGGCGGTAACACCCCTGCTGGCGCTGGCGTGGGTGCCGCAGGTGCAGGTGTTGCTGGTGCAGGCGTTGCAGGTGCGAACGCCGACCAGGCGGGTGCCACCGAGCGCGAAGCCGCCAACCGCGAGGCCGCCGTGAGCAATGAGGGCGAGATCATCCGCTCCGAGGAGCGTTTGAATGTTCAGAAGGACAAGGTGCAGACCGGCGAGGCTCGCCTGCGCAAGTACGTAGTCACCGACACCGAGACCGTAGAGGTTCCGGTTACCCGCGAAGAGGTTCGCGTTGAGCGCACCCCGATCTCCGAGGAAGAGGCAGCTAACCTCAAGGGCAACATCGACGAGGCCGGCCAGGAAGCCTCCGTCACCCTGAATGAAGAGCGTGTCTCTGTGAACAAGGAGACCGTCCCGGTGGAGAAGGTATCTCTGAACAAGGAGCAGATCACCGAGACCGAGCGTCACACCGAAGAGCTCCGTAAGGAGCAGATCGACTCCAACGTTGACGGCGACGTCCGTAAGTAACAACAAGGACTAAGCGACAGAGCCCCGGCTCGCCCTCCCCAACGGCAGGGGAGAGCTAAAGCCGGGGTTCTTTGCTGTGCAACGTTGGCAGCGACCAGCTTGCGCGCCCAGGAAGGCGTTTTGGTTTGCGCGCTAACCTGCACTAAACTCCCAAGGGTTGTGTGCACAGTGTCCGGCCTGCCCGGGTGCATGCATTTCTGCGGGTCCCAACCGGCCGCCGCGGAAGCACTCACGTACTTCACGTTTAAGTGTTCATCTGGCTGGCAGTTCCAAGATCAAGACTTTAAGGAGTCCCCTGTGACTACTTTCCACCCGAAGAGCGGTGACATCACCCGTAAGTGGTACGTCATCGACGCCACCGACGTGGTGCTGGGTCGTCTTGCTGTTACCGCAGCTGACCTGCTGCGCGGCAAGAAGAAGCCCTACTTCGCACCGAACGTTGACTGCGGCGACAACGTCATCATCATCAATGCGGACAAGGTCCACATTTCCTCCAACAAGCGCGAGCGTGAGATGCGCTACCGTCACTCCGGCTACCCGGGTGGTCTGAAGACCATGTCCCTGGGTCGTTCCTTGGAGCTGCACCCGGAGCGCGTTATTGAGGAGGCAGTCAAGGGCATGATGCCGCACAACAAGCTGTCCCGCGCGTCCATCAAGAAGCTTCGCGTCTTCGCTGGCCCGGAGCACACTTTCGAGGCCCAGAAGCCTGAGACCTACGAGATCAAGCAGGTGGCACAGTAATGACTGAGTACAACGAGAACGTAACCGACGAGCAGAACGCTGCTGTCGAGGAGAACTTCGAGGGCGAGTACACCGCTACCGACGCAGTGAACGAAGAGTTCGTTGCCACCATCGGTGACTCTATCGCTTCCGAGGACGAGGCTGAGCAGGTTGAGGCTGAGCCGGTCGTCTTCGAGGGCACCATCCAGACCGTTGGCCGCCGCAAGGAGGCCGTCGTCCGCGTCCGCATGGTTCCGGGCTCCGGCGAGTTCCTGTGCAACGGCCGTTCCCTGGAGGACTACTTCCCGAACAAGCTGCACCAGCAGCTGATCAAGGCTCCGCTGGTTCTGCTGGACCGCGAGAACCAGTTCGACATCCAGGCCAACCTGAACGGTGGCGGCCCCTCCGGCCAGGCTGGTGCTTTCCGCCTGGCTATCGCCCGCGCACTGAACAAGTACAACCCGGCAGAGCGCACCGACCTGAAGCGCGCTGGCTTCCTGACCCGCGACGCTCGCGCCGTGGAGCGCAAGAAGGCCGGTCTGCACAAGGCACGTCGCGCGCCGCAGTACTCCAAGCGTTAAATCGCTCCATCTTTTTGGTGGCGACGCCCCCACGCCCCAACCGATCAACTTTTCGGTTGGGACGTGGGGGTTTCCCTTTTGCGCAGCTTTCGAATCAATTGCCTGTGCGCGGGAGTGGCACCCGCCCGACCTGCGGGGTGGCCGGGTAAGATTTCGCCTTATGGGTAAATTGTTCGGAACTGATGGTGTGCGCGGCCTGGCGAACAGGAAGCTGACCGCGCCGCTGGCGATGAAGTTGGGTGCCGCCGCCGCGCGCGTGCTGGTATCCAAGGAGGAAGTGGGTGGCCGCCGCCCGACCGCTGTGGTGGGCCGCGATCCGCGCGTATCGGGGGAGATGCTGACGGCCGCTCTTTCAGCGGGCATGGCCTCGCAGGGTGTGGACGTGCTGGACGTCGGTGTGATCCCCACGCCGGCCGTGGCCTTCCTCACCGACGACTTCGGCGCCGACATGGGCGTGATGATCTCCGCCTCCCACAACCCCATGCCGGACAATGGCATTAAGTTCTTCGCCGCGGGCGGCCGCAAGCTGCAGGATGACGTGGAGGACGAGATCGAAGCCACCATGCTGGAGCTGCCCGAGACGGGCCCAACCGGCGCAGCGATCGGTCGCATCCTGGATGAGTCCTCCGATGCCCTGGAGCGCTACTTGGCCCATGTCGGCACGGCGATTAACCACCCGCTGGATGGCATCCGCGTAGTGGTGGACTGCGCCAACGGCGCGGCCTCTACTGCCGCCCCGGAGGCCTACCGCCAGGCCGGCGCGGATGTTGTGGCGATCCACAGCCGCCCGAATAGCTTCAACATCAACGATGGGGTGGGCTCCACCCACATCGAGGTTCTGCAGAAGGCTGTGCTGGAGCACCAGGCGGATCTGGGACTGGCTCACGATGGCGATGCGGACCGTTGCCTGGCCGTGGATTCTGAGGGCAATGTCGTAGATGGCGATCAGATCATGGCGATCCTGGCTGTGGCGATGAAGGAAAACGGGGAGCTGAAGCAGAACACCCTGGTGGCCACCGTTATGTCCAACCTCGGCATGAAGTTGGCCATGCGAGCCAACGGCATCAAGGTGCTGGAAACGCAGGTGGGTGACCGTTACGTGCTGGCCGAACTGCTGGCCTCTGATCTTTCCCTGGGCGGCGAGCAGTCCGGCCACGTCATAATCTCCGAGCACGCCACCACCGGCGACGGCACCCTGACGGGACTGACGCTGATGGCGCGCATGGCGCAGACCGGCAAGCCGCTGTCCGAACTGGCCAGCGTTATGACGGTTCTGCCGCAGACGTTGATTAACGTGCCAGTGGCGGATAAGTCCGTGATCGCCGACGACGAGCGCGTGGTCGAGGCCATCGCCAAGGCGGAGGAGGATCTGGGTGACGCTGGTCGCGTGCTACTGCGACCTTCTGGTACCGAGGAGCTGTTCCGCGTGATGGTGGAGGCCGCCGATCCGGGCACGGCCCGTCGCATCGCGGGGAAGCTCGCGGCTGTGGTGGCGGAGGTCTAGGCTCTAGTTGTACTGACCGGAGACGTTGGTCAATCGTGAGAAGGGCGGCTGGTTCCCGCAAGCCGTGTGAGGCCAGTGCTGCGTTGGCGTGGAGCAAGAGCGTCCCCTTGGAATAGACGGAGGGGGCCGATAACTCGACCCCCTCACGGTTGTTAGCGAGGATTCCTCTGTGAACCGCTAACTTTAGGCCAGACCCTTTGCTTGCTCGATGGCGGTGAAGTGACGTTGGGTGCTGGGCTGTTCCAGCTCATCGAGTACGGCCAGGGCCAGGTCCGCAGGGGTGATCCGCGACGTACCGTCGTGGTTGATCAGAAGCGTGTCACCGCCTCGGCGATAAGCGCCGGTTCCCTGTCCGGGCTCGAAGACTGCCGACGGACTCAGGTAGGTCCAGTTCTGGTTCGGATGTTCTGTACATGCGTTGAACTGGTCGAGGCTGGCCGATGCGACGTCACGCCACTGGGGCGGCACGAAGGTGGGGTCGTCCAGGACGCGCAACTCCCGATCGTGAGGTGAGCGTAAGGGTGCTGCTCCTCCTACGACCAGAACCCGAACCCCCGCGACAGCGGCGTGGTCGAGGACATGGCTGGTCAGCGGAGCCACACTGCTCTCATCGCCGGGGGCCATGCGCACGGCGAGCACGACGGCGTCTGCGTCGTTCAGGACGGGCTGCAGGGGTGCCTCGAGATCTGTCAGATCGAGACGAGCGACGGTAGTATGCGGGTCGTTGGTCTCCGGTGGGTTACGCGATACGGAAGTGACGTGGTGGCCGCGGCGTGTGGCCTCCTGCGCGATCGCGGTACCGGCCATGCCGGTGGCTCCGAGAATCGTGATGTTCATGAATTGTCCTTTCGATAATTGGTGGGGGCGGGGAGCTGGCCACAGACCATGGCAGCCAGGGCGATCGCGAAGCCGAGGTACTGCTCGGCTCCGAGGTGTTCATGCGCGATCAGGGCGCCGAGCAGGGCGGCGACCAACGGCGAGAGGAGTCCCAGGAGGGCTGTGGACGTGACCGGAAGCCGTCGGATGCCGGTAAACCAGAGGCTGTAGGAGACCAGCGCCCCGACCAGGCCGAGCCAGGCGTACCCAAGCCAGCCATGGACAGGAATTACCGGCGGTGGTCCCTCCACCAGCAGCGCCGGGATCGCCAGCAGCAGGCCGGCGGACGTCAGCTGCCAACCGGCCAGTGCGACGGGCGAGGCACCTTCCGGGAGCTTCCACTTCTTGGTGAGGACCACGCCGGTGGCCATGGCCACTGCGCCGCCGAGTCCTTCAACCACGCCCACCGGGTCCAGGGCAGCGCTTGGACCGAGAACCACGAGGGCCACGCCCACGACACCCACGACACCCCATCCCAGACGCCATCCGGAGAGTTGCTCTTGGAGGACAGCCACGGCCAGCAGGGCAACGATGATGGGCTGTACCGCATTCAGCGTGGCCGCTACCCCGCCCGGAAGACGCTGCGCCGACAAGAACAGCAGGGGGAAGAACGCGGCCATGTTCAGACCGCCCAACACGAAGCTCTTCCACCTCCACGAACCGCGCGGCAGCTGCCTCGACAGGCACAAGGCGATGATCCCTGCCGGCAGCGTCCTCATGAACGCAGCAAACAATGGATGCCCGGCTGGGAGGAGGTGGGTGGTCACGATGTATGTCGTCCCCCACGTAGCGGGGGCCAGCGCCGTCAAACAGGTCCACAGCAACGAACCGCGGCGCCCATGAGAAGAAGTGTTCATGCATCCATCATCAGTTGCTCACCAGTAGTGAGTCCAACACATTGTTCTCACCCAAACAATGAGCTGTTATCATGGTTGGGTGGAACTCCAACAGCTCAGGTACGTCGTGGCGATCGCCGAGAAACGCAACTTCACGCGAGCAGCAGAATGCTGCTTCGTCGTGCAGTCAGCCCTGAGCCACCAGATCAAGGCCCTCGAAAAGGAACTCGGCACGGCACTGTTCGTGCGCTCATCCCGCCGGGTCGAGCTGACCCCCGCCGGCGAAGCCTTCCTCACGGAAGCACGGATCAGCCTCGCAGCCGCTGACCGCGCCGTGGCGGTCGCCGCCGAGGCCGTGGGCCAGGTCCGCGGAAGCTTGTCGGTAGGTGTGATCCCGACGGTCACAGCCGTCAGCGTGCCCGACATCGTCGCAGCCTTCCACGCCAGTCATCCCCACGTGGATCTCACCGTGCGGGGCGGGGGAAGCAATGAGTTCATGCGCGATCTCAGCAGCGGGAGACTCGACGTAGCATTCCTCGGCGTGGGCGCCGACGTCACCCCAGCGTCCGGACTCACCGCGCACGAGATCGCCCGAGGGCGTCTCGTCGCTGTCATGGCGTCACAGCATCGGCTAGCACACAGGGGCACCTTAGCCCTGGCCGACCTGGCCGACGAGACGTTCGTTGACTTCCCGGCCGGGTCACCGGGCAGGCTCCAAGGCGATCGGGCATTCGCTGCCGCAGGCCTTCAACGCCGCGTGGGCTTCGAGGCGATGTCGACCGAGTTCATGCTCGCCCTCGTCGAACGCGGGTTGGGCGTCTGCCTGCTGCCCGTCGACTGTGTGCCAGCCAACCCAGCGCTGCGAGCCATTCCCGTGGTCGATGGCCCTTGCCGGACCGAGTACATCGCGTGGGGATCTTTCAATCCGAGCCCCGCCGCTCGAGCGTTCATCGAACAGGTCAAGGAATCAATCGCCCTGCACATGGTCGACTGATGCCAGATCGCGTCGATCAACGTCTCCGGTCAGTACATCTAGTCCTCTCCCGGCCCTTCACGGTGCCGGGAAACTCCGGCGAACCTTTTTAACATCCGCGCAGTCTAACTGTGCGGATGTTTTGTTTGCGCAGTGCGGGTCGCTTGTGCGGAACCTTTATGCAGGGCATAAGCGCAAAGCACTGCCGGGGAGTTCAAGGGGGATTAGACCGTGGGAGAGTTACACATAGATCCAGTGCCCGCAGCCGATCGGGTGGCGGAGTTGCGGGATGCGCAGTTGAGCTGGGCGAATCATTTGGATGGCAGCCGGCCGAGCGTGCCTGTGGCCGCGTTCGGTACGGGTCTGCAGGCCAAGGCGCAGCAGTTTTTGGATCTGGTTGATCAGGGGCATAACGTGCGGGTGAACCACGCCCACAGGCTGGCGAAGGCAGGCGAGGATCTGACGGGCCTGGTGGATCGCGTGGGCCAGGCGGAACAGGAGAACTCCGCCAGCTTGAACGCAGGGGGTGCCTGGGCATGACGGGTTCTTTGGATCTTCGGCTGAACGCTGCACTTGATGTGATGGCCGGCTTTGGTGCTGACGTGGAGGGGGCGAAGGCTGCGGCGTCATTTACCAACGGCATGAACCCAGAGACGATCCTTACGTCGCTTGGGCCGGCGAGCAACCAGAAACAACAGGCGCCGGAGCTGGCTGCCGAAGCGTGTGTGAAAGAGAGCCTGAAGGGCACGGGTGAAGCACAGCCGGGGACGGTGACGGAGAAGGCGGGGAAGGAGCAGCTGAACCACGAACACTGCGTGCAGGATCGTTGCGTGGCGGTGCGGGATACCGCTGAGATCATGGGCACGATCTCGGAGAACTCGGTGAGTTTGATCGAGGACATTGCCGAGAAGCTGGAGCTTTTCGGCATGGCGGCGATTGGCCTGATCAATGGTGGTAAGCCGTTGCTCGATCTGTTGGCGAAGCTGGCGGGGAAGCTCTCGGAGGATATCCTGCGCAGCCGCAACAATTGCCTGGATACCACCATGGATCAGCTGATCCGCGATGCAAAGCCCGCCGCCGAGCCGGGCAATTCGGACAAGCCGGTCTGCCAGGATCCCAAGCCTGCCGAGACCAAGTGCCCGGAGCCTGTAAAGGCCCCGGAAGGTGATTGCCCAGCGCCGAAGAAGGTAGTGACGCCCCCTCCGGCGGTCGAGCAACCGTGTGAGACGGGGGCTGCACAGCACCCCACTCCACAGGCGGCGGCTCAGGTGGTCACACAGACGGCTATGGCTCAGGCGCCGCAACCGGCGCCCGCGCCTGCACCTGTGCCAGCCCCAGAGCCAGCGCCTGCACCGCCGCCTATGCCTGCACAGTCCTTGGTGCCGCCGCCTCCGCCGCCTGCTCCACCGGCGCCTCTGGCTCCTCCGCTGGCTGGCTCTCTGCAGATCAACGTCGAGGGGGCGGTGAGGCTGTGGGAGCAGATCGTGCACTGTGCGACGGAGGCTTTGGCGCCACCGGCGGATCACTGTCCGGCTTCTGCCCCGGAGCCGGCGCCGGAACCAACGCCAGAACCTAAGCCTGAGCCAGCTCCACCAACCGAACAGGTTGAGCACAAGGAAGAGTGCGAGCCAGAGCCGAAACCGGAACCTAAGCCCGAGCCGGCGGATCACTGTGAAAAGTCAGAGCAGGAGGTGGAGCAGAAGCCGGTCGGAAACCCGCAGCCGCAGCCTGAGCCGAAGCTAGAGCCGGAACCGGAGCCCAAACCTGAACCACCTCACCAGTGCGAGGAGCCGAAGCTCGAACCGAAACCTGAACCCGAGCCGGAACCGGAACTCAAGCCCAAGCCGGAACCACCGCAGCAATGCGAAGAACCGAAACCTGAGCACAAGGCACCAACACCGCCGTCAAGCGATACGAAGGGCGAACCGATCACGCCCGCGGCACCCAGCCAGGAACCTGCACCGGCACCAAACGCTGAAAATCATCCAAAGCCCCAACCGGCGCCCTCCAAGCAGTGGACTCCGGACGTGTGGGTATCGGCAGCGGGAGCTGCATCCATTGAAATGACAGGCACCTCTGTGGAATTGGCTGGTGCGGGGGCTGCGGCAGTGGGCGTCAATATCGAAAGGAGCGGTGAGTGGTGACCGGCAGGGAAGAACTCACAGAGCGCTACCAGCGCATCGTCGATGACTACATGGCAGAGGTCGAAGAATCGGTGAGGGAGTTCGAGGAAACCCTCAAGGAATGCACGCGCCAACTTGAGGAGGCCAAGAAGGCTCAGGGGGACAAGGCAAATAAGACGGTTGGAAGCGCGAACGTGAACGCGACCGCGAGCACTGGTGCCCGCGGGGTGCGCGGGCGAATCTTCGACTAAGAGGTCAAACCTTAAGAAGCTGAGCTCTAGAAGATCTCCGCCAGGCGCTCGTCCAGATCCACGTTCTCCGGCAGGTTCTTGTACAGCTCGTGCTGGGTGGCGGTGCGGGTCTTCTTCAGCTCGGCGTGGCTATCGCGGAAGGAGGCGTACTTCTTCTCGTCCTCGGCCAGAACGAAGCCAGTCATCAGGCCGCGAGCCAGCTCTTGTTGGCTGAACTGCGGTAGGCCAGCACCCAGAGCAAAGTTGCGGCCATACTTCTCGTGGAAGCCGCTGGAGGAAGCGCCCAGCAGCTCGCGGTAGGCAACGTCCCCACCCCAGTGCGCGGCCATGCGCTTGGCGTTGCCCATCGGGGTCTCGCCCAAACGGCCAGCCTCCAGCACCAGGCCCGGAGCCTTTACATACTTCGCGGCCTCCGTCGCATCCGGGGTAGTATCCGCCGGGTACACGGCCATCACGCCATTGATGGTGGGCTCGGTCTCGTAGCCCTTCAGCTCGCTACGGTGGCGGCGGCCCGTCGCCGCCAGCACGGCAGCCGAAGCACCCATGCCGTGGCCAGCGAGGTAAAGCTCGTTCGGCTGCACCGTGACGTTGCCGTTGCCCAGGCGCACACCAGCCAGGATCTGCAGCGCGGTCTCCAGGTCAGCGGCAAAACCCCGGTGGTTTGGGGAGAGGCCCTTCTCCGTATCCGGCGCCGCCACTGCGAACCCCCAGCTGGCCAGGTGGCGCAGCGTCGCGTGGTACGCATCCACGCCGACACGCCAGTCGTGCCCGAAAGCGATGCCGGGGATGCCGTTGCCTTCCGCCGGGGTGTAAACGCGCCCCGGAATTCCAGCGAAGTTCAGGTCACCGACCATCACGCGGTGCGGGCCACGCTTGCCCAAACGAGTAATCAGGTTCTTCATCTTATCTGCCACAGCCCCACAGCTTACCGAAACGGACAAGCCATTGTGTATCGTCAGAGGCATGTGTGCAATTGTTGGTTACGTAGGTGACTCCGAGGCCCTCCAAATCGGGTTGGATGCGCTGGAGCGAATGGAATACCGCGGATACGATTCCGCTGGCATCGCAGTTGTCGAGCAGGGTTCCCTGCACCTCGAAAAGAAGGAAGGCAAACTGCAAAACCTCATCGACCGCATCGATGAAGTCGGTCGCGATTCCTTCCATGGCTCTACCTGCATCGGCCACACCCGCTGGGCAACCCACGGCCGCCCGAACGACGTGAACGCACACCCGCACCGTTCCTTCGACGGCAAGGCCGCCATCGTCCACAACGGCATCATCGAAAACTTCTCCACCCTGCGCGCGGAGATCGAGGCCGCCGGCATCGAGCTGGAATCCGAGACCGACTCCGAGGTCGCCGCACACCTGCTGGCGCTCGCCTACAACGAAGGCGAAACCGCGGGCGACTTCCAGGCCTCCGCACTGAAGGTCCTCTCCCGCCTGGACGGTGCCTTCACCGTGCTGTTTGTACACGACGACCACCCGGGCACCATCGTCGCGGGGCGCCGCTCCACCCCGCTGATCGTCGGCGTGGGCGAGGGCGAAATGTTCCTCGGCTCCGACGTAGCGGCCTTCATCGACCGCACCAAGAACGCCGTGGAGCTGGGCCAGGACAACGCGGTGGTCATCACCGCCGATTCCTACTACATCTACGACTTCGACGGCAACCCGGTGGAGGGCAAGCCCTTCACCATCGACTGGGACCTGGATGCGGCGCAGAAGGACGGCTTCGATTCCTTCATGATGAAGGAAATCCACGAGCAGCCCGCCGCCGTCCGCGACACCCTGGCAGGCCACTTCGACGGCCGTCGCATCGTGCTGGACGAGCAGCGCCTGTCCGACGAGGACCTGCGCGGCGTGGAGAAGGTCTTCGTCGTTGCCTGTGGCTCGGCCTACCACTCCGGCCTGCTGGCCAAGTACGCCATCGAGCACTGGGTGCGCCTGCCCGTAGAGATCGAGGTCGCCAGCGAGTTCCGCTACCGCGACCCGGTGCTGGACCAGCGCACCCTCGTTGTGGCCGTGTCCCAGTCCGGCGAGACTGCCGACACGCTGGAGGCCGTGCGCCACGCGAAGATGCAGGGCGCCCGCGTGCTGGCCGTCTGCAACACCAACGGCTCGCAGATCCCGCGCGAGTCCGATGCCGTGCTGTACACCCACGCCGGCCCCGAGATCGGTGTGGCCTCCACGAAGGCTTTCCTGGCGCAGGTCGCCGCCAACTACCTGGTGGGCTTGGCTCTGGCACAGGCTCGCGGCACTAAGTACGCTGACGAGATCGCCGAGATTTTCTACTCCCTGGAGGCGCTGCCGGAGAAGATCGAGAAGACCCTCGGTTTGCGCGAGCAGATCCTGCAGCTGGCCGAGGAGCTCGGCCCAGTGAAGACCATGCTGTTCCTGGGCCGCCACGTGGGCTTCCCGGTTGCCCTCGAGGGCGCGCTGAAGCTGAAGGAGTTGGCCTACATTCACGCAGAGGGCTTCGCCGCCGGTGAGCTGAAGCACGGCCCGATCGCCCTGATCGAGGACGACCTGCCCGTCGTTGTCGTGGTGCCCAGCCCGAACGGCCGCCCGGTGCTGCACTCCAAGATCGTCTCGAACATCCAGGAGATCCGTGCCCGCGGCGCAAAGACCATCGTCATCGCGGAAGAGGGCGACGAGGCCGTGCGCCCGTATGCCAACTGGCTGCTGGAGATCCCGGGCACCACGTCGCTGATGCAGCCGCTGCTGTCCACGGTGCCGCTGCAGTTCCTGGCCGCCGACATCGCGCGCCAGTGCGGCAACCAGGACATCGACAAGCCGCGCAACCTGGCCAAGTCCGTCACCGTCGAATAGTTCGGGGTTTTTCTTAGTGACGCCCCCTGCCGTGCCCCTTTCCTGGAATCCCAGGAGGGGTAGCTAAGGTTATGAACATGTCGGATCGTCACCTTGCGGAACTAGTCGTTGACCTGGATGCCATCGCGCATAATGTGCGCGTGTTCCGGGAGGCTGCGGCTCCCGCCGGGGTGCTGGCCGTTGTAAAGGCCGATGCGTACAACCACGGGGTGGACGTGGTGGCGCCCGCAATGCTGGATGCGGGCGTGGAACAGTTAGGCGTGGCCACACTGGGGGAGGCCCTGCACCTGCGCGAGATTCTCACGGAACTGGGGGAGAGCTACGCTTCCGCGCCGATCACTGCCTGGATGTGGACACCCGAAGAAGACCTGGCGGATGTATTCGCCGCGGACATCAACGTTGGTGTGCCCTCGCTGGCGCACGCGCGTTCCCTGGTGGAGCAGGCCGAAAAAGCACGGCGGGAGGCGCAGGTCAGTACTCCCGTGCGGGTGACGCTCATGGTGGATACTGGCCTTTCCCGCTCCGGGGTGAGCCCCGCCGAGTGGCAGAGAACAGTCGAGCTGCTGGCTTCCAGGATGGAACTGGTGGAAGTCACCGGCGTGATGACCCACATGGCCAGCGCCGACGATCCCAAGTCGGAGGCGAACAACCTGCAGGCTGCCCGCTTCGCGGAAGCTATCGAGTTTTGCCGATCCCGTGGG
Source organism: Corynebacterium sp. ACRPH (assembly GCF_022347285.1). GTDB lineage: Bacteria > Actinomycetota > Actinomycetes > Mycobacteriales > Mycobacteriaceae > Corynebacterium. Next base: position 30,183 of record NZ_JAKRND010000003.1, read on the forward strand.
CTGCGGGTGCCCCGCAATCACATTGCAAACACACCGGCTACGTTGCACCGTCCTGATCTCGCCTATGAGCTGGTACGACCGGGCGTCGGACTATATGGCATCGACCCGATCGGTGTGGGGGTCGAGCTAAAAGCGGCGATGACACTGCGCGCCCGCGTCACCACAACCCGGGTGGTGCCGAAGGGCGAGGGCGTGAGCTACAGCCACACCTGGCGGGCGCAGCGCGATACCCGCACCGCCGTGGTGGCTCTCGGATACGCCGACGGGCTGCCGCGAAGCGTGTCCGGAAAGATGCAGGTGACGATCAACGGGAAGACATATCCGCAGATCGGGCGGGTGTGCATGGATCAGATCGTCGTGGAGCTGGGGCCGGCCGATGGTGCTGAAGGGGCTGCCGACGGCGCCGCAGACGTGAAACCGGGCGACTGGGCGGTGATCTTCGGCCAGGGTGGCACCAGTACAGACGACTTCGCGGAGCTGGCGGGCACGATCAGCTACGAGGTGCTGACGATGCCGCGGGGCTCGAGGATCAAGCGGGTATTCAAGGGTGGCCGCCCGGATTTCTCCGCCGACGGTTCCTGCGCTGCCGCGACTGCCGATGACATGCGGGCTCTCGGCGAGCAGCTGGGCAAGCAGCTGGAGGCCGGGACCGTTGTGGTGCTTTCCGGCCCGCTGGGTGCGGGCAAGACGACCCTGACCCAGGGTCTGGCCGCTGGTCTGGGAGTGAAGGGGCGCGTGCAGTCGCCGACGTTCACCATCGTGCGGACTCACCGCGCCGGGCAGCGCGGGGTGGGGCTGTTGCACATGGACGCCTACCGCTTGCTGGGTGCGGACGTGGAGGAGGGCATCGAGCCGGGGCGCCACATCGACCGCAACGAGGTGCTCGACGCCCTGGAGAGCTTGGACATTGACGCGGACATTGACGACGTGGTCGTGGTGGCGGAATGGGGCCGCGGAGTGGTGGAGCCCCTAAGCGAGAAGGTGCTTGACGTGCAGATCGACCGGAGTAGCGTGGACGGCACTGCCGGTGGCGTGGAAAGCGCCGCTGACCCGGCAAATCCTGAAGCTTCGGCCACGGACGCACGCACCGTCACGTGGCGCTGGGTCTAGCTCAGCTGGGAGCGGCTGGACGCTCCCTGGCAAATTCTTAGGAAAAACTGGGGAATCTCTCGGACGGGGTTGCTTTGAGGAGCTTGGCCGTGCAATTATAGTTGACGAATCACCGTGAGGGGTGTTTCACAAGACGCTGGCATTTACGGGCCTGATCAACCCGCCAGTCGTACACCGTCCCTGAGAGGTTTACTGCGAGAGCCTCTCGGGGACTTCTTGTTTTCACCACCGCTTCCATCCGCCATAGAATAAATCCTATGATTTACGCCTTGGCCGTCGATACCTCTACCAACTACGTCACCTGCGGAGTTGTCCAGATCTCCGCGAATGGCCAGGTACGCGTGCTCTCCGAGCGCTTGGTGGATAACGTCCGCGGCCATATGGAGCTGCTCACGCCAAACATCCAGGCGTGCCTCGCCGACGCGGGGCTTTCCCCTCGCGACCTGCATACGGTCGTCGCGGGCACCGGTCCGGGGCCGTTTACTGGGTTGCGGGTTGGCATGGCTACTGCTGCTGCTTTTGGTGACGCCCTCTCGATCCCAGTCCACGGCATCCCCAGCGCGGCCGCCACGGCGTGGGGGCACGCAACCTCCTGGGTCGGGTCTAAAGCTTTCGGCGACTACCTGATCGTCTCCGACGCCCGGCGCCGGGAGTTCTATCACTCCCGTATGAGTTTCTACCCCGGCCTGGCGGGGCGGCTGTGCTCTGAAGTGCAGGTTCCAGCTTCGGTCCACGCGCCAGACGTGGTGCGAGAGATCCAGCGCGAGTTCGACCGCTGGCCGCTGCGGGTGCTCAGCGCTTCCGCGGTCGCAGAACAGGCGGAAGAGCTTCTTGGCTCCCAAGAGGGCTGCCAGATCGAAAGCGTGGATGCCCACCCCACGCCCCGCGGGCTGGTGCTCGCCGCGCTGGAGTCTCTCGGTTCGGTTCCGGGGTTGCTCGCCGACGCGTCGGCACTGCGCGCGCTGTACCTGCGCCGTCCGGATGCGAAGGAGCCGAAGGCGAAGGCTGTCTCGAAGGCGCTGGACTTCTCCCACGTGCAGGCAGATGTCGCACGGCAGAGTGGCGAGGCCGGGGCCGCAGAACCCCAGACCGCAGAACCCCAGGCCACAGACACCCAGAACGCTGACTCTCAGACGGCTCGCGTGCGCTTGCTCACTCCCGCCGACGCGCCCGCCTGTGCGGAGATCGAGCAGATCCTCTTCTCTGAGGATTCCCCCTGGTCCGCGGAAGCCTTCGCCAGCGAGATCGCCGCGCCGCACACGCACTGCCTCGCCCTGGAGGCCGCTCCCGAGGCAGCTGCAGACTCTGCCGATGGCCCCGGCGAACCCCAGTTGATCGGCTACGCCATCCTGGCCGTCGGCGGCCCAGCTAACGACCCGGAGGCGGAGATCCACACCATCGGCATTCTCCCCGAATGGCAGGGGAGGGGCCTATCCAAACTGCTCATGGATCCGCTGGTCGCTGTCGCCGACCGTCTGCGCGCCCCCGTGTTCCTCGAGGTCCGCACCGACAACCGTCCCGCTGTCGGGCTGTACGAGCGCTACGGCTTCACCATCGAAGGCACCCGCCGCGCTTATTACCAACCCTCTGGCGCCGATGCCTTCACCATGGTTCGCCCCGGCATGGTGCGCCCCGGCTTTGTTTCTGACGTCACCCCGACCCCAGATACCGGCGCCTCGAACCGGCCTACCTACATCATGGGCATCGAAAGCTCCTGTGACGAGACCGGCGTGGGCATCGTCGCCAGCACGGCAACTGCTGGTGAAGCAGTAGCTGACGACGGTGCTGCGCAGCTGGAGATCGTGGCGAACAAGGTGGCCTCCTCCATGGAGCAGCACGCCCGCTTCGGAGGCGTGGTCCCGGAGATCGCCTCTCGCGCGCACCTGGAGGCCATGCAGCCGACCATGCGTGCCGCCCTGGCGGATGCGCGCGAGAATGTCCCCGGTTTCCGCACTCCGGACGTTGTGGCCGCCACCGTTGGACCCGGCCTGGCCGGAGCCCTGCTGGTAGGTGCCGCCGCCGCGAAGGCCTACGCCCTGGCATGGGAGGTGCCCTTCTATGGCGTGAACCACCTGGGCGGGCACGTGGCTGTCGGAACCCTCGACGAGGGAGCCGCGGGTGGCTCCAACGAGGGAGCTGGCGCCGACAGCGACCTCAGCAACGCCATCGCGCTGCTGGTCAGCGGCGGACACACGCAGATTTTGCACATCACAGGCGTGGGCGCCCCGATGGAAGAACTCGGCAGCACCCTGGACGATGCCGCGGGTGAGGCCTACGACAAGGTCGCGCGCTTGCTGGGTCTGGGCTACCCAGGCGGTCCGGTGATCGACCGACTGGCGGCGCAAGGTGACCCCAAGGCCATCGCCTTCCCGCGCGGCATGATGCGCCAGCAGGATTCGCGCTACGACTTCTCCTTCTCCGGGTTGAAGACCGCCGTCGCCCGCTACGTGGAGAATGCGGAAAAAGAGGGTGCGAGCCTGCCCATTGAAGACGTGTGTGCTTCCTTCCAAGAGGCAGTGGTGGACGTGCTCGTCACCAAGGCGCTGCGCGCCTGCGAGGATAAGGACGCCCGCGTGATGCTGCTCGGCGGAGGTGTTTCCGCGAACAGACGCCTGCGGGAAGTGGCTGCCGAAAGGTGCGGAGAAGTGGGCGTCGAACTAAAAATCCCGCAGGCAAAGCTCTGCACCGACAACGGCGTGATGATGGCGGCGCTCGCGGCGCGCCTCGTTGCGGCAGGGGAGGAACCGAGCGGTTTAGCGACGCCTACCGACCCGTCGCTGGACGTGGAAGAGCCTGTCCTGCGCAATCACTAGTTTGCTGGCAAGATGTTCTGTGACTGTCCAAAAACTCACAACTTCTTCATCACACAACAAGCTAGGAGCCTAATATGCCACGCAGCATGCTGGTAACGCCGGACCTTCAGACGAAGGAAATGGACATTGACCTGTCGGAAGCTGCCGACGTTCTGGGCGGAAGCGAGCAGGATCGCCTGCACGTGGTTTTCGTGGAGAGTGGCCTGACCGTCGCCGCGATTTACTCCTCCGACGCACGCAAGGCGGAGAACCCGGAGCCGAACCCGCTGGCTTCCATGGGGCGCAAGGAGCAGGAGACCGGCGACTCCAGCTTCATCTCTGACCCGGCTCGCGCGATCCTCGGCCCCGTGCTGTTCGTCGGCGACGAGGGGGCTGGGCTGACCGACGAGGACATCGAGTCCATCCACAACGGCATCCGCGCAGTTGAGAACTACAAGGAAGACAACGCCAAGGATTACGAGCTGTGGTACAACGCGGTGGTTAACCTGACTAAGGGGATCTAGCGCCGGGGACCTAGCACCGGGGCTGGTTGAGCGTTAGCACTTGCGAGGGTAGAGTGCCAGATAGGTTGTTTGACTCACAGTTGTTCACCCGCGACGACGGCTGTATCTGGAAAACCAACCGGCACAACAGTTCACAAGAGTGAAACCTACAGCTCGAATACACGGAGGTATTCAATCGTGGCTAACGTCAACATCAAGCCCCTTGAGGACCGCGTCCTCGTCCAGATCGTCGAGGCGGAGACTACTACCGCATCCGGCCTAGTCATCCCGGACTCTGCTAAGGAGAAGCCGCAGGAGGCCACCGTCATCGCAGTCGGCCCCGGCCGCTGGGCAGATGACGACGACCGCATCCCGGTGGATGTGAAGGAGGGGGACACCGTCATCTTCTCCAAGTACGGCGGCACCGAGCTGAAGTACAACGGCGAAGAGTATCTGCTGCTGACCCAGCGCGACATCCTCGCTGTCATCGAAAAGTAAGCGGGTAGTTGCATGTCAAAACTCATCGCATTTGATCAAGAGGCCCGCGAGGGTCTGCAGAAGGGCGTAGACGCCCTGGCGGACGCGGTGAAGGTGACCCTAGGCCCGCGCGGCCGCAACGTCGTGCTGGACAAGGCCTTCGGTGGCCCGACCGTAACCAACGATGGCGTGACCATTGCTCGCGACATCGACCTGGAAGATCCCTTCGAGAACCTGGGTGCCCAGCTGGTTAAGTCCGTTGCCATCAAGACCAACGACATCGCCGGCGACGGCACCACCACCGCTACGCTACTGGCACAGGCTCTGATCAACGAGGGTCTGCGCACCGTGGCAGCCGGCGCCAACCCGATCGCCGTGAACCGCGGCATCGCCCAGGGCACTGAGCGCGTTGTGGAACTGCTGCGCGAGCTGGCGCAGCCAGTTGCGGACAACGCCGCCATCGCCAACGTCGCCACCGTTTCTTCCCGCGACGAAAAGATCGGCGCCATGGTTGCCGATGCTTTCGACAAGGTGGGCAAGGACGGCGTGGTGACCGTCGAAGAGTCCCAGTCCATCGAGGACGAATCGATCGTCACCGAGGGTGTTTCCTTCGACAAGGGCTACCTGTCTCCGTACTTCGTTACGGACCAGGAGACCGGCCACGCAGAGCTGGAAAACCCGCTGATCCTGCTGGTGCGCGAGAAGATCTCCTCCCTGCCGGACTTCCTGCCGGTGCTGGAGAAGGTTGCCAACTCCGGTAAGCCGCTGCTGATCGTCGCCGAGGACATCGAGGGCGAGCCGCTGCAGATGCTGGTGCTGAACGCCATCCGCAAGTCGCTGAAGGTCGCGGCCGTGAAGTCTCCGTACTTCGGCGACCGTCGCTCTGCGTTCATGGACGACCTGGCTATCGTCACCGGCGGTACCGTCATCGACAGCGAGCTGGGCCACAAGCTCTCTGAGACCACTCTGGAGCAGCTGGGTTCTGCCCGTCGCGTGAACATCACCAAGGAAGAGACCGTGCTGGTCGACGGTGCTGGTTCCGCCGAGGCCGTCGAGGAGCGCCGCAACCAGATCCGCAACGACATCGAGCGCACCGACTCCTCCTGGGATAAGGAGAAGTTCGAGGAGCGTCTGGCGAAGCTGTCCGGCGGCGTGGCCGTCATCCGCGCCGGTGGCGCTACCGAGACCGAGGTCAACGAGCGCAAGCTGCGTATCGAGGATGCGATCAACGCTGCACGTGCCGCCAGCCAGGAAGGTGTAATCGCCGGTGGCGGCTCCGTACTGGTGCAGATCGCCGCTGAGATCGAGGAGCTGTCCCGCCAGGCAGAAGGTGATGAGGCCATCGGCCTGCGTTCCCTGGCTCGCGCTCTGCGTCGCCCGGCATACTGGATCGCCGACAACGCCGGCCTGGACGGCGCCGTTGTGGTCTCCAAGATCGCCGAGCAGCCCAACGGCTCGGGCTTCAACGCCGCCACCCTGGAGTACGGCAACCTGCTGGAGCAGGGAATCATCGACCCGGTGAAGGTGACCCACTCCGCTGTGGTTAACGCCACCTCCGTCGCCCGCATGGTGCTGACGACTGAGACCGCCGTGGTGGACAAGCCGGCCGCTCCGGCTGCCCAGGCAGGGGCACACGCTGGCCACGCCCACTAGTGGGATAGCCGCTGTAGCCCGCTGCTAGGCAGCGCAGCATTAAAGGGAGAGGGATAGTCCCTCTCCCTTTATTCTTTGTGCACCCAGTCGGCTGCTAGGAGGCTACGCGGCGGTTGCGGTTGCGAGAAGTGGGGCGCAGGATAGCGTCGCGCTCGGACTCGCTGAGGCCGCCCCAGATGCCGTAGGGCTCGCCCACGCTGAGTGCGTGGTTGCGGCACTGCTCAATCACCGGGCACTCACGGCAGATGGCCTTGGCGCGGTGCTCGCGCATGGCACGGGCACGGCCACGCTCGCCATCCGGGTGGAAGAAGACAGAAGAATCAGCCCCGCGGCATGCGCCATGGAGTTGCCATTCCCAAGTCGAAGAAGCAGGTCCCGGAAGCTGGCTGGGCTGTGGCATTAGGTGGTTACTCCTCGTGAAAAGTCAGATGCTCACTTGTAGTGACGTCTGAGAGGTTCCAATCCTTAAATGAACTCTAAGTAAAGAACGAGTGCCTTTTGGGTATCCAAAACCTGTTCCGACATACCTATTTCACACAGCGGTAGCCGCCTACCTGCGGGAATGCGGCTAGTTGAACAATGGATTAACTTGTTTCTACGCCACGCCTAGATTCCCCCAAAGGGGGTTAAAAAATTCGCTGCTTGCTGCCATCTTCCCGTGATCTTGCTGGGGGATTGCCAAATAAGGCTGCCAGGAAGGTTGAGGTTAGCTGAAAAACCAGAGCAAAAATGGGAACATGTTTCAGGTTTGTTCCATTGCATCCGCGTGAGGAGTAATCGAACAGTCCCCTTTTTAGTCGATCTGGGGCTGTCGGCGCGGTGTGATAGTTTCAATCCACATTGATAAAGACGTTGATAAAGACGTTCGAGCATTTGACGGAGTAGAGGCGATGGCTGCAGACCAGGAAACCGACGAGGAGATTCGAGATCTCCTCCCGGCGGCCATTGATCAAGACCGTCGTGCAGTTAATCGTCTTATTCAGCTGATCCACCCAAAGGTGGTTCTCTTCTGTCGCGGCAAGCTGAGCATGAATGGCTACCCCACGCCCGATGACGTTGCACAGGATGTCTGCATTGCGGTTGCTAAGGCTCTACCCAGGTATGAGGATCGTGGGGCACCGTTTATGGCCTTCGTCTACCAGGTGGCGCGAAACAAGATTACTGACGCCTACCGTTTCCAACAGCGGGACGTATCCGATCCGACGGAGGAGCTGCCAGAGGAAGAGAGTTTCCAGGATTTACCTGAAGAGGTGTACTTAAGCCAAGATTCATGTAACGATTTGGCTAGGAAGCTCGATATTCTTAGTGAGAAATCACGAGAAATCCTTCTTCTTCGAGTTATTCACGGCTACTCCGCAGAGGAGACTGCGGAGATCGTGGGTTCGAAGCCAACGGCCGTTCGCGTAGCTCAGCACCGCGCGGTTATGAAGCTAAAGAAACACGGAATTATTCAACAGTAGGCAGCTACCTTCGGGTAGTTCAGGAAAGAAAAGAGCTCAACAGCCATGGCGCAGAATGACGGCTTCCGGGAGGGCGAGGAAAACTTCGCTTCCATCCTGGATGTAGATCGCATCCTTGATGCGATCGGCCGCGGCGAGGCGATTCCGGAAACGGAAAACTTTGACTCCAATGACCCTGTTTTTGCGGACCTGGTTGCGCACCGTGAGGAGTTCTACCGGGATATTCCGCCCGCGCCGGACGTAAGCTTCCTGTTTGCGGAAGACGGTGGCGAAGAATCCGAAGCTGAACCGGCGGAAGCGGCTGGGGGTGCCGGCAACAGTTCGCGCCTGCTGCGGACTAGCGCCAAGGCGGCTGCTGCCGGAGGTATTTCTCTGACCAGCATGCTGATCGCCGGCGGAGTGGCTGCCGCTATTGCTGTGGGAGGTCTGGGATACGCTGCCTACTCCAGCTCGCAGGGCGCGCACGTGAAGCGCGAGACAGTGGCTGAAGAGGACGCTGTCGAGGTGGAGGGCTCCAGCAGTCTTGCTGAGAGCTCCGCGGGCGGACAAAGTAGCGTCCTCAATGAAGAGAGCGTCGCAGACAAGCAGAGCCGCGGCGAACAGGGCGACCGTAAGCCCAAGGGCGAGCAGCGCCAGGAGGAAAAGGGTAAGCCGAGTAAGCCCGCTACGAAGAGCTCCAAGGCTCCTGAGGCGCCGGCTGGGGAGGCAATCCCAACGACCACCATCCTGCTCGGTGGAACGGAAACCCCTGGAGGGGCGGAAGCCCCCGGGCAGCTGGGACCGGCGATGCCGATGGGCGTCCCGGCGCCGGCTAACCCCACTGATACGACGTCGAAAACGACGACCTCGAAGACCCAGAAGCCACGCGAGCCTGCGTCGCCCCGTCAGGATCGACCGACCCCGACCACGGGCGGGGCGCGTAACCCAGAGCCGCTGCCGGTGCTTACCGACTACAACTCCCCGCGCGCGGAAGGTAGCTAACTACTTCCCCCAGAGGAACGGCGGACGCAGTCCGTGGAACGCGAAATCGATCGCGTCCGCATAGCCCAGGCAATAATCCCAAGTCACATAATCATTCGGGTTTGGCTGCGCTGACGGCTCGTGCACTGGCACCAGCTCGTTGTTCAGCATCGTGCGAATATTCGACTCGATGATGTCCCAGTCGTAGAAATGACTGTCCTCGCAATCCTCACACAGCATGGTGATCCCGCGAACCCCGCGCGGTTCCAACAGCTTGCGGAAATCCCGGACGTTCTGCAGATCCTCCCGCAGAGCCTGAACCTCATCGGGAGACAACGGCGGAACGGCCTCATCAAACTCGTCGGGATCCAGGAACGACGCAGGGTCGTTCGGATCATCGGCGAAAGGGTCCGGCGGCATCTGATCGTGGTTAAAGCTCACACCAACACCGTACCCTGTAGCCGGTAATGCAAGGCAAAAGCATCGCCTCACTCCAAACTGGGGAATGAAACGCGCCCAAACTGGGGAATAGATCGTCTACAAACTGGTGGATGAATCGCTGATAAAGTGGGGAATGAAACGGCAGTAAACTGATGGATCAAGTGAAAATGGCTGGTGAGGTTAGCTGTGGAATACCTTCCTAGAGTTGAAGATAGACGACTACAGAGCGCCTTAGAACGTGCCGGCGGAGTGCTCATCGAAGGGCCGAAAGGCTGCGGAAAGTCTGCGACGGCGCGCCAAATAGCGGGCAGCCTCGTGCAGGTGGATACGGATCTTAATCTAGAGACACAGCTCAACACCATGCCAGACCTGGCGCTGAGCGGCGCCACTCCCCGCGTATTCGACGAATGGCAGGAGGAGCCCCGACTGTGGAACCTAGTGCGGCATGAGATTGACCGGCGCCAAGCACCGGGGCAATTCATCCTTACAGGCTCAACTGCGCCGGGGGAGGAGCAGTCCCGCCACTCCGGGGCGGGAAGAATAGCCCGGTTGCGAATGCACACCTTCGGTTTCTACGAGTCTGGCCATTCCAACGGTGCTGTGTCCCTTTCGAAGCTGGTGGAAGAAGGCGAACTGACGCACAACAGTGAAACTGTGTTGGATATCCGAGGAGTCATCGACCGTATGGCCCACGGAGGTTGGCCTGGAAACCGACATTTTTCTACAGCTGCGGCTCAGGAAAACCTGCGTAGCTACGCAGAGACCGTGGCGCACGTAGACATTAATGTCACCGACGGCAGGCGTCGGGATCCCGTGAAGGTTCAGGCGCTCTTGCGCTCGTTGGCGCGAGGGGTGGCGACAGAGCAGTCCATTAGCGCGATCGCTGCCGATATTGATATTGATCGAGCGACTACTAGGGAGTACCTCACTGCGCTACAGCGGATCTTTATTGCCGAGGAGCAACGCGCCTGGTCTTCTCATCTGCGTTCGCGTGCCAGCCTCCGCAAGGTGCCGAAACGGCACCTTGCGGACCCTGCGCTGGCTGCAGCTGTGTTGGAGGCATCCCCGGAAAAGCTACTGCAGAACCTTGAATACTCAGGTCAGATGTTTGAATCCCAGGTGGTGCACGACCTGCGTGTGCTCACGGGGCGGCAGATCTTTCACGCCCGTGATGCATCCGGGCTAGAGGTAGATGCGGTCTTTGAATTGGCAGGCAGGACGGTGCTTGTGGAGGTTAAGTTGGGACAGAGCTCCCAGGTACTGGATAGGGCTGCTCAAAACCTCCAGGCTTTCGCAGATAGGTTTGGCTGGGACACGCCTCCGCTGTTGTTGATCGTTACGGGAGGTAACTTGAGTGTTCGGCTTCCCAGTGGCGTATTTGTCACCTCGTTGACCCACCTGGCGCCGTAGTGCGCACCCCGTCTTCCGCTACCTAACCCCGGCACACAAAAACGCGCTGCAAAGGGTTATTCTGTAGTACATCGGCGAAAAGACGGCGAGAACTCCCAGGCACCCAAGCCCTGGCAGGGGAGCGCCGCAGAATTTTCTAGAGGAAGGTCGGGCAACCCGTGACGAACCCAGAGATGAACGCGAAGATGTACCCAGTTTCCACCGGCGGCGACGACCCCAACAAGGTTGCACTGGTTGGACTGACTTTCGATGACGTCCTGCTGCTGCCCGCCGCCTCCGAGGTGATCCCCTCCGGCGTGGACACCTCCACGAAGTTCACTCGCAACATCGATCTGAACATCCCGGTGGCCTCCGCCGCCATGGATACCGTCACCGAGGCCCGCATGGCCGTCGCCATGGCCCGCCACGGCGGCATCGGCGTGCTGCACCGCAACCTGTCCATCGAGGACCAGGCGCAGCAAGTAGAGATCGTCAAGCGCTCCGAAGCCGGAATGATCACCGACCCGGTTACTGCTTCCCCGGATATGACCATCCAGGAAGTAGATGATCTATGCGCCCGCTACCGCATCTCCGGCCTGCCGGTTGTGGATGACGAGGGCGTGTTGGTCGGCATCCTCACTAACCGCGACATGCGCTTCGAAAGTGACTTCAGCCGCAAGGTTTCCGAGACCATGACCCCCATGCCGCTGGTCGTCGCCCAGGAAGGCGTGTCCGCCGAAGCTGCCCTGAGCCTGCTTTCCGAGAACAAGGTAGAGAAGCTGCCGATCGTCGACGGCGCTGGCAAGCTGACCGGCCTGATCACCGTCAAGGATTTCGCCAAGCGCGAGCAGTACCCGCTGGCTGCTAAGGATTCCTCCGGTCGCCTGCTGGCCGCCGCCGGCATCGGCACCGGTGAGGATGCCTGGACCCGCGCGGGCAGCCTGGTGGATGCCGGCGTGGACGTGCTGATCGTCGATACCGCCCACGCTCACAACCGCGGCGTGCTGGACATGGTCTCCCGTGTGAAGAAGGAGTTTGGCGACCGCGTGGACGTCGTCGGCGGCAACCTCGCCACCCGCGAGGCAGCGCAGGCCATGATCGAGGCCGGCGCGGATGCCATCAAGGTCGGCATCGGCCCGGGCTCCATCTGCACCACCCGCGTCGTCGCGGGTGTTGGTGCCCCGCAGATCACCGCCATCATGGAAGCAGCCGTCCCGGCTAAGAAGGCGGGCGTGCCGATCATCGCCGACGGAGGCATGCAGTTCTCCGGCGACATCGCCAAGGCGCTGGCGGCTGGGGCGTCCACAGTAATGCTGGGCTCCATGCTCGCCGGATCGGCCGAGACCCCCGGTGAGATCGTGACCATCAGCGGCAAGCAGTACAAGCGCTACCGCGGCATGGGCTCCATGGGTGCCATGCAGGGCCGTGGCCTGACCGGCGAGAAGCGCTCCTACTCCAAGGACCGCTACTTCCAGGCCGACGTGCAGTCCGAGGAGAAGCTGGTGCCGGAAGGTATCGAGGGCCGTGTGCCGTTCCGCGGCTCGATCGGCTCGATCCTGCACCAGCAGGTCGGTGGCCTGCGCGCTGCCATGGGCTACACCGGCGCGGCGACGATCCCCGAGCTGCACAACGCACGCTTCGTGCGCATCACTGGCGCGGGCCTGCGCGAATCGCACCCGCACGATGTGCAGGGCATCATGGAAGCGCCGAACTACAACCCGAACCGCTAGAGCACGCCTTTAAGGAGCAATCCAGCCATGCAGGAATACGTTGACATCGGACGTGGGCGCGCTGCCCGTCGGGTGTATGGCCTGAACCAAATCGACATCGTGCCGTCCCGGCGCACCCGCAGCTCGCACGATGTGGATACGTCGTGGAAGATCGACGCTTATTCCTTCGACATCCCGGTGATGACGCACCCGACCGATTCGATCGTCACGCCCGAGTTCGCTATCGAGTTTGGTCAGCTGGGCGGCCTTCCGGTGATCAATGCCGAAGGCCTCTGGGGTCGCGTGGATGACCTGGATGTCGCCCTGCGCGGGGTTGTTGAAGCTGCTCGCAAGGCAGAGTCCGCACTGTTCGAGGAGGATGACGCCACCTCGGACTCAGAGATCTTCGGCGCCAACGCGGAGCTGCAGCGCCTCCACTCCCTGGATCTGAACGTGGACCTGCTGCAGGAGCGGCTGAACCAGGTGCGGGAATCCGGCGTGCGCTTCGCCGTTCGTGTGTCTCCGCAGAACGCCCGCGAGCTTGCGCCGGCACTGATCAAGTCCGGCATGGACCTGCTGGTGGTCCAGGGCACCCTGGTCTCTGCGGAGCACGTGCACCGCGACGGCGAGCCGCTGAACTTGAAGGAGTTCATCGGCAGCCTGGACATCCCGGTGATTGCCGGTGGCGTGGTGGACTACACCACTGCCATGCACCTGATGCGCACAGGCGCGGCGGGTGTGATCATCGGCTCTGGCCACACCACCAACAACGACTCGCTGGGTATCGACGTGCCGATGGCCACCGCCATCGCCGATGCGGCCGCTGCGCGCCGCGACTACCTGGACGAGACGGGTGGCCGCTACGTTCACATCATCGCTGACTCCTCGCTGCGCAATTCCGGTGACGTAGCTAAGGCCATCGCCTGTGGCGCAGATGCCGTTTCGCTGGGGTTGCCCCTGGCCACTGCTGCCTCCGCGGGTGCTCCTAACTGGTACTGGCCGTCCACGGCGGGGCACCCGAAGCTGCCGCGCGGCCTGGTGGAAGAGGTAGGTCTGGGGAACGAGCCGCTGCCGCTGAAGGAGCTGCTGTTCGGCCCGACTGCCAATCCGGTTGGTGGAGAGAACATTATCGGCGCCCTGCGCCGGTCGATGGCCAAGTGTGGATACACGGACATCAAGAGCTTCCAGAAGGTCGACCTAGTCGTTCGTTAGTCGTCCGTTAATACAGAAAGACACAACTGATCTGAATGAAGATTTCCCAGTGGTGGCAGCGCACAACTGACCGGTTGCCGATGCAGCTAGCGGTGCTGTCGTGGGCGTCAATAATAATCGGCGTGATTGGCATCATCGCCACGACCGTGCTCTACCTGGGCTACCAGCCACAGCATGGCGACGAGACCGTGAAGATGAACGTCGGTGCCACCGGCGTGATGGTGGGGCTGTACTTCTTTGCCTTCGCGCTGTTCGGAGCGATGATTATCCAGGGACGTACGTGGGGTTTGTCGGGACTGGTGCTCACGCATGTCACGCTGGTGTTCATCACGATCACGGTGATTAAGGCGAGTGTGTTCTGGCTCGCGACGATCTTCGGCGTGATTGCGGCGGTATCTCTTGGGCTGATTTTCTCCCCACCGTCGATGGAGTGGTACAAGCAGCGCTTCGTGGACGGACGGAGCTAGTAAGCGACCGGTGTGCCCCGTAGCGCGCAGGTGCGTTAGAGTTAGGGACGTGACTCAACAAGACCCAGCTGCCGCCGCTCCACGGCCCGTACTTGTCGTGGATTTCGGCGCGCAATACGCACAGCTCATTGCCCGCCGGGTGCGCGAGGTGAACCTGTACTCCGAGGTCATCCCGCACACCATGCCCGCCGACGAGGTCGCCGCGAAGAACCCCGCGGCCCTGATCCTTTCCGGTGGCCCTTCTTCTGTTTATGCAGATGACGCCCCCTCGCTTCACCCCGAACTGCTGGAGCTAGGGGTGCCGGTATTCGGCATCTGCTACGGCTTCCAAGCAATGACCCAGGCCATGGGTGGAACCGTAGCGAAGACCGGCCTGCGCGAGTACGGCCGTACCGAGCTGCAGATCCAGTCGGAGGCTGGCGTGCTGCACGAGGGCATGGGGGAGAGCCAGCAGGTGTGGATGAGCCACGGCGACTCCGTCTCTGAGGCGCCGGAGGGCTTCACCGTGACGGCCCGCACCGAGGGTGCGCCGGTGGCTGCCTTTGAGTGCCCGGAAAAGCGCATGGCGGGCGTGCAGTACCACCCTGAGGTGCTGCACTCCCCGAAGGGGCAGGAGGTGCTACGCCGCTTCCTGCTGGAAACCGCCGGGTTGGAGCCGACCTGGACCGCGGGCAACATTGCCGAGCAGCTGATTGAGCAGGTGCGCGAGCAGATCGGCGACGAAGGGCGCGCTATCTGCGGCCTGTCCGGTGGCGTGGATTCCGCCGTGGCCGCCGCGCTGGTGCAGCGTGCGATCGGTGACCGTTTGACCTGTGTGTTCGTCGACCACGGCCTGCTGCGCGCCGGTGAGCGCGAGCAGGTGGAGAAGGACTTTGTGGCCGCCACCGGTGCGAAGCTGGTGACGGTGGACGAGCGCGAGGCGTTCCTGCAGAAGCTGGCCGGTGTGACCGAGCCCGAGGCTAAGCGCAAGGCCATCGGCGCGGAGTTCATCCGCTCCTTCGAGCGCGCCGTTGCGGGCGTGCTGGCTGATGCCCCGGAGGGATCCAGCGTGGACTTCCTGGTACAGGGCACCCTGTACCCGGATGTGGTGGAATCCGGTGGCGGCACCGGCACCGCGAACATCAAGAGCCACCACAACGTCGGCGGTCTGCCGGACGACGTGGAGTTCGAACTGGTTGAGCCGCTGCGCCTACTGTTCAAGGACGAGGTTCGCGCGGTTGGTCGCGAGCTGGGCCTGCCGGAGGAAATCGTGGCACGCCAGCCGTTCCCGGGGCCGGGTCTGGGCATCCGCATCATCGGTGAAGTGACGGAGGATCGCCTGGAGACTCTGCGTGCTGCTGACGCTATTGCCCGCGCCGAGCTCACCGCCGCGGGTTTGGATGATGTGATCTGGCAGTGCCCGGTGGTTCTGCTGGCGGACGTGCGTTCCGTGGGCGTGCAGGGCGATGGCCGTACCTACGGCCACCCGATTGTTCTGCGCCCGGTATCCAGTGAGGACGCCATGACGGCCGACTGGACCCGCATTCCTTTCGACGTGCTGGAGAAGATCTCCACGCGCATCACCAACGAGGTGGAGGAAGTGAACCGCGTGGTGCTGGACGTCACCAGCAAGCCGCCGGGAACCATCGAGTGGGAGTAAGTGTTGCATCCGCCGCGCCGGCTGGTTCCCTGGGTGGCCTGACTGGCTCCCTGGGTGGCAAGAAGGACCTGGATACCCCGGAGGGGGACAAGGTCAAGCTGGGTAACGTCGGTGGTCCGGCCTGGAATGTTGACGTGTACAAGCAGGTTCACGGCGCAGCCACCGTTGCTCCGGGCGCTACCGTGAAGACCCGTGTTGAGATTCAGGGTGTGAAGGGCGATACCCGCATCGACGAGGTCCTTGAGTGGATGCCGAAGGGCTTCAAGCTGGTGAAGGTTGAGCGCATTAAGGGTGGTCTGCTGGGTGATAGTGTCCACGAGCTGGGGCAGTCCGAGTACGCAGTGAAGCAGACCGATGACCGGACCGAGGTTCGCGTTTCCTGGACGGAGGGACTGCTGATTAAGCAGAAGCCCAAGGTTAATACCGCCACTCCGCTGCTGCTGGACTTCACCTGGAAGGCTCCGGAGAAGGAGGGTACCTACAAGAATGGTGCCGGCGTAAAAGTCGGCGCTGTTGTGAACAACAACAAGACCTTCGACAATGGGGCGCCGATCGTTGTGAAGAAGGGTGCAGCTCCGGCCGGCTCCGGTGCTTCCGGCAGCCTGTCCGGAAGCCTCTCCGGCTCCTAATAAAAGCTGAAATAGCTTTTCGGCCCGCCCTCCCCGGTGTTTGGGGAGTGCGGGCCGTTTTGCTTTAGCGCAGTGCTCTTTGAGCGCTACTTCTTCTTGGTTTTGTCGATCGGCTTGATGTGCGCGGTGCCGTCGATGTGCGGGTAGATAAACCAGGTGTACGCGCTGGCGATGACCCACGCGATGGCCATGAGAACCCACGAGCGTGTATTCAGTAGCGGGAGCGCCATCAGTGCGATCCATAGCGGGAATAGGGGTGCGACCTGTGCTGCGCTGGTGCGGTAGCGCTCGCCACGCTTTTCCACCTCTGCGCGTACCTGTCGGCGGTAGGGGTGGCTAAACGTCAGAAGTAGCGCCGCGCCGACATTGAGGATCAGCACGATAGCTTGAAAGCCGGGCGCGAGCGGCGCAACCATAATGCCCACTGCCAGGCCGAAGAGTACCGAGGCGGCGGCACGCACGGGCGTAGGTGGGGCGATGACGGGCTCGTTGCGGTTTGTTGGGCTCATGGTTGCCCATTTTAGGTGACGCCACCTTTTCCGCCCCCTTCAACCTGCGCCTTTGTTTCTGCGCTTGACGCTGCTGCGCGGGGAGGGATATATTCGACCCCATCAAGTTAGAACAGGTGTTCTAATATGTGTTGCGTGCGGGGTAGCCCTGTACGAGGGCGCTGATAGAACATGCGGTGTCGGAAAAAGGGAAGGGAGGTGGCAACCATGGCGCAGTCTGCAGGGGAATCTGCGGCGCAGGCGACGATTG
Source organism: Corynebacterium sp. ACRPH (assembly GCF_022347285.1). Classification (GTDB taxonomy): domain Bacteria; phylum Actinomycetota; class Actinomycetes; order Mycobacteriales; family Mycobacteriaceae; genus Corynebacterium. Next base: position 47,383 of record NZ_JAKRND010000003.1, read on the forward strand.
CCAGCTTGCGGCGCAAGATGCAGCAGATCGAATCCGGGGGAGCTCCGATGGCCAGCGTTTCGAGCGCGGCGGTGCTGGAATCGGCACCGGCGGGGAAGGTGGCGTCACAAAGAAAAGAACTGCACAGAGAAAACAGTGTGCGCGTCGCACCGGTCCCGGCGTGGCTGGCCGAGCACCTGCCGGGTGGCGGGGTGGCGCGTGGGCAGGCAACGCAGATTTCGGATTGCCCGGCGGTGCTGGTGGATGTGCTGGCGCACCTGACGGCGCAGGGGATGTGCGTGGCGGTGGTCGATTATCCGCGGCTGGCGATCGCGGCGGTGGCGGCCGCTGGCGGTGACGTGGAGCGACTGGTGCTGGTGCCGGATTCCACCCCGCACACGGCGGCAGTGCTGGGCACGCTGGTGGAAGGGATGGATGTGGTGCTGTTTGCGGCGGGTGGGCAGCTCGGCAAGCAGGGCGGTGGCGGGGCCGTGAGCTCGACCGTAGCGCCGACCTTCGCGCGACCCGTGGAGGCGCGGCTGCGGAAGAGCGAATGTGCCTTGCTGGTGTGTGGGAAGGCGTGGCCGCAGGCCAGGATGCACGTGGAGCTGCAGGTATGCGGTGTGCTGGGGCTGAGCCGCGGGAGTGGGCGCATCCGTGCCGTGGAGGTCGCGGGGCGCGTGTGGGGTAAGGCCCAGCCGCCGAGTGCGGTGCGGGCGACGATTGGTGCAGAGAGCACAGCGGGCATAGCGGGCACCGTGGACACAGCGGATACATGGGGTACAGAGGACACGGCACATGCGTACTCCGGATAGCGCGGTGCGGGAGGCGCCTGCAGCCCACAACAGGCGGGTGGCAGTGCTGTGGTTCCCGGATTGGCCGGTGTACGTCCAGGCGCAGTCGCGCGGGTGGGACGTGCTGGCGCCCGCTGCGGTGATCGCCGATTACCGGATGCTGGCCTGCAATGCGGCCGCGCGCGCCCAGGGAATCCGGATCGGAATGAAACAGCGGCATGCCCTGGCGGCGTACCCGCAGCTGAACATCGCGGCGGACGATCCCACCCGGCAGGCCTCCGTGCACGAGGACGTGCTGGCCGCGCTGCAGGACGTCAGCGCAGTCGTGGAGACCCTCCGCCCCGGACTGCTGGCCTTCCCGGTGGACTCGCTAGCCAGGTACTACGGCAACGAGGCCAGCGCGGTGGAGAAGCTGCTGGATGCCGCCGCGCGGATACACGCCGACTGCTTGGCCGGCGTGGCCGATGACTTGGTCTCGGCGGTATGGGCGGCCCGGCTGGGCAAGAGCATCCCCGTGGGCGGCAGTGCGGAGTTCATCGCGGGGTTGCCGATCAGCGTGCTGAGCATCGAGCCGGAGCTGCGCGCCCCCGCACACCTCAGCGCCACCTTGCAGCAGCTGGGGCTACGCACGATGCGCGACTTTGCCGGGTTGCCGCGCGCGGACGTGGCCGCGCGCTTCGGGCAGGAGGCCGTGGAGTGGCACCGCATCGCCAGCGGGCACGTCGACCGGGATGTGGCGCCCCGACGGCACCGGGAAGATCTAGAGCTGCGCTACGAGGCCGATGAACCCATCGCGCGGACCGAAACCGCCGCGTTTATTGCTCGACATGTAGCCACTGCGCTGCACAACAAGCTCTTCGCAGCTGGCGAGGCCTGCCTGCGTCTGGCCGTGCGAGCCTACCTGGAACCCCCGGTGGGATACACCGGGCCGACCGTCATCGAGAGACTGTGGCGCTGCCGTGAACCACTGTCGGAACAGGACACCGCCCAGCGGGTGCGCTGGCAGCTCGACGGCTGGCTCACCCGGCTGCGCGCCGGGGCGGGGAATGCTGGCGGAGCCGACGGAGGGGTCATCGAGGCCGACTGGGCGGACAACACCGTCGGGGTGACGTGCATCGAACTCGTTCCCGTGGAGACCGTCCCGGCGGGCAGCCTGGCAGCGCCACTGTGGGGCGGGCCAGATGAAGGCATCCGCGCCGCCCGTGCCGCCGCCGGGCGGGCGCAAGCACTGATCGGCATGAACCGCGTGCTCCGTCCCATCCACCGCGGAGGCCGTGCCGTAGCCCGCCGTATCGCCACCGTGCCCTACGGGGAGGACGACCCGGAGGAGGTAACCGCCCTGCCGACCCGCCAATGGGAAGGGCAGCTGTTGCCCCCTTTGCCAGGGCTGATCGGCTCGCCAACCAGTGATGATGGCACCCCCGGTGCCAGCGGTCGCAACTCCGGCGGCCGTGGCCCCAGTGAACGTAATCCCAGCGCCGCGCACCCCGCAGCGCGGCTGGCGCTGCTGGACCGCCAGGGTGATGCCGTGTACGTTACCGGCCGCGGGCTGATGAGCTCCCCGCCGGAAACTCTGCACTGGGGCGCCCGGCGGCTCCGCATCACCGGATGGGCCGGCCCCTGGCCGGTCGACGAGCACTGGTGGGCCGAGGGGAAGCGCTACGCCCGGCTGCAGGTCGCAGCCCGCGAGGAAACCCGCGAAGAAACCCATAGTGGGCCCCACAGCGGACACCGCAAGGATGCTCCGAAAGACCACGCATTTCTGCTGGTATGCAAAGGGAAGCAGTGGCGGATCGAAGCGACTTACTAGCCCGCCTGCAGCTTCCAACTTGGTACTGTTGTAGGCATGCCTACAACTAGAAACGCGCAGGCCGGACAGCCCGAAACCGGGAAGCCCGCCACTCAGACCTCCGGCGGAATCCACGCGGACATGTGCTCCCAGCGAACCGATGAGGCTCTCCCCGGCACCGCCAAGCCGGGCAAGATCATCCTCGCCCTCGAGTTCGTCACCAACTGGGGCCACGACATCCTCGACGGCACCGCGCTAGGGGAGGAGCTCACCGAAAAGGTCGAGAAGTTCCTCAAGGACAACGGCGCCCAACTGCAGTTCATTCGCCGCCCCGGCCGCGAAGGTCAGCAGCGCGCAGCCAGCGCCACCCGGCAGCTCTATATCAGCTGGGCCGAAGGTTACGGCGACGACCCCACGCCCATCCTCGAAAGCCTGCAGGTCTCCGGACCCGAGGCGCTGCTGGATCTCGACCTCAGCGCCCCCGGCGCCGCCGGCGGCCAGCGCATCGACGGCCCGCTGCTGCTGGTATGCACCCACGGCAAGCGCGACAAGTGCTGCGCGGTCTTCGGCCGCCCGGTAGCCGACGAGCTCACCGCCAAGTACGGCCAGATGGTCTGGGAATCCTCCCACACCAAGGGCCACCGCTTCGCCCCCTCCATGATCCTGCTGCCCCACAACTACTCCTACGGCCAGCTCGGTACCACGGGCGCCAGCAGCATGCTGGAGCGCGCCAAGCAAGGCGAGCTGTGGCTGGAGGGCTGCCGCGGCCGCGGAGTCTGGGACCCGGTCGGCCAGGCCGCGGAACTGGCCGTGGCGGAGAAGCTGGCCAGCGAAGGCCGCCACGTCAAGCTCGCCAGCATGCGCGTGACCAAGCCGGAAGCGGCCGGAGACGCAGACGGCGCCACCGAGGTGCGCGTCGTGACCGTTGCGGCGGATGCGACCCCAGAAGCGGGCACGGATGCGAACCCAGATGCGGGCCCAGAAACGGGCGCAGAACAGGCAATCACGGTCCGCCTGAGCGCGCACCCAGGCGGAACCTCCGTTCCCTCCTGCGGTAAGAAGCCCAAGCAGACCGTGACGTGGGTCGCGGAATTCTAAACGCACGACAAAACCCCGGGGCAGTTCACTTGTGTGTGAACTAGCACCCGGGTTTCGTGCTCTCTAGCAGCGCGTGCTCGCTAGCGGCGCATGATCTTTTTCGACAGCCAGTTTCCGCCCAGCTGCGCGATCTGCACGATCACGATGATCACTGCGACGGTCGTCCACGTAACGGCGTCATTAAACGAGCGGTAACCGTAGACAATCGCGAAGTCACCCAGACCACCTGCACCGATGTAACCGGCCATGGCGGACATATCCACGATGGCGATGAACATGAAGGTGAAGCCAAGGATCAGCGGGCCCAGCGCCTCGGGGATGATCACCGTGAAGATGATCTTCAGCGGCGAGGCACCCATCGCCTTGGCAGCCTCGATTACGCCCGGGTCGATCGCCACCAGGTTCTGCTCGAAAATACGCGCAGCGCCGAAGGTGGCGGCGACGACCATGCCGACGATGGCCGCTTCCGTACCGATACGGCTCTGCACCACCAGATCTGTCAGCGGGCCGATAGCCGTCAGCAAGATGATGAACGGAATCGGGCGGATGAAGTTCACCAGGAAGTTCGTGATCCAGTAGACCACCCGGTTCTGCAGAATGCCGCCCTTGCGGGTGGTGTACAGCAGCAGGCCGATGATCAGGCCTAGTACCGAGGAGATCAGCAGCGTGATCGAGACCATGTACAGCGTCTCGAAAATCGCCTTTTGGAACGTGTTGCCGTAGCGGTCCCAATCCATTTGCGCGAGGGTCATCGTGTTCATCGGATCTCCTCAATCTCGGTGGAATCCTGCATGTGGCTGTGGAACTCCTCGATCGCCTTCTCGCCGTCGGTATTGTGGGCCGTCAGGCGCAGAGTAAGGCGGCCGAAACTGTGGTTCTGGAGGGTGGTGACGCCACCGTGGACGATGTTTACCGTCACCCCTGCAGCGGACAGCTTCGAGATGGCATCGAAAAACCCGATTCCCTCGGCCATGGTCACAGTGAAGAGTCGACCGTTTTCGGACTGCAGCGCCTCCGCCTCGACCATGTCGGGAGTGTTGCGCAGCGAGGTGGCCACGAAGTTGGCGGCAGTCTTCGTCTGCGGGTTGGAAAATACCTCGTAGACGCTGCCCTGCTCCACGATGCGGCCGTTTTCCATCACGATCACGGAGTCGGCGATGGAACGCACAACCTCCATCTCGTGGGTGATCACCACGATGGTGATGCCGAGCTCGCGGTTCACCTTACGCAGCAGCTCCAGCACGTCGCGGGTGGTGGAGGGGTCCAGCGCGCTGGTGGCCTCGTCGGCCAGCAGCAGGCTGGGGTTGGTGGCCAGCGCGCGGGCGATGCCGACGCGCTGCTTCTGGCCACCGGACAGCTGCTCCGGGTAGGCATTGCCCTTGTCGGACAGGCCGACGAACTCCAGCAGCTCCTTGACGCGCTCTTCCCGCTGCTGCTTGGGCATACCCTGCAGGCGCAGTGGGTAGGCGACGTTGCCTGCCACGTTGCGGGAGGAGAACAGGTTGAACTGCTGGAAGATCATGCCGATGTCGCTGCGCAGCTTGCGCATTTGCGATTCCGGCAGGGGAACGATGTCCTGGCCATCCAGCAGGATCTGCCCGCTGGTGGGGCGGTCCAGGCCGTTGATCTGCCGGACAAGGGTGGACTTGCCGGCGCCGGAGTAGCCGATGATGCCGACGATGGAGCCCGCCGCGATCTGCGTGTTGATGTCCTGCAGGGCGTGAATTTCCTTCTTGCCCTGCTTGAAGACCTTCGTCACGTCGCGGAAGACGATCTCCGTGCCGGTACTGCCGGTATTGCCGGCGCTGGGCTGGTCGACGCCAGGTTGTGCGTCTGTAGCCATAGGGAACCTCTTTTAAGAGTTGGGGTTAGTAGTGCCGATTGGGCCTACTTCTTGATCTGGTCCTCAGTGTCCTTCAGAACCTTAGCCAGCTCCTCCGGGCCCATCTGAACCTGGACGGAGGTGCCCTTGGACTGCTCGTTCAGTGCATCCTGAACGTCCTTGGAGTGCCAGACCTCAACGAGCTTCTTCAGATCCTCGTCGTCCTTCTTCTCCTCGGTGGTGACGAAGGCGTTGATGAACGGCTTGGCGGCCTCTGCCTTCGGGTCGTCCTCGACGATGGCGGACTTCGGGTCGATGTTGCCGCGCTCCAGGAAGGAGTTGTTGATGACGGCCGGGGTGCCATCCTTGTAGGCGGTCACGGTCTGGGCAGCGTCCACCGGGGTGACCTTGACCTTGGACTTGCCCTCGTCGACGTCGGCCGGGGTCGGGGAGAGGATCTTGTCGTCCTTCAGCTTCACCAGGCCAGCGGATGCCAGCACGTGCAGGGCGCGGCCCTGGTTGGTCGGGTCGTTCGGGATGGCAACCTCACCGGCTTCCTCGATGTCCTTGACCTCGCTGTGGTCCTGGTAGTACACGCCCAGCGGGATGATCTCGGTAGCGCCGATCGGCACCAGGTTGGAGTCGTTGTTGACGTTGTAGTCAGCCAGGAACATCAGGTGCTGGAAGTTGTTGACGTCGATCTCGCCGTCGGCCAGCGCGCGGTTCGGCAGGCTGTAGTCGCCGAACGGAACCAGCTCAACGTTCAGGCCTTCTTCCTTGGCCTTTTCCTCAAACACCTGCCACTGCTTCTGGCCCTGGTCGGTGGTGCCGACCTTGATCGTGTCGTCGTCACCGCCGCAGGCGGTCAAGCTGAAGGCCATAACTGCTGCAGCTACACCGGCTGCTACTTTACGGCGAAGGGACATGGGATCCTCCTGGATAGTCATGGAGCCCGGTGCTCTATCGAATGTCCGGGCTGAACTGTGCGATTAAAGTAGCACTCTAAACCAGAATGAACAACTTAGTCTAGTCTTAGTTTCCACTAGTTTTAAAGGGATTTGCTCCCGCTGGTAGTTAATAGAATGTCTGTTCTATAATCGCTCTGTGTCTGTTGAACCCCGCGACCCCACCGATGAGCCAAACCTGGCATCTCGCCGCACGCTACGCAAGCCACAATCCAGGAGCTTTTCCCAGGGTCGGCCGCTGAGCTGGGCGCAGCTCGAAAGCGTGCTCTCCGGCAGAGGGCCGGGGCTGCGGAACCTCCGCGCGGTCGGAGTAGGGGAAGGCCAGCAGCGCACCACGTCTCTCGACCTTGCGGAGGCGGATGGCGCTGGGGCCGAGGGGGCGTCACAAAAAGAAGCAACAACCCCCTTCGCGGAGCTCCACGCCTGCAGCGCCTACAACTTCCTGCGTGGCGCGAGCCAGCCCGAGCAGATGGTTACGGCGGCCCGTGAACTGGGGCTAAGCGCGCTTGCGTGCGTGGACCGCGACGGCTTCTACGGTGCGGCGCGCTTCGCTACGGCGGTGGCGGAGAGTAAAGCGGACCTCGCCACGGTATTCGGCGCGGAGCTGAGCCTCGACGTGCCACTCACGGTGCTGTGCAAGGGGCGCGAAGGCTACACGCGGCTCAGCCGGGTTATTGCTGACGCCCGCATGGCCGACCCGGACAAAGATTCCGTCCGGTATCCCAGCTTGCCCCGGCTGGCGGAGGTGGCGGGCGGCCACTGGCTAATACTGCTGGATTGGCGCTGGGCGGACGCGCGGCTCGTGGACATCTTCGGTGCGGACAACGTCGTGGTGGAGCTGCAACACACGATGAACCCCGCCGACGCCGACCGCAACGAGCGTCTCCACGCCCTGGCGGTGCGCCACGGCCTACGCGAGATCGTCAGCAGCGCCCCGACGTGCGCCACCCCTAAGCACTCCCGGCTGGCTGGGGCGAAGGCCGCGCTGCGCGAGCGGAAAGACATAGCGGCCGCGGAGCCGACCACCCACCCGGTCGGCGGCTCGTGGCTGCGCTCGGGCGAGGAGATGCTGCAGCTCGCGGGCGATTGTGAGTGGCTGGCGCGCGCCGTGGAGACCTCCGTGCAGGTTGCCGAAGAATGCGCCTTCACACTGGACCTTGTCGCGCCAAACCTGCCGCACTTCTCCGTACCGGAGGGCTACACGGAAATGACCTGGCTGCGCGCCATCACCGAACGCGGCGGGGCACAGCGCTACGGCCCGCGCGGTTCCTCCGCCGCCGCCAACCAGGCCTGGGCCACCATCGACCGCGAGCTGGAAGCCATCGAGCAGCTGGGATTCCCCGGCTACTTCCTGATCGTCCACGACATCGTCTCCTTCTGCCACGAGAACAACATCTTCTGCCAGGGGCGAGGGTCCGCGGCGAACTCCGCGGTGTGCTTTGCACTGGGGATCACGACGGTGGACGCTGTGGCCTCCGGCCTGCTCTTCGAGCGCTTCCTTTCCCCGGAACGCGACGGGCCGCCCGACATCGACCTCGACATTGAATCCGGGCGGCGCGAGGAGGCTATCCAGTACGTGTACTCCCGCTATGGCCGCGAGAACGCCGCGCAGGTGGCGAACGTGATCACCTACCGCCGCCGCGGCGCCACCCGCGATGCCGGGCGTGCCCTCGGCTACGCGCCGGGCCAGATCGATGCCTGGACCCGCCACCCGGAACAGACTCCCGACGCAGTACAGCACTTAGCCGAGCAGATGCTGGACCACCCCCGCCACCTGGGCATTCACTCCGGCGGCATGGTGATCTGCGACCGCCCGATCGCGCAGGTCGTGCCGACGGAATGGGCGCGGATGGAAGGCCGCTCGGTGGTGCAGTGGGACAAGGACGACTGCGCGGCCGTGGGGCTGGTGAAGTTCGACCTGCTGGGGCTCGGCATGCTGGAGGCGCTGCACCACGCGGTGGATCAGGTGCGTGCCCACCGGGGCCGGGAGGTTGAGCTGTGGCGGCTGGACCCCACGGAGCCGGAGGTCTACGCGATGCTCTCCCGCGCGGACGCGGTGGGGGTGTTCCAGGTGGAATCCCGCGCGCAGATGTCCACCCTGCCGCGCCTAAAGCCTCGCACCTTCTATGACCTGGTGGTGGAGGTCGCTCTGATCCGCCCCGGCCCCATCCAGGGCGGCTCCGTGCACCCCTATATTCGCCGTCGCAATGGTCTGGAGCCCGTGACCTTCGACCACCCGTGCTTGGAGCTCGCGCTGACGAAGACCCTGGGTATTCCGCTGTTCCAGGAGCAGCTGATGCAGATGGCCGTGGATGCAGCGGGCTTTAGCGGCGCCGAGGCCGATACCCTGCGCCGGGCGATGGGGTCGAAGCGCTCGCCGCAGAAGATGGAGCGGCTGAAAAAGCGCTTCTACCAGGGGGTGGAGGCGAAGAACGGGATCCGCGGGGTAGTGGCTGACCGGTTGTGGGACAAGATCGTGGCCTTCGCTAGCTACGGCTTCCCGGAATCACACTCGCAGTCTTTCGCCTCCCTGGTCTACTACTCCGCGTGGTTCAAGTACCACTATCCGGCGGAGTTCTGCGTGGCCCTGCTGCGCGCCCAGCCGATGGGGTTCTACTCGCCGCAGTCCCTGCTGGCCGACGCGCGCCGCCACGGCGTAGAGGTCCTTCCCGTGGACGTGAACGCTTCGGACGTGCAGGTGGATGCGGTTGTTTCCTTAATGACGCCCCCACGCACCAACCGGCCCACGGGAGTTCACGGGTTAGGCCGGGGGACCGGCGAGCCGGTGGGGCAGATCCGGCTCGGGCTCAGTGGGGCGGGCGGGGTGAAGGGGATTTCCGCCGAGGTGGCGGAGCGTATCGTGGAGGCGCGCGAACGGATCGGCCGCTTCACCAGCGTGGAAGACCTATCCCGCGAAGCCGGGCTGACCGTGGCTCATGTGGAGAAGCTGGCGCGGGCGGGGGCTTTGGGGAGCCTCGGGCTAACCCGCCGCCAGGCCGTGTGGGCCGCCGGGGTGGCAGCGACCGAGCGGCCGGGAATGCTGCCGGGGACGTCCGGTGTGCAGGCGCCGGCGTTGCCTGGGATGAGTGCTTTTGAGATGGTGGCGTCCGAACTAGCGACAACGGGCGTGACGACGGCCGAGCATCCGGTGCAGCTCCTGCGCGAATACCTGGACGAGTGGCACCTGCGCCCTGCCCTGCGCGGTGTGCACTCCGGTGATGCCGCCCCGCGCGGCGGCGCGGCGGTGGTGACAGCCGATAGCCTGCTGCGCGTCCTCGATGGCACGCGGGTGCGCGTCGCCGGTGTGGTGACCCATCGGCAGCGCCCCGCAACCGCAGGTGGGGTGGTGTTTTTCGGCTTGGAAGACGAGACCGGGCTGGCGAATATTGTGGTCTCGCAGGGGCTGTGGGCACGGCAGCGGGCAGTCGCGCTAAATGCAAAGATCCTGGTCGTGCGGGGGATTGTCCACAACGCGGAGGGGGCGGCCACCGTGACGGCGGATTTGCTGGAACAGGTGGAGACACAACTGCGGCCGGCGGGTGAGATCGCGGGGGCGCACGCGGGCTCGCGGGACTTCCGCTGAGGTGACGCTCGAGTGGCACTGGGGCGGCTCTAGGGTGACACTGAACACGAGGGCCGGTGATTGACACAGGCGGATGAGCAAAGAACAATCGTCCCCGTGACTCGTAAGCCTTTCGACCCCGATGCCCCGCGCGCGCCACGCCACGCGCGGGAAAACTCGGCTCGGAAGGAGCGCCACCACCTAGCGGTACCTCCGCAGGTCAGCGACCAGGATTCCGCGAGCTTCGGGGAGGATTCCTGGCGGGGGAGCCGGCGGCGTCATCAACAAAGCTCCCAGGGGAAAAGCCCTCAGGGACAAAGCGCCGAAAACCGCGCGAAGGGCGGGCGGCACCGCGCGGACCGCCGCAACAATGGCTACGCGCCGGAGCGTCCCACCGGCAGCCGCCCCACGGAACAACAGTTCCGCCGCAGGCGCATCGCGGCAACCGTTTTCGCGGCGTTTCTGCTGCTCTGCGCAGCCGGAATGGGCGTGGCAATTCAGAAGATCACCCACGCCACCCGTGACGATCCGCAGGCGCATAACACAGTGAAGGAACCGGCGGATTTCGCCCCGACGGAAGCTGTGGCTATTCCGCCTGCGGGCCCCAACGTGCAGGTTTCTCCCGCGGTGGCGCGCATCCCGCAGCACTTCCACCCGATCCGTGACCTGCCGAAGGCGGGGCAGAACAAGACCCTTGAACTCAAATCCAGCAAGCGCGACCGCCGCTACATCATTAACGTCCCCCGCGGCGCGCAGCCCTACGACAAGAAGCAGCAGGAGGGTGCGAAGAATCAAAAGCCCCTCCCGCTGATCTTCGCGTTCCACGGCTACCGCGAGCAGGCCACCCAGATGGCGCGCTACACCGGTCTAGCAGGCAAAAAAGCGATTGTGGTGTACCCGCAGGGCATCGGCGATGCCTGGGAGGGCGCCCCGTACGCGCGGGTGAAGGCTGGCGAGGACGTCCGCTTCGTCCGCGATGTGATGGATGCGGTGTCTTCTACTTACCAGGTGGACGCGAACCGCATCTACGCGACGGGCATGTCCAACGGCGGGGGCTTCGTAGGCAAGCTGGCCTGCGAGATGCCAGACGAGTTCGCAGCCTTCGCGGCCGTTTCCGCGGCCTACTACTCGGACACGTGGCGCGCCTGTGCGGAGAAGGGCGCGGACCCGAAGAAGCCAGAAGACGTCCGCTTCAAGCGCGGTGAAACCACCCCGTACCTGGATATTCACGGCCGAAAGGATCAGACGATCCAATACGGTGGCGGCGAACGATACGAGGACGAGTACCTGGGGGCCTTCGAGTTCTCGCAGCTATATGCGAGCCGCGCACATTGTGTGGGCGCGCCGATTGCCACTCGCGTGACGGATGCCGTGCAGCGCGTCCAGTGGCCTAACTGCGGCCAACACATGGAGGTCATGCACCTGGCCATTGGCGATGCCGGCCACACGTGGATGGGCGAGCGCACGGGCGAGGCCGGTGCGGGAGCGGTGGATCGTTCGCGCGAGCGCCGCTCGAACGCGATGACCGCGTCGGGCGAAGTCGCCGCGTTCTTTGAAGCACATCACCGGTGACGCTAACCGCTGCGGTCGCGTACACGTAATGGGGGCAGCTTAGTGCGACCTTTAAGTGGAGAGATCTACGTCGTCGTACGCGATAACCGGATCGGTCAGCCAGGCGACGGCGCGGTGACGCTCGACCAGGGTGGAGTGATCCTGGGGCTGGAGGGTGCCGGGACCGGTCTGGCTGGGGGTATCGGACTGCAGTTCCACGGAAACCCAGCGCAAAGAGTAGATGTGCTCCGAAGCATCGCAGATTTCCGAAAGGCTGCGCAGCGGCAGGGCGGACGCATCGCGCCCTTCGCGATCCACGGCGCGCAGTGCATCCCGCAGGTCGGGAAGGTCCACGGGGGCGAACCCGAAGACGTCAATGTCGATCAGGCCGACGGCCCAGGCGAGGAATTCGGCGGCGGTGTAGGCCCAGGCCAGCTGGTACGCATCGTCCTGCAGCTCCTGGTTATAGGCCTGTGCTCCCTGTTCCTCCTGCGCTCTCTGTGCTCCTTGCGCAGCCTCTGCGGCGTCGAGGAAGGACCGCTCAATCGGGGTGAGGTGGTCGAAGGCCCGCCGCGATCCCGCGCGCAGCGAGTCGAAGTCCACGGGTTCGCCGTTCAGCACTGCCACCGCAACGGTCGCCACCACGGACAAGGTCACGGCCCGGTTGAAGACCTCCTCGGCGGGGCGCAGCAGCACCTCGGCTTCGCTACGCACCGGCGGCAGTGTCGTCGCCACCTGGAACCCCTTCCGCCACAGGTCCCCGCGCACGCGGCGCATCCGCTCCACGGAACCAGGGTGCTGAGGCACCGAGTTCGCCTGTGCTCCACTGGACTGGGAACTGCCAACTAGAGCGGGATCCAGCAGATCTGCGCCACCTGCATTGCGTACGGTTCCGTCGGTCAGGAAAAAGACCGCGTTGGCCTCACGCGCCCAGTCGGCGAACTCCCCTAGGTGGGAGAAGTCAAAGTCGTCGGCGCGTTCAAATACGTAGTGGCGCCGCACGCTGTGGACGTGCTGCATCACCGAGTGGATGTAGGAGTTAAAACTGCCGAAACGCTCCTCACCCTGCGTAGCAACGTAGCCCTCGAACCCTGCCAGGTGTTCCAGCAGGTCACGGGTTTGCTGCTCCTCGTCTTCGTTAGAGCCGTTGGCCGCCGTCTTGAGAAACGGCCGGTCCGGCGAGCCGAAGCACAACTCGCGGGATGCAATGGCGGGCTCGCCCGGTCCGCGGAAAGGCACGTCCGCGCGCACAGTGGAGTAAGCGTTTACGTAAATGCTCATGTCTTCACAGCATAGAGTTTCTTCGCTCCACCCGCACCAGTCTGTACCTAAAGGCGAAACTGTTAGGTCAGCCGGTAGGGCTTGGCTAGAATACTGGACTCATGCGCCATACGACCGCCCCCTCGCTAGCCCCCAACGGCACTGCCATCGCCTACATCGTCCGCGATGGCGGGTATCCCTACGCCGTCCAGGCAGCACTCACTGAGGATGGCGTGGGTAAGGAACGCCCCGTGCAGCTGCCCATCGAAGGCCCCGTCACGCGCGTGCTGCACTCCCCGGATGCACAATGGATCGCCTGTGAGGTTTCCCCTAAAGGCTCGGAAAAGCTCGAGACCTTCACAGTATCTACAGACCCTGAGGTCGAAGGGGCGTCACCGCTAAGAAACACCTTCGATGCCCGCACGCATCTGGTCGAATGGGACCGCGACAAGCTGGCGATGGACGCCGTGGCGGCCGACGGCATGACGGAAGCGCGTCTAGTCGACCCAAATACGTCGCGCTACCAGGTGATGGACCGCCGCCTCGACGCGCTGCTCGTCGCCTCGGAGGCCGGGTATAGCCTCATGCGCGTCGGCCCGCGCGGCAACCGCGAACTGCTGCTGGTCAACCCTCAAGGCCGCTGGATGCCATTGCTGCCGCCGGAGCCGGGAGCCACCACGGAGGACGGGCGGATCCTGCCGATCACTGACAGCCGACTGGTGATTCTCGTAGTCACCGATCACGGTGCGGATCGCCGTCGGCTCATGCGCCTGGTGGTGGACATCGAAGGCGAGCGTCCGGTGTGTATCGAGCGCGAGGAGCTGATCAGCAACCCCGAGGCGGACGTCGACGAGTTCGCCATCAGCGAGGACCTATCGACCGCCGCGGTGCTGTGGAACCAGGCGGGCATTTCCAACCTGGAGCTGCTGAGCCTCGGCGATGAGCAGCGCGTGCAAGTCCGCCGCACCGTCGAGCTGCCGGGCATGGTCGCAGCGGGCCTGTCCATCACGGACGATGGCCAGCTGCTGGCGCTGACTGTCGAAGGGCCGAACCTGCCGCCGACGGTGGAGGTACTGCGGCTGGAGGCCGGGCGTGTGGAGCCGCTGGATCCGGACCGCACCGACCGCCTGGACGAGCGCGCCCGGCAGGGCGACGTTCCGGAGCTGGTCTATTACACCGCCCGCGACGGCCTGGAGCTTTCCGGTTGGCTGTATCTGCCGGAGGACCCCGCGCCGGGGCACCCGGTGTACGTCCACCTGCACGGCGGCCCCGAGGGGCAGTCCCGGCCCGCCCACCACGACGTGCTTGCGGACATCGTCGCCGCTGGTTACACCGTGTTTACCCCCAATATTCGCGGCAGCAAGGGCAACGGCCGCGCCTTCATCCACGCCGACGACCGTTACGGTCGCTTCGCCGCGATCGACGACGTGGCGGATACTGTTTCTTTTCTTTGTGACGCCGACTTGTGCACCGCAGGGCGGGTATTCCTGGGAGGCCGCAGTTACGGCGGGTTCCTGGCTGTGCTGGCGGCCGCCCGCTACCCGGACATGTTCCTAGGCGTGGTGGATGCCTGCGGCATGACGAGCTTCGAGACCTACTACGAGTCGACCGAGCCGTGGCTGGCGAGCGCGGCCTCCCCGAAGTACGGGTACCCGATGCACGATGCCGAGCTGCTGTGGGAAATCTCCCCGCTGCACAAGTCGGAGCTGATCACCACCCCGGTGCTGTTTATCCACGGGGCTAACGACTCGAACGTGCCGTTGCAGGAATCCCAGCAGCTGCATGACGCGCTAGTGGAGCTGGGTCGCACCCCGCAGTTCCTGGAAGTGCCGGGGGAGGGCCACCAGTTTGTGAAGCCGAAGTCCCGACAACTGATCGGCGAGCGGATACTGGAGTTCTTCGCGGAGCTGAGCTAGCTGGTTAGCGGGAAAGGGGGTCGCAGCACACCCGCACGGCGAGATTCGGGGAAGCGTCCTATCGTGGAATTGTTGGCCCCCAAACGGCGACCTACAAAAACCACGCTAATTCGCGGAAAAGGAAGCCGCGAAGAAACTCTGTGAGGAGAGCGATTTTCCCATGGCACACCAGAAACGCCAGATCCCGAACCCCGTTGAGATTTTCGACCTGCTGAAGTTTAAAAAGCCCACCCTGGATTTCAAGGCCCGTCGTCTCAACGATGCGCAGACCATCTGGGACCTGCGGGCCATCGCTAAGCGCCGCACTCCGGCCGCTGCATTCGACTACACCGATGGCGCCGCCGACGAAGAAATCTCGATGAACCGCGCACGCCAGGCCTTCCGCGACGTGGAGTTCCACCCGTCGATCCTGAACGACGTATCCAATGTAGACACCACCGCAGAGATTTTCGGCGGGAAGTCCTCCCTGCCGTTCGGCATCGCGCCGACCGGCTTTACCCGCCTGATGCAGACCGAAGGCGAGCTCGCGGGCGCGAGCGCCGCGGGGGCTGCGGGCATTCCATTCTGCCTGTCCACCCTGGGCACCACCAGCATTGAGGATGTGCACAAGGCCAACCCGAACGGTCGCAACTGGTTCCAGCTATACGTGATGAAGGAGCGCGAGATCTCCTACGGCCTGGTGGAGCGCGCGGCCAAGGCCGGCTTCGATACCCTGCTGTTCACTGTGGATACGCCCGTCGCTGGCAACCGCTTGCGCGACGCCCGCAACGGCTTTTCCATCCCCCCGGAGATCTCCCTGGGAACCGTTGTCAACGCTATCCCGCGCCCCTGGTGGTGGTGGGACTTCCTGACCACCCCGCCGCTGGAGTTCGCTTCCCTGACCAGCACCGGCGGAACGGTTGGCGAGCTGTTGGACTCCGCTATGGATCCCTCCATCAAGTTTGAGGACCTGAAGACCATCCGCGAGATGTGGCCCGGCAAGCTGGTCGTCAAGGGCGTGCAGAATCTGCCGGATTCCAAGAAGCTGGCCGACCTGGGCGTCGATGGCATCATCCTCTCCAATCACGGCGGCCGCCAGCTGGATCGCGCACCGGTGCCTTTCCAGCTGCTGCCGGAGGTTGCCCGCGAGGTCGGCAACGACGTGGACGTGGCTATGGATACCGGCATCATGAATGGCGCGGACATCGTCGCTGCGATCGCCAAGGGCGCGAAGTTCACCTTGATCGGTCGCGCATACCTCTACGGCCTGATGGCCGGTGGCGAGGCCGGCGTGGCCCGCGCCATTGAGATCCTGGCCGGCGAGGTGCGCCGCACCATGCGCCTACTGCAGGTTTCCTCGCTGGACGAGCTCACCCCGGAGCACGTCACGCAGCTCAACACCCTGAACCTAAACCAGGTGAACGGCGTGCCCGAGGACGAGCAGAACCTGTTCAGCTAGTCATGTTCTGCTAGTCGCTGAACTTCATGCCCGCGTCGCTCAGGCGGCGCACGTAGGGCATCCCCAGGCCGGTGGCCGGAGTGAGCACTCCGCCGCCGGTTTTCCCTTGGTAGGTGGAGCCTGTCGGCAGTTCGGCGTCACAAAGAACAAGAGTGAGCGCAGCCTCGCTAAGCATCAGGGACGTGCCCTTATACCCCGGGTCGGCGTCCAGGCTGATGGTCTGCTGGTAGGTGGCTCCGCCTGTGCCCACACCGAAATGCGTGGTGTGGAAGAATCCGGCATCGCGTTCGGCCTCGGACGGCCCTTCGCCGGGCTCCGGCACCCAACGGGAGAGGAACGTGCGCAGCTTGTCCTGGTTCAGCGCCGCCACCGCAGTGCCCAGTACCGCGCCCATGGTCAAGGCGCGCATGCGACCCTTCAGCCCCTTGCCGGTGTACTGGTATTCGCTGTAACGCAGCTTATCGCCGTATTCGTAGCCGAGCAGCGCGTTCGAGCGGCGCACCACGCGCGTGTTGGAGCCCGCCATGATGAACGGCCCGGCCCAGACGTCCTCGTTGCTATTGCTGGCGCTTGCACCCCCGATGTCGCTTTCCCGCACCACGCCGAAGTCCGGCTGCTTGCCCAGATCCGGCTCTTTGGCGCGGTCGGGGGAGAGGGTGTACGGGTCGGCCAGCAGCCGCTTCTTCTCCTGGCTGCCTTTGGCAGCGGCGAATTGTTCGCGCATCGAGTCGACCGTGCCGCCGGAGAGCCCACCCTTCATCTTCACGATCATGGTGGCGGACTTGAGGGTGTCTTTATTTTTGGACGCCCTCTGTCCCAGCAGCAGCATTCCCAGGTCACTTGGAACGGAATCGAAGCCGCAGGCGTGGACGATGCGCGCCCCGCTGGCGGTGGCGCGGTCGTGGTAGGAATCAGCGGATTCGCGCATGAAGAGCGCCTCTCCGGCGAGGTCGACGTAGTGCGTTCCGTGGGTGGCGCATTCGCGGACCAGGGGGAAGCCGTGGCGGTAGTAGGGGCCGACGGTGGAGATGACCACGCGGGTGTTGCGGGCCAGCTTCTCCAGGGAGCGATTGTCGCTGGAATCGGCGATGACCAGCGGGAAATCCTTGGCCCGGGGGTGCTTGGCAGCCAGCTGCTCGCGCAGGGCCTCCAGCTTGGTCTGGTTCCGGCCAGCCAGGGCGATGCGCACGTCGGCGGGGGCGTTGGCGGCCAGGTAGCCGGCGGTTAGCGCGCCGACGAAACCGGTGGCACCCATCAGGGTGATGTCGAAGCTGCGGGAGGGGGAGTTGCTCATGGCTACATTTGTACCGGTTAGATTGGGGGAATGACGTCTGAAAACCAGTTTGCGGGTGTGAATCCTCCACTGCACGTAGTGTTCGACCGCCCGGAGATTCCCCCGAACACGGGCAATGCGATCCGCATGTGTGCGGGCACTGGGGCCTCACTGCACCTGGCGGGGCCGCTGGCCTTCAAGTTCGACGACAAGCATGTGCGCCGGGCGGGGCTGGATTATCACGAGCTGGCGGACGTGCATGTCCACGAGGGGATCGATGCGGCGCTGGCTCACGTGACTGATCCGGCACGCGGCTCGGGCCGGGTGTTCGCGTTTACCGCGCAGACGGGTACGTGGTTTACGGAGGTGGACTACCGGCCGGGCGACGTGCTGCTTTTCGGCCCGGAGCCGACTGGCCTGGCCGACGAGGTGTTGGCTGATCCGCGGGTGACGGCGAAGGTGCGCATCCCGATGCTGCCGGGGCGGCGGTCCATGAACCTATCGAATGCGGCGGCGGTGGCGGCCTACGAGGCGTGGCGCCAGTTGGGGTTCGCCGGCGGGGTTTAGGGTGCCAGCGGGGCATAGGCGGGAACATTTCTGCAGCCCAGCTCCTCCCATAACCATGTTCATCTTTTTGCTCAGCCAAAGCTCCCGTCTTCTGACAGGATCGGTGGAATGACGTACCCTCACTACGGCTCGCCTGCCCCCATGCCCGCCTACGGGTATGCCCCGCCGCCTCACACCGGCCAGGACTCTCGCTTCATGCCCCTGCTCATCGGCTGGCTCGCCGCATGCCTAATGCCGATCGTGTACTGCGTCTTGCGCTTCGTGTTCTATGGCAAGGACTGGGTGGGAATACTCCTTGTCGCCGGGGCGATCGGCCCGCTCTTCTTCGGCATCCAGTGCCTCCTCAACTTCGTTGCGCTCGCGATCCCGAAGTGGTGCAAAGATTCTCTCGCTATTTTCTGGGGCGGCATGCTCGTGTGGTGGGGCAGCGTGGCTGCGTTCGCTGTGGTTCCGGGGTGGGAGTTCCGTGAGGAGATCCGGGAGTACGGCGATAAAGCTTGGGTCTCTGGGGGACCTGACGGCCGGGATGTGATGACCACAGAAGATGGGCAGCGCTACCTCGAAATCCTCGATACCTGGCTGGATACCGAAACGACCCTGCAGCACACTCTCACTATCCCCACCCTGGTCGCGCTGGCCGGGATCGCCATCGTCGTCATCGGCGTGGTCGTGGCCGCCATGAACCCTGTTCGTCAGACTGTCGCATATGCGCCGCACTGGCCCGGCAGGCCCTACTAGTTTCTTGTACTGGTTGCTCTTTTAGCCATGACGCCACCTCGATCCCAGCGGGCCCGCGTGGAATAATGGGGCTCATGGCAGCTACTAAATTGGATGGAAAGCTCTACCGCGACGAGATCTTCGCCGACCTGGAACAGCGCGTCGCCGCGCTGAAGGAAAAGGGCGTGACTCCCGGCCTGGCCACCGTGCTGGTGGGCGACGACCCGGCCAGCCACTCCTATGTGCGCATGAAGCACAAGGATTGCGAGCAGATCGGCGTGAACTCCATCCGCAAGGACCTCCCGGCGGACGTCTCCCAGGAAGAGCTCAACGCGGTCATCGACGAGCTGAACGCCGACGACGCCTGCACCGGCTACATTGTGCAGCTGCCGCTGCCGAATCACCTGGATGAAAACGCTGTGCTGGAGCGCATCGACCCGGACAAGGACGCCGACGGCCTGCACCCGGTGAACCTGGGCAAGCTGGTGCTCAACGAGCCCGCCCCGCTGCCCTGCACCCCCAACGGTGCGATCCACCTGCTCCGCCGCTTCGACGTGGAGCTGAACGGTGCGAAGGTTGTAGTCATCGGCCGCGGAGTGACGGTCGGCCGCCCGATCGGCCTGATGCTCACCCGCCGCAGCGAGAACTCCACCGTCACCCTCTGCCACACCGGAACCAAGGACCTGGCGGCGGAGACGAAGGCCGCGGACGTGATCGTCGCCGCCGCCGGCGTGCCGCACATGATCACCGCGGACATGGTCAAGCCGGGCGCGGCGATCCTGGACGTGGGAGTCTCCCGCGGCGAGGACGGCAAGCTGAAGGGCGACGTTCACCCGGACGTGTGGGACGTCGCCGGCGCCGTCTCCCCGAACCCCGGGGGAGTAGGCCCGCTGACCCGCGCCTTCCTGGTGCGCAACGTCGTCGAGCGCGCGGAGAAGCTGCTGCGTGGCTAATCGCTCCCGCCCAGCTCGCATCGGCGACGCTCGCCAGCAGCTCCTCGATAACCCCCACGACCGGAACAACCCGCCCTCCCGGCTCTCCCGCTCCGTCCAATACGCACTGCTGGGGCTGTTCGGGCTGATGCTGCTGGCTGTGCTGGCGCTGTTGTTGGTGGACAGGTGGCGTCGAGCTAGCGTGATGCTGGGCAGCGCGATGATCTACCTGGCCGTGCTTCGCCTACTCCTGGATTCCCGGGTGCTGGGTGTGCTGGCGGTGCGTTCGCGCAAGTTCGATACCGCCTTTACCGCCGTCATCGGCGTGATCATTCTGTGGATCGCCGTGAGTGTTGACCCGCTGACCAGCTAATCCCGCGCAGTATCTTCGGCACCCTCGGTACCTTCGGCGATGATCTCCGCCTTCGCCAGGAACTTAGCCAACACCTGGCCCATCTGGCGCGATTCGATGAGGAACCCATCGTGGCCCGTGGGAGAGGTGATTTTCGACATGCCGATGAAGTCCCCCAAGTTGCGCGACAGGTGCTCCTGCTGGTGCAGCGGGTACAGAATGTCGGTATCCACACCCACTACCATCGTCGGCACCTCACACGAGCCCAGAGCGGCGTTCATGCCACCCCGGCCACGGCCGACGTCGTGCCTGTTTAGCGCGTCGGTGAGCACCACGTAGCTACCCGCGTCGAAGCGCGCAACCAGCTTCTCAGCCTGGCGATCCAGGTAACTCTCCACCGCGAAGCGCTGGTGCGGGTCGCGGTACGGCCCGTAGGGGTTTTCGCCGTTTTGCGGATCCACACCGAAACGCTCATCGACTTCCAGCTCGCCCCGGTACGTCAGGTGCGCGATGCGTCGGGCTTGGCCTAGCCCGTGCGAAGGAACCTCGCCTGTGCCGTAGTAGTCGCCACCGTGCCAGGCCGGATCCGCCTCGATGAAGCGGATCTGGCTGGACTGCAGGCCGATCTGCCACGCAGACGCACGCGCGCTCACCGCGATCGGCAGAGCCGCGTTGACCATCTCCGGGTACATGAGCGACCACTCCAGCACCCGCGCCCCGCCCATAGAGGCGCCAATCAAGGCATGGATCTTTGTGACGCCCACACGCTCCAACAACAACCGTTCCGCCGTAACCATGTCACGGATCGACAGGGCGGGGAATCGCGACCCCCATGCCTTGCCGTCGGGGTGCGGCGAACTCGGGCCGGTGGATCCCTGGCAGCCGCCCAGCACATTCGCGCAGAGCACCAGGTAGCGGGTGGTGTCGATCGGCTTGTTCGGACCCACCATGTCCGCCCACCAGTCGGCAGCATTGCCATCGCCGGTGAGGGCATGCTCGATCAGCACAATCGGCCGCTCCTCTGGGGACAGCCCCGGCTCGGGGCCAGCGGAGAACTCGGCATAGTCCGCGGCGCCATCCGGAGAGTCGTAGAACGCGAAGTAGCGGAGTTCGGCGTCAGAAATAGCTACACCCGCCTCCGTGACCACGTCGCCGATAGAGACCGTGCGCGACGCGCCAGAAGCGGGGAGGAACTCGGGGTTCATGGAATCAGCCTAAAGCCTAGAAACCAACCGGCCTTAAATGGCCGCGAAGCCGCGCTTCAGGTCGTCGATGATGTCGGTGATGTCCTCGATGCCCACAGACAGACGAACCGTAGCGTGGGAGACACCCGCGCGGGCCAGGCCATGCGCATCGGACTGCGAGTGGGTGGTGGTGGCTGGGTGCACCACCAGGGAACGCACATCGCCGACATTCGCCAGGTCAGAGTGCAGCTGTAGAGCATCGATGAAGGCCCAAGCCTTTTCCTTCGCCTCCTCCGAGGTTGGATCGTCGACCTTCAGATCGAAGCTCAAGACAGAGCCGGTGTATTCCAAGCCCAGCTCCTCCTTGACCTTGAACCACGGGGAGGTCGGCAGGCCCGCGTAGTTCACGGTGGCTACCTGCGGCTGCTCGGCCAGGAACTCCGCCACGGCCTTCGCGTTCTCGTTGTGCTTGGCGATGCGCAAGGTCAGGGTATCCAGGCCCTGGGCCACAACCCATGCGTTGAACGGGGAGAGGGTGGCGCCCGTGTCGCGGATAATGCCTGCGCGGAGCTTCATGCCGAAGGCAGCCGGGGCCAGGTCCACGTACTTCAGGCCGTGGTAGGCCGGGTCCGGGTTGACGAAGCCGGGGAAGACCGGCTGGCCGTCGCGCTCGACGGACCAGTCGAAGGAGCCGCCATCGACGATGATGCCGCCCAGTCCCGAGCCGTTGCCCGTGTAGAACTTCGTCAGGGATGCAACCACAATGTCCGCGCCCAACTCCAACGGGCGGACCAGGGCGGCGGTGGCCAGGGTATTGTCTACGATCAGCGGGACCTGGTTTGCGTGGGCGACCTCCGCGACGGCCGGGATGTTCAGTACGTCTGCTTGCGGGTTTGCGAAGGTCTCTGCAAAGAAGGCCTTGGTGTTCGGGCGGACGGCGGCCTGCCAGGACTCCGGGTCGTCGGGGTTTTCCACGAAGGTGGTCTCGATGCCCAGCTTCGGCAGGGTGTGCTGCAACAGGGTCTCGGTGCCGCCGTAGAGGCGCGGGGAGGCGACGATGTGGTCGCCGGTACCGGCCAGGTTGAGGATCGCGGCGGTCTCGGCAGCCATGCCGGAGGCGAAAGCGACTGCGTGTACGCCGCCTTCCAGGGAGTTCAGGCGGTTCTCCAGCGCCTCGACGGTGGGGTTGGTCAGGCGGGAGTAGATGGGGCCCAGGTCTTCCAGGTGGAAGCGCTGCTTGGCGTGCTCTGCGTCGTTGAAGACGTAGCTAGTGGTGAAGTGGATCGGCAGGTTGCGCGCGCCGGTGTCGCCGACGGGCTGGCCCGCGTGGATCTGGCGGGTGGCGAAGCCCCACTGCTCTGCGTTCTCGTTGTTGTACTTCGGCATTGGTGTGGTCCTTTGGGTTTGTTGTTGGTTGGCGCTTTGGTTTGCTGTTTAGCTTTGCTGTGTTACGACGATAGACCCACGTGCGCTAAAAGTAAACCGCTCTGTCTACTTTTTTCTTATTGACGCCATAAAGTCCCAGTTGGGAGAGTATTTGCTGCTTGCGAAAACGCTGTACCGCTTGGTCTAGAACTACTCTGCTTCCGTCTGCTATGTTGCCGCTGAGCTCCGCGGCTTTGCTGCTTTGCTGGTGCATGCGTCTCTCAGACTTGCCGCTCACTCTCCTCTGCAGCTCCGCCGTGCAGCTTTGGTGGCCCTGCTGAGGTGGGGTGCCTCTGCCGGGGTGAAATGTCGGAAAAGTTGCAAAACGTTATTGGTGGTAATATTCATTAGTGTAAATGTGCTGGTCACGGGGCTGCGCGACCGAGCCTCGTTTTTGACCACGAGACGTTTTGCAACTTTTCCGACATTTAAGGCGCTTCGTGCTACCGGTGGCGCCCCTGCCGCCTATGTTCTGCAAGATTTCCGACACCTAAGGCCTCGTTGGTAGGCCAAATGTCGCTAGAACGGGAATGTGTTATCGACGACCGTTTGCAAATATGTAAAACCGCTGGTCAGGAAGTTGGCGCTGAAGCGATGCATTTTTCAGCGGCGGCGTATTCCCGATCTAACGACATTTGGGGCTTCTGGGGTCCGGCTGAGTGGGGCTGGAGGGAGGCGGGTGTGAGGATAGTGGGGATGATGAGGCTAGTGGGCTGGTGAGAATGGCGGGGATGGGTGATGGGGCTGGTGAGCTGGTGGGCAGCTGGCGGGCGCGAGCATAAGAAAACCCCAGCGCCAGTAGTAAAGTGCCAGCGCCGGGGTTATTGCGGGCCGAGAGCCGAGCCGGGCCGAGAACCAGCGGGCTAAAGCCGAGATTCGGCGGGCTCGAGCCGAGAGCCAGCGGGATGGGGCCGCGGCCCAGGGCCCAGAGCCCACCCAGCCCGGCGGCTACTTGTTGGTGTTCAGGCCGTCGATGATCTCATTGAACGTCGAGGACGGGCGCATCACAGCGTTCGTCTTCTCGTCGTTCGGCCAGTAGTAACCGCCCAGGTCCACCTCGTGGCCCTGAATATCCAGCAGCTCCTGGGAGATCTTCTCCTCGTTGGCCTCGAGGGCGTCAGCAACGGGCTTAAAGATCTCCGCCAGCTCAGCATCGCGAGTCTGGTCAGCCAGCTCGCGAGCCCAGAACTTCGCCAAGTAGAAGTGGGAGCCGCGGTTGTCGATCTCGCCGACCTTGCGGGACGGAGACTTCGACTCGTTCAGCACGGACTCGGTGGCGGCGTCCAGAGCATCGCCCAGGATCGGGGTGCGCGGATTGTCGTCCGTCTCCTGCAGCTTGCGCAGAGACTCCGCCAGCGCCAGGAACTCACCCAGGGAATCCCAACGCAGGTGGTTCTCCTCCACCAGCTGGGCCACGTGCTTCGGCGCGGAACCACCCGCACCGGTCTCGAATAGGCCACCGCCGGCGATCAGCGGAACCACGGAAAGCATCTTCGCGGAAGTGCCCAGCTCCATGATCGGGAACAGATCCGTCAGGTAGTCGCGCAGCACGTTGCCGGTGACGGAAATCGTGTCCTCGCCAGCGCGGATGCGGTCGAGGGAGAGCTGCATGGCCTCCTCCGGCGGCAGAATGCGGATGTCCAGACCCTCGGTGTCGTGATCCTTCAGGTAGGTCTCCACCTGCTTCTGCACATTCCGGTCGTGCGCGCGCTCCGGATCCAGCCAGAACACAGCCGGGGCGCCGGTGGCGCGGGCGCGCTTCACGGCCAGCTTCACCCAGTCCTGCAGCGGGATGTCCTTGGCCTGGCACGCACGCCAGATGTCGCCCTCGGCAACCTCGTGCTCCATCAGCACGTCGCCTGCGCCATTCAGCACCTGCACGCGGCCCTCGGACTCGATGCGGAAGGTCTTGTCGTGGGAGCCGTACTCCTCGGCCTTCTGCGCCATCAGGCCAACGTTCGGCACAGTGCCCATCGTGGTCGGGTCGAAGGCGCCGTTCTTGCGGCAGTCGTCGATAACGACCTGGTAGATGCCCGCGTAGGAGGAATCCGGCAGAACTGCCAGCGCATCCTCGGTCTCGTCGTTCTTGTTCCACATCTGGCCGGAGGTGCGGATCATCGCCGGCATGGAAGCATCCACAATCACGTCGGACGGCACGTGCAGGTTAGTGATGCCCTTGTCGGAGTTCACCATCGCCAGGTCCGGGCCGTCGGCCAGGGCCTTGTCGAAGGCCTCGCGGATCTCGGCTGCGTTGTCTACCTTGCCCGCATCCAGTGCGTCCAGGATGGCGCCCAGGCCGTTCTCGCCGTTCAGGCCTGCCGGCAGCAGCTGGTCGCCGTACTGCTCGAACACGTCGTGGAAGTATGCGCGCACCGCGTGGCCGAACATGATCGGGTCGGAGACCTTCATCATCGTGGCCTTCAGGTGTACGGAGAACAGCACGCCCTCCGCCTTCGCGCGAGCCACCTGAGCCCGGAAGAAAGTGCTGAGAGCCTCGGCGCGCATCACCGTGGCGTCAACAATCTCCTTGTCCAGCACTGGTAGCTCTTCCTTCAGCACCTGCGTCTCACCGTTCGGCTTGACCAGCTGGATGCGCAGCGTGTCATCGCCGTCCATAATGACCGACTGCTCGTTGTGGCGGAAGTCGTCGGCCTCCATCGTGGCGACGTTCGTCTTGGAATCCGGCGACCACTTGCCCATGGAGTGCGGGTGCTTGCGGGCGAAGTTCTTCACGGCCTTCGGTGCGCGGCGGTCGGAGTTTCCCTCGCGCAGCACCGGGTTAACGGCGGAGCCCTTCACGGAGTCGTAGCGGGCCTGCGCGTCGCGCTCCTCGTCGGTCTTCGGCTCGGACGGGTAATCCGGCAGGTCGTAGCCCGCCTTCTGCAGCTCCGCGATGGCTGCCTGCAGCTGCGGAATAGACGCAGAAATGTTCGGCAGCTTGATGATGTTCGCATCCGGGGTCTTGGCCAGCTCGCCGAGCTCAGCCAGAGCGTCGTCAACCTTCTGCTCCTCGGGCAGCACGTCGGAGAACGCGGCCAGGATGCGGGCGGCCAGCGAAATATCGCGGGTCTCCACATCCACTCCAGAGGTCGAAGCAAAAGCCTCCACAATCGGCTTCAAAGAATACGTCGCCAAGAGTGGGGCTTCGTCGGTGCGGGTGTAGATGATCTTTGCCATGTGGCGTTCGTCTCCCAGCCTCTAGTTAGTCAGTTGGTCTTTTAGTGGTTTACGATCCAAGAATACGGCAAATAACAAACCTGTGAATGGTACGGGGTTATTGCCCACCGCGTGGCCTGTTCGGTTTTAAAGCTTGAAAATTTTTTTTTTGACGCCTACCCGCCGCGCTTTTGCGACCCACCCGCCGCACTTCCCACAGCCCCGTCAACCTGCCTATCAACCTGCCCTTTTACCCGTCCCAACAACCTATGAAAGCGAGCGATGCCCGTGAGCGAAACGAAACTTACAAAGTTGCCCTCCCGCCGCCCGGTTCCGCGCCAGACGGAGATCTCCACCCGCCACCGTTACATCGCCATGGTGGCGATGGCCCTGGGCGGTTTCGGCATCGGCACCACGGAGTTCGTGGCGATGGGGTTGCTGAACCTCATTGCGGAGGACTTTTCCATCTCGGAGGACCAGGCCGGCCACGTGATTTCCGCTTACGCGCTGGGCGTGGTCGTCGGCGCCCCGCTGATCACCATGCTCACGGGTTCGATCCCGCGCCGGCGCTTGGCGCTGCTGCTGATGGGAGCCTTCGTGATCGGCAACGGCCTGAGTGTTTTCGCGCATTCCTATGGGATCCTGATGCTCTCCCGTTTCATCGCGGGCTTCCCGCACGGCGCGTACTTCTCCGTCACGGCGCTGATCGCCGCGTCCATGGCCCCGAACGGTAAACGCGGTAAGGCCGTGGCGCTGACGGGCATGGGGCTTTCCATCGCGACCGTCATCGGTGTGCCGATCGCGCAGTGGCTGGGCTCCACCTTCGGGTGGAACGCGGCCTTCGCGATGGTCGCGGCCATCGGCGTGGTCACCTTCGTCGCCCTGTGGTTCACCGTGCCGCACATGACGTTGATGCCGCGCACGAAGCCGCTGACGGAGCTCGGCGCGCTGGTGAACTCGCAGGTACTTATGACCCTCGCCATCGGCACCGTCGGCTTCGGCGGCATGTTCGCGGTTTACACCTATATCTCTTGGACGCTCACGGAGAACGCGGGCTTCAACGCCAACCTCATCTGGATTCCCCTGATGGTCTACGGCATCGGCATGGTCATCGGCACGTATATCGGCGGTGTGCTGGCCGACCGGAACTTGGAGTACGCGATCCTCGGCACCCTGCTGTCCCTGATCGTCGTCCTTTCCGCCTTTTACTTCCTGTCCCACAACGCGGTGGCGGGCATCATCAACTTCGGTGTGATCGGCCTGTTGGGCTCCACCCTGGTACCGAACCTGCAGACCCGTTTGATGGATGTTGCGGGCGATGCGCAGACCCTCGCCGCGGCGCTGAACCACTCTGCGTTGAACATGGCCAATGCGGCGGGAGCGGCGGTCGGCGGTGCCGTCATCGCCGCTGGTTATGGTTATTCCACCCCTGCGCTCGCCGGTGCGGCTATGGCCGCCTGTGGCGCGCTGCTGTGGATTCCTGCCTACTATTTGCGACGCCGTCAGCTTGCAGCCGCCCGGGCGTAGGTTCTAAAGCTTTAAGGAAAAGTAAGGGTTAGTAGTCCGGGTTAGTAGGGTAGGGACTCATGAAGTCACTGACTATTGCAACGGTCAACGTCAATGGAATTCGGGCGGCAGCGAAGGTGCGCCATGAGGACAACCGGGGGATCCTGCCGTGGCTGGAGGCCACGCCAGCGGACGTAGTGCTGATGCAGGAGGTGCGCGCGGACGAGAAGCAGACGCGCGCTGCCCTGGAGCCCGTTCTGGACGAGTGGCACCTGGCCCAGGCTCCGGCCGCCGCCAAGGGGCGCGCCGGGGTGGCCATCCTGTCGCGTTTGCCCCTGCGGGACGTGCAGATCGGCTTCGGTGACGGTCCAGGAAGCGAGGAATTTGCCGATTCCGGCCGCTACATCGAGGCCACGGTGGATGCCGGGGACCTGCCGGTGCGCGTGGCCTCCCTGTACCTGCCCAGCGGCTCGGCGGGGACGGAGAAGCAGGACGAGAAGTACCGCTTCCTGGATTCCTTCGGCGAGTACCTGCACAACCGGGCGGCACAGGCCGAGCAGGCTGGACACCCCGAGCTGGTAGTCGGTGGAGACTGGAATATCTGCCACCGCCGCGAGGACCTGAAAAATTGGAAGACCAACCGCAAGAAGTCCGGCTTCCTGCCCGACGAGCGGGCATTCATGGATTCCCTATTAGGCACCTTCCCGGACGATGCCACCCAGGTGGCGGACGCCGAAGATTCCGGCCGCAACGGCAACCCCGCAGGCGTGGCCGGGGACTTCTTCGGGGCAGTGGACTACGCGCCGGGGGATCTTGCCAGCGCCCGCCTGGCCGCCGGCGCGGTGGAAGATCCGCAGTACTTCGACGTGATGCGCCGGGTGCTGCCCGACCAAGCCGGGCCTTACTCCTGGTGGACCTATCGCGGCCAGGCCTTCGATACCGACGCGGGATGGCGCATCGACCTACAGGTGGCCACCCGCGGCATGCTGGAACGCGCGCTGACCGCCAACAATGTGTGGGTGGATAAGGCCGCGGCCTACGACCAGCGCTGGTCCGACCACTCGCCGGTGCTGGTGGAGTACGCATGCTGACCGTCCTCTACGTCCTGGGGCTAACCGCCGAATCAATGACGGCGGCCTTGGCAGCGGGGCGTCAGCGGATGGACATGTTCGGCGTCATGCTCATCGCCTCCGTGACCGCCTTCGGCGGCGGCACGGTGCGCGATCTGCTGTTCGGCCACTACCCGCTGCGCTGGGTGGACGAGCCGATCTTCCTAGCCATCGTGCTGGGCGCCGCGCTGGTGACGGTGCTCGCCAGCTTCTTGATGGATTACTTCCGCACCATCTTCCTGGTGCTCGACGCAGTGGGCCTTTCCACCTTCGCCTTGCTGGGTGCCCAGGTGGCACTGGAGCTGGGCTACCACCCCCTGATCGTCGTCGTATCCTCCGTGGTGACCGGCGTGTTCGGTGGCGTGCTGCGCGATGTTTTGTGCGACCGGGTGCCGCTGGTGTTTAGCGAGGAGCTATACGCCTCCATCGCCATCCTCGTGGCGGTTATGTATATGGGCATGCTGCACTTCAACCTGGACGAGACCATTGGCACCCAGCTGGTCATCGTCATTTGCCTGATCTTCGCCTTCGGCCTTCGCCTCCTGGCGATCTTCTACCGCATTTCCCTGCCAGTCTTCGAGTACCAGGAGCGCGAATACGTCCGCGACCCCGCCGGGCGGCTGACCATGTGGGCGCTCAACAAAGCCGGGGTGCAGCGCCGCGAGATGCGCCGGCGCAGCGTCGGCGCCCCGAAAGCGCCGAAGGACAAATCCGGGCAGAAGAAGCGCAAGAGGAAAAACCGGTTCGAACTGGTCGATCGGGGAGAGTACGAATACGGGGACGAGGGGGCGTCACAAAACCCGCCCGAAGAACCCCGAAACAGCGACGAGTAAGGTTACATAATATGAACCAACCTGCGAAGAAACAGCGCGTCGTCTCCGGCCTGCAGCCGACCAGCGATTCCTACCACCTGGGCAACTACTTGGGAGCAGTCAAGCAGTTTATCCAGTTGCAGGAAGACTACGAGACCTTTTACTTCATCCCTGACCAGCACGCCATCACCGTGCCCGGCTACAGCCCCAAAGACCTGCGCAAGCGCACCCTCGCGGGCGTGGCACAGCTGCTGGCACTTGGCATCGACCCGGAGCGCTCCACCCTGTACGTGCAGTCCCACGTGCCGGAGCATGCGCAGCTGGCATGGGTGCTGATGTGCATCACCGGCGACGGCGAGGCGCGCCGCATGACGCAGTTTAAGGACAAGTCCGCCAAGCAGGGCGGCGACAACACCACCTCCGGCCTGTACGCCTACCCGATGCTCATGGCCGCGGACATTCTGCTGTACCGCCCACACCTGGTGCCGGTCGGCGAAGACCAGCGTCAGCACCTAGAGCTCACCCGCAACCTGGCGGAGCGCTTCAACTCCCGTTACAAGAAGACCTTCGTGGTGCCCGAGGGCTTCATCCCCGAGGGCGCGGCCAAGATCTACGACCTGCAGAACCCGACGGCCAAGATGTCGAAGTCCACGGACAACCCCAAGGGTCTGATTAACCTGCTGGACGACCCGAAGGTCTCGGCCAAGCGCATTCGTTCGGCAGTGACCGACAACGACGGCGAGATCCGCTACGACAAGGAAAACAAGCAGGGCGTATCGAACCTGCTGGTCATCCAGTCCGCGCTGGGGGATAAGAGCATCGACGAATTGGTGGAGGGCTACCAGCAGGCCGGCTCTGGCTACGGCGACCTGAAGAAGGACACGGCCGAGGTACTGGAGTCGTTCTGCACCCCACTGCGCCAGCGCTTCGACGAGTACATGGCCGACCCCGCCGAGCTGAACCGCATCCTCGCCGGTGGTGCGGAGCGCGCCCGCGAGATCGCTTCGAAGACCATCGAACAGGTCTACGAGCGCGTGGGCTTCCTGGCGGAAGTAAAGCAGTAGCGAAGCAATAACGCGGAACAACTATCGCGAAACAGTAAAGCACGGCAGCCCCCGCCGTGCTTTACTAATGTGAAGAACTTTCAAGACGAGACGACCGGAAGGAAGGGCCGTCCCCTTGGCGACCACCGATCCTGATAAGAGCAAGCTGGATAACTACGGCGTGGAGCGATCCCGCAAGGACGATCCAGGTCCGCTGGATAAGTACCGCGACAAGTGGCCGTGGCTGGACCACGTGCTGCGGATGCAGGATCGGTACTCCGAGCAGGGCGGTAACCAGTTCGCCGCCGGCATCACCTACTTCTCGGTGATGACGATCTTCCCGCTGATGATGCTGACCCTGGCCGTGCTGGCCATGGTCCTGGCGGGCAACGAGCGGCTGCTGAACGACGTCATGGACAGGGTCGCCAACATGGGCGACGGCAGCATGGGAGATGTGCTGCAGACCATCATCGAGCAGTCCATCGAACAGAGGAAGTCCGTGTTCTCCATCGGTCTGCTGCTGGCCCTGTGGACCGGACTGGGCTGGATCGCCCACCTGCGCCTGGGCGTTTCCGCGATGTGGAAGGTCGACGGCACGCCTTCTGGTTTCGTCTCCGGTAAGGTCAAGGACCTGATTGGCCTGGTTGGCCTGCTGGTCTCCCTGATCGCCGCCTTCGCCATTACCACCATCGGCAACTCCGGCCTGACCACCCAGCTGCTGGGTGCGGTTGGCCTGGACCACGTGCCGGGCATCCGCTACATCACCTTCGGTGTGGCTCTGCTGGTAGCGCTGATCGCCAACTTCTGCGTGTTCTTCTGGATGATCCTCTACTTGCCACGCACCAAGGTGCCCCGTAGGTCCGCAGTGAAGGCCGCCGTCATCGGCGCGATCCTGTTCGAGATCTTCAAGCAGTTCGCCACCATCTTCTTCTCCAACGCGCTATCCAACCCCGCTGGTGCCGCCTTCGGTCCGGTGATCGGTGTGATGGTGCTGATGTACTTCATTTGGCGCATCCTGCTGTACTGCTCCGCGTGGGCTGCGACTACGCCGGAATCCCTGGCTAACCTGCGCCCGGATGCGCCGCCGGCCGCCGTTATTCGCGTGCGCCAGGAGGTGCGTGCGGGTAGCACCGACGCCAACCGTGCCGGCCTGCTTGGCATCGGCGCGGCCGCGGGCGTGGTCGTTGGCGGATTGGTCACCAAGATCTTCAAGCGCTAGCGGCCAGCTGCGAGCGTGGGACGCGGATGCAGCTAGGATCTTTAGACATGATTGACTCTGACATCATCGCGTCCCTTCCCAAAGTAGAGCTCCACGACCACCTCGACGGTGGCGTCCGTCCCGCCACCCTGGTCGAGCTTGCCGAGAAGATCGGCTACGAGCTGCCCACCACCGACCCGGTAGAGCTGGAGAAGTGGTTCTACGAGGCGGCGAACTCCGGCGACCTGCCGACCTACCTCACTACCTTCGATCACACCACCGCCGTCATGCAGACCGCCGAGGGGCTGGTGCGCATTACCCGCGAGGCCGTCGAGGATCTGGCCGCCGACAACGTCTGCTACGCCGAGCTGCGCTATGCCCCGGAGCAGCACCAGGCCGATGGCCTTTCCCTGCAGCAGGTCGTCGAAGCCACCGTGCAGGGTGTGAAGGAGGGCGAGCGCCTGGTCGCCGAGCGCAGCGGGCGCATCCACGTGCGCCTGATCCTGTGCGCCATGCGCCACGCGGACCGCTCCGAGGAGATCGCTCAGCTCACGGTGGACAACTACGGTGAGCACACCCCGGGCGAAGGTTACGTGGTGGGCTTCGACATCGCCGGCGCCGAGGATGGCTTCCCGCCGTCAAAGCACGCCGCCGCGTTCGACCTGTTGCGTAAGAACCTCGTTCCTTTCACCATTCACGCTGGTGAGGCCGCCGGTGTGGACTCTCTTCGTGACGCCCTAGCGCAGGGCGCCCGACGCATCGGCCACGGCGTGCGTGTGTACGAGGACTTTAATGCCACCATGAGCGGTATCGAGCTGGGTCCGGTCGCCCGCTTCATGCGCGACCAGCGCATTGCCCTGGAGATCTGCCCGACCTCTAATACGCAGACGGGTATCTGCGACGACGTGGCGGAACATCCGTTTGGCCTGCTGTACGAGATGGGCTTCTTTTGCACCGTGAACACGGATAACCGCCTGGTTTCCGGCACCACGATGTCCCGCGAGTTCGAGCTGCTGGCCGAGCACTGCGACCTGGAGCTGTGGCAGCTGCTGGAGCTTACGAGCAACGCACTGCAGGTGGCGTACTGCGACGAGGGGCTGCGCGAGGACCTCGAGCGCAACGTGATCTATCCGGCCTACGCCGAGGTCGGCAACAGCCTGCCAGATGAGGCCCTGGACGCAGGCGACGCGGAGGGCACCGAGTTTTCCAACGGCATGCAGCGCCTGCATGGCCACGGCCAGCCGCACGGCGCGGGTGTTGCAGCGGGCGCGGGCCAGCAGGATATTGAGCTTTCTATGGAGAACCTCAAGGCCGAGCTGGAGGAGCTGGGCCTCAGTCTGGACGATGACGAAAGCGACGGCGAAGCGGGCGGCCAAACCTCCAGCTAGACGCATCTGAATGCTTTAAGTTAGCCCGCTTAGGGTTGGGTTTTGCCCCTGTGAACTGGCAAAATGCTCTGTATGGCGAATTCTTGGGGAATTAAGTTCAACCTCCGCCGCGCAGTGGCGATGCTGGTGGTTATGTGCACTGGCGCGGCGCTTGCCGCGTGCTCGGAGACCGGTGGTCGACCGCGCGGTAGTGCGTCCGGCGACGGCGGCGGGGGAGTGGATACGCCGCGCTACACCGTGGCGATGGTGAGCCACGGCGCGCCGGGCGATACCTTCTGGGACCTCGTCCGCGCAGGCGCGGAGGATGCCGCCAAGAAGAACAACCTGGAGCTCCGCTACAGCTCCTCCCCGCAGGCACCTGACCAGGCGAACCTGGTGCAGAATGCCATCGATTCCAACGTCGACGGCCTGGCCCTGACCATGCCCACCCCGGAGGCTCTGGGGCCGGTGGCGAAGCGCGCGGCGAAGGCTGACATCCCCGTGGTGGGGCTGAACTCCGGCATGGAGCACTACAAGAAGTACGACGTCAGCGCTTTCTTCGGCCAGGACGAGTCCGTCGCCGGCGAGCGCGCCGGCGAGCGCCTGTCGAAGGACGGCGTCAAGAAGGTGCTGTGCGTCATTCACGAGCAGGGCAACCCCAGCCAGGAGTCCCGGTGCGCGGGCATCAAGAAGGGCCTCGGCGGCGGTTCTGTGGAGAACCTCTACGTCAACGGCATGGATCTGACCAGCGTGCAGTCCACAGTGCAGGCCAAGCTGGCGCAGCAGAAGGATATCGACTGGGTCATGGGTCTGGTCGCCCCCGTCGCGCTGACGGCCGTGCAGGCCAAGGAGCAGGCCGGTTCCAAGGCGAAGATCTCCACCTTCGACACCAACGCGGAGCTCGTCGCCGCGATCAAGAAGGGCACCATCGAGTGGGCTGTGGACCAGCAGCCCTACCTGCAGGGCTACATGGCCATCGACGCGCTCTGGCTGGCCAAGCGCAACGGCTCCACCGTGGGTGGCGGCCAGCCAGTCCTCACCGGCCCGTCGTTCGTTGACAAAACCAACGTGGACACTATCGCGGACGCGGCCAAGGAAGGATTGCGATGAAAGCGATGAGTATCCTTAAGCGTCCCGAGTTCACCTCGGTTCTCGGCGCGGTCCTGATCTTTACACTGTTCATGATCGTCGCGCCGTCGTTCCGCTCCCTCGATGCGTTCTCCACGGTGCTGTACGCCAGCTCCACGATGGGCATCATCTCCCTGGCCGTCGGCTTGCTGATGATCGGCGACGAGTTCGACCTCTCCTCCGGCGTGGCCGTCACCACCGCCGCCCTGGCCGCCACAATGCTGAACTACAACTTCTGGCTGAACTCCTGGGTGGGCGTATTCCTCTCCCTGCTGATCGCCCTGGCCATCGGCGCCTTCAACGGAATGATGGTGATGCGCACGGGCATTCCGTCGTTCCTCATCACCCTGGCCGCGTTCCTGATGCTGCAGGGCATCAACCTGGCTGTTACGAAGCTGGTCACCGGCCAGGTCGCCACCCCGTCGATCGCCGACATGGAGGGCTTCGAATCCGCCAAGGCCGTCTTCGCCTCCTCGATCAACATCTTCGGCGTGGAGGTCAAGACCATCGTCTTCTGGTGGCTCCTCTTCGTGGCCCTGGCCAGCGTGCTGCTGTTCAAGACGCGCTTCGGCAACTGGATCTTCGCCGTCGGCGGTGATGCCGAGGCCGCCCGTGCTACCGGTGTGCCCGTCCGCCGAGTGAAGGTGATCCTGTTCATGTTCGTCGGCTTCGCCGCCTGGTTCGTGGGCATGCACAACCTCTTCGCCTTCGATTCCATCCAGGCCGGCCAGGGTGTGGGCAACGAGTTTCTCTATATCATCGCCGCGGTCATCGGCGGCTGTGCCCTCACGGGTGGGCGCGGCACCGCCATCGGCACGGCCATCGGTGCGCTGATCTTTGGCATGACGAACCAGGGCATCGTCTACGCAGGTTGGAACCCGGATTGGTTCAAGTTCTTCCTGGGGGCCATGCTGCTGTTTGCGGTGCTCACCAACAACTCTGTCTCCAAGTTCACTTCGGGAGGTCGCAGCTAAATGTCTTCGTCTATTGACGCCACCCCGATTATCAGCCTCCGCAATGTGGACAAGGACTATGGCGATGTCCACGTGCTGAAGGACATTGACCTGGATATCTATCCGGGCAAGGTGACCTGCATCCTGGGTGACAACGGTGCGGGCAAGTCCACCCTGATCAAGATCCTCGCCGGCCGGCACAAGCACACCAGTGGCGAAGTGCTGGTCGACGGCGAGGAGGTCCACTTCAACGGCCCGAAGGATGCCCTGGATAAGGGCATCGCCACCGTCTACCAGGATTTGGCCGTGGTCGGACAGATGTCCGTGTGGCGCAATTTCTTCTTGGGTCAAGAGCTCACCGGGCGCTTCGGCTTGCTGCGTGCCGATGAGATGCGCCGCATCGCGGCCGAGGAGTTGGAGAAGATGGGAGTGCACCTGGACGATGTCGAGGTGCCCATCGCCAACCTTTCCGGTGGCCAGAGGCAGGTCGTGGCCATTGCGCGGGCTGTGTACTTCGGTGCGCGAGTGATCATTCTGGACGAGCCAACCGCAGCGTTGGGCGTCAAACAATCCGGCATGGTGCTGCGCTTCATCAAGTCCGCCGCCGAAGGTGGGGTAGGTGTGGTGCTGATTACCCACAACCCCCACCATGCGCATCTGGTGGGCAGCCATTTTGTGCTGCTGAACATGGGCGAGCAGACCCTGGACGCGGACTACTCTGAGGTCACTCTGGAGCAGTTGACGCTGGAGATGGCCGGCGGGGGCGAATTGGATTCTCTCAACCACGAGCTGCGGGATTTAAGTTGAGCTAAATGCCTGTATAACGACATTTTAAGGATGGGAGCTGACCGAAGCCGTGGCGCATTACAACCTGTACGAGTCGCTTGGGATTGACCGGGGCACAAGTACTCAGGACATCGCAGAGGATATCGATAAGCGCCTGAGCACGGGTAACACCTCCAACCCGGGAGGGGAGGACGAGCTGCAGGTGGCGCGTCAGGTGATTGCGGATCCGACGAAGCGCGGCATGTACGATGCCCGCCTGGACGATCCGAATGCCCCCGAGATCGACATTGCCGCGCTGCGTGACCTGGGTGAGATGCAGGTGCCGGCGCAGGGGCAGCAGCCACAACAAGCGCAGCAACCACAGCAGCCCAAGCAGCCGTCCAAGCTGAAGCGCGAGTTCGCCCGTTCCTCGAAGCTGGCGCTGACCGTGGCGGCTATTGTCCCCCTCCTGGCAGTCCTGGTTCTGTTCGGTGCCTACAAGGGTGTGAGCTGGTTCTTCGGCGACGAGCGCGAGGTAAAAAACCTTTCCCAGGAGTTTCTGGATCTGCGCAAGAAGGGCGAGACCCAGATGTGGATGGACGATCACGTCGGCAAGGAATTCATGTCCGACGCCTCGGATTACTTCGACCTGGACGACGGCGGATACGAGGGCATGAATAAGGAGTTTGACGCCCTCGCTCTCCAGCCCAGAGAAGTCACCAAGAGCAACGATTTCGCCCGGTTTGTCCTGACTGAGGAGAGCGTTGACCGCTACGAGGACTTCTACCTCGTCTCCGTGGAGGACAACAACGGCAAGTTGAAGGGCCTACTGTTCTTCGGCGTGGGCAATAGCGGCCCGAAGCTGTTGAACATGAATATTCTCGACCGCTAAGGGTCGGAACATCGCATGAGTAATAACAACTGGAATAACTGGAACCCCAACTATCCTGCGCAGCAGGCCCCGCAGCCGCAGCAGAATAAGACCTCTCCCTGGGTGTATTCCATCGTCGCAATCTCCGTGGTGGCGCTGCTGGTCGCCGGCGTGCTGACGGCCACGGCAGTTATGGGGAAGGACGGCGGTGACGGTGAGGAATCGCCGGTAGCGACGGAGACGGTGGCGTCCAAAAAGAGCAGCGAGAGCCCCGCCAAGACCACCGAGCGTGAAAAGACTAGCGAAGCGGAGCCAACCTCGGAGGAGCCGCGAGGCAGTGGATCTTCCAGTCCAGAATATAGGTTGAGCAGCTATGGCTGGGAGGGCAGCCCCGCGCACTGCAATGCTGACGACCAGTGGCTGTACGCAGCCTATGGCGACGGCGATTATGTCGTGGTGTGCAAGGTCGGGGAGCACGGCGACTATTACTACCGAAGCTATGTCGGTGGCCACTCGATCGAGAAGGACGTGGACATGTCCTACGCAGACCCGAGCCGCGGCAGCTACAGTGTGCCGGTCGGGGGTGGAACGCGCATCGAGATCAATCAGAAGGACCTAAAGGTCTACGAACACGGCGAGGTGGCCAGCAACGTGACGTTCGACCAATTCTTCGTTGTTGATCGATAATGCCATTCCGGTCGCTTAATCAGTAGCAAGCTGTAATAATTAGGCGAATCCTAGATAGGAATTATTCGCAGAAAAGATTGAGAGCATTCGCCATGAGCAACCAGAATCCTTATGGTCAGCCGGGACCGAACCCAGGTGGCCAGAATCCGTACTCGCAGCAGCCTAACCAGCCGCAGCCGCAACAGCAGAACCAGTTTGGCCAGCCGGGTCAGCCTGGCCAGCCAAACCAGCCGGGTCAGCCGGGGCAGGCCGGTCAGGCAATGAAGCAGGGGCTGCAGTCGCTGGCGTGGAACCAGCTGGCTGCAGGCGTGGCTGGCATCGCAGCGCTGCTGGTGCTGTTCTTCAGCTTCTTCAAGTGGGTCGGTTTAACAACCACTCTCGGTGAGGATAAGTACACCGCTGGCGTGAATGGCTGGGGCGTGCTTTCGGTGAGCGACAATGCCGATAAGCAGGATTTCGCCGAGGATTTCGGTAACACCGGCCTGGGCGTGCTCTTTATGCTCTTGACCTTGGGCCTGCTGATCGCCGCGGCCGTGATGCTGTGGCTGAAGATCCAGCCGCGCGTGGCCGTCTACCTCGGCATCGCCGGTGGCGCGGTGCATCTGATTTGGGCGATCTGGACGATCGTTGATTTCAACGGCCCCTACAAGGAGGCAAAGGACGAGCTGGAGGCAGCTCAGTCCGCCAGCAGTAATTACGGGTTCGCATCTGGCATCACCTTGGACGGCGGCCCGAAGTTCGCGGTCTTCCTGGCAATCATCATCGCCCTGACGATCATCGCGCTCGGCGTGCTGGCGATCGTGAAGTTCGGCCCGCAGCTGAATGTTCCGGGGAACAACCAGCCGAACCAGTTCGGCCAGCCGGGTAACCCGCAGGGCCAGTTCGGCCAGCCACAGAACCAGCCGAATCAGCAGGGTCAGTTCGGCCAGCCAGGTAACCAGAACCCGTTTAACCAGCCGGGGCAGTAAGGACCTTTTTCTACATCGCAAGAGAGCTCGTCATGGTAAGTCCAGACGAGCTCTTTTGTTAGTAGCTGCCCGTGAATGACCGGAAGTGATTGATCCATGAACAATCCCAATCCCTACGGCGCGATGGGTGGAAACCCTCAGTTTGGATACGGATACCGTCCGCAACCAAACCCGTCGTATGGCTCCCGTCCCAGCACATGGATGCTGCTCGTCTCCGGCGGCGCCACAGCTTTAGCCTTGCTTATGTTCACTGCGAGCTTTCTCGAATGGACGGAGCTGACGTTTAATTACGATGAAGGGATTATGAGGCTAAATGTGAACGGCTGGGGCAGGGTGGTCGTCACAGGCGCTCCGGAGGGTGCTGACGTTGTTGATTCGAAGTTCAGCAGTGCCGGAGTCGGCGTACCAGCCAATGTCGCAGCCCTGTCGCTACTGATTGTGGGTGCCGTCATGTTGTGGCAGGCGGTGAAGCCGCGTGTGGCCTCTTCCATGTTTATCGGCGCGGGTCTGGTGGGTCTAGGCTGGGCGATCTGGTCGATCATGAAGATCCAGCGAGCATTGAAGGCCATGGAGAGGGAAGAGGGTGCTCGACTGCGGGAAGAAGGCCTGGTTTTCGAGGAGGTCTTCCAAGGGAGTGCAGAAATCGGCGTTTATTTTGCAATCGCCCTTTCGTTGGCGGCCGTCTCTCTTGGTGTATTTGCGCTTTTCAAATACAACAGCCAGGCGAAGATGCCCTGGGGCTGGCCAGGGCCAGCCATCTAATTTCTAGAAGCGCGTGAAGCGCTTAATCAGGCCATCTTCCAGGGCCTTCCAGCCCTTCGCCTCCTCGTCGAAGGGGGCGGACGGCTGTGCGTCCGACGGGGAGCCCAGCATGTAGGCCAGGTAGTTCTGCAGCTTCGGGTAGCTCAGCAGGATCTTGTTCACGCCGTCGTCGCCCGCCCAGTCCGCGGCGTCCGCCAGCAGCTCGTAGGCGCGCCCCAGCTGGTCGGTATCCACGGCATCGAGGGATTCCGAAATGTCGTCGTGCAGGCCAGCGAAGGAGTACTGGTTCGAGTCGTGCACCGTGACCTCCAGCTCACCGGCGTTGGCGGCGCTGACCAGGTCGCCCCAAGTATCCAGCTCTTCGAGGTCGTGATCGTGGGCGTCAATAATCCAGCGCACGAGGGCACGAGAGTTCGGGAAGGTGTTGATCTCCCCGTGGCGGCCGAGGAAGCGCGGCTTGTCGCCGACGTAGCAGCGCAAGGTGTAGACGTACTGGCCGTTCAGGCTGATGCGGATCGGATCGATGCCGGCGTCAGCCCAGATGGTCTTGTCATAAGGATCGACGTCCTTGCCCTCGGTGGCTTTGGCCGCAGCCGCCGCCTCGGCCTCCTTTTCTTTTTGACGCTTCTCGCGGGCCTCCTGGGCTTCGTCGATGCGCTTCTGTGCGTCCTTCACCTTCGCTTCGTCGACCTCTGGCTCGGTCAGGTGCACCTCGACGTCATCGAGCATGCCCTTCCACCGATCCAGCACGGTGCGGCCAACGCCCGACCACTCTTCCAGGCCGTTCTGCGACTGGTAGTGGTCTGGGCCGCGGCGCACGTTATCCAGGATGGAATAGGAGTGGAACCAATTGTTCACGCTCTTTAGCCCCAGCACGTTGCCCATGGAACGCAGCAGATCGAAACCGCGGGCGACCGCGGAGGTGGATTCATAGCCCGGGCGCTGGGCCAGCTTGCGAGGCACCTCGATCAGGCTGATCTTTCCGGTGCGGGTGGGCACCACGTTGGTGACCAAGTCGGATTTGAACTGCGCCCACTTGGGGTGCTCGGCCAGCTCGTTGCGGCCGCCGTCCTCGAGGAAAGCCAGGAGCTTGGCGGGGGAGTCGAAGACGAAAAGATCGTCGTCATCGCCCAGGAACCCCTGCCAGCGCTCACCCTTGACCAGCCAGTTCGGGGCCCACAGGGTGTACCAGGTGCCGCTGGTGATCTCTAACTCCACGGCGACGATGCCGTTGCCGAATGTCCTCAAGCCATTTTCTGCTGCCATGGCTAGGCATTC
The DNA here is from genome assembly GCF_022347285.1 of Corynebacterium sp. ACRPH. Lineage (GTDB taxonomy): Bacteria > Actinomycetota > Actinomycetes > Mycobacteriales > Mycobacteriaceae > Corynebacterium. The sequence goes on from NZ_JAKRND010000003.1 coordinate 87,610, forward strand.
TACTAGGTCGGTCTGGTTACGTCGGTGTTTAGTCCTGCGTCTGGTCGGCCCGCCGGTTGCGCAGCTCCGCCGTGAGCACCGCGGGTACGGTTTCCGGCATTTCGCCCAGGAACTGCGCGGCCAGATACTCGCGCGGCGGGGGAGTGCTCACGATGCGCGCCAACCCGCTGCCGTGGGATCGTCCGTTGATGAGTGGCATGTTTTCTCCTCTAAGTCCTTTGCCTATTTACCTACGCCGCCGTCGGCCGGTAGAAGCCCTTGAACGGCATTCCGATATTGTCTTGCCTGATGGGGCTGATCTGCACCGGATCGCCGGCCTCGATCATGTTCCCGCCGTCGACGATCATCGCCACGTGCCCGTCCCACACGGCCAGGTCGCCCGCCTGCACTTCCGCGCGCGGAATCTGCGGCCCGACCGCCTGCGCGCTCGCCGTGCGCGGCAGATCCACCCCGGCCTGCTGGTAGGCCCACTGCACCAGCCCACTGCAGTCCAGCCCCTTGCCCGGCACCGTCCCGCCCCACTGATACGGAGTTCCCAGGGCCGTCTTCGCCGCGGCTACCGCCTTGTGTGCCTGGCCCGTCGGTGCGCCCGGCGCGCTGTTGCTATCTGGTGACGCCGGCACCGCAACCTCTGCCGTATCCGGATTCCGGGCGGGCAACCGCTCGGGAATCTGCTCCTTCTTCACCTGCTGCACGTCCAAGGCCAACCCGCGTAGCTCCTCCTCTAGAGTGTGCACGCGATCTTCCGCCCGCCCGAAGTGTCGCAACACTACCGGCATCGCCGCGCCGAGGCCATTAACCAAGCCCAGCGGGCCGGCCATGCCGCTGGTAGCCACCGCCTGGCCGACTTCGCGCACGCAGTCGTCGAAGATGACGCTCAAATCCCCGATTGCCCGCTCTACGGCCTGGGCTGCCTGCCCCGCCAACTTGTCCAGTGCACCGCCTGCACCTAAGGCCTGGGAAACGACCTTGGCCACCGAGTCCAGGGAACCGTGGACGTTATCGCCCGCCCGTCCCTGCAGGGCGGAGGCCGCCAGATCCCCCAGATCCTGCAGGCCCCTTACCCCAGAGACGCTGGCGCTGAGGCCCGGACTAAAGGGCGAGGGGATCGCCGCGGCCAGTGGGGCCACGAGGCTCGCTATGTCTAGCACCTCAGACCTCCCTCAACCCGCTGAAGGCGTGGGAGTATTCGCCCTCGTGTCCGTCTAGTCCGCGGTGAACGCTCCCCAGCGCAAACGTGGCGTCATTAAAGTAGCTTTCCGCATCCCGCAACAACCCATCGTGGGCGTCCCGCGCCGTCGACAGCGCCCGCAAAAAATCCTTAAGCGCCGGCGGCGCCACCATGCCCACGGCGCCGTGCAGTGGCGCGACCTTTCCCTGCAGCGCGGTACTCACATCCTGCGTGCGCCCCTTTAGCCGCTCCACCAGTTCCGAATCGGCCGTTAACGCATCCCCTGAAAGCATGAAACCCTCCCCAAAAACACTCTGCAGCTTCTTTAGACTCCGCCTCGGCGCAAAAGGTTCAATTGCGGATCAACTAGAGTGGGGAACCATGGAAATTCAGGTGGTTAATCATCCGCTCGTCGCCTCCCGGCTCAGCATCATGCGCGACAAGAACAGCGACAACGCACAGTTCCGCGCCGCTTTGTCCGACCTGGGGGCCATGCTGATCTACGAGGCCTCGGCGGACCTGGCGGTCGAACACTTCGAGCTCGAAACCCCCGTCGCCACCACCACGGGCACGCGGCTGGAAAAGCCCCCGATCATCGTGCCCGTCATCCGCGCAGGCCTGGGCATGATCGATCCGGCGCTGTCCATGGTCCCCGACGCACAAGTCGGCTTCATCGGCATGGCCCGCGACGAAACCACCCACGAGCCCGTGCCCTACCTGGAGGCACTGCCGGACGACCTCAGCGACCAGCCGGTGTTCCTGGTCGACCCGATGCTGGCCACCGGCGGCTCGCTGCTGCACGCCATCCGCCTGCTGGAGGATCGCGGCGCCAACGACATCACCTGCGTGTGCATGGTCTCCGCCCAGCCGGGTGTAGATGCGCTGGTGGAGGCCAACGTAAGCGTGCACCGGCTCTTCACGGCCACCATCGACCCCAGCCTGAACGAGGAGGCGTACATCGTCCCCGGCCTGGGCGATGCCGGCGACCGCCTATACGGCCCCCGAAACATCGACCTTTAGGCGCTCCAGCAGCGCCTCCACAGCCTGCGCATCCGCCCCTGGCTCCGCGCTGACCTCCAGGTAGAACTTCGCCTTCGGCTCGGTGCCGGACGCGCGGGCGACCACGCGCAGTCCCATGTCCCCGGAAGTGCCCACCAGTCGCACGCCGTCGGTGCGGTTGCCCGCGGAATCCTCGATCGGCCCGGCCTGCATGGCCGCACCCGCGAGCTCAGCCGGAGGGTTATCCGCCCAGCGCGCGATCAGCTCCTGCGCTTCTGCCGCACTGTCGAAACGGGCGCTGACCTGCGCGGTCCTGAACACCCCATAGGTGGCCTCGATGTCATCCAGTTCGGCGGCCAGATCCGTCTCGGCCGCCCACGCCGCCGCGATCAGTGCTGTCGCAATGCCATCCTTATCCGCCACAATGTGCGGCGCGGGCGCGGTGCCGATCGCCTCCTCGTAGGCAAAGGCCAGCTCGCCGGGCCGCCCGTCGGCAGCGCGCGCCAGGTTCTTAAACCCAGTCAGCGTCTCCACGTAGTTCCAACCCTCGGCGCGCGCCATGCGCCCCAGCAGCTGCGAACTGACCACCGTTGTCGCCACTACAGGCTTGTTCTTTGTGGACGCCCCCACGCCCGCCAGCACCCGGCGCGCCAGCAAGGGGCCGGCCTCGTCCCCGCGCAGCATGTGGTATTCGCCATCCGCGCGCTTCAACCCCAGCATGCAGCGGTCCGCATCCGGGTCCAGCGCGATCAGCAGGTCCGCGTCGATGGCGCGGGCTTCCTCCAGCAGCGCGTCGGTGGCACCCGGCTCCTCCGGATTGGGGAAGTCCACCGTCGGGAAGGTCGGATCCGGCCAGCGCTGCGAGGCCACCGCGTGCACGTTGCCGAAGCCGTTCTCGCGCAAGGCCCACTCCAGGGCGTTGCCGCCCACGCCGTGCATGGGGGTGTAGAGGATCTTCAGCTTCCGCCGCGGCGCCAGCTCCGCCTGGCGGCCGGTGGCCACCAGGGTGCCCAGCTCGGTGACGTAGCCGGAGACCACGGACAGGTCTACAGACTTCGCCTCGGAACGGGGGATCTTCGCCGCGTCAGTTGGCTGGGAGGCAATGTGCTCCTCGATCTGCCGGTCGGCGGGGGAGACCAGCTGTGCTCCGCCGTCCAGGTACAGCTTGTAGCCGTTGTCCTGCGCCGGATTGTGCGAGGCGGTGATCTGCACGCCCACGTCCATGCGCCGGGAGCGCACCAGCCACGCCAACACCGGGGTGGGGGAGGGTTCCGCGATGAGGGTCACGTCGAAGCCTGCGCCGGCGAAGGTTTCCGCCGTCGCGCGAGCTAGGGCGTGGGAGGCGTAGCGGGCGTCATATCCCACAGCCGCACGAAAAACCCCGTCGGCGCGCAAGGGGCGCTTCCGTTCCTTGAGCCACGCAGCCACGCCGGCCGTGGCGCGGGTGGCGGTGCCGACGTTCATCTCGTCTGGCCCGGGACCGATCTTGGCGCGCAGGCCGGCGGTGCCGAATTTCAACTGGCTCATAGGTTGTTCACCAGCTCGCCGAGCAGCTTGCCCATGTCGTTGGCGGCTTCCTTGCCCGCCTGCAGAACCTCCTCATGGTTCAGAGCCTCGCCGGTAACCCCCGCCGCCAGGTTCGTGACCAGCGAGATTCCCAGCACATCCAGGTCCGCCTCGCGCGCGGCGATCGTCTCGTAGACCGTGGACATGCCCACCAGGCCCGCGCCCAGGGTGCGCAGCATGTGGATCTCCGCCGGAGTTTCGTACTGCGGCCCGGGCATCATTGCGTACACGGCCTCGCGCATGCCGGGGCGCAGCTTCTGCACCTTGGCGCGCAGCTCGGGGCTGTAGGCATCCACCAGGTTCACGAAGTTCGCGCCCGTCAGGGGTGTCTTGGCGGTGAAGTTAATGTGATCGGCGATCAGCACCGGCTCGCCGACAGTCATGCCCTCGGTCAGGCCACCCGCGGCGTTGGTCAGCACGATTGTCTGCACGCCCGCGGCCGCGGCGGTGCGGACCGCATGGGCGGTGCGCCACAGCTCGTGGCCCTCGTAGGCGTGGGTGCGGCCCAGCAGCACCAGCACGTTGCGGCCGCCGATGCGGGCGCTGCGCACCGTGCCGCCGTGGCCCTGCGCGGTGGGAGCCAGGAAGCCCGGCAGCTCCGACATCGGGAACTCCTGCAGGTCTTCCGCGCCTTCGCAGAGCACGTCGGCGGCGGGGCGCCACCCCGAGCCGAGCACCACGGCACAGTCGTAGGAATCGAGGCCCGTGCGCTCCTTCAGCGCCGCCGCGGCCTCTGCGGCCAATTCATAGGGATTTGGGGAAGCAGTCATGCCAACCAAGAATACCGCAGGCGCTAGACTAGACAGGTCAGTAAAAGTGAGAGGGACGTGAGTATTCAAGTGCAAGACGGCACACAGGAACGCGCGCAGGAAAGCAGCACCCATTCCGTCGCCCAGTTTGTGCAGAACTGGACGCGGGACAACGCACAGCGGGTCATCGACTGGCGCCGTCACCTGCACCGCAACCCCGAGCTGTCGCACATGGAGACGGAGACCACCCGCTTCCTCGCCGCCGAACTCGAGCGCGCCGGACTGCAGCCCGTGGCCCTGCCCTCCACGGGTCTGATCGCCGACATCGGCCCCGTCGGCGCGCCCCGCATCGCCTTCCGCGGTGACATCGACGCGCTGCCGTTGCAGGAGGTCACGGGCCTGGACTACGCCTCCGAGGCACCGGGGGTCATGCACGCCTGCGGTCACGACATCCACACCACGATCGTGCTGGGGCTGGCCGTCGCCCTTGCCGATTTTGTTGATGCCCACGGGGAGAATGCCCTGGGGGTTCAGGTTCGCTTTATCTTCCAGCCCGCCGAGGAAGTCATGGACGGCGGCGCGGTGGACGTCATCGAAGCCGGCGCACTTCATGGCGTATCCCGCATCTTCGCCGTCCACTGCGAGCCGAAGCTGCGTACCGGCGAGATCGGCGTGCGCACCGGTGCGATCACCTCCGCCAGCGACGTGGTGGAGATCATCCTGCGCGGCCATGGCGGCCACACCTCCCGTCCGCACCTGGCGGCGGATCTGGTGTACACCGCAGGCCTCATCGCCTCGCAGCTGCCGGGCCTGCTGTCCCGCACCGTGGATCCGCGCACCGGCACGGTGCTGACCTTCGGCGCGATCAACGGCGGCTCCACGTTCAACGCAATTCCGCAGGAGGTCCGCCTGCTCGGTACGTTCCGCACCGCGGAGGTTGGAGTGTGGCGTCGTGGCGAAGAAACCTTGCGAGAACTCCTAGAGCACCTGGTGGCACCCACCGGGGCCGAGCTCGAGCTGCGCTACACCAAGGGTGTGCCACCGGTGATGAATGACGACGTCTCCACCGCCGCGCTCGCGCAGGCCGTCAAGGACGTGGATCCGAACGCGCTGAAGGAGGCCCCGCAATCCACCGGCGGCGAGGACTTCAGCTGGTACCTGGAGCACGTGCCGGGCTCCATGGCGCGCCTGGGCGCGTGGACTGGCAAGGGGGAGCGGCCCGACCTGCACCAGCCGGACATCGTTTTCGACGAGCGCGCCCTCGGTATCGGCATCCGCCTGTTCGCCGGGGTTATTGACCAGTTCCGTTAAGGCGCTTCTGCGCGAACTTCATCGCGCTGCTGGTCAGCTGGTGGGTGCGCTGCTTGCGCTCGAACTTCCACTGCGCCTGCTGGGCGCGCTGCTGCATCTTCAGCTCCCGGAAGCGCTGGCGCTCCAACTGTGCCGGGCTGGGCTCGTACCAGGTCCTAGGGCCGACCTTCATGATGTAGAGCAGCACGAAGACCAGTGGGATCATTAGCAAGAGGATGGGGGAGTTCGCCCACACGCCATTGAAGAGCATGGCCAGGGCGCTGCTGCCGATCACGGTGCTGAGCAGCAAGCCCAGACGCACGTTCCTGCCGCTGCGGTATTGGCGATCGACCTCGTGGGCGGAGTAGTAGGGAACGAGCTCGCGCGAAGCCTCCAGCGGTGGGAGGTCGGTGAATAACTGCGCGAGCTCGCGCTCGGAGCGGGACGTGGTGGCCTGCTGCACGCGCTCCTCGTACTCGGACATGGTGAGCCGACCGTCGGCGAAGTGCTCACCGAGCGCGCTGATAGCGTCGCTACGGTCGACATCGGAGATGCGGATTTCACGGCGGGACGGTTCGTTCATACCTCTAAAGGTAGCACCCGGAGCCTAATCCTCGGTCCAGTTGAACGTCCGCTCCACGGCGCGCTTCCACTTGTCGTAGGCGATCCTGCGCTCCTCCGGGTCGCCCTTGGGGAAGTAGGTCTTTTCCTCCTGCCAGAGGGAAACCAGCTCGTCGAGGTCCCGGTAGAAACCCACGGCCAGGCCGGCGGCGTAGGCCGCTCCGAGGGCGGTGGTCTCCGAGACCTCCGGCACCGTCACCGGAACCTCCAGCTGGTCGGCCTGGAACTGCATCAGCAACGAGTTGACCACCATGCCACCGTCGACGCGCAGGTTCTTCAGATCCACCTGCGAGTCCGCGTTCATGGCCTCGACGACCTCGCGGGTCTGGAAGGCCGTGGCCTCCAGTGCGGCCCGGGCGATGTGCGCCTTCGTCACGTAGCGGGTCAGCCCCGCGATGATGCCACGCGCCTCGGGGCGCCAGTGCGGCGCCAGCAGCCCGCTGAAGGCCGGCACGATGTAGCAACCGCCGTTATCGTCCACGCTGCGAGCCAGCGGCTCGATGTCGTCGGCGGTGTCGAAGAACCCCAGGTTGTCGCGCAGCCACTGCACTAGGGAGCCGGTGACGGCGATGGAGCCCTCCAGTGCGTACACGGCGGGCTGATTGCCCAGCCGGTAGGCGACGGTGGTGATCAGCCCGTGTTCGGACCACTGCGGCTCGGTGCCGGTGTTCATCAGCAGGAAGTTGCCAGTGCCGTAGGTGTTCTTCGCCTCGCCCTGGTTAAAGCACACCTGGCCGAAGGCTGCGGCCTGCTGGTCGCCCAGGATGCCCGCGATCGGCACGCCTTGCACCGGCCCGCTGCGGCGGACCTTCCCGACGACCTCGGAGGAGCTGACGATCTCCGGCAGCATGGATTCAGGCACGCCGAACAGCTCGCACAGCTCCGGGTCCCACGTCTGCGTTCGCAGATCCATCAGCATGGTGCGCGAGGCATTGGTGACGTCCGTGACGTGCCGGGCATGGTCGCTGCGGCCCGCCTTGGACTTCTTGTGCGAGCGGCGGGTGAGTTCCCAGATCAGCCACGAGTCGATGGTGCCGAAGGCCAGCTCCCCGCGCTCCGCCTTCTCGCGGGCGCCGTCGACGTTGTCCAGGATCCACTGGATTTTCGGTCCGGCGAAGTAGGTGGAGGCGTTCAGGCCGGTGCGCTCGAAGATCATGGTCTTCTGCTCCTCGCTCAAGGAGCTCACGATCTTGTCGGTGCGTGTGTCCTGCCACACGATGGCGTTGTAGATGGGCTTGCCGGTGACGCGGTCCCACACGACGGTGGTTTCGCGCTGGTTGGTGATGCCCACCGCTGCGAACTCTTCCACCGGGATGTCGCGGGAGGCCGCCGCGTCCGCCATCACGCGCCGGGTGTTGCGCCGGATCTCCTCCGGGTCGTGTTCCACCCAGCCGGGGCGGGGGAAGATCTGCTGGTGCTCCATGTGGCTGGAGCTGATGATCTTGCCGTGCGCATCAAAAATGATGCAGCGGGTAGACGTGGTCCCCTGGTCAAGCGCCAATACGTAGCCCCGCTTGGAGCTTTTCCACTTAGCCAAGGTCCCGGTCAGCTGGTTCGTAAGGTTTTCTACCACTCAGTCCTCTGTGTCCTCTGTGTCCTCTGCGTCCGCTGTGTCGTCTGCATCATCAGCGCCCCGCTTACGCTGGTTCGCAAACGCCGCCAGAATCAGAATCGCCACGCCTGCAGCGCCGCACAGCATCGTCACCCACCGCAGTGCCTGCAGGGTGCCGGAGGAGTATTTGGAGATGTAGATGCTGCCCTGGTCGCAGGTGTACTTGGCGCCCTCGATGTCCTCGGTGAACTTGATCGAGGTGTACACGCCCTTGTTCTTCGTCAGCGGCAGGGAGACATCGGAGATCTCCAGGTCATCCTGGCTGAACTTCAGATCCGCGGCCTCGATGCGGTCGACGAGCTGCTTGCCCTCGCTGTCCACTAGGGCGCATTCCTTCGCGGTCAGGGCGTCTTCATCGGCCAGCAGGTAGTACTCCTTGCCGGCCTGTACGTCGTAGCCCTTGCCGAAGTCCTTCACACCCACCAGCGAAACGATAGCGGTGATCACGGCGACGATCAGCAGCCCAAGGCCGAGGAAGATCATGCCCTTCGGCGTCTTCCTTTCGAAGCTGTTGGCCTGCTCGGTGGTGGTTTCAGTCATGGGGGTGTGTTTCCTGTTTTGTCTATTCGTTCCCAGCGGAGCTGTCGTCCTTCAGCTCCATAAGTGCCTGGTTCTTTGTGACGCCATCGCCGCCTCCGACGCTCAAGGACTGCACCACACCGGACTTGTGCGCCTTGACGGCGTTCTCCATCTTCATCGCCTCCAGCACCAGCAGCACGTCGCCCTCGGCCACTTCGTCGCCTTCCGCGACCTCCACCTTGATCACGGTGCCCTGCATCGGGGCGGCTACCGTGTCGCCGGTGATGGCGATGTCCGCGGCATTCGCGCGGCGCTTCTTTGCGCGGCTCACCGAGCCACGGCCTGCCAGGATCTCGCCCGGCACCAGCACCTCCACGCGGCGCCCGTCGACCTCCACGACCAGCTTCTCCTTCGGCAGTTCGCCCTCGGCGGCGGCCGCGAGCGGCTCCTCGTAGGCGGGCAGCTGGTTGTCCCATTCCTCTTCGATCCACCGGGTGTACACGCGGTAGTTGCCGTCCTCGGCTACGAATGCCGGGTCGTTTAGCGCGGCCTGGTGGAAGGGGATAACGGTCGGGATGCCCTCGACCTCGTACTCTTCCAGTGCTCGCAGGGAACGCTGGATCGCCTCGGTGCGGTCGGCGCCGGTGACGATGAGCTTGGCCAGCATGGAGTCAAACTGCCCGCCGACCACTGCGCCGGTTTCGATGCCGGAGTCCATGCGCACGCCGGGGCCGGCGGGCTCACGGTAGGTCTGGATGCGTCCCGGGGCCGGCATGAAGTTGTTCGTCGGGTCCTCGCCGTTGATGCGGAACTCGATGGAGTGGCCGACGATCTCCGGGTCCTCGGTGCGGGACAGCTCCTCGCCGCGGGCGATGCGAAACTGCTCGCGCACCAGGTCCCAGCCGGTGACCTGCTCGGTGACGGGGTGCTCCACCTGCAGGCGAGTATTGACCTCTAGGAAGCTGATCAGCCCGTCGGAGCCCACCAGGTACTCCACCGTGCCCGCGCCGTAGTAGCCGGCCTCGCGGCAGATGGCCTTGGCGGAGGAGTAGATGCGCTCGTTCTGCTCGTCGCTCAAGAACGGCGCGGGGGCCTCCTCGATGAGCTTCTGGAAGCGCCGCTGGGCGGAGCAATCGCGGGTGGAGGCGACCACAACGTTGCCGTGCTTATCGGCCACGACCTGCGCCTCGACGTGGCGGGCGCGGTCCAGGTAGCGCTCCACGAAGCACTCGCCGCGGCCGAAGGCGGTGATGGCCTCGCGGGTTGCGGACTCAAAGAGGTCCGGAATTTCGTCCATCGTGTAGGCGACCTTCATGCCGCGCCCGCCACCGCCGAAGGCGGCCTTGATGGCGATCGGAAGTCCGTGGCGCTCCGCAAAGGCGGTGACCTCTGCAGCATCCGCGACAGGCTCCTTAGTGCCCGGAGTCATAGGGGCGTCAACACTAAGAGCAATGTTTCGCGCAGTGACCTTATCGCCGAGTTTGCGAATGGCCTCCGGCGGCGGGCCGATCCAGTTCAGTCCCGCATCCACGACGGCCTGGGCGAAGTCCGCGTTCTCAGACAGGAAGCCGTAGCCCGGGTGGATCGCGTCGGCGCCGGACTTGCGCGCAGCACCGATGATTTTCTCGATGTCCAGGTAGGTCTCCGCCGAGGTCTGGCCACCGAGGGCCAGCGCTTCGTCAGCCATGCGCACGAAGGGTGCCTCTGCATCCGGGTCCGCGTACACGGCGACGGTAGCGATGCCCTCGTCGCGCGCAGCCCGGATGACGCGCACTGCGATCTCGCCACGGTTGGCGATCAGTACCTTCGTCAGGTCAGCGGCGGTGCTGGAAGTCACGGGCAATCCTTTCGGGTTATTAGTTAGGGGTTAGTTAATGAGGCTACACGCCCCGGTTAGGCGCGTTCGATGGGCACGCGCATCATGTTTCCCCATTCAATCCACGAGCCATCGTAAACCCGCACGTTTTCCCACCCCAGGAGGAAGCGCAGCACGAACCACTCGAGCGCGGCCCGGGCACCGTTGTTGCAATAAACAACGGTCTCGCGGTGAGGGTCCAACTCCAGTTCGGCATGAATGGCCTCGATGGCTTCGGCGGGGCGGAAGCGCGAGTTGGCCAGCAGTGAGGAGTCGGCGCGCAGGTTCTTGGCCCCCGGCACGTGCCCGTTGCGGCGGATAGGGTAGCCGGGCAGGGTTACTTCGCCGGTGTACTCCTCGGCATTGCGCAGGTCGATCACCTGGGTGCCGTCGAACTTCGTGCGCAGCTCGTCGACGAAGATGCGGTGGGTGTGGTCGTTTCGGTGGGAGGGCACCGAGTAGGTGGGGCGCGGAGAAACGTCATCAACGGCATAGGAAATCTCGCGTTCCTCTTGCATCCAGGCGTCTCGCCCGCCGTCCAGGATCCGCACATCCGGGTGGCCGAAAAGCTCGAAGACCCATAGCGCGTACACGGCCCACAGGTTGGCGTGGTCGCCGTAGAACACCACCGTGTCCTCCCGGGAGATGCCCAGGCGCCCCATGAGTTCCTCGAACTCCTTTGGCCCGATAAGGTCGCGCCACACCGGATCCGAGAGGTCTTCGTACCACTTCAGGCGTACGGCAGAGGGAATGTGACCAATATCGTATAAAAGCGAATCTGCGTCCACCTCGACGACCTTGAGGCCGGGAGTCCCCAGTTTTGCGCCGAGCCAAGCGTTCGTGACCAGCTTGTTTGGTTGTGCGTACTGCTTGAGCTGAGGGCTGGGGTCGAATTCGATTCCCATGAAACACCTGCCTTTCGATCGATTGAGAGTCTAGCGCCTTCTTGCCAGCCTTTCTCACACTGCCGCCCGGGCTGGCTGGCCATAGAATTAAAGGTGTTGGCTAAACGTGGCCACATGCACTGCATTTTTTACTTCCAGAGCTAGGGGAAACCGTGCACAAGAACATTGTTGTCTTTGAGGTTCAGGGCGGAAACGACAAGGGTGAGGACGGCCACCGCCGCGACACCATGCCCATCGTCGAGGCCATCCGCGAGAAGGGCTGGGGCGCCGAGGTTGTCTACTTCGACCCGGAGAAGGCCAGCGAGATCTACGAAGACGTTGCCGCTAAGTACGACGCTTACATCTCCCGCGTCAACCCGGGCCACATCCCCGGCGGCGAAAAGGGCTACTTCGACATGCTGACCAAGCTGACCGAGGAGGCCGGCCTGGTGGGCATGTCCACTCCGGCTGAGATGATGGCCTACGGCGCGAAGGATGCGCTGGTGAAGCTGAACGACACCGACCTGGTGCCGGACGACACTGCCGCCTACTACGACGTCGACTCCTTCCACAAGACCTTCCCCACCTCCCTGTCCTACGGTGAGCGCGTGCTGAAGCAGAACCGCGGCTCCACCGGCTCCGGTATTTGGCGCGTGCAGCTGGAAGATAAGCAGCTGGCCGAGTCCATCGAGCCGGGCACGGCTCTGCCCCTGGATGCGAAGTTGAAGTGCACCGAGGCAGTCGACAACCACACGGAGGTCCGCGAGCTGGGCGAGTTCATGGACTTCTGCGACCAGTACATCGTCGGCGACAACGGCATGCTGGTGGACATGCGCTTCATGCCGCGCATTGTCGAGGGTGAGATTCGCATTCTGCTGGTCGGCCCGCACCCGGTGTTCGTGGTTCACAAGAAGCCGGCCGATGGCGGCGACGCGTTCTCCGCAACCCTGTTCTCCGGTGCGAAGTACACCTACCAGAAGCCGGAGGAGTGGCAGGACCTGGTGGACATGTTCGCCGAGGCCCGCCCAGTCATCGCCGAGAAGCTGGGTGGCGACAACATCCCGCTGATCTGGACCGCCGACTTCATGCTGGCCGATGACGACGAGACGGGCGAGGACACCTACGTCCTGGGTGAGATCAACTGCTCCTGCGTGGGCTTCACCTCTGAGCTGGATATGGGCATCCAGCAGCTGGTTGCCGAGGAGGCCATTAAGCGTGTGGAGGAAAAGCACGATTAAGCGCACTAGCGCAACACTGCCGTTTCGGCGTCAAAAAATATTTGTTTAACTACATAACCCGTCGCGGGGCGTTAGAGTGAGGCGCATCACAGCCTCAATTCCCGAAAGGATCTAACCCCCGCGATGATTACCCACGACGTTCGCGTCCACCCCTCGGCCGACGACTTTCCGCAGGAAGAGCACCTCGCATGGAAGGTCGCGCAGGTCGCCGCCGACCCGGTCGAGGTGCCGCAAGACACCGCGGACATGGTGGTCAACCGCATTATTGACAACGCGGCCGTCGCTGCCGCTTCCATCCTGCGCCGTCCCGTCACTTCGGCGCGCACCCAGGCGCTGTGCCACGCCGGCCCCAGCGCCGTTTTTGGTACTGACGCCACCGTCTCCCCCGAATGGGCCGCCTGGGCCAACGGTGTAGCGGTGCGCGAGCTGGATTTTCACGATACTTTCCTGGCCACCGAGTATTCCCACCCCGGCGATAACATCCCGCCGATACTGGCTGTGGCGCAGGCGCGCGGGCTGGGCGGGCGCGACCTGATTCGCGGCATCGCCACCGGCTACGAGATCCAGGTGGACCTGGTCAAGGGAATCTCCCTGCACAAGCACAAGATCGACCACGTTGCACACTTGGGGCCGTCTGCGGCCGCGGGTATCGGCACGCTGCTGCGCTTGGACCCGCAGGTGATCTACCAGGCCGTCGGCCAGGCGCTGCACACCACCACGGCCACGCGCCAGTCCCGCAAGGGGCTCATCAGCTCCTGGAAGGCCCATGCCCCCGCCTTCGCCGGGAAGATGGCGGTGGAGGCCGTGGACCGCGCCATGCGCGGCGAGGGCGCCCCGGCCCCGATCTGGGAGGGCGAGGATGGCGTGATCGCCTGGCTGCTGGACGGCCCGGACGCCCACTACGTCGTACCCCTGCCGGAGGCGGGGGAGCCGAAGCGGGCGATCCTGGATACCTACACCAAGGAGCACTCCGCGGAGTACCAGTCCCAGGCGCCGATCGACCTGGCTCGCCGCATGCGGGACAAGATCGGGGACCTCAGCCAGGTGGAAAGCATCGTGCTGCACACCAGCCACCACACCCACTATGTGATCGGCACCGGCTCGAACGATCCGCAGAAGTTCGATCCAAAGGCTTCGCGCGAGACGCTGGACCACTCCGTGATGTACATCTTCGCCGTCGCCCTCGAAGACGGCGAGTGGCACCACGAGCGCTCCTACGCCCCCGAGCGCGCCCAGCGCCCGGAGACCGTGGAGCTGTGGCACAAGATCTCCACCGTGGAGGATCCGGAGTGGACCCGCCGCTACCACTCCACCGACCCGGCCGAGAAGGCCTTCGGCTGCAAGGCAGTAGTCACCCTGCGCGACGGCACCGAGATCGTTGACGAGCTGGCCGTGGCCGACGCCCACCCGCTGGGCGCCCGCCCCTTCGGCCGCGCCGATTACATCAACAAGTTCCGCACCCTGACCGAGGGCGTGGTAGACGAGGCTGAACAGGATCGCTTCCTCGCCGTCGCCGAGGCCACCGCGGACCTGGCCCCCGGCGAGCTCGGCCAGCTGAACCTCGTGGTCAGCGACGACGTGCTGGCCCGCGCACCACAGATCCCCGGCGGCATCTTCTAACCCGAAAGGACCACTCACCATGACTAAGCCGATCAAGGTCTCCAACGCACCCTTCGACCGCGGGCGCACCAACTTCACCACGCCCCGCGCCCAGTCCGGCAAGACCTCCAACGTCACCGGCACTGACAAGAACATCAACAAGGGCCTCAACGGCTTGGTGGTGGACACGTCCGGTGTCTCGAAGGTGAACCCGGAGACCAACTCCCTGACCTACCGGGGCTACCCCGTCCAGGAGCTGGCCGAGCACTGCACCTTCGAGGACGTGGCCTACCTGCTGTGGAACGGCGAACTGCCGGACTTCCGCGAGCTGGAGCAGTTCCGCCAGCGCGAGCGCGCCCTGCGCCCCATCGACCGCAGCATGCTGGACCTCATCAACTCCCTGCCCAAGACCGCCCATCCCATGGACGTGCTGCGCACTGCGGTGAGCGTGTTCGGCACGGAGGACCTCAACGCGGACGATCGCAGCCCCGATGCAGTGCGCCGCACCGGGCTGACGCTGCTGGCCAAGCTGCCGACGATCATCGCCTACGACTTGCGCCGCCGCAAGAACCTGGACTACATCCCGCCGTCCCGCGACCGCGACATCGCCGAGAACTTCCTCTACATGTGCTTCGGCGACAAGGAGGGCAGCCCTGCCAACAACCGCGACGACGTCGAGGCCTTCGACCAGTCCCTCACCCTGTACGCGGAGCACGGCTTCAATGCCTCCACCTTCACCGGTCGCGTAATCAGCTCCACCATGAGCGACGTCTACTCCGCCGTCACCGGCGCCATCGGCGCCCTCAAGGGCCCGCTGCACGGCGGCGCGAACGAGGCCGTGATGCACAACTTCCTGGCCGTCGAGGACCCGGCAGCCGCCGAGCAGTGGGTGCTGGACCAGTGCGACGCGAAGAACAAGATCATGGGCTTCGGCCACCGCGTGTACAAGAAGGGCGATTCGCGCGTGCCCACCATGGAGGCCGCCATGCGCCGCACCGCCGCCAACCACGACGGCCAGCGCTGGGTGGAGATGTACGACAACATGCAGAAGGCCATGGACCAGCGCACCGGCATCCAGCCGAACCTGGATTTCCCGGCGGGTCCGACCTACTACATGCTGGGCATCGACATCCCGTTCTTCACCCCGATCTTCGTCATGGCCCGCGTCGTCGGCTGGACCGCCCACATCGTGGAGCAAAACGAGGACAACGCCCTGATCCGCCCGCTATCCAGCTACGTCGGCCCGGAGCAGCGCTCCGTTAAGGCTGACTAACTAGTCCCAGAGGTCGCAGAAGTCGTAGCCGAAGTGGGCCAGTCCCCGCCGTAGGGCGGGGAGCGACAGGCCGATCACGGCCGACGGGTGCCCGTCGATGCTCTCGATGAACCACCCGCCGAGCGCCTCCAGGGTGAAGGCCCCGGCACATTCCAGCGGCTCGCCGGTGGCGGCGTATGCCTCGATCGCCCGATCGGAGACATCGGCGAACTGGATCTGTGTGGCCACTGCTTCCTCGTAGATCTGGCCCGTGGCGGCGTCAAAAAGCGCATGTCCGGTGACTAGCTCTGCGCGCTTCCCGCGCTGCTGGCGCCACCGCCGCACCGTCTCCTCGCGCGTGTGCGGCTTGCCCTGCAGCTCGCCGTCGATCAGCAGCATGCTGTCGCCGCCCAGCACCAGTTCGCCGTCTACCGCCCGCGCCTTCGCAGTGGCCAGGTGCTGCACGTATTGCGCCGGGGTGGGGTTCACCAGCTCTGCGACGGCGGCCTCCTCGTCCACGCCGGGGGAGACCTTGCGCGGGAACACCCCGGCGGCGTTCAGCACCTTCTCGCGCGCCGGCGAGGTGCTGGCCAATGTCAGCTGCATGCCCTAGTCCCGCGGCATCCGCGGGTTGCGGAACGCGCCAGGGTTACTGTGGCGCAGCTCGCGGCCGTAGTGCCCGCGCGTATCCGGCTTCGCGTTGCGCAGCGCCTCGGCCTCCTTGGCCAGGTCGTCGACGATGAGCTGCAGCGCCCGGGTCTCTACCTCGTCCGGGTTGCCCTTGATCACCTGAAAGTCAGTCACGCGCTTCCTCCTAGAACGGCAGGTTGTCGTGCTTGCGCGGGTAGCCGTCCTCGGCCTTGCGCTCCACCAGTCGCAGACCGTCGACGATGCGTGCGCGGGTCTCACGCGGCGGGATCACCGCGTCCACCAGGCCTCGCTCCGCGGCGGAGTAAGGCTCCGCCTGGTAGCTGTCGTCCTGCGCGATCTGCGCTGTCGGCCATGCGTACACCAGATCGGTGCCCAGGCGCTTCGCACCCAGGGAAAGGTAGGCGTCGCCGAAGGCCTTGCGGGTGACCACGGCGATCTTGCCGACACTCGCTGCGGCCGTCACGCCGATCAGCTTTGCGGTGCGGCGGAACAGCACGTCCGGTGCGTAGCCGGCCGAGTCCACGAAGGTCACCAGTGGCACGTTGAAGGCGTCGCAGAAGCGGATGAAGCGCGCTGCCTTCTCAGCCGCCGCGTCATCGATCGCCCCTGCCTGTTGTTCGGGCTGGTTCGCGATGACGCCCACACTCCGGCCGCCCACGCGCGCCAGCGCCGTGATCAGGTTCGGCGCGTGGAACTTCTGGAGTTCCAGTACAGTGCCGGCGTCCAGCACGCGGTCCAGCACCTCGTGCATGTCGTAGGCCTGCGCGTCCGCGTCGGGGATCAGGCCGTCCAGCTCGTCTGTCTCCGCCTCTGCCTCCGTCTCGTCCCCGCGCAGGGGGAGTGCCCGGTTGTTGCTGGGCAGGTAGCCGAGGATGTCTGCGACGAGTCCCAGCGCGGAAGCGTCGTCTTCGGCGACGACGTGGGCGGTGCCGTCTGTGGCGTCATCTACCAGTTCGCCGGCACTCTTGACCGCAACGACAACGTCGGACAGAACCACCGAGTGCACCAACGCGCCGCTGGTGGGGCCGGCGACCAGGGCGATCTGCGGAACTACGCCGGAGAGCTTCGTCTGCAGGCTCTGGATGCGGGAGAAGAACTCCAGGGCCGCGATGCCCTCGTTTGGGCGAGCGCCGGCGCCTTCGTAAATGCCGATCAGCGGGGTGCCGGACTTCACGGCCAGCTCCATGACCTTCAGGATCTTCTCGCCCGCGGTCTCGCCGATTTGGCCGTCGAAGAGGGTGGCGTCCTGCGAGAACACGCATACCGGGCGGTCGTCGATGGTGCCGTAGCCGGCGACAATGCCGTCGGTGACTGGGCGGAACTTGTCTGCCTTGAAGGCGGTGGAGCGGTGGCGGGCCAGCGCGTCGGTCTCCACGAAGCTACCGGCATCCAGCAGTGCGTCCACGCGGCGACGAGCGCGCGGGATCTCGTCTCCCTGCGGCTTGTGGGTCTCCGCCAGGCGATCGCGGAGGTCGGCGATCTTCCCGGCAGTTGTCGATGTGTCGGTGGTAGAGCTCATGGTCGCCATAATACGGTGTAAAAACTTCAGCGCCGTGATTGGTGGGGCTAGAGTGTCTGGGGGAAGGCATGTGAAGAGAAAGGACAGTACTCCCATGCGCACGCCGCTAGACCCCCGCCGCCTGGCCGAGCGCCTGGCTCCGCTGGGCTACCGTCACGTCGAGGTGTTGGAAACCACCGGCTCCACCAGCACCGATTTGGCCGACCGCGTGCGCTGCGGGGAGGACCTGCCCGACATGTCCCTACTCATGGCCGAGGAGCAGACCGCCGGGCGCGGCCGCAAGGGGCGCTCCTTCGAGGCCCCGGCCCGCAGCCAGCTGATCTGTTCCGTGCTGCTGCGCCTGCCGGACGTGCCGGTGGACCGCATCAGCTTGCTGCCGCTGCTCACCGGCCTGTCGATCGTGGAGGGCATCCGCGCCTCCGCGGATATCCCCATCCAGCTGAAGTGGCCCAACGACTGCGTGCTGGACGGCCGCAAGCTGGTAGGCATTCTGGTGGAGGCTGTGCACCTGGACCCGCACCCGGCGATCATCCTGGGCTTCGGCATCAATTACGACCTGCAGACCGACGAGCTGCCCGTCGCCCACGCCAGCTCCATCGATCTGGAGTGCGCCCGCCTGGGGCTAACCTGCCCAAGCCGCGAGGACGTTGCGGTGGCCGTGTTCGCGGAGCTGGCGGCGAATCTGGAGAGGTGGCGTCGACTAGGAGGGGCGGCCCAGACCGTACTACCGCGCTACCGCCAGGCTTCCGCGACTATCGGCACCTCCGTGCGCGCTTTCCTGCCCGGCGATGAGGTCGTCGAGGGGACGGCCACCGACATCGACGACGACGGCGAGCTGCTGGTCCGCACCAGCGAGGGCACGCGCGTGATCCGCGCCGGGGAGATCGTGCACCTGCGCGCCGACGGCACGGGCGACTACGGAGGGCGCTACGCATGAGCAAAATCACCTTCGACCCCGGCGAGCAGGTCCTAGCGGAGTTGAGCCCCGCGCGCCGCTCCATGTTCTTCCCGGTGCTGCGCCTGATGCTATGGACGGGGCTGTTCTGGATGGGCATCGGCGCTCTGGACCAGTACTTGGCCACCAATGCTTTGGACGCCCCCACCGTGGAAGCCTTCCTCTGGCTCCGCCGGGGGCTGCTGATTGCGTGGCTGTGGGTCTGCTGGAGGCGCTGCGTGCGCCACCTGATCTTCCGCGCGCGCTCCCGCATGCTGCTGACCGACAGGCGGCTGATCACCGCGACCGGCCATCTGCGCAGCCGGATCGGGCAGATCCCGCTGGCCAACGTGGTGGATTGCCGCTCCCATCGGGGAGACGTAGCGGTATATGTGGCGGGCGCCCGGGTGCCGCTGGTGCTGCATTCGGTTCCCTATACCCGCAAGTTCGAGAGGCTGCTGAAGAGCCAGCTTAGGCGTGTCGGGCCGGGGAACTATAGTTAGAAGGCGTGAGTGAGAACAACGGGAAAAACACAGCCGACTGGTCACTAGCCCGCGAGACCGCGCACGCGCCGGGCGCGCCGCTGGTGACGATCATCGGTGACGGGCAGCTGGCGCGGATGACACAACAGGCGGCGATCGAGCTGGGCCTTAGCTGCCGCGTGCTGGCCGGGGCGCCGGATTCCTCGGCCGCGCAGGTGACCGCCGACGTGGTGCTGGGGGACTACGCGCTGGAGGAGCACGTCCGCGAGGTCTCCCGCGACTCCGACGCGGTGACCTTCGACCACGAGCACGTGCCCAATCGCTTTCTGGATGCCCTCATCGACGAGGGTGTGAACGTGCAGCCGCAGCCGTCGGCGCTGATTCACGCGCAGGACAAGCTGGTGATGCGCAAGAAGCTGCGCGAGCTGGGCGCCCCGGTGCCGGCGTTTGCCGCCATCGAATCCGCCGATGATATTGCCGGGTTCTTCGAGGCTGTGGGCGGCCAGGTGTGCCTGAAGGCCCGCCGCGGCGGCTACGACGGCAAGGGCGTGTGGTTCCCCGCCACGGTGGACGAGGCCCGCGAGCTGGTGGAGAAGCTGCTGGACAAGGAGATCCCCCTGATGGCGGAGAAGAAGGTCGCGCTGGTGCGCGAGCTGTCCGCCATGGTGGCCCGCACCCCGTCCGGCGAGGTGCAGGCGTGGCCGGCAGTGGAATCCCTGCAGGAAGACGGAATCTGCGTGGAGGCCGTGGCGCCCGCCCCTAACTCCACGCCTGAAATCCTGGCCGCCGCCGAGCAGCTGTCCCGTGACGTCGCCACCGAGCTGGGGGTCACGGGTGTGCTGGCGGTGGAGCTATTCGAGACCACCGACGAGAACGGCCAGCCGGAGATCATCGTCAACGAGTTGGCGATGCGTCCGCACAACACCGGTCACTGGACTCAAGATGGTTGCATCACCAGCCAGTTCGAGCAGCACGTCCGCGCGGTATTAGACCGCCCGCTAGGCTCCACCGAGCCGACTGCGCCGGTGGTGGTGATGGCAAACGTGCTGGGAGCGGCCGAGGATCCGGCGATGCCGATGCACGAGCGCATGGACGCGGTGTGGCGTCGCTTCCCGAACGCAAAGATTCACATGTACGGCAAGGATTGGCGCCCGCGCCGCAAGATCGGCCACGTCAATATGCTGGGGGAGGATCCGGCGCGCACGCGCGAGCAGGCGCGCCTGGCCGCGAAGTTCCTGGAAACCGCCGAATGGGAGGACTAACCGATGACTGAGAACGCACGCACCCCGCTGGTCGGCCTGGTGATGGGCTCCGACTCCGACTGGCCCACCGTCGAGCCGGCAGCTGAGGTCCTGGCCGAGTTCGGCATCCCCTTCGAGGTCGGAGTGGTCTCCGCGCACCGCACCCCGGAGCGCATGCTCGACTACGCCCGCACCGCGCACACCCGCGGCGTGAAGGTGATCATCGCCTGCGCCGGCGGTGCCGCCCACCTGCCCGGCATGGTCGCCGCGGCCACCCCACTGCCGGTGATCGGCATTCCGCGTGCCCTGGGCAATCTGGATGGCTTGGATTCCCTGCTCTCCATCGTGCAGATGCCCGGCGGCGTGCCGACCGCCACCGTCTCCATCGACGGTGCGAAGAACGCCGGACTGCTGGCCGTACGCACCCTCGCGGTGGCTGACAAGGCTCTGATGGACAAGATGGTCGAGTACCAGGAGAACATGCGCGACGCGGTGCTGGAAAAGGATCGCGCCCTGCAGCAGAAGCTGATGGGGTGAAGCGTTCTAACTGGGTAGTTCTCGGCGGGGCTGCCTACTCATCGACTTTGTGGAGAACGGGGAAAACTCCTTGAGGCCTGTCGGCAGCAGAAAAACCATCTTGCAAAGTTCTTATAAAACCATCTTCGCAGAGGATTAAACTATCTGGTTTCGTGTCGTCTAGTTTCGCGGCCTGAACTCGGTATTTATCCCCTAAATGCGTCAGGGTTACATCATCTATATGGTCAATACTGCCAATTTTGTGAAGTCGAGTTCCTTTCTCGACGCTTATCTCTTGAATATTTGTGGAATAGGATGATCTATCCTTGCTTCCTTGGTAGAGGTCGACAATTCCGGGAAGAAAATCAACTTCATAGTCCTCGTCGGGCGTGGTTATCCTCAGGAAGCTGACGGTAAGGACCTGCCCTGTGTCTGGATTGGATACAACATCTCCATCATTCGGGCGACTTAATGGGTTCCCGGATTGGTCGATGATTAAATAGGCCATAATCTACCTCCTGTACTCTGACTACTGTAATAGTTAGGTGTATGAAATCAATACTCGTTACCGGCGCAGCCCAAGGCTTCGGGCGCGCAATCGCTGAGTCCTTCGCCGAGGCCGGCTGGACCGTCGGCGCCTACGATCTCGACGGAGACAAGGTCCGCGGCTGGGCCCAACATCCGAACATTATCCCCGGCACCCTCGACGTCACCGACCCCGACCAGTGGTCCGCCACTGTTACCGACTTCGCGGCCCGCGCCGGGGGAATCAATGCACTCATCAACAACGCGGGCGTTCTCTACGGCGGCGACTTCATCGACCGCGGGAGCTTCCAGCAGGATTCCGCCCTCGTTGACGTCAACGTCAAGGGCGTGATCTACGGCTGCCGCGCGGCCTTCGAACACCTCAAAGCGGCCGGCGATGGGGTGGTCGTCAACGTCTGCAGCGCCTCCTCCATCTACGGCACCCCGGATATGGCCACCTACTCCGCCACCAAGTTCGCCGTCCGCGGCATCTCCGAGGCGCTGGATTTCGAGTGGGATAAGCACAACATTCGAGTCCGCACCGTCTTGCCCCTGTACTCGCGGACGGCGCTTATTGCCGATGTGGAGACGGCGGGTATGCGGCGGCTGGGGGCGTCCACAACCCCACAAGATGTGGCCGCAGAGGTAGTAAGGGCCGTGACCGCGCCGCGCCGCAGCCCAACAAAAGTGCACTTCCCGGTCGGTTGGAAGACGAAGTTGCTGGAGGCCACCAGCCACTTCTCGCCGCCGTTCCTCACCCGTTTCGTTAATGGCCTGCTTGTTTACGGCGATAAGGTGCGCCTGTAACTAGACTCTTCATACATGTCTTATCAAGCAGTGCCTCGCCCGGTGTGGTGGCGGGATGCCTCCTGGTGGGTGTTCGTATCCATCGCGGGCTTCCTATACCTCTTCCTCGGTGCGGGCGCGACATTCGGCAGTGGGATGGAGAACTCCACGTGGCAGGTCGCGCTTGCCGTCACGGGGCTGGTCATCAGCTTTATCGGCCTGCTTCTGCAGAGGTTTCGGCCCGAGCCGGGCGTGGCAGTCACGGCGCTAGGTCTGTTCGCCTATGCGGCGTCCGCGATGCTGGTGTGGCCGCTTGGATACTGGGTCGTGGCTTATGAGGCTTACTTCATCTCCGCGAAGCTGATGCTGCGCCGCAAGCTGTGGCTGGCTTTACTGCTGCTCGGCTCATTCTTCGCGATGGCGTGGGGGACTTTCTACAACGCGCGCAGGGGAGGAGATGGTGATTTTGCGTGGGGCGGTGAGGATTTTCGGACCGCTGAGTTTTGGGTGTTCTGGGGAGTAATCGCCCTGCTCACCGCTGTGACCGTTGCCCTGATGTGGCTGACGGGCCGCTATTCGCTGCGCCGCGACCAGGCAGTCGAGGCGCTGGCCGCCCGCGCTGAGCTCGCCACCGTCAGCGAGCGCAACCGTATCGCCCGCGAGCTGCACGACATCGTCGCGCATTCCCTCACCGTCGTCATCGCGCAGGCCGATGGGGGGCGCTACGCAGGGCGCAAGGATCCGGACAGGGCCATCGAAGCCCTCGACACGATCGCCGCGCGCGGTCGCTCGGCTCTGACCCAGATGCGGGAGCTGCTCTCTGTTCTTCACGAGGACGCCCCCTCGCCGCGTTCTACCACCGTCACCCCTGGGGTGGCCGGCGTTCCCGACCTGGTGGCGGATGCAAAGCGCAGTGGGGTGCAGGTGGAGCTGCACGTCACGGGCGAGCCGCGCCAGTTGGACGAGGTCCGCGACCTAAGCGTGTACCGCATCGTGCAGGAATCCCTGACCAACGTGCTGAAGCACGCGGGTTCTGTGCCTGCCCAGGTGCGGCTGGAGTGGGAGCCTGCCCGGGTGACCATTAGCGTGGATAACGCGCCGGGCGATGAGCAGATAGAGGGCTCCGGCCGCGGCCTGACCGGCATCCGCCAGCGCGTGGCGATCCACGGCGGCGAGGCCAAGTGGGGTGCTTCCGCGGTGTACCCCGGCGGGTGGAACGTGACCGCGACGGTGCCTTTTGCGAAGGAGGATTAAGTGATTAGCGTAGGTTTGGCCGACGATCAGCAGCTGGTGCGTGCCGGCTTTGGATTGGTGTTGGATTCGCAGGATGACATCACCGTCCGGTGGCAGGCTGCCGATGGCCAAGAGGCCTGCGAGCTGGCCGAATCGCAGCCCGTGGACATCATCCTCATGGACGTGCAGATGCCCCGCATGGATGGCATCGAGGCGACCCGCCGGGTGGTTTCCGGTGATTCCGGGGCGCGCGTGATCGTGCTGACTACCTTCGATAACGACAACTACGTCCTCGGTGCGGTGGAGGCCGGGGCCAGCGGCTTTCTGCTCAAGGACACCGACCCCGAGGACCTCATCTCCGCCGTCCGCACCGTCGGTGATTCGGCGGCCGTGATCAGCCCGAAGGCCACCGCGCGCCTGCTGCGCAGCATCCGCATGGAGCAGACCCCGCAGCGTCGCGAGCCCGTGGAGCTGGATCTTCCCGATCCGCTCACCCCGCGCGAGCTGGAGATTCTGAAGCTTATTGCGCTGGGCTTCAGCAACCAGGAGATCGCCGACAAGCTCTACATTTCGCTGCCCACTGTGAAGACGCACGTTGGCAGGGTGCTCACGAAAACCCAGTCGCGCGATCGGGTGCACGCGGTGCTGTTTGCCTTTAAGTATCACCTCGTCAACTCCGAGGATTTACTCGAACAGACTTTCTAAAAGCTCTACTTTAGCTTTACGGACATTCTCGCTGTTGAGGCTGGTGGCGTCAATAAAAAAGAAAAAAGTTTTGGTGGGGGTATTGACTTGGTTTGATGGTGTGTTCTATTATTTGGTTAGGAAGTTTGGCGGGGGCACCACAACCTCGCCGCTGGATTAGGGGAACTCCATGACTACCTCACCACCATCGTTTCGAATAGCCAGTTCGCAGGACCCGCTGACTGTCGCGGCGCGGCAGCTAAATCAACAACAATTCCAATTGATAATGGCATGCGCCCCGGACGGGGAGGATCTGGTGCCCGATTTTTGCACCCGCCTCGCCGTGCGTCTGGGTGTTTCCGCCGGGGTCGCGGAGGCCTGGGCAGAGGCCGCTTTCGTGTTGCGCGACTTTCCGCGGCTCGTCGAGCTGTTTGACCAGGGGTGTTACACCGCCCGCCACGTGCTGCGGGTGGCGCAGGATTTGCTGCCGGTGTCGCCCGACGATCGGGAGAGGGTTGAGGGCAAGGTTCTTGAGGTATTGACGCCTTCACGTCCCGACCAGCACGTGTTTTCACCGCGGACTATCCACAATCGTATCTCGAAGATTTTGCGGGAGACCGATCGGAACGTCGTACCTAAGGATGAGGTCGCCGCGGCCGAGCCAAGCTTCAACGTGGATTGTCGCGACCCGGAGTACACCACCTTCACGTTGCGGGTCCCGCGGATGGAGGGTATCGAGATCGACAAGATCGTGCGGGCCACCGCCAAGAAGTACGAGTGCTCGCAGCCGGAGGCGGTGCTGCGGCTGATCACCGACAAGGCCGAGGTTTCGGTGACTCTGAACCTGTACCACGACCCGGCGAGTGATGGTGCCGTGCTGGGGGAGGACCACTGGCTGAACCGCTCCGCCGCCAAGACCTGGCTGCAGCGGGTGACCCACTTGTCCGCGCCGGGCTACGCGGAATGTGAGGGCTACGCGCCGACGGAGAGCATCAAGGCAGCCGTCGCGGGGCGCGACCTGCACTGTCGCTTCCCGGGCTGTGAGGTTCCTGCCTACAAGTGCCAGTACGACCACGTGCGGCGCTACGGCAGCGGACCGACGTCCACGGCAAACCTGCACTTACTCTGCTCGAAGCACCACAACCTCAAGACCGCCGGCAGCTGGGACGTTGCCCTGCACCCCGACGGGCACGAGGTGTGGACCTCCCACGGCGACGGGCATAGCGTGATCACCGAGGCCGAGGGACCGCTGGGGCGGGAGACCTTCGCCCAGCGCAACGTTCGCAAAACCAAGGCGCTGGCCGAGTACCACCAGGCGATCGAAGAACAGGGAGGCGGGCCGTCATACTGAGGTAGGACACGCAAGATCAACCCCTCGTCCGATGTGGGAGCACCACCCCGGGCGGCAGCATGGGAACCATGATCATCGTAGAAAACCTCACCAAGAGGTACGGCAAGAAAACAGTAGTCAACGACCTTTCATTCACCGTCCCGGACGGGCAGGTGACCGGCTTCCTCGGGCCCAACGGCGCGGGCAAGTCCACCACCATGCGCTGCATGCTCGGCCTCGATAAGCCGAGCGCCGGCAAGGTGACCTTCAGCGGCAAGGGGTACGCCGGCGATTTCGCAGGCCTGGATAACAAATCCAGCATCGCCGGCGCGGTTCTGGACGCCGCCTGGTTCACCCCTGCCCGCAGTGGCCGCAACCACCTGCGTGTCATCGCGAAGGGTGCGGGCATCTCCGACAAGCGCGTGGACGAATGCCTCGACATGGTGGGCCTCACCAGCGCGGGCAAGAAGAAGGTCGGCGGCTACTCCCTCGGCATGAAGCAGCGCCTCGGCCTGGCCGCCGCCCTCCTTGGCAACCCGCAGCACCTGATCCTCGACGAGCCGGTCAACGGCCTTGACCCGGAGGGTGTGTCTTGGATGCGTCGCACCATCCGCCAACTCGCCGACGACGGTCGTGGCCTGCTGGTCAGCTCCCACCTGCTCAGCGAGATGCAGCAAACCGCCGACCGCCTCGTACTGATCGGCCAGGGCAAGCTCATCGGCGAGCAAACCCTAGACGAGTTCCTCGCCGGCGGCGCCCATGTGGAAGTCGAGTGCAAGGAAGCGGTCCTGCTGGCAGACAGCCTGCGCAGCCGCGGCTTCCAGGTCGATCTGGATCGCGAGCGGACGCTGCGTGTGGGCGTCAACAACATTCCAGAACACGAGGTGCGCGCAGCGATCGCGGCAACGGCGCTGGAGGAAAAGTTCGCGGTGACCAAGCTCGCGACTACCGCAGACAACCTGGAACAGCGCTTCCTCGCCGCGACGGCGGGGCAGCAGGAATACCGCAGCAACTAGGCCTGCACCGACCTCACACAGAAAAGAGAACAACCATGCTCAAAGCAATCTCCTCCGAAGTTACGAAGCTGCTGAGCCTCCGCAGCACCTGGATCTACGTGATCCTGTTTACGGGTTCGATCTACGGCCCGACGACGCTGTACATGCTTTTCGATGACTCCCCGCGATTGGACGGCGGCTGGCCCGACCTCCTATTCGGCGGAATGATCTTCCTAATGATCGCCATTATTTTCGGCGCCTCGACGACCGGCGGCGACATCAGTAACCACATGACGGCCCACGCCTTCCTCACCCAGAAGAACAGAAGCTCCTGGTTGCTGGCCCGCGCGCTGGTGGCGGCGGTGTTCGTGGAGCTGAACTACATCCTCGGCGTGGCGCTCAGCTGGGCGGTGTTCAATGTATTTCCGGCCGGGCACTTCACTGGCGAAGATCAGCTGCTGCTGTGGGGATACGCGGTGGGCGCCCCCGCCTTCGCCGTGATGGCCGTCGGCATCGCCGCACTGCTGCGCAACCGCGTGGGTGCCATCGCGCTGCCGCTGGTGTGGATGTTAGTGGTCGAGGGCCTGCTGTACAGCGCTGGCGACAGCATCCCCTTCCTGAAGACGCTGTATCACCTGTCCCCGGGCAGCCGCGTGCAGGACATGCAAACCTGGATCTACGCCCAGGACCACACCGACATGGTCAGCCCCGGCTTCGGCTTCGCGGTGATGATCGCCTGGATGGTCGTCCTGCTGGCCCTGGGACTGTACAGCAACAAGACCCGAGACGTGAAATAGATTTTGATAGCCTGACGACATGATCGCAGTCAAAGAATTAACGAAAAAGTATGGGTCCACGGAGGTTCTCCATGGACTCACTTTTTCTGTCCCAGACGGGCAGGTCACGGGCTTCTTGGGCCCCAACGGTTCCGGCAAATCCTCAACGATGCGCTGCATCCTGGGGCTCGACACGATAGGCAAGGGCGAGGTTACCTTCGACGGCCAGCCCCTTAGCGCCTACCGCGCCCAGCGCCCGCACATTGCCGGCGCGCTGCTAGAACCCACCTGGTACATGCCCGGTCACTCCGCCAGGGCGCACATTCGCTCCATCGCGCAGGCCGCCGGGATCTCGCAGTCCCGCGCCGACGAGTGCCTGGAGCTGGTGGGCCTTGCCGGGGTGCAAAAGCGCAAGATCAAGAAGTTCTCCCTCGGCATGAAGCAGCGCCTGGGGCTGGCAGTGGCTCTGCTGGGCGACCCGAAGCACCTGATTCTCGACGAGCCGGTCAACGGCCTCGACCCGGAGGGAGTGCACTGGATGCGCGAGCTCATCCGCCGCAGCGCCTCCGAGGGCCGCGCCGTGCTGGTCAGTTCCCACCTGCTGCACGAGATGGAGCTCACCGCCGACCGCCTGGTTGTCATCGGCAAGGGCTCCCTCATCGGCGAATACACGATGGACGAGTTCCTGCGCACGGGCGCCCAGCCCGCCATCCGGATGCGCGTGGCCGATCCCGATTCTTTTGTGGACGCCACCTCGCGCGTCGATGGCATCAACCTCACACGGCGCCCCGACGGATCCCTGGAGTTCGCCTCCGAGGCCCCCGACTTGGACCGGCGCCTCGGCGAACTAGCGCGCGATACCGGCGCGGTGGTGCTGGAAATGACCCCGCAGCGCGCGGGCCTGGAGCAGAAGTTCCTGGACGCGACCGGGCAGGCAGTGGAGTACAGGACTCAAGACAGGAGGGGCCAGTAATGCTAGGAATCATCCGCAGCGAATGGACGCGCTCGCGCGTCATGTGGGGCACCTGGATCATGCTGGGCTTCGTCCTGCTGTTCTATATCGGTGCCAACGCGCTGACTCTGAGCTACTACCGGTCCGAATACGGGATGAACGAGCCGGAGGTGGGCCTGACGGAGCTGGGCGTGGGCCTCATGCCGGCCTACCTGATGATCCTGTCGCTGTCCGCCGTGCGGGTCAGCGGTACGCGCGGGCACAACCTGCACGCGCAGTCCTTCCTGGTGATCCCCGCCCGCTGGCAGCAGCTGTTCGCGCAGATGTTCGTCAACGCAGCCCTGGCGATGGTGACCATGGCCGTGGCGGTGGGAGTCTCGGTGGCGATGATGGCGACCCTGCCGCAGGAGATCAACACCGACCAGCTGCCGCTGCTGGGCTACACGATCCTGTTCGCCGGGCTGATCAGCCTGATGGCCTCGGCGATCGGCGTGTTGATTCCCTCCACGGCCGGCGCGGTGGCGCTGCCGCTGGTGTGGGCGACCGCGGTGGAGCTGATCTCCCAGCAGCTCAGCCAATGGATCGCCGACAACATCGCGCCCTACCTGCCGTTCAACAACATTTGGATGATCCTGGGCGGCAACGTCTCCATCGGCGGGCACGACACCCCCGTTAGTGTGGCCATCGTCTGCGCCTGGACGGTGGTGCTGGTGGCCTGGGCCTTCTTCGTCCACCAGCGCAAGGACGTTAAATAGTCGCGTTCTCCGCCGCTGCGATCTCGGCCGTGGGCTCGGTGGCCATCACCACCGACCCGCCGTCGCGCAGCGGCTTTAGTGTATCCAGCATCGACTGGGTATCGGTCCACGCGGGCACCAGCACCCGCGGACCTTCTGGGGCGGGGGCGGCCGCCGGGCCGGGGTAATCATCGGGCTGCACGCGCAGCTCGGGGGAGAAGTCGTTCACGCCGAAGGGCAGCTCGCCGCCGGACTCCTCCACGCCACGACCGAAAGGATCGTCGGAGAGCACGTAAACCTCACCCGAGTGGGTCTCCGCCAGAGCTAGGTCGTCGGTAAAAAGCACGTCGCAAGAGTCGGCGTCAACAATAGAAACACCAGTGCGCCAGCAACCCAGAACGATCATGAGCGGCTGCCAACCCGGGGCGCAGGCGATCCCGACCGAGGCCGGGGTGAGCGAATCCAGCAGGTGGGCGGCCTTCGACTGCCAATTGTGCAGGGTCTGGGCGGACAGCTCCATGCGGCCGGCGGGGGTGTAGGTGGTCAGGCGCGGGCTGGCCGGGTCCTGGGCTACGAGCGGGGCGATAATATCCATTAGTTCACACACATCGGACCGTCGCCGCCGGCGTCGATCGGATCCTTTCGGTCGATGCCCTCGCCGGAGCCCGGCGTGCCGACGGAGGCGGGCTTGTCAGAGTCGGAACCAGAGCCAGAGCCAGTAGTGTCGGTGCCGGTCTGGGCTGCGGAGGTGTCCTCGTCCGGGATGCCGTCGCCGTCGAGGTCCTTGATGCCCTCGGTGAGCGTGCCGACGTTCGGGTCGTCCGGCTTGGTCAGCGGGGCGGACTGCTCCAGGATGCCCGGGCCGGCGTAGGTGCCGGACAGCGTGACGGAGAGCTCGTGTTCGTCCAGGGAGGAATCCTCCACCACGTTCAGCCCGCCCAGCTGCTTCGCCAGCGCGCGAGCCGCCGGATCGTCGGGGTTCTTGGCGTTCACCTGGGACTCGGAAATGCCCGTCTCGGCGTGGTTGCCGACCTTGCCCGCCTTGTAGCCGTAGTCTTTCGCCAGGTCCGACACTCGGGCGGCGAGACCGGGCGCCTCGGAGGCGTTAAAGACGTTGACCTTGTAGTCCTTGGCCTTGTAGTCGGTGATGTCGGCGGGCTTGTCGGAGGAAGTGCTTTCCTCGCCCGGCTTGTCGCCCAGCAGGTCCTCGAAGAACGCGTGGACCTGGTCGTTATCCACCGTCACGACGGATTCGCCGTAGTCGCCCGTGCCGTCGATGCTGGTCACGGGGATGGTCTGGAAGCTCACGTCGCCGCCGGCCATGTTCTGCATCTGCGTGGCCAGGCCCATCACGTCCCAGCCACTGTCCAGCACCACGGAGCGCTGCACCGCGTCGTTGAGCTTGGACATGCTGCCCGGATCCGTCAGTGTCTTGGAGGAAAGCACCTTGTTGGCCAGGCTTGCCATGTAGGCCTGCTGGCGGGTGATGCGATCCAGGTCGCCGCGCGGCAGTTCGTGGCGCTGGCGGACGAAGCTCAGCGCATCCTGGCCGTTGAGGGTCTGGCGGCCCTTCTTGAACTTCGCGCCGGACAGTGGCTCGTCGACCTTGTTCTTCAGGCACACGTCCACGCCGCCGACCGCGTCGGTGAGCAGCACGAAGCCCAGCAGGCCAACCTCGGCGTAGTGGTCGACGTTGATGCCGGTGAGATCCGCCACCGAGCTGATGAGCGCCTGGCGGCCGGCTTCGGTGGACTTCTGGTCGATGTCGGACTCGCTGTAGTTGCTGTTCTTCGCCAGCTCCTGGGACTTCTCGAACTTGGCGGTGCCGTACACGCCGTTGAGCTTCATGTTGCCGTTGTCAGGGGTGCTGACGTACGTGTCGCGGGGCAGCGACACCGCGGTCGCCGAAGAGCCATCGTTCGGGATGCGGATGAGGATCATCGTGTCCGTGTTCGTGGCTTCTTCGTCGCCCGCACGGAGCATGTCGATTTCCTTCTGGGACAGCGGTTTGCCCTTCGCATCCGTGCGGGAATCCACGCCCACCAGCAGAATGTCGGTCGCTCCATCCGGCTGGTTGCCGAGGTTCAGGTTGTCCGCCTGGGCCAGCCCACCGTTCAAGTTGCCGACCGCCACGTAGCCGATACCCATCACGACCAGCGCGAGTGCCGAGACCGCAGCCAGCACCCCGCGCGACCAGCCGGGGCCGATCTGCTTGGCTTCTACGCCACCGGGGGCTGCCTGGATACGCCGTGAATGGCGGCTTCTCTGATGCCCTGTCTGCTCTGTCATTATTCACACTTTAGCGGCAAAGATGCCGCTGGTGTAGTACTGATTTTATGAGTGTTTTGGTTTTCGGAGCTTCCGGTCAGGTAGGCCGAGCCCTGCTGCGCCTCCGCCCCGACTTTGTGCCGGTAGGGCGCGCGCACGCGGACCTCGCCGTTGCGGGATCTGTGGATTCTTTCTTATTGACGCCGCCGTCTGACGTGGAAGCCATCGTCAACCTCGCTGCATTCACAGCCGTGGACGCTGCCGAGAAGCCTGAGAACGCGGGCGTGGTGCACCAAGTAAATGCGGTAGCCCCGGGGAGGATGGCCTCCTGGGCCGAGGTGCACGGGGTGCCGATGTGGCACGTCTCCACTGACTACGTTTTCTCCGGGAATCTGCCGGTGGGCTGCGAAAATCCGGTTGACGGCCAGCCCGGCCCGCTGAACGCCTACGGGCGCAGCAAGCTGGAGGGGGAGCGGCGGGTGCTGAACCTCGGCGGGCACGTGGTCCGCACGGGGTGGGTTTACGACGCGACTGGGCGCAACTTTGCCACGACCATGGCGCGCCTGGCACGGGCGGGCGTGAACCCCGCGGTAGTGGACGACCAATACGGCCGGCCCACCCACGCCGACGTGCTGGCGGCGGAACTGGCGGCGATGGTGGACGGGCGGCAATCTCCGGCGATCAGCCACGTGACCGGTTCCGGGCCGCTGACCACATGGTGCGGCTTCGCCCGCGAGATCTTCGCCACACTGGGGTGTGATCCGGCACGGGTAAAGGCCATTCCGAGCAGCGAGTATCCCACTCCCGCGCGCCGGCCCCGCAACAGTGCCCTGCAAATTCCGGCGACCGGCCTGCCCGCGTGGCGGGATAGTTTGCGGGCTGCCCTGGGGTAACCTCAACGGCCATGACAGAGGCACCCATCGCGATTATCACCGTGACCTATTCACCGGGGGAGTACCTAAACAAGTTCCTGGACTCGGTGCCAACCAACGCGCGGGTCGTCATGGTGGACAACGGGTCCACGGACGGAGCTCCCGAGGCGGCCGCGGAGGCCGGGCGTGCGGAGCTGATCTACAGCGGGGGCAACGTCGGCTACGGGGCTGGCATGAACCTCGGCGCCCGCCACCTGCGCGCGGCCCGCGAAGCTGGAGAGATCAACCCGGACTACCTGGTGATCTCCAACCCGGACGTCGTGTTTAGCGAAGATGCGATAGAGGAACTATTGGAGGCGGCGCGGCGTCACCCTCGAGCAGGAGCGCTGGGCCCCCGCATCGTAGAGGCAGACGGCAGCGCCTACCCATCCGCCCGCGCGGTGCCGCAACTCGGCTCCGGCATCGGGCATGCGCTGCTGGGCAAGATCTGGCCGACCAATCCCTGGACCAAGCGCTACCTGGACGACGAAGACATGGTCAGCGAGCGGACCGCAGGCTGGCTGAGCGGCTCCTGCCTGCTGCTGCGCTGGGATGCCTTCGAGGCCCTGGGCGGGTTCGACGAGCGTTACTTCATGTATATGGAAGACGTGGACCTGGGCGACCGGCTGGGGCGCGCGGGGTGGCTGAACGTTTTTGTTCCGAGCGCGCAGATTCGGCACGCCAAGGGGCACGTGGCGGGCAAGCATCCGGACGTGGTGCTCAAGGCGCACCATGACAGCGCCTACCGCTTCCAGGCTGACCGGTTGCCAGGGTGGCGCTACCTCCCGGTGCGCATGGTTCTGAAGGCGGGGCTGAAGATCCGCGAGAAGATTGCAATTGCGGCAGCGCACGGCGTGGGTTGAACGCCGCGGCAAAAACAGTGACTAGTGTGTGAAAACCAATAGCAAAAAGCAGTAAGGAACAGAAAGGCCAAAGAAGTGGTAGATCTCGCAGCCACGACCGACGCAGTGATCCTCGTCGGAGGCAAGGGCACCCGACTGCGCCCCCTGACTAACTCCATCCCGAAGCCAATGCTGCCGGTGGCCGGTGCACCATTCCTGGAGCACCTGCTGGCCCGCATCAAAGCCGCCGGGATGACGCACGTGGTTCTCGGCACCTCGTTCAAGGCCGAGGTCTTCGAAGAGCACTTCGGCGACGGCAGCCACCTGGGCCTGGAAATCGAGTACGTGGTGGAGGAGGAGCCGCTGGGCACCGGCGGCGGTATCCGCAACGTGCTGGACCACCTGCGCTACGACCGCGCGATGGTTTTCAACGGCGACGTGCTGGGCGGGACGGATCTGAATGCCGTGTTGAAGACCCACGTGGAGCAGGAGGCCGACGTGACGCTGCACCTGCTGCGCGTCTCCGACCCCCGCGCCTTCGGCTGCGTGCCGACGGACGCCGAAGGCCGCGTGAGCGCGTTCCTGGAGAAGACGGAGGATCCGCCGACGGACCAGATCAACGCCGGCAGCTACGTGTTCAACCGCTCCGTGATCGAGAAGATCCCCGCCGGCCGCCCGGTGAGCGTGGAGCGCGAGATCTTCCCGGCCCTGCTGGAATCCGGAGCCCGCGTGTTCGGCCACGTGGACCAGTCTTACTGGCGCGACATGGGTACGCCGGCGGACTTCGTGCGCGGGTCCTCGGACCTGGTGCGCGGCATCGCCCCCTCACCGTTGCTCGATGGACGCCACGGGGAGAGCCTGGTGGACGAGTCCAGCGCCATCGCCGGGGGTGCACTGCTGCTGGGCGGCACCGTGATCGGCCGCGGCGTGGAGATCGGCGGCGGGGCGCGCGTGGAGGAATCCGTGGTCTTCGATGGCGTGCAGATCGAGGCGGGCGCGACTGTGGAGCGCTGCGTGATCGCCGCCGGCGTGCGCATCGGTGCGCGGGCGCACCTGGTGGACTGCGTGATCGGAGAGGGGGCCGTCATCGGTGCCCGCTGCGAGCTGCGCGACGGCCTGCGCGTGTGGCCGGGAGTGAGTTTGCCGGACGGTGGCGTGCGCTTTTCCTCCGACATCTAGCGTTTTTCGCCGTCCGAGGAAAAATTTAGACAAATTTCACTACATCTAGTGTGTCCTGAACTAAAGGTTCAGGAAAATGTCCATATGTTGTGGTTTTAGGTAGCGTTCCGTGCATACGTTGTGGTTGCGTTAGAGCCTATTTTCTCAGGAGGCTGTGGCTGTAGGGGCGCTAGTGACTGATGTGACTGAAGTGGTTTGAGGGAATTTCCCAAAGCTTGACGCGGTGTAATTACCAGTGTGTAATCTTCAGTAGACCAACAAAGTCAGGCATCAGATGCATCAGATGAGGAGACCTCCGTGGACAAGTCAGTAGACACCGCCCTTCGTGGCCACTTTGCTGACGGTTCCTCGGCGGTAGAGCAGGAGGCGAACGTGGACAATGAAGCTCGCCAGAAGAACCTCTTTGATCTGACGCAGGACTTCGATCTGCTTTTCGATGCCGTGGAGCAGGACTGGCAAGAGCAGGCGCTGTGCGCGCAAACCGACCCGGAGGCGTTCTTCCCGGAGAAGGGTGGCTCCACCCGCGAGGCCAAGCGCATCTGCCAGGCCTGCGGCGTGCGCGACGAGTGCCTGGAATATGCATTGGAGCACGACGAGCGCTTCGGTATCTGGGGTGGACTCTCCGAGCGTGAGCGGCGCCGCCTAAAGAAGCGAATCGGCTAGCTAAAGCCGGGGGTCGATCTGAGTGGGGGAAACGTTCAGGTAGCAGGCCACCAGGCGCACAATGATCATCCGCAGGATGTCCTGCAGCTCCCGCGCAGAAGCTGCGCGGGCCTCCACCGGGCGGCGGAAAATGATGATGCGCGGCCGGGTAGGGGTGCCCGTGTTGTCCACGCCAGCGGTGACCAGCCGACCCAGCGGAACCTGACCATCGGCGACCACATCCTCCGGCCACTGCCGGTAACCCGTGCTTAGCCGCATGCGCGGCACGACATCGACGGCGACATCGAGGCTGGACAGTTCGGCGTCAAAACGCTCCAAAATAGGCTCGAACGCATCCAGAACCGCATCGTCAAAGCGCTCCGAACGCGACTTATTCCGCGGCACCTCCGGCAGCAAGATGCCCCGGATGCCCCTGCCGCGGGGATCCTGCCTCATGCGCGCGTCCTGCTTCATAGGAACACATCTTAACCGCGCTGCGGCGACATGCCACGAGGGCACGCTCGAAAGCCAGGGTAAAAGGGCTACACTAATGCGCGTGACTTTTATCCGACAATGCTCTCGCCCCGGCTGCGGCAAGCCTGCCGTCGCCACGCTGGAGTTCAACTATGCAGAGCAGCTGGCCATCGTGGGGCCGCTGAGCGTTAGCGGAAACCCTCACAGGTGGGATCTGTGCGAAAGCCACGCCCGCCGCACCACTGTGCCGCAGGGCTGGACGTTGGAGTTCGCCGACGAACCCGCGGCCACCGAAGCTGACGAAGAAGACTTGATGGCGCTGGCCGAGGCCGTGCAGCAGGCCGCCGAGCACGAGAAGCAGGAGCAGGCGCAACCCGCCCCCCGGCTCTACCGGCGCTCGGAGATCCCCGAAGCCACGCCGCACCATCCATCCATGAAGAACCTGCCCCGGTCCACGCCGCGCCGCCACCTGCGCGCGGTCCGCGACCAGCACTAGCGAAAGGAAACCCCATGGCTACCCATTCCCCCAAAGACGTAGCAGCGGCCATCAAGGCCTATGACGTCCGTGGAGTTGTCGGCGAGGGCGCCGGATTCCTCAACGAGGAGTTCGTGCGCGACGTGGCTGCCTCCTTCGCCCGCCTGATGCGCGAAGAGGGCGCGGAGACGATCGTCATCGGCCACGACATGCGCGACAGCTCCCCGAGCCTGGCCGCCGCCTTCGCGGAAGGCGTGAACGCGCAGGGGTTGGACACCATCACCCTGGGACTCACCAGCACCGACGAGCTATACTACGCCAGCGGCGTGAAGGAATGCCCGGGCGCCATGTTCACCGCCTCCCACAACCCGGCGAAGTATAACGGCATCAAGCTCTGCCGCGCCGGCGCCCGCCCGGTGGGGCAGGATTCCGGCCTGGACCGCATCTCGAACGAATTGGTCGAGGGCATCCCCGCCTACGACGGCGAGCCCGGCACCAATACCACCGAGGACGTGCTGGAAGGCTACGCCGAATACCTGAACAACCTGGTGCCGCTGAACATCCACCCCCTGAAGGTCGCGGTGGACGCGGGCAACGGCATGGGCGGGCTGACCGTTCCCGCCGTGCTGAAGCAGGACTCGCTGGAGATCTTCGACCTCTACTTCGAGCTCGACGGCAACTTCCCGAACCACGAGGCCAATCCGCTGGATCCGAAGAACCTGGTGGATCTGCAGAAGTTCACCGTGGACAAGGGCGCGGACCTCGGCATCGCCTTCGACGGCGACGCAGACCGCTGCTTCATCGTGGACGAGCTGGGCGAGGCCGTTTCTCCCTCCACCATCTGCGCCATGATCGCCGAGCGCTACCTGGACGAGCAGCCGGGCGCGACGATCATCCACAACCTGATCACCTCCAAGTCCGTACGCGAACTGGTGGAGGCCAAGGGCGGCAAGCCGGTGCGCACCCGCGTGGGCCACTCCTTCATCAAGGCGCAGATGGCCAAGGAAGGCGCTGTCTTCGGCGGCGAGCACTCCGCGCACTACTACTTCAGCGACTTCTTCAACGCGGACTCCGGCATGCTGGCCGCCCTGCACGTGCTGGCGACCCTCGGCGGGCAGGACAAGCCGCTCTCCGAACTGAAGCGCGCCTACGAGACCTACCGTGCCTCCGGGGAAATCAACTCCGAGGTAGCCGACCAGGCGGGACGCACCGAGGCTGTGGTGGAGGCCTTCGCCGACCGCACCGCATCCGTCGACCGGCTGGACGGCGTGACCATCGAGCTGCAGGACGGCTCGTGGTTGAACGTGAGGGCGTCAAACACCGAACCGCTGCTGCGCCTCAACGTCGAGGCGCGCGACGACGAGGGAGTGCAGGCCATCGTCGACGAAGCTCTCGCCGTGATCCGGGCTTAGGAGGCACATATGCGCCGCATCGAAGGTGCTGTCCAGAACTACGCCTGGGGGTCGCACGAGTCGCTGGCGAAGCTGCAGGGGCGGCCTACGCCCACCGAAAAGCCCGAGGCCGAGCTGTGGTTCGGCGCGCACCCGGGCGCTCCCGGGCCGCTGCTGGACCTGATTACCGCCGATCCCGAAGGCCAGCTGGGGCAGGGGCGAAAAAGCCTGCCGTTCCTGCTGAAGCTGCTGGCCGCCGAACGCGCGCTGAGCATCCAGGTGCATCCGACGAAGGCGCAGGCCGAGGTGGGGTTCGCCGCCGATGAGGCCGCGGGGATCGCCCGCGACGCCTTCGAGCGCAACTACAAGGACGACAACCACAAGCCCGAGCTGCTGGTGGCTCTGGGCGAGTTCGAGGCGATGGCGGGCTTCCGGCCCGTTACCCGCACCGCCGAGCTGCTGGATAGGCTGGCCCTCCCCGAGCTGGATTTCCTGCGCGGTGATCTGCGCGGTGCGGTCGAGCGCGCGCTGCACATGCCGGCGGGGGATCTTCCGGAGATTATTGACGCCCTCACGCGGCGCTGCCGAGAGCTCGCGGCCAACGCGGACGATTGGATGGGCGAGGTGGCGGACCTGGTGCTGCGCCTGGAGCAGCAGTACCCGAACGACCGGGGCGTGCTGTTCGCGCTGCTGCTCAACCGCGTGGTGCTGCAGGAAGGCGAAGCGCTATACCTGGATGCGGGACAGCTGCACGCCTACGTGCGCGGCACCGGAGTGGAGATAATGGCGAACTCGGACAACGTGCTGCGCTGTGGCTTGACCCCGAAGCACATCGACGTCGAAGAACTACTGAGCGTGGTGCGTTGGGAGGAACTCGCGGATCCGCGGCTGCAGGCCGATGCGGAAGGGGTGTACCACACCCCGGCGGAGGAATTCAGCTTGCGCAGAGTGGACGGAGAGGCCGAGGTCGCCGGACCGGCAATCGTGTTGGCCGTCGGGGGAGCCACGGAGTGTGGGGAGCTGCACCTGGACAGTGGCTCCGCCGCGTGGGTGCCCGCAGGCGAGGAAGCGCGTGTAAGCGGGAAGGCCTTTATCGCTCGTCCCGGGGCTTAGGCTGCGGTCCCGCCGTGGTATCGGTGGGCTTGCCCGCTTCCTTGGGGGCGCCATGCTCGTCATTCTCGTCAGTCCCGCGCTGCGGCCCTGCGGGCTTTGTCGAGTCGGAAGGCTCCAGGGGGTTGTCTCCCGGCGGGAAAGGTATATCCCCGCTGCCGTGCGTGCCGTCACCGGGCTCGGTAATAGGGCCAGGCTTAGTGGTGCCGGACTGAGTAGCATCAGGCTGAGTCGTGCCGGGCTGGGGAGTGCCAGGCTGTTCCGCCTGCGACGCGCCCGGCAGAGCCGACGAGACCTGTGGAGCCTGCTGGGTCGACGGGGGCTGGGTCGGAACCTGTGGCTGCTGTGCCTGCCCGGGGGACTCCAGGCCCTCCGCGACGATGGTCTCGGATGGCTGCGAGCCGTTGTTCTGCTGGCCGTTCCAGGCGTTGGGTGGCAGGTAGGGATCCTGGCCCAGCGGGGCGACATTGCTGAAGTTCGACCCGTTCCCGGACTGCGGGGCGCGCGTGGAGTAGGCAGGCGGATCCGGCTGCGCGGTCGGCTCGTCGGAAACCACATCGTGATCCTGGGAAGCCGCGCCTGTGCTGATGGCGACAGTCGACTCCTCTGTCGTATTGCGCTTCGGGGAGGTGGCCTCCGAACCCGACTGCCAGGTCCAGACGCCGATGACTCCGGCCAGGACTAAGCCGACGATGGCGATGCCGCTGATGGCGCGGGGAACCGGGGAGTGTTGCTCACCGGTCTCGTAGATGACGGCGGTGCCCTTTTCTTCTTCGGCGCCGCGTTGTTCTTCTTCGGCCATCTGGCTCACCTCCTTTTCGGCGAAAGTCACAATTTGGTTAAGGCACAACAGAGCCTAGCAGGGATACACGGCTTTGACCACAGTTATTGGGCGTGTAAACGCGCTACAGTCGGTAATTGAGCGACAGAAAGGGCAGCACCATGAGCAACTGGGACGAATTCATCTTCTCGCAGGAAGACAACGTGGACTTCCTGGACGAATTGGCCGACCTGGATGGCCCCGAGGTAGCTGGGGCTCTCGTGGACGCCGTGAACCTCGCCCTGCGCGAAGAACAATCCGGTTCGGTGGACTACTCCATCGGCCTGTGTGCGGCCACGGTCGCAGCCATCTGGGGCGGCGCGCCCTTCAGCACGGCAACGGTGGCTGACGAACACCCCTTTATCCGCGCCCACATCGGCGAATGCCCAACCAACCTCCAGGAAGTTTCGCTGCAGCTGCTGGACGGGGAGATGGAGCGGCGCGAGGGCGAGGAAGACCTGGAAGCCGAGGGGCTGGAAACCTTCGTCGAGGCGCTGAGCTAGTAGACTGTCTGAAGAAAAATAGCCCTATAGCTATATACCTGTACATTTACCGAGGAGTCACCCCACCCATGGAGTTTAAAGTCAAGGATCTCTCGCTGGCAGAGGCCGGCCGCCACCAGATCCGCCTGGCGGAATACGAGATGCCCGGGCTGATGCAGCTGCGTAGCGAATACGCAGAAAATCAGCCCCTGAAGGGCGCCCGCATCGCCGGCTCCATCCACATGACCGTGCAGACCGCCGTGCTCATCGAAACCCTGGTGGCCCTTGGCGCAGAGGTGCGCTGGGCATCCTGCAACATCTTCTCCACCCAAGACGAGGCGGCCGCGGCCATCGTCGTCGGCGACGGTACGCCGGAGGCTCCCGCCGGCGTGCCGGTCTTCGCATGGAAGGGTGAGACCCTGGACGAGTACTGGTGGTGCCTGAAGCAGATCTTCACCTGGGGTGAAGGCGTGGAGGCCAACATGATCCTCGACGACGGCGGCGACGCGACCATGGCCGTCATCAAGGGCATGGAATTTGAGAACGCCGGCCTGGTCCCCGACGCGGAAGAACAGGACGCGGACGAGTACAAGGCCTTCCTCGGAATGCTGCGTGAGACCTTGGCGGAGGACGGTAAGTTCTGGAGCCGGGCGTCAGAAAACATCAAGGGAGTGACCGAAGAAACGACGACGGGCGTGCACCGCCTGTACCACTTCGCGGAGCAGGGTCTGCTGCCCTTCCCGGCGATGAACGTCAACGATGCGGTGACGAAGTCCAAGTTCGACAACCGCTACGGCACCCGCCACTCCCTGATCGACGGCATCAACCGCGCCACCGACATGCTGATCGGCGGCAAGTCGGTGCTGCTGTGCGGCTACGGCGACGTCGGCAAGGGCTGCGCCGAGGCACTGGCGGGCCAGGGCGCGATCGTGAAGGTCACCGAGGTAGACCCGATTAACGCCCTGCAGGCGCTCATGGACGGCTTCGAGGTCGTGCAGGTTGAGGACTTTATTAGCGACGCCGACATCGTCATCACCGCTACGGGCAACCTCGGAATCATCACGTTTGAGCACATGCAGATGATGAAGAACCACGCGGTGCTCGGAAACATCGGCCACTTCGACAACGAGATCGATATGGCCAGCCTGCTGCACCGCGAGGACGTCAGCCGCGTGACCATCAAGCCGCAGGTAGACGAGTTCACCTTCCCGGGTGCCAACGGTGACCCGGTCTCCATCGTGGTGCTGAGCGAGGGGCGCCTGCTGAACCTGGGCAACGCCACCGGCCACCCGTCGTTCGTGATGTCCAACTCCTTCGCTGACCAGACGATCGCGCAGATCGAGCTGTACACGAAGTCCGACCAGTACGGCAACGACGTCTACCGCCTGCCGAAGATCCTGGACGAGATGGTTGCGCGCATCCACGTCGAGGCGCTCGGCGGAAAGCTGACGACGCTGACCAAGGAACAGGCTGAGTACATCGGCGTGGATGTTGCCGGCCCGTTCAAGCCGGAGCACTACCGCTACTAGACATGATCGTTAGCTTTGAAGGGGTCGACGGCGCGGGAAAGAACACCCTGGTCACGGCCGTAGAAAAAGAGTTGGTGGAACGCGAGGTGCCGGTCGCGCGCATCGCGTTTCCGCGATACGAGGAATCCCACCCAGCGATGCTGGCGCGAGAGGCGCTGCACGAGAACCTGGGCGACCTGATCGATTCCGTGCACGGCATGGCCACCCTGTTCGCCCTCGACCGCGCCGAGATCGGGGCGGAACTGGCGGACTTCGACGCAGATGGCTACGTGATTCTGATCGACCGCTACACCGCCTCTAACGTGGCTTACTCCGCCGCGCGCGTCAACGGCGACGTGGCTGAGGTCGGCCAGTGGGTTAACCAACTGGAGCAAGAGAAGCTAGGAATCCCGGCACCCGACCTGCAGATCCTGGTGGACGTCGAGGCGGAGGTGGCCGGGCAGCGCGCCGAGTCGCGCGAGGCCCAGGACCAGTCGCGGGCACGGGATGCCTACGAGCGGGATAGCAGCCTGCAGGAACGCACCGTCCGTGCCTACCGGGCACTGGCGGAGCAGCAGTGGCTGAGCCCGTGGGTGACAGTCGACAGCACCGGAGACGATTACGAGGCCCGCGCGGCTAAGGTCGCGGACCTGCTGGAAGAAATGAGAGGATGACAACCGTGGAAACGAAGATTCTGGTGGTCGACGACGACCCGGCAATCGCGGAAATGCTCACCATCGTTCTGCAGGGTGAGGGCTTTCGCACCGTGGTCGTGGGCGACGGCGTAGAGGCTGTGAAGGCCGCGGAGGAACACAACCCGGACC
Source organism: Corynebacterium sp. ACRPH (assembly GCF_022347285.1). Lineage (GTDB taxonomy): Bacteria > Actinomycetota > Actinomycetes > Mycobacteriales > Mycobacteriaceae > Corynebacterium. Next base: position 129,249 of record NZ_JAKRND010000003.1, read on the forward strand.
TCATCCTGCTGGACGTCATGCTGCCCGGAATGAACGGCATTGACGTGTGCAAGGCGATCCGCGAAACCTCCACGGTGCCGATCGTCATGCTGACGGCACGCACCGACACCGTGGACGTGGTGCTGGGCCTGGAGTCCGGCGCCGACGACTACGTGCACAAGCCGTTCAAGCCGAAGGAGCTGGTGGCGCGAGTGCGGGCACGCCTGCGCCGCACCCCCGAGGAGGCCCCTGCGGAGACGATCGAGGTGGCGGACCTGAAGATCGACGTGCCCGGCCACCAGGTGATCCGCGATGGCCAGGAGATCGCGCTGACCCCGATCGAGTTCGACCTGCTGGTCACGCTGGCCTCCCGCCCGCGCCAGGTGTTCTCTCGCGAGGAGCTGCTGGAGCAGGTGTGGGGCTACCGTAAATCCAGCGATACGCGCCTAGTGAACGTCCACATTCAGCGCCTGCGTTCGAAGGTGGAGAAGGACCCGGATGATCCGAAGATCATCCAGACCGTCCGCGGGATCGGCTACAAGACCGGCGAATAGGTTCTCGTGGAGCAGGAACAAGCGAGGGAACAAGCGAGGGCCAAGAAACGCAAGCCAGCCCGCCAAGCACAACCGAAGGCCCCGGGTTTCCCGCAGAAGGTGCAGGGGAAGACGCTGGCCGCGGGTGCGACGTTCTGGTCCGTGCTGCGCGACTTCTTCCGCCGGCCGCGGGATACCTGGCTGCGGCTCATTAATTCGATCCGATTGCGCTGGCAACAGTCCATCCAGCTGCGAGTCATCGGTAGCGTGGTGGCCTCCAGTACTTTCGCATTCCTGCTCATTGGTTTCCTGCTGGTCGGTTTCCTGAGCCAGCAGCTGCTGGCCACCAAGTTCTCCGAGGCCGTGGACAGCATGGATCGGGCACGCACGGCAGTGGAAGAGCAGATCAGCGCCACCGACTCTTCCAACCCGGTGTCCGTGCGTCTGACTTCCGCAAGGGCGGTGCTGACGAACCGCTCGCCAGGGGTGGAGCAATCAAGCGCCCCGGTGTACGACTCGGTGCTCATCGCCTCCAACGCGAGTGATGCGGAAACGCGGATCCCGGACAACATCGACATTCCCGAAAACCTGCGTGAGTTTGTGCGCCAGGGGCAGGTGGCCTACCAGTATGCCCGCGTAGAAGGGGAAAACGGTAGCTACAAGGCGCTCATCATCGGCAGTCCCGTGTACTCCGACATTCCTGGTCTCGAGCTGTACCTGCTGGTTCCGTTGACCTCTGAAGAGGCCACGTTGAACCTCATGCGCGGCCTGCTTATGGCCGGCGGGATCGTCCTGATCATTCTGCTGTTGGTGATTGGTTGGGTGTTCTCCCAGCAGATCATCGGCCCGGTCCGCGCGGCCTCGAAGATCGCCGAGAAGCTGGCGGCGGGCCACCTGCACGAGCGCATGGTTGTGGACGGCCAAGACGAAGTCGCCAGGCTCGCCTACAGCTTCAACGACATGGCGGAGAAACTCTCCACCCAAATTCGCAACCTGGAAGAATTCGGCTCGCTGCAGCGCCGGTTCACGTCCGACGTTTCCCACGAGCTGCGCACCCCGCTTACGACGGTGCGTATGGCGGCGGACATGATCGAAGACAACGCCGACGAGCTCGATCCTCTGACCGCCCGTGCAGCCCACCTGATGACGAAAGAGCTCGACCGCTTCGAGACCCTCCTAGGCGACCTGCTGGAGATCTCCCGGCACGACGCGGGTGTGGCAAACCTATCCGCTGAAAAGGTAGACGTGCGCGGCGTGGTGCGCTCCGCTCTACAGCAGGTGCGTGCCATCGCCGAGGAAATCGGCACCGAGTTCAACGTGGACTTGCCGGAAGACCCCGTGATTGTCGCCGTGGACTCGCGCCGCGTGGAGCGCATCCTGCGCAACCTCCTGGCCAATGCCGTCGACCACTCGGAAGGAAATCCGATCGACGTGAAGATGGCCATCGGCAAAAACGCGCTGGCAGTCGCCGTCATCGACCACGGAGTGGGGCTAAAACCCGGCGAGGAGGAGATGGTCTTTAACCGCTTCTGGCGCTCCGACCCGTCGCGCGAGCGCCGCACGGGCGGCACTGGCTTGGGCCTGGCCATCGCCAAGGAGGATGCCAATCTGCACGGCGGTCGCCTCGAGGCCATCGGCGAACCCGGCGTGGGCGCGTGCTTCCTGTTGACCCTTCCGCTGGAGCAAGGCCACAAGGTAAATGCTTCGCCGCTGCCTTTGGCGATGGAGGCTGAGGGCGTCACTACCCAAGAACAAGAAGGGGGCGATGATGAGTAACAAGACCACAAAGGTCACGAAGGTCACAAAGGTCAAAAAGGTACTGTCCGCGATGACCGGGCTGGGGCTGCTGGCGTCGTGCTCGACCCTGCCGGACGATACCAACCCCGAGGCGATCTCCAGCTACGCTCCGGCCCCCAGTGGGCAGGAGGCACCGACCCCGACCGATGGGCAGCCCTCCGACCTGCTGCTGCGCGATTTCTTCACCGCCAGCGCCCACCCGCTGCGCAACCACCAGGCGGCAAAGAGGTTCCTCACCGGCGGCATGCAGGGGCGGTGGCAGTCCGATGCGCCGACGATGGTGCTGGACCGGATCGACATTGCCTCCGACGGTCCGGGCGATGATTTGAAGATCACCTACCGCGTGCGAGGCAACATCGTTGGCACGCTGGGCGTGGGCGGAGTGTTCGACCCGCAGTACAGCGCGTTCGAGACCAGCTACGAGATGCAAAACGTCGACGGCCAGTGGCGCATCAGCAACCTGCCGAACGTCGTGGTGCTGGACCGACAGGACTTCGTGGGCACCTATCGCGCGCGCAACATCTACTTCCCGGACCTCAACGGCCGGGCGCTGGTGCCGGACCGCCGGTGGATCTATACCGGTCAGCAGTCCACCGCCGCCTCCCTGGTCTCGTTGCTGGTTGCGGGCCCGCAGGATCGTTTAAAGAAGGCGGTGCGAAACCTTATTCCTAAGGACGCCACCGCCCAAGTCTCCAAGGACGACGAGGGAGACCCCGCCGTACACTTCACCGGCCTGCAGGAGCTATCCGCTGATGCGCGCCGGCTGCTGGCGGCGCAGGTGGTGTGGACGCTGGCGGGATCCGAAGTCCGTGGACCCTATGAGCTCACGGCGGATGGCACACCCATGAGCGATGACATGCATGGCAAGTGGCTGGTGCAGGACCTTTCTCAATACGACCCGAACGTGCAGGTGCAGGCGCCGCTGCGAGCCGTCTCCGGTGGCGACATCTATCAGCAGGACGGGACGCGGGCGAAGAAACTGGAGGGATGGCTATCACAACAGTATGTCGAGTCCGTGGCGCTAAGCCCGCGGGACGAAATCTTCGCGGCCGTGACCGGGCGGGGCGATGCACCACGCCAACTGATGATCGGGGCGAAGGGGGATCAGCCGGTGAGCTCCGTGCAGGCGGATTCGCTGACTCGCCCGACCTGGGGCCTGGATGCCACATCGGCCTACGTAGTGGCCGATGGTGAGCGGATCACGGAGATCACTCGCGACCCGGAGACCGGCGCGGTGGGGGAGCGGCAGGTGGATAGCTCCACAATGAGAATGGTCGACGGGAACGAGAAGCGCATCAGCGTTTTCCGCGTATCGCACGACGGCGCCCGCGCTGTGATGATCGTGAACGGACGGGTGTACGTGGTGACATTGGAGACAACCGACGATGGCACGAAGCGGCTGGGTGCGCCGGTGGAGATCGGCCACGCCGTGGGGGATACCGCGGTCAGCGCCGACTGGTCAGATGACGGGTCCGTGCTAGTGGGCACGCGCGCCAATGACGCCCCAGTGTGGGATATCGAGGTTGATGGGTCCTATTCGCAGCAGATCACGGGCCGCAACCTTTCCGCCCCGGTGGTGTCGGTGGCCACGGACGGGAGCAAGATTTACGTCACGGACGCGAATGCGTTGATGCAGTTCGACATCACCTCCGAGGAGTCGCGCTTCTGGCGCGAAGTGCCGACCATGCAAGGAAAGCGGGCAACCCCGGTACTGGCCGACTAAGCTGAGTGCCCGTGGGGATTAAGGGGGATCTCGGTGCGCTCGGTGCGCTCGCGGGGCTGGTGTGGCGGGCGGACTGCGTGTGCTGCGGGGCGGTGACCGGCGGGCAGCTGTGCGAGGCCTGCGGGCTCCAGCTGATGCAGCGTTGGCAGCGCTGGCAGCCGCGGGTGGCGGCAGTGCCGGTTTTCGCCGCCGGGGTGTACGGCGGCGCGCGGCGGATGCTGATCCTCAGCGCCAAGGAGCGGTTGCGCCCGGCGGCCATTGACGTGGCCGGCCGAGTACTGGCCGCCGGGATTCTGCACGTCAGCGGTCTGGGTTTGGTGCCGGACCCGCGGTTGGGGCGGGTGGTGCTGGTGCCCGCCCCGACCCGCAAATCGGCCGCGCGAAAGCGTGGTGGGGACATCGTTACCCGCTTCTGCCAGGCCGCCGCGGCGCTGTATCCCGGGGTGGAGGTGCACCCGGTGGCGTGGCTGAGCGAGGCGAGTGTGGATTCGGTGGGGCTGGACCGCCACCAACGGCGCGAAAACGTGGCCAGCAGCATCCGTTTCGACCCGGCGGCTATCGGGCGATTACGCGGGGTGGGGGAGGTCGTGATCGTGGATGACGTGTGCACTACGGGCGCGACAACAGCGCAGTTTGCGCTGGCTCTGACGGCGCGGGGAGTGCGGCCGCGATTGGCGCTGGTATTGGCTGGCGCATAGATCACATAAATAAGGGGTATATGCACAAGTGCAGCAACGGCGATAGGTAGACTAGGAATTGGAACGATCGCCGTTGGAAGGTGGGTAATCCGGCCCGATTCTGGCGGTGAATGACTTTGGAGGTTGAGCAATGTCGACCGGCAAAAACTCGTCCGACTTTGGCAACGAGGAACTTGCTGCACCCGAGGCAGGCGTAGAGATCACTGGGCGCAACGTTGAGGTGCCGGAGCACTTCGCAGACCGCGTCAAGGGCAAGCTCGCGAAGATCGAGCGTCTGGACCCGACCCTCACGTTCTTCCACGTGGAGCTGCAGCACGAGCCCAACCCGCGCCGTGGTGACCAGCAGGATCGCCTGCAGATCACCGCAACCGGCAAGGGCCACATCGCTCGCGCAGAGGCTAAGGAAGACTCCTTCTACGCTGCCCTCGAGGTCGCAATTGGCCGCATGGAGCGTTCCCTGCGCAAGGTGAAGGCACGTCGCAAGATCGCCCGTTCCGGCCACCGCGCTCCGATGTCTATGGGCGAGGCAGCTGCCAGCCTGGTGGAAGAGGCACAGCCGCAGGCGGAGACCAAGCCGGACGAGGTCGGCCCGTACGACGTCGACCCCTACGAGGATCAGTTCAAGCCCGGCCAGATCGTGCGTAAGAAGGTGCACAAGGCCGCTCCGATCAGCGTTGACCAGGCGCTGAGCGAGATGGAGCTCGTGGGCCACGACTTCTTCCTGTTCATCAACGAGGAGACCGGCCAGCCGTCCGTGGTGTACCGTCGCCATGCTTTCGACTACGGCCTGATCACCCTGGAAGAGAAGGACGCAGAGAAGTAACCCCTTTCTCTAATCCGTCTTCAACCCATCAGTCGGCTCCCGCGACTAACCCGTGGGGGCCGGCTTTTTATGCCCGGACTTGCCGGGTGTAGTTGCCCCCGGCCTTGGGGGTGGGGGTAGGATTATCCGAAGCCGACAAATTAGCTAACCAGTTTTAGAAATTGAGCAAAGGACAGCATCAGCGTGCTAGGACTTTCGAAAATCCTCCGTATGGGCGAAGGCCGTGCGGTTAAGCGTCTCGCGAAAATCGCCGACCAGGTGATGGACCTCGATGAGGAATACACCAAACTCACCGACGAGGAACTTCAGGCCAAGACCGACGAGCTGAAGAAGCGAGTTCAGGAAGACGGCGAGAGCCTGGACGACATCCTGCTCGAAGCTTTCGCCACCGCGCGTGAGGCCTCCTGGCGTGTGCTCGGCCAGAAGCACTACAAGGTGCAGATCATGGGTGGCGCTGGCCTTCACTTCGGCTACGTCTCCGAGATGAAGACCGGTGAGGGTAAGACCCTGACCTGTGTGTTGCCCGCATACCTCAACGCGCTGTCCGGCAAGGGCGTGCACGTCGTTACCGTGAACGACTACCTGGCTAAGCGTGACGCCGAGTGGATGGGCCGTGTGCACCGCTTCCTGGGGCTCAGCACCGACGTGATCCTGAGCGGCAAGAACCCCGCCGAGCGCCGTGATGCCTACAACGCCGACATCACCTACGGTACGAACAACGAGTTCGGCTTCGACTACCTGCGCGATAACATGGCGCACTCCCTGAACGATCTGGTGCAGCGCGGCCACAACTACGCCATCGTGGATGAGGTCGACTCGATCCTCATCGACGAGGCCCGTACCCCGCTGATCATTTCCGGTCCGGTCGAGGGCTCCAGCAAGTGGTTCACCGCCTTCGCGGCAATCGCCCCGAAGCTGACCCGTGACATCCACTACGAAGTGGACGAGCGGAAGAAGACCGTGGGCGTCAAGGAAGAGGGCGTGGAGTTCGTCGAGGACCAGCTGGGCATCGAGAACCTCTACGCTCCGGAGCACTCGCAGCTGGTGAGCTACCTGAACAACTCCATCAAGGCCAAGGAGTTGTTCACCCGCGACAAGGACTACATCGTCCGCAACGGCGAGGTCGTCATCGTCGACGAGTTCACCGGCCGCATCCTGGACGGCCGTCGTTATAACGAGGGCATCCACCAGGCGATCGAGGCGAAGGAACACGTCGAGATCAAGAACGAGAACCAGACACTGGCCACCGTCACACTGCAGAACTACTTCCGCCTGTACGACAAGCTGGCCGGCATGACCGGTACGGCGGAGACCGAGGCCGCCGAGCTGAAGTCCACCTACAAGCTGGACGTCGCCGCGATCCCGACGAACAAGGAAAATAAGCGTAAGGATCACGTCGACCTGATCTACAAGACGCAGGAGGCGAAGTTCGAGGCCGTGGCTGAGGACATCGCAGAGCGCGTGGAGGTCGGCCAGCCGGTGCTGGTGGGTACCACCTCCGTGGAGCGTTCCGAGTACCTGTCCAAGCTGCTGCAGCGCCGCGGTATCAAGCACAATGTGCTGAACGCGAAGTACCATGAGAAGGAAGCGGAGATCGTCGCCCAGGCAGGTCGCCTGGGAGCCGTCACCGTGGCTACCAACATGGCTGGCCGCGGTACCGACATCGTGCTGGGCGGTAACCCGGACATCATCGCCGACATCAACTTGCGCGAGCACGGCCTGGATCCGGTGGAGACACCGGAGGAGTACGAAGCGGCCTGGAACGACGAGATCGAGAAGGTCCGCGAGGAGTCCAAGGAAGAGGCGGAGAAGGTCCGCGAGGTCGGTGGCCTGTACGTGCTGGGCACGGAGCGTCACGAATCCCGCCGCATTGACAACCAGCTGCGTGGCCGTTCCGCGCGTCAGGGCGACCCGGGCGAGACCCGCTTCTACCTGTCCATGCGCGACGACCTAATGGTGCGCTTCGTCGGCCAGACGATGGAGGCGATGATGACTCGCCTGAACATCCCGGACGACGAGGCCATCGACTCGAAGATGGTCACCAACGCCATCAAGGGTGCACAGTCCCAGGTGGAGTCCGCCAACTTCGAGATGCGCAAGAACGTGCTCAAGTACGACGAAGTCATGAACGAGCAGCGCAAGGTGATCTACGGCGAGCGCCGCCAGATCCTCGAGGGTGAGGATGTGGAGAAGCAGATCCGCAACATGCTGAAGGACACCATCGAGGCATACGTCGACGGCGCGACCGCCGAGGGCTATGTCGAGGACTGGGACCTGGATACCCTGTGGAACGCGCTGGATTCCCTCTACGGCCCGACCTTTACCCACGAGGAACTGGTGGAAGGCGACGATTACGGCTGCCCGGGCGAGCTGAGTTCTTCGCAGCTGCTGGACGCGCTGCTCGATGACGCTAACCGCGAGTACGACGAGCTGGAGGAAAAGGTCACGGAGATCGCCGGCGAGGAGCAGATGCGCGGCATGGAGCGCGCGGCCCTGCTGAACGTCGTGGACCAGAAGTGGCGCGAGCACCTCTACGAGATGGACTACCTGAAGGAGGGCATCGGCCTGCGTGCGATGGCGCAGCGTGATCCTCTGGTGGAGTACCAGCGCGAGGGTGGCGACATGTTTAACCGCATGAAGGACGGCATCAAGGAAGAGACCGTCCGCCAGCTGTTCCTGGTGCGCAACCAGCTGAAGCAGGCCGGCCAGGTGCACGTTGATGACCCGGCGGCGGGTAACGAGGGCGTGGCCGTGGACCGCGCCACGCAGACCACCATGGGTGGCTAAGAGCTAGATCAAGCTGAGGCTATCGATCGCCCAGACCTTGACCCCGCGCCGTGCGGAGCTGTGCAGTTGATGCAGCTCCGCGCGGCGCTTTTGCGTGTGCTGCGACATGCTGCCCGCAATCGCCCGCACCCGATCGCCCATTTGCACCGATGCGCAAAAGCGAACACAGTCGCCCGCGCTGGGCTGGATGTGCAGGCTTATTATTGACGCCCCCTTCTCCACCCGCCCACTCGTCGGTTCCGGCCGCACGTGCCGGCGGACGCGCAGTTGCTCTAGCACCCGTTCGCCGAAGGGCGCGCGGCGCAAATGATCGATCGGACGGCGCCCCTCCAAAGCCTCCAGCCACATTTTTACGATCTGCGCGATGCGCCGGGGCGGTGGGGTGTTGGCGTCCCGAAAAGAATCAGTGACCTCCTCCTCGGTGACCTGCACCGCGACGGCCGGGGTGGGTGGGCGCAGGAACACGAAGTCCGGAAGTGGGCGCGTGGAAGTTGAAGTGGTCACGAAAGAAAATCCCCCTGTTGTTCATGCCAGTGATGCCGTACGGTGCGTTCCCCCGAAGGCGCCATACGGGCATAACTATAGCGAAGTGCGCGCCCCGCGGGGCGCCGGAGGGCGAAAAGATGGCAGAATATAGGGCATGCGTGGACTAGTAGTTGATTATTGCGGAGTGTTGGACGGCGCCGAGGAAGACCGCAGGCGGTGGCGCAAGCTGCTGTCGGCGGCGCGAGCGGAGGGCATTGCCACGGCGATTCTTTCCAACGACCCGGGCGGGGCGGGCGCGGCCCCCATCCGTACGTGGCTGGAGGGCGGCTACGTGGATGCCGTGGTGCTGTCCGGCGAGGTGGGCGCGGAGAAGCCCTCGGAGGAGATCTTCCGCATTACCGCCGACCGCCTGGACCTGCCGCAGCAGGATCTGGTGCTGGTGGACGACAACATCCTGAACATCCGCGGCGCCGTGGATGCCGGCCTGATTGGCATTTACTACCAGCAGTTCGACCGCGCGGTGGTGGAGATCACCGGCGTGTTTGAGCTGGAGGGGGAGTTTTAAACCATGCTGGTGTACATTCCCGCGACCTTTGACATGCTGGGCACCCTCGCGGAGCAGGGGGAACACCCGGTGCGCTCTGCGGTTGGCTTTGCTCTGACCCCGGCGGTGCGGGAGTTTTACACCGGCGGCGACGAGGAGGAGCTGGCGTACACGGCCTTCCTGGATTCCGCACGGGCCTCGCTGCGCCTGCTCAGCGCGGGCGGGGAGGAGCGCTTCCCGCACCGGCGCGTGGTGATCAGCGCGGAGATCGACGACTCTGCGGTGTCGCTGGCGCCGGCCGACGGTGAGTCCGTGGTGCGGCTGGACCCGGCCGTTGTGAAGGTGCAGCAGTTGTTGGCGATCCATGTTGATGACGCCGACGCGGAGGCCGCCACGGCGAAGGCGATCGAGTGCATAGACGCAGCTGACTTGGGGGATGAGGACGCGGAGTTCGCGCTGGGGGACTGCGAAGACAACCTGATGAGCTGGTACGACGCGAAGGAGCTGCCGTTCCTGGTGGATTTGATGTAGCGGGTTAGCTACATTTCCCACTCGTTGTTGCTACGCAGGGCCTCCAGCAGGCGGCGGATCGCGGTGACGCGCCGGGCGGACGCGCCGGTGAGGGTATCCAGGGCGCACTCCGGGTCGGCGGGCGGACCCATGTGGGTGCAGCCGCGGGGGCAGTCTTCGGTGACTTCGCGGAGGTCTTCGAAGACGTCCACAACGGTGTCCGGGTCGACGTGTGCGAGCCCCAGGCTGCGGATGCCAGGGGTGTCGATGATCCAGCCGCCCGCGGGCAACTGGAGCGCGACGGACTGGGTGGAGGTGTGGCGGCCCTTGCCCACCCCGCTGACTTCCCCGGTGGCGCGTTCTGCGTCGGGGATGAGGCGGTTAAACAGGGTGGATTTGCCCACCCCGGAGTGGCCGACGAGGGCGCTGACCTTGCCGGTGATGTGCTCGCTGAGTTCGTCCAGGGAGTCGCTGACGCCGGTGGTGAGGACCTCTACGTCGAGATCGCGGAACTCGGCGGCGAAGGCGCTGGGGTCGGCGAGGTCGGATTTGGTGAGGCAGACCAGCGGGGTGAGGCCGCCGACGAAGGCGGCGATGAGGGCGCGCTCCACGAAGCCGGTGCGCGGCGGCGGGTCGGCCACAGCGCTGACGATCAGCAGGTAGTCCGCATTGGCCACGACGATCCGTTCGAAAGAGTCCGTGTCGTCCGCAGTGCGGCGCAGAATGGAGGTGCGGTCCTCGAGCCGCACGATGCGCGCTAGGGTGTCCTTCTTGCCGGAGGTATCGCCGACCACACCGACGTGGTCACCGACGACCACGTTGGTGCGTCCCATCTCGCGGGCACGCATGCAGGTGACGAGGGTGCCGTCTTCGTCCAACACCACGCCCCAGCGGCCGCGGTCCTTGGAGACGACCATGCCCCGCTTGGCGTTTCTATGGCTCGGCCGATCCTTCGTCCGTGGGCGGGAGCCCTTGCCGGGGCGGACGCGGACATCGGATTCGTCCCAGTGATGGGCGTTGCTGTGCCTTCGCCCCATCTAGCGTTCCTGGCCTAGCAGCTGCGCCCAGCGGCGGCGGAAGCCGGGGAGGGTCTTGGCGGTGGTGTCCACGTCCGAGACCTCGATGCCTTCGACGCGGAGTCCCAGGATCGCGCCGGCGGTGGCCATGCGGTGATCGGCGTAGGACTCCCAGCGACCGCCCTCCAGGGCGGCTGGGTGGATGATCAGCCCGTCGGCGGTCTGCTCGACGTTGCCGCCGAGGGCGTTGATGTTATCCGCCAGTGCCTGCAGGCGGTCGGTCTCGTGCCCGCGCAGGTGCGCGATTCCGTAGAGGTGGCTGGGGCCGTCGGCCAGGGCTGCCAGGGCGGCGACGGTGGGGCTGAGCTCCCCAATATCGTGCATGTCCCAGGTGATCCCGTTGACGCAGCCGGTGCCGGAGACAACTAGATCGCCGTGGTGGACGTCCAGCTCCGCCTCCGCCCCCATGTCCAGCAGGATCTGGCGGAACTGGTCGCCCGGCTGGTTGGTGGTGGCGGGCCAGTTCTGGATGCGCACGGTGCCGCCGGTGAGCACGCCCGCGGCCATGAACGGCGTGGCGTTCGACAGGTCCGGCTCCACGTGCCACTGGCGGCCGCTGATCGGGCCGGGGTGGACGGTCCATCGGTTGAAGGAGGTTTCCACGTCCACCCCGGCCTCGCGCAGCATCTGCACCGTCATCTCGACGTGGGGCTGGCTGGGCAGGGAGTTGCCCTCGTGGATAACGGTGACGCCCTCGGTAAAGCGGGCACCGGCCAGCAGCAGGCCGCTGACGAACTGGGACGACTGGGAGGCATCGATGGTGATCTCCCCGCCCTGGATCTCCCCGGAACCCTCCACGAAGAAGGGCAGTCCCTCCGGGTTGCACTCGGTGCTGGTGTTCACGGTGGCGCCGAGGGCACGCAGGGAGTTCAGGGTGGTGGACATCGGACGGCGGCGGGCCTCCACGTCACCGTCGAAGGCAACCGTGCCGGTGGCCAGGGCAGCGATCGGCGGGACGAAGCGCATCACGGTGCCAGCCAGGCCACAATCCACCTGACCGCCGTGCAGCTTCTCCGCCGGGGTGACGTACATTTGGTCGTTCTTCAACAGGATCTGGGTTCCCATGGAACGCAGAGCCGACATCATCAGCTCCGTATCGCGACTGACAAGACCGCCGGTGATGGTGGAAGGCGCATCCGCCAGCGCGGCGAGGATCAGCGCACGGTTTGTGATGGATTTCGAGCCGGGGATAGCCACGGTGGCCTGTACGGGCTCGGTGGCGACCGGAGCCGGCCAGAGTTGTTCAGACATACCTGCAGACATACCCATATTGTCTCACTTTTTCGCTGGAAAAGTAGTGTGGGGTGGGCATAATGGGCGAGTATGTGTGGCCGATACGTTTTGTTCAGCTCCTTAGAAGAGCTTTCGGGTGACCTGCAACGACGGCTGGGAGCCCCGCGCATACCCCGCGCCGGGGCCGGGGAGTGGCCAGCCAACTACAACGTGGCGCCCACCACCGAAGTGCCCATCGTGCGGGAATTTAAAAACGAGGCCGCGATCGGCCCCGCACACTGGGGCTACCCGCCGAAGACGGTATTCAATGCGCGGGGAGAGACCGCATTCTCCAAACCCCTGTTCGTCGGCTCCCTGCCGTGCGCGTTTCCGATGGACGGCTGGTACGAGTGGACGGTCGGGGAGGATGGCAAGAAGCAACCCTGGTTCACCACCGCCACCGACGGCCACCCCCTGTACGCCGCCGGGCTGTGCAAGGCCGTGGAAGGCAAACTCTACGGCACCATCATTACCGTCGCGGCCCTGCCGGAACTCGAATGGCTGCACAGCCGCATGCCCAGGATCCTGGTGGGCGACGAGCTAGGTGCTTGGCTGAAGGGCGCAGGGGCGGAGCTGGTGGCGTCACCGAACAAGGCAACAGAAGTACACAGCAGGAAGGCGGACAGGAAGGTCGGGTCCGTGGCGAACAACTTCCCGGAACTGGTGGGAATGAACCGGCGATAGAATTGCGTTGGAAGAAAGGTGAGAGGTGAGCGAATGAAACGCAGCGATGACACTGCAGACGAGCTGCTGCAAAGATTCGAGGCTGATGCGCTGCCCCTGCTGGATCAGCTCTACGGTGCGGCGTTGCGGATGACGCGCAACCCGGCCGACGCGCAGGATCTGGTGCAGGATGCGTACATGAAGGCCTACCAGGCGTTCGGTTCCTTCAAGGAAGGCACGAACCTAAAGGCGTGGATGTACCGAATCCTGACGAACACGTACATCAACAGCTACCGCAAGGCGCAGCGCCGCCCGACGGAGTCCAGCGCTGACGAGATGACCGACTGGCAACTGGCCGAAACGGCGAAGCACGACTCCGTGGGGCTCGAATCCGCCGAGGTGGAGGCGCTAAAGAACATCCCGGATAAGCGCATCCAGGATGCCCTGATGAGCCTGGGCGAGGACTACCGCATGGTCGTGTACTACGCGGACGTGGAGGGGCTGGCATACAAGGAGATCGCCGAGATTATGGACACTCCCATCGGCACCGTGATGTCGCGGCTGCACCGCGGGCGCAAGCAGCTGCGCAGCAAGCTGAAGGACGTGGCGGCGGAGCACGGGATCGTGACGGAGGCAGCACAAAACAAGACGGCTCATAACAAGCTGACGGAAGCGAAGGGATAAGAGCACATGTGCAAAGACAATTCGCGAAAGACGGACTGCGACGACCTGCTGGATGCCCTGTACGAGGTGGCTGATGGTGACGCCGACTGGGAGAGCCGCGAACGTTTGCGTGCTCACGCCGACGCTTGCCCGGAGTGCCTGCGGCAGCTAGGACTCGAGCAGCAAGTGCGCGACCTGCTGCGGAGCTGTTGTAGCCAGCCCGCCCCGGTGGAGCTGCGGGCGCGGATCTGCACGCAGTTGCGGGTGATTAGCTACCGGGTGGAAGAGTAGCTCGCAGAGGAGTAGCGGGCAAAGCAAAAGGCCGACGGGCACCGTTTTCTGCGGTGCTCCTGCCGGCCTTTTGAGTTACGGCTTAAGAGTTCGGACGCTTGCCGTGGTTAGCCTTCTTCTTGCGACGATCCTTGCGCTTGCGGCCACGCTTGCTCATTGTGCAGCTCCTTGGTGTTTAAGGGGACAGTTTCAACCTGTTCAGCTTAGCGGGGGCGCGTAGCTGGACAAAATAGCTGAACAAAAGGTTGGGATTTAAACGGTGATGCGCTTGCGGGTACGAGTGCGACCGCGGTTGGTGCGGCGCTTCAGTGCGCGGCGCTCGTCCTCGGCCATGCCGCCCCACACGCCGGCATCCTGGCCGGACTCGATGGCCCAGTTCAGGCACTGGGAAGCAACGGGGCAGCGGTTGCAGACCAGCTTGGCCTTGGCGATCTGAGCCAGGGCGGGGCCGGAGTTTCCTACAGGGAAGAACAGCTCGGGGTCTTCTTCACGGCAAACAGCTTTGTGGCGCCAATCCATTATTGTATTTCCCTTCTATTTTTTCGGACAAAGGATGTCCGAAGGTGCGTCGTTTTGGTTCTTTGCAGTCGGTGTGGGCACTTTGGCCGGTGATCGAAGTTGGGCTCGACGAATTGACCTAGAGAATCTCTAGGTAAATTCAGGCAAAAGTGGTGGTGGCGAAGTGGCGTGCAGACCTTTGTGTAGAGGGGGTCGCGGCGGCTTCTCGCCTTGCGATTAAGACCTTGTTGGTTTGTTGTTAACCTTTTGGCCTCTTATCGGTTACTTGGATGATTTTGGCACGTTATTGCCGGTTTGGCTAGAGCTTTTTCTCAAATTGTGACGAATATCACAAGAGAATGATTTGGTATGCCAGGGGAAAGCGGTTAAGGGATAGCGTTACCCAGCGCTCGCATTGCCCAGCGCTACGACGGACTCGCTGCGCTTTTCCACCAGCACCTCACCCGCCAGCTTGAGCGTCACCTGCCCGGTGTAGCCCTTGCGATCCACCGGGATGGTGCGCAGAACCTTGCCGTTATCCCAGTCCACCACTGCAATCCCCTTAGCGGTGGGAACCAGCAGCCGCCCGCCCATAGGAGCGGCGGGGCCGATAGCGCCGTTAACTTGGAACGCAGGCTCCATGGTTGACGGGGTGAACGTAACCACTCGGGCGCCATCAAACCAGCTCATCAGGTGCGCCGAATCCGCCGTCTGGGAGCGGAACAGCTTGCCATCCCGTTGCTGCGGATCCAGTAGCGGGGCGGGGTCGGCGGGGAACTGCTGGAAGTCGCCTTCCTTATCCAGCACCTGGAAGCGCGAGCCTTCGTTATCGTTCCCGTCCTTCGCGCGGGTGCCGTTGCCGGGGGCGTAGATCACCACCCGGTCTAGCCCCACGCCCACCAGTTCGCTGTCCGCGGGGACTTCGTACTCGTGGTACTTTTCCGGGGCATCCGAGTCCTCCGGGTTCGTCTTAAGCAGCCGGATCAGCTTCTTTTCGCTATCGGGGCACGTCTGCGCCGTAACCAGCAGGTCCCTGCGCGTCAGAGCGGAGGTAAAGGTGCACTCGGTATAGGCCTGCTTGTTCGGCTTCACTGCCGTCAGCTTGTCGCCGACCTCCACGCGCCGCACTGCGTCCGAGCGCAGTAGTTCCGTGCGCGTGGGGGAGAGCATCCCGATGTTGTCCCGGCTCTGGAACAACTCCACGTGGTCTGCGGCCAGCATGTCGCGGGTGTGACGGTATTCGCCGGTCCCGCTATCCAGTGCCACTACCTGCCCGCACCCCTTGGATCCCTGCAGGAAGAGGTTCGTCTTTCCCCAGTTCGCCGCCACGGCGCACAGGTCGTGGGGTGCCTTATAGTGCCAGACCTCGGTACCATCGTCGCCCCGTACCATCGTGGCCTTGTTGCCGGAGGTTAGAACGACCCCACCCTGATCTACCACCAGGTCGGCGGAGTCCGTCCTCGCATCCCACAGCTCGCGCAGATGCTCTGGAATCGGCCGGTCGCTTTTGGCGGAGTCGGAAGAGGCGAGGGTCTTGTCCTCGGCCTCGATCGGGTGATCGGCGACCCGATGGTCCACCTCGCGGGCGTCGGAATCCAGCCACGTGATCCCGCCGAGGGCAAGCAGCCCGCAAGCCAACGCAGCTGCGACGATGTGGTCACCGCGACGGGCGCGCTCGGGGGAGGGGATGCGCCGGCTCATGGGCGCGGCCTCCTGCGGGACTTTTTCACCTTCAGAGCTGCACCTTTCACGCCGCGCGGTGCCCCCACCCGGTCGCCAACATCGCCGGGAAGGTCGAACTCAGCCAGAAATTCCGCGCTGGAAGAGAACCACTGCGGTGGGTCCTGTAAGTCCAGACCCAGGGCGTCGCTGATGGCGTTCCACCGCGCGACCTCGTCCCAGCCGATGAGGCTCACCGCCGTGCCCGTGTTGCCCGCGCGCCCCGTACGGCCGATGCGGTGAACATAGGTGCGCTCGTCGTCCGGGACCTGGTAATTGATCACGTGCGTGACATCCTCGATGTCGATACCGCGCGCCGCCACGTCGGTGGCCACCATCACGTCCACCTCGTTGCGGCGGAACTCGTCTAGGGATTCCTCGCGGTCCTTCTGGCGCATGTCCCCGTGCACTGCGCCTACGCGGAAGCCCAGCTTGGCAAGCTCCTCGGCCACGCCCGCTGCCTGCCGCTTCGTGCGGGCAAAAACGATGCTGCGGCCTCTCCCGGGGGATTGCAGAATACGGGCGAGTGCGGAGAGCCTATCGAGCTTGTGGGACTGGAACACTACCTGTTTCGTCGATTCGTGGGTTGCCTCCGTCGCCGCGCTATCCGCCTGGACCAGCACCGGGTGCCGCATAAACGTCCTAGTCAGTGCCGCAATCGGGCCTGGTATGGTGGCGGAAAACAGCATCGTCTGCCGCAGTGGGCTGGTTTGCGTGATGATGTCGCGCACATCGTCCAGGAACCCCTGATCCAGCATCTCGTCCGCCTCGTCCAACACGACGATCTCGACCGTCTGCAACTGCAAATACCCCTGTTTCGCCAGGTCCAGCAGCCGTCCCGGAGTACCGACGACCACGTCCACGCCGCGCTCCAGGGCCGCCGTCTGCGCGTCGAAGCCCACGCCGCCGTACACCGCCTGTACCTGCAGGGCACGGGTCTTGCTCTTCTTTCTTTGGGACGCCCCCTCGGCCCCCACCGGCACACGCAAGTTACGGGCGGCCAGGGTCAGGTCGTCGGTGACTTGCAGGCACAACTCTCGGGTAGGCACCACGATCAAGGCGCGCGGGGTGCCGTCCGGGGCGGTGACGGTGGCGTCATCAAAAACCCGATCGAGAACAGGAATGCCGAAACCCAAAGTCTTGCCCATACCAGTGCGCGCCTGGCCGATAACGTCGGAGCCCTTCAGCGCGATGGGCAGGGTGTATTCCTGGATGGCGAAGGCGCGCGTAATGTTGGCCGTGGCCAGAGCCTCCGTGATTTCCGCGGCCACGCCGAGCGAGCTGAAGGTTGGGCGGGAGGCAGAGGATCCAGAAGACCCAGAGGGCATCAGCACCTGCAGCACCTGCCTTCCTTGCTCGACCTGATAGCTATGATGGTCACAATACTGCACGTGAGTATAGAACGAACATGAAGGAAGGGTTTCCCATGCAGATCAAGGTCGGATTCGTACACAACGCCCGCGAGCTGGCTATCGCCATCGACACCAAGAGCGAGCAGGCCAAGTCCCAGGACGAGTACGTGGCAGAGATCGAGAACTTCCTGCGTTCCGGCGAGAATGAGACGCTGACCATTGAAGGCGCCAAGGGGGCGCGCTACGTGCTGGTACGTGGACAGATCGCTTACGTAGAGGTCGGCGCAGAGGCCAAGAACTCTGTCGGTTTCGTAAGCTAGGGAGGCTGCGACTAGCTGTATGAGTAGCGGCAGTAACGTGGAGCGCCACCCCATCCCGCCGGCGCGGAAGTCCGCGCCGGAAGTGCCGGGCGCAGATATAAGGCAGCCCGAGCGCGGGCGGTTTAGCTTCCGTGGCGTAATACTGATTACTGTCGCATTTGTGCTGGTGACCCTGCTGGTCATGTACAGCATTCTGCATGGTCTGGGCGACGAGGAAGACACGCAGGCCACCGGTGAGGTCGCAGTTACGACCAGCGACGACGGCGGCACGGCCGGCGCCGAACACGGCGATTACGAGGGGCTGAAGTTCGGTTCCCTGCCCCCGGGCGGCAAGTACACGAAGGAGGGCAGCGGGAAGTTCCGCACCGCCGGCGAGCCCGGCAAGACCTTCGGCAAGGGGAAGAAGAAGTTCACCTACGTCGTGGAGGTCGAGACGACGCTGAAGTCCTCGGCCTACGGCGGTGACGATGCGTTTGCCGCGATGGTGGACGCCACCCTGGCCAACCCGAAGTCGTGGGTGGGCGATCCGCAGTATTCCTTCCAGCACGTGGACGAAAAGAAGCTGCCGAAGGGGAAGAAGCCGGATATGCGGATTCAGCTGACCTCGCCGGAGACCACCGCCGCGACCTGTGGCGATAGCTATGGCATTGAGACCAGCTGCAACTTCCCGGGCGAGGGGCGGGTGGTGCTCAACGAGGCGCGCTGGGTGCGCGGCGCCATCCCGTTCGAGGGCGATCTGGGCGCGTACCGGCAGTACATGATTAACCACGAGGTCGGCCACGGCATCGGGCACAAAGCCCACGTGCCGTGTTCCAAGGATGGCGCGCTGGCGCCGATCATGATGCAACAAACCATCAGCCTGAACAACGCCGAGATCTATAAAATCAACCCAGACAAGGCCTTCAAGGACAATCCGAACACCTGCAAGGCAAACCCGTGGGTGTTCCCGTTTGGGTACAAGAACAGCAAATAAGCGAGCACATGATCAACGAAGATTCTCACAGCGACTTCAATTCCCCGCCGCCGGCGCACATCCTGGCCAGTTTCCAGGTGCCCTCGGCGCACCCGGTGCTGCTGGAACAGGAGTGGAGCCAGGGGTGGCGCTGCGACCGGGCGGTGATCTCCCGGGCGGATGAGCCGGCGCGGGCGGCGTGGATTGCCAAGATCATGTCGAAGGTGCGCCCGGCGGGGGTCTCCATGTCGCGACCCATCTTTTCCTCCGACGGGCGCTTTAGCGTGTCCGGTTGGCGGGCGCGCACTTTCATGTCCGGCCACCAGTCGCCGCGCTTCGACGAGATGGTGGCGGCCGCCTTGCGCCTGAACGAGGCACTGCGTGGCGAAAAGAAGCCGACGTTCCTGGCGCCGCCTGTAGCAGGGGAGAAGTGGAACGAACACGACCTGTTTGCCGCGGCGGACCAGGCCGCGTTCGCCGAGGATCCGGCGCAATGGGTCACCCCGGTGCTGGCGCCCGAGAGCGTGCCGCGAGAGGACGCTGCCGCCGCCCTGGTGAAGGCCGCAGGCCTTGCCGAGCTGCGCGAACCGATCGTGGAGGACGACCAGCTGGTGCACGGGGACATCGCCGGATGCACCATCTTCGACGGCACCGCCGACCCCATCGTCACGGACCTCTACCCAGCGTGGCACCCGGCAGCCTGGACCGTCGCGCTGCTGATCGTGGACACGATGGCCTGGGGCAACGCGCCGGATGCTCTGCTGGATCGTTGGGCGCATTTGCCCGACTTCACGCAGCTGGTGCTGCGGGCGGCGATGTACCGGCTGTTCTTGCATGCCATGCTGCCGAACTCCCAGCCGGAATCGTGGGAGGGGCTGGCGCGCGTGGCCGACGTTGTGGCCGCCTGGGTAGCGAAGCGGGAAGGCTAGTCGCCGTCCGTAATCGAGGTCCTCGCCCATAATCGAACACGAAATAGGTATTCGCCGGGAGGTTGTCCGGGGCACATGACAGACTTAGAGCCATGGACCACGGCAGCCTAAAGAACCCTCACAGCAACCCACCCCTAAACCCTAACCACGACCTCGAAAAACGCCTCGGCGCCAGCGGGAAACCCAAGGTTCGGCTCGGGCAGCCCACGGATGCGATCCAGCCGTCGGAGTTATTCGATGGACTTGCCGGTGCCCTGGTCGAGGGTTCGGCGCAGGTGGATTACTCCCGGCCCTATGCGATCCTCGGAGGGCCGGGCACGGGTAAGACGTCGCTGCTGATCTCCGCGGCGCGGGACTTTCTGCTGCAGGGGGGATCGGCGTCCGAAATAATGTTTTTCGCGCCGTCGAAGGAGGCGGCGACGGCCGTGCGCGCGGTGCTGTACCAGCGCATGGCCGGGGAGGGCGGCTACGCTGCGTCCGGCACGTTTGTGCGTTCGGTGCACTCGTGGGCCTTTGCGTTCTATCGCAGCGTGCAGACTCTGCGCGGGCAGAAGCAGCCCCGGTTGATTACGGGCGCGGAACACGACATGCAGATCCGCGAGATTCTGCGGGGCACCGAGGAGGACGGCAACCGGTACTGGCCCGCCAACGTCGTCCCCGCGCTGAGCTACGCGGGCTTTGCCCAGCAGCTGCGTGACCTGCTGCTGCGTGCCACCGAACGTGGTCTATCGGCGCAGCAGCTGCAGGAGCTAGGGGTCGAACACGACCGCCCGATGTGGGAGGCCGCGGGGCGCTTCCAGGAGGAATACCAGCAGGTCCAGCGCCTGAGCCGTTCGGAGAGCCTGAACGCCTCCGAGCTGCTGCACGCGACCTTGGCGGCCTTTGAGAAGCCGGAAGGCGAGCAGCTGGTCGAGCGGCAACGGGAGAAGGTGAAGCTGCTGCTGGTCGACGATGCGCACAACCTGGATCCGGCCTCTGCCCGGCTGATCGAGAGCTTCATGGTGCCAGGGACCCGGACCCTTATCGTGGGCGATCCGGACCAGTGCGTGTTCCACTTCCGCGGTGCGGACGAGGCCTTCCTGGACTCCTACTCGCAGGACCCGGACCACCGGGTGGTTTTGAGTGCTTCTTATCGTTTGACGCCACCTGCGGCCCAGTCCGTGAACGCCCTCCGTAGGCACTTGGGCGCGCAGCCGAGCCGCGTGGAGCTGCGCTCTGCGGGTATTAGTGACAGTGCCATTTCGAGCGTGCGGGCAGATGGCAGCTCTGCAGGCGTCGATTCTGTGCAGGTGACGATCACGCCGACGGAGACCGCGGAGCGGCTGAAGATTGTGGATGTGGTGCGGCGCGCGCACATCGAACAGCAGGTGGCTTGGGACGACATCGCCGTGATCGTGCGCGGCACCGGCAGTATCGCGCGGGTGCGCAGGACGCTGATGGCCTACGGCGTGCCCGTGAAGGTGGACCCGACCTCCGTGGTGCTGGCGGAACAACCCCTGGTGCGGATGCTGCTGCTGGCTGCAGAAGCGAGCTACCGGGATCTCACTGTCGCGGAGATGCACAGTGTGCTGGAAGGCAGCGTGGGCGGCGCGGATCCGGTAATGGTGCGCCGCGTACACCGCGCGGTGGCGCTGGCCATCCGCTCCGCGCAGATGGCCGGGCAGTCGCTGCGAGCCCACGAGGACGGCAGGCCCTTCCAGGCCGCGGACTACGTCACGGAGCTGCTGAACCACCCCGACGATCCGGACAATCAGTGGATTCTTGGCCACTGCGGACCCCGCGAGCAGGAGGTCATCCAACGTGTGTCCACGGTCTTGGAGGCCGGGCGGCAGGCTTGGAAGAACCGCCAGGGCACGGAGATGGTGCTGTGGAAAATCTGGCAGGCCACCAAGCTGGACATGCACCTGCGTGCGCAAGCGCTGAAGGGTGGATCGCTCGGCGCGCAGGCCGACGCGGACTTAGACGCGGTGATGAGCCTGTTCGATATTCTGGGCGACTTCGCAGAGCGCAACCCGCACGCACAGATGGAGAGCTTCGTAGAGAACCTCCGCGCCCAGAAGGTGCCCACCGGAGGGCGCGACCAGCGCGGCGTGCGTGCCGGGGCCGTGGAAATCCTTCCGGCTCACGCGGCTGCGGGGCGCCAGTGGAAGGTGGTGGCCATCGCCGGAGTTCAGGAGGGCGAGTGGCCGACCGGCCCGACCGTCGGCGGGCTTTTCGGCCAACTGGAGCTGGTGGACCTGCTGGACCGGGGGATCGACCCGAGCGTGCCGGTGGCGCGTATCAACGATGCCATCGAGGAGGAGCGCAGGCTTTTCCTGCTGGCACTCAGCCGCGCATCCGACAGTGTGCACGTGACCTGCGTGCGGAACTCCGGCGATGAGGCGCTGGTGCCCTCAAGGTTCATCGCCGAGATGGGTGTGGAGCCCACGGAACTGGCTACAACCGACGAGGCGGAAGCTGCAGCGGGGAGCAAGGTCTCTGGCTCCGGGGCGGGCTCCTTGCCGCGCGTACTGGCCATCGAATCGTTGCTGGCGGAGCTGCGCGATGCCGTCACCGCCCCTAACCGCCCCGGCCACGAACGGCGTGCGGCAGCACGGAACCTGGCCAAGATGGCGCAGGCCGGGGTGCACGGTGCAGCTCCCGAAGATTGGTGGGGCATGGCGGAGCCCTCCACGGACGCGCGTGTGCTGGCCGGGGATAAGATCCGATTGAGCCCTTCCAAGCTGGAGAGCTGGAGCACCTGCGCGTTGCGTACCTTCCTGGACAGCAACGGAGGGGTGAGCGAATCCACCGAGCCGATGCGCGTGGGCATCTTCATTCACGCTATCGCCGAGCAAATTGTGCAGGGCATGGATCTCGACGAGGCGCAGCTGGCCGTCCGCGAAATCCTTCCGCACGTGCTGGACGGACCAGCGTGGAAGGACGCGCACACGGTGGCGCGCTGGGAAAAGGGCGTCAAAAAGCTACACGACTTCATTACCGGCTACAGCGACCAAGAGCTCGAGACCGAGCGAACGCTACGGGCGCGCGTCGGACAGACTGCCGACGGGGTTGAGGTGACGCTGAGTGGGCGCGCCGACCTGCTGGTGACGAACCCGGAGGACGGGCTGACACAGGTGATCGACTTCAAGACCGGCAAAAACGCTGTTTCGAAAAAAACTGCGGCGGAAAGTCCGCAGCTGAGCGCGTACCAGTTCCTACTCACGCTCACCGAGCGCCCAGGTGGTAATGGGCAAAAGTACCGCCCCGGGGGCGCAGAGTTGGTGTACCCGGGGACTTCGGCCAAGACGATTACTGAAAGAAACCAGGCGGAGCTGACGAAAGAACAACTGAGCGGAGTACACGACCAACTTATGGAGATTGCGCCGGTGACAGCGGGGCCGACATACCTGGCCACGCTGAATGACGGCTGTAGGTATTGCGCCTTCAAGGCGATCTGCCCCGCACAGGACGAAGGGAACCAGGTGATTTAAATGGATAGCAACCGACACATCTTCAGCCCTCAGGAGCTATCCCAGCTGATGGAGCAGAAGTTCGCCCCGACTGACGAGCAAGCGGAGGTTATCCAGGCCGGGCCATTCGGCAACTTCCTGGTCGTTGCCGGCGCAGGTGCGGGCAAGACCGAAACCATGGCGGCGCGTGCCGTGTGGATGGTGGCCAACGGCTACGCTCGGCCCGAGCAGATCCTGGGTCTGACCTTTACCCGTAAGGCCGCGGCCGAGCTGGGAGAGCGCATCCGCCAACGCCTGCAGACACTGGCGGGAAGCGCCTTCATGGACCAACTGCCAGCAGACGATCCGCGGCGCGAGGTGCTAAAGAACATTGCGCCGGCGGTGGCGACCTACGACTCCTACGCAGGGGATATTGTCCGTGAATACGGTCTGCTGATCCCCTCAGAGCCAGCCGCCCGGCTCATTACCGCTGCCGAACGGTGGATGGTCGTCCGCGACGTGGTGTACAACTCTGACAGCTCTTTAAGCGCTCAACGGACCGTCCCCAACGTGATTGCGGACGTGTGCGCTCTATCGGACGAGATGGATAACCACCTGGTCGGCATCGAGGAGGTCGAGCAGGAAAACATGGCAGCGATGAAGCTGCTGGAAGAGCTGCCCAAGGGAGCGCGAAGCAGGAAGGAATTCACCGACGACAACACCAAATTCCTGGAAGCCCAGCAGTATCGCACCGAGCTGCTGAAGCTGGTGCGGAAATTTCGCGAGACTCTGCAGGAGCGCGATCTGCTGACCTTCGGGCAGCAGATGAGCAAGGCAGCGGAGCTTGTGCGCGATCACGAGATGGTGGGGCAGGACCAGCGGCGCCGCTTCCGCGTGGTGATGCTGGACGAGTACCAGGACACCGGCCATGCCCAACGGGTCATGCTGCGTTCGCTATTTGGCGGCGGGCGCGCGGGCGAAGGTAACTTCTCCGCGATGGCGGTGGGCGACCCCATGCAGTCGATCTACCAATTCCGTGGAGCCACGGCCTCCAACCTGGAGAAATTCCGCACCGACTTTCCCGACGCGGCCGGGAAGCCGGCCGGAAAGCTGCAGCTGCTGACCTCCTGGCGCAACCCCACCATGGTGTTGGACATGGCCAACAAAGTCTCTACATGGTCCATGGAACGCAGCACCGAAAGCACCGGGCGCCTGGTCTCCGAACTACGCCCGCGACCCGGTGCGGCAGCGGGGGAGGCGGCAGTGGCGTTCTTCGACGAGCGGGAGCAGGAACTCGACTGGCTGGCCGACAAGCTGCAGGCCCAATGGCAGGCTTACCAACGGAAACTGGAGACGGCGGACGACCCGGCGAAGGTCAAGCCATTCTCCGCAGCGGTGCTAGTGACCGTAAACGCCGATGCAGTGCCGATCTACGAAAAACTAGTGGAACGCGGGGTGCCCGCGGACATGACAGCAGGGCCGGGGCTACTGAACATTCCCGAGGTCGCGGACGTGTTCGCAACACTGCGAGTACTGGTGGATCCGACCGATGACGTGGCACTGCTGCGGCTCTTGACGGGCCCGCGTTGGAACATCGGAGCCGCCGACCTTGCAGTTCTTACGCGCCGGGCGGAGCAGATCGCCCAACGCGGAGCTGAGGAAGCGGGCGCCATCGACGACGCTGCAATGGAACGGCAGCGTCAGGAAAGCATCGAACTACTCCGCACCCCTGGAGTGCGCGACGAGCTGATCGAGGCAGTGCTAGAGGCCATCCCGAACGCCACGGAGTTCTCCGTGGGACTGATCGATGCGCTCGCCGACCTGACCGACGCCGAGGAGATGGGCATGTCGGTCGAGGGAGCCCAGCGGCTAGCGCAGCTCGGCCGAGAGCTTGGATACCTGCGCCGCCACAGCCTGGGTAAGAACCTGCCGGACCTGCTGGCGGACATCGAAAAGATGCTGGGAGTCCGCACGGAAGTCCTCACCCGCTGGCACCGCCGCCCCGAACAGGCGATCGGCACCAGCCACCTGGATAAATTCGCGCAGATTGTGCGGGACGTTTCCCGCACCGGAACCGCCACCCCTAAGGCATTGGTGGAGTACCTGCTAGCAGCTCAATCGGAAGAAGACGGGCTGGACCCGGGCGAGGTGCAGCGCAAGGACAACACCGTCCAGATTCTCACCGTTCACAAGGCAAAGGGGCTGGAGTGGGACATCGTCGCCGTGCCGCATGCCTCGCGTGAACGCTACGGGGATTATTCCCAGCCACGATCCGAGGATGCGTGGACCACCAAGGCACAAGTGCTGCCGAGCAGCCTGCGCGGCGATGCCGGAGACGGCCCGGGGGCATACCCGACGCTATTAACCGACGAGGCGGAAGACCGGGTCGGTCATACCAAGGCGTACAAAGAGTTCAACAAGCAGGTCAGCCGCTTCCGCGCCAAGGAGAACGATCGACTGTTTTATGTGGCCATCACCCGATCCGAACGGGTGTTGTACGTCAGCGGATCGGCCTTTAAAGCGTCTGCGAACCGAGGCAACGACCCATCAATTTGCCTTGCTCTGCTGCATGAGCACCTCCAGCAGAGTGGCGCAACGGACAGCGTGGGGCACTGGTCCGAAATGGGCAAGTACTACAAGGACCTGGATAAGATGCTGGACGATCCGGACGGCCTGCCTATTGAAGATAAACAGATGCTGCCCGACCCAGAGATCAACGGCAAGCGCTTGGACTTTGAGGAGGCGCGCAAAGAACGAGATGCTGCCGCAGCCACCGGCGCCGTCTGGCCGTCCCCTGCCTCAGCCATTGCGAGCCCCGGCGTGGCCGAAGGTGCAAAGCAGGTGCGCAAGGAAATCGAGGCTACGTACGCAGCACACGCGCAACACGCACAGGACCAGCCCGAGCCAGGCGTCGCTGCGAGCGAAGCGCCCACCACCCTCGCCGAGGCCTGGGACCTCGAGACGAACCTGCTACTCGAGGAGTTCTCGGCAATGGATAATGCCGAGCTGGTGGTTCCGCTGAACGTTCGCATGACTGCCACCGAAGCCGTGAGCCTACGCAAGGATGACCAGGAGTTCGCCCTGCGCGCCCGCCGACCCATTCCGCTGGAGCCGAAGCCCTATGCCAAGCGCGGCACTGCTTTCCACAACTGGGTGGAGGAACGATACAAGCAGGTCAGCCTGCTGGACGAAGATCAGCTCCCCGGCGCCTCCGATGCAACCCTGGAAGACCCGTATCTCGAAACGCTCAAGGAGGCCTTCCTGCGCTCCGAGTGGGCCGACCGCCAGCCCGAGAGCGTGGAAGGGGCGTACTCCGTCACTATCGGCGGCCACGTGTTCGAAGGCCGAATCGACGCGGTCTTCCACGACGGAACCGATCCCACCGCCGGATGGATCGTTGTGGACTGGAAGACCGGACGCAAACCTACCGGCGCGGATATGGATGCAGCCGCCATGCAGCTGGCCGTCTACAGGCTCGCCTGGGCGAAATTGCTCAGCGCGAAACTGGGGGTGGATGTGCCCGCCGAGAACGTCCGGGCTGCGTTCCACTATGTCGCGGCAAATGAAACCTATGAACCGCGTACACTACTGTCTGCAGACGAGCTCGAAGGGATGCTTGGGGGCGTCACTACAAAGACCAACCAAGACAACAACGAGCAGTGACGAGAGGACGTAGATGAAGTACCGGCTGCGCGAACGCTTCCGCGCCGACGATGAAGTCGATGAGCTACCGCCGCACGCGCTGCTTAACATCGTCCAGATCCCGACCTCAGTGGTGCAAAGCCCCTGGTGGCTCATCGTCCGACGAATGTTCTACGCTTTCCTGCTGGTGCTGTTCGTCGCCTGCCTGGCCTACTTCGACCGGGACGGGTACGAGGGGATGGAAACGTTTGTAGACGCCCTGTACTACTCGTCGGTATCCCTGTCGACCACGGGCTATGGTGATGTCTCGCCGCAGACGCAAAATGCGCGGCTCGTAAACACCCTCATCATCACCCCGGCCCGCCTGATCTTCCTGATCCTGCTGGTCGGTACCACGCTGTCCGTCCTTACCGAAGAGTCCCGCAAGACCCTCAACATCCGCCGCTGGAGGAAGAAAATGCGCAACCACACCATCGTCATCGGCTATGGCACGAAGGGGCGCTCCGCCATCGCAGCACTCTTGGCCGACGGCGTATCGCCCTCGCAGATCGTGGTCGTGGATACGGACCGGGAGGTGCTGGACCAGGCCTCCGCGCAAGGGCTGGTGACCGTGCAGGGCTCCGCCACCAGGTCCGACGTTTTGAAGCTCGCCGGTGTTAACCGTGCTCGCGCCGTCGTTGTGGCTCCGAACCAGGACGATACCGCCGTGCTGATCACCCTGTCGGTGCGCGAGATCGCCCCGGCGGCAACCATCGTCGCCAGCGTGCGCGAATCCGATAACTCGCACTTGCTCCGCCAGTCCGGCGCGGACTCCGTGGTGATTTCTTCCGAAACGGCGGGCCGTCTTATGGGGCTGGCGACCGTCACCCCGTCGGTGACGGAGATGATGGAGGATCTGCTGTCCCCGGACGAAGGTTTTTCCATCGCCGAGCGGCTGGTCAGCGAAGAGGAAGTGGGCGGCAACCCGCGCGTTCTGGAGGACGTGGTGCTGGGAGTGGTGCGCTCCGGCGAGCTGTACCGCATCGACTCCGCCGAGGCGGAGACGATCGAACCGGGCGACCGTGTGCTGTATGTGCGCTCTAACCCGGGAGCCGACGACATCCTCGGCGCGAAGTAGGGGTGCCTTAAGTGAGCTCCCTGCTGGACGGACTGGACCCGGAACAGGCAAGAGCTGCCTCGGCCCCGCGCGGGCCGGTCAGCATCATCGCCGGTGCCGGCACAGGTAAGACCCGCACCATTACCCACCGCATTGCTCACCTCGTGGACGGCGGGTTCGTCAACCCCGACCACGTTCTGGCGGTCACCTTCACCGCCCGCGCCGCCGCGGAACTGCGCGAACGCTTGGCGCTCATGAACATCCCCAAGGTGCAGGCCAAGACGTTTCACGCCGCGGCGATGCGGCAGCTGAAGTACTTCTGGCCCGCCTACGCCGGCGATCTGCCGTGGACGTTGCTGGATAACAAGTTCCGCATTGTCTCCCGCGCCGCCCGAGCCGTGGGAGTGGAAACCAGCACCGCGATGCTCGCCGACCTGATCGGGGAGATCGAATGGGCGAAGTCCTCTCTGATCAGCGCGGAAGACTACCCGGATTACGTCGAGCCCCGGCGCCGCGATTGCCCGGTAGACCCCAAGACATTCGTCAAGGTCTTTCAGGGGTACGAGAGCATGAAGACCACGCCCGAGGGCATGCTGCTGGACTTCGACGACCTGCTGTTGCACATGGCGGCGGCTATCGAATCCAACACGGGCATCGCCGACGAGTTCCGCTCCCGCTACCGCACCTTCGTCGTCGACGAGTACCAGGACGTCACGCCCCTGCAGCAGCGCGTGCTGGACGCCTGGGTGGGCGACCGCGACGACCTGACCGTGGTGGGCGACGCCAACCAGACGATCTACAGCTTCAACGGCGCCACCCCGGAGTACCTGCTGGACTTCACCACCAAGTATCCGGAATCCACCACCGTGCGCCTGTACCGCGACTATCGCTCCACCCCGCAGGTCGTGGACCTGGCGAACAACGTCATCGGCAAGGCGAAGGGGCGTGTGGCGGGTACTCGCCTGAAGTTGGAAGGCCAGCGCCCCGCAGGCCCACTCCCGCAGTTCCACGAGTACCCAGACGAGCCCGCCGAAGCTGTGGCGGTGGTTAAGGAAATCCAGGCGCTCATCAGCAAGGGCGTAGAGCCGGCGAACATCGCGATCCTGTACCGCATCAACTCGCAGTCGGCGAATTACGAATACGAGCTAGAACAGGCCGGAATCGGCTACCAGGTCAAGGGCGGCGAGGGCTTCTTCAAACGCACCGAGATCCGCGAGGGCATGAATGCCATCATCGCCGCGGCGAAGAAGTACGACCCAGCTCCGGAAGACGTGCCCGATGCCGTCCGCGCCGCCCTCGTCCCCGTCGGCCTGACCACCACCGAACCTTCCGGCTCGCAGGAACGCGCCCGCTGGCAGTCCCTGCAGGCGCTGTTCGACCTGGTTAAGGAGATCACCTCCAGCGCCGCCGAGCCCTTAAGCATGCCGGGCGTGGTGGCGCTGCTGAAGGAGCGTATGAGCGCGAAGAACCCGCCGAAGTTCCAGGGGGTTACCCTCGCCAGCATCCACGCCGCCAAGGGCCTGGAGTGGGATGCGGTCTTCCTCGTCGGCCTGAACGAAGGCACCCTGCCGATCCGCCATGCGCTCAAGGGCGCGGGCTCGGAGGAGGCCATCGAGGAGGAGCGCCGCCTGTTCTACGTCGGCATCACCCGCGCCCGCGAGCACCTGCACCTCAGCTGGTCGCTCGCGCGCCAGGAGGGGTCGAAGGCGAACCGTCACCGCACCCGCTTCCTCGACGGGCTGGTCCCGCAGGAGGAAGCAGCCGCCGCCCAGCGCCGCTCCGGCAACGGAGGTTCCCGCGAGAGACTCGGCACGCCGAAGAACGCCTGTGTCGTCTGCGGCGCCCGCCTGGGCAGCCCCGAACTGAAGATCCTCGGCCGCTGCGGCCAGCACGCCCCCGAAACCGATCACCTTTTGCTCACTGAGCTGCGCGATTGGCGCACCACCCAGGCGAAAGACAAGGCGGTGCCGGCGTATGTCATTTTTACTGACGCCACGTTGCGCGCCATCGCCGAAAAACTGCCCACCACGTCTGACCAGTTGCTGGCTGTGCCGGGCATAGGCCCGGTGAAGGTCCAGGAGTTCGGTGAGGACGTGCTGGCTATCGTCAGCAACTATGCCTAACTGTGTCTAACCGTGGCCAACTAGACTCGCACCGCCCGGCAGGAAAGGCAGCTGTCGTTGAAGGGCACCTGATAGGTCTGCACGGCGCCGGTGGCGAAATCCACCAGCCGCCGTTGCTTCAAAACCTCGGGGATCTCCGGCTCCTCCGGTGGGGGTTCCTGCTGGAGCCGCGCCGCCCGGCGTGTGCGGATGAAGTCCTTGTGCGCCTGCCACCAGGGCAGGACGTGCTCATTTAGCATCATCGCCAGCTGCGTGGAGGCCGCCTGAATGAGGTGCCTCTCCGTGCTGCCGGGCCTGCCCGTGGCCTGCAGGCGAATGCCGCGCCAGCCGTCGTCGATCTTGCCGTAGTAGCTATCCGCGCAGGCCAGGCAGGGCGTAACGCCCGGCACGACCAACGGCCCTAGAACCGTCTTGCCGTCAACGATGCCGGCAGGGTAGTGGGCCACGCGGTTGACCATCAGCGCATGCTGCACGTCCGGGGTGGGGAACACCGCGCCGGGCAGGGCGATCAGCGAACGCCGAGCCTCGCTGGGCGTGGACGTGATGCTGTAACTTAAGCCCAGCGCCTCCAGAACGGGTTCCAGCCGCTCGCTAGCCACGCCGGAGGCCAGTACGTGGAAGCTCACGTTCCCCTGGGAGGGGCGCAGGATCTTCGCCTGCATCATCTCAGAGAGCATCAGCCGCGCATCCTCAGATTCCAGCCCGCAGTAGCCCAGCTTCTGGTGCAGTTCGTCGAAGCCGATTCCCCCACGGGCCAGGGCGAACACGTGTGCCACCTGGCCGGGGTTCACGCTCTTCGGCAGCGGCAGAATCATCGACTCGTGCGGCAAGACCCCGAACTGCAGGCCGATCGTCGGCCTGGCCAGGATGGCTGTGCTCGACGGCAAGTTAAGCTCTAGCATGATTGCATTCCCCTAAAACCCCTGTCACTTAAAACCCCAGTCCCTAATATCCTAGTGCGGCAGCCTGCGCTCCCCATGCGCGCTGTGCAGTCGCCTCTCACCCTAGCAGCGCTGCATTGTCCTCGCTGGTGGAAAGGTTGTTCCGATGGCTCCCTCCTTCCGCTCCCAGGCGATCGACCCGCAGCGGTTGGCCCGCGAGGTACAGGAGGATCTTGCAACCCAGCTAGGCCCTGAGGTGACGGTGCCGCCCATCACCATCCGCCTGTCCACCCGGCGCAAGAAGACAGTCGCGGTGCGGGAAGAAGGCGATGGGTTCTTGGTCATGTCGCCCGCGGCCATCGGAGAGGCCGAGCTGCGCAGAATCAGCGTAGAGCTGGTGGGGAAGGCGCTGAAGAGTCGGCGTCAAACAATGGGCAACAAGGAGCTAGCAGCGCGGGCGGTGCAGCTCAATGACAAGTACCTCGGTGGTCGGGCGACAATCGGGGAGATCAAGTTCGTCACAAACATGAATACGCGCTGGGGCAGCTGCTCGGTGCAGTCCAAGCGCATCCGGATCGCGCACCAGTTGCAGGAAGTGCCCGGCTACGTGCTGGATGCCGTGATTATCCACGAGCTGATCCACACGTTCGTGCCGAATCACGGCCCGGAGTTTCGTAAATGGGAGGCGCGCACCCCGCAGCTGGAGAAGGCACAGGGCTACCTGGAGGCTTTCAAGCGCTGGGGGATGCGCGGCTAGCTACTCTTTGTCGCTGTCGCCGTTCTCGCTGTCCTCGCCAGCGCCGTCTTCGTCGCTGCGCTTCTCGTTGAGCTCCCGCTCCAGCTTCTCGATCTCGCTGATGGGGTTGAAGTCCTCCATCTCGTCCTCGTCGAAAGCCACGCTGCTGATGAAGGCCGCCGGGTTGTCCAGGTCGGAGGCCACGGGAAGGAAGTCGGGGTGGTCCCACACGCCGTCGCGCTGAGTGACGCCCACCGCATCATCCAGCTTGCGCCACAGCTCGGCTGCCTCGTTTGCCTTCGGGGCAGTGAAGCTAATTCCGACGGCCTTGGTCAGCGCATCCATGGCGGGGGAACCGTTGTTGCGGAACTCGGACCAAGCGGCACCAATCATGGCCGCTCCAGGAATGCGGGAGTTCAGGGCGGAACCTACGACATAATCCACCCAGCCTTCGATGAGCGACAGGCTGGTTTCCAGGCGCTCGCGGGCGTGGGCGTTAGTGGAGACAACCTGGGGGGAGAGATCCTGACCCTGCATCCGCTCCATCATCTCCTGCATCTTCGCCGGATCGTTCATGGATTCCGGGGTGATCTCCCGGGTGGCTTCCTCAATGGCGGAGTAATCCAGCGACAGGCCGGCGGCGAACTCCTCGACGTCCAGGATGAGGCGCTCCACCAGCCACGGGACGTGCTTGAACAGGCGCAGATGCGCGGCCTCGCGGGCGGCCAGGTAGATCAGCGCCTCGCGGGGCTCGCAGCCCAACTTCTTGGCCATGGAATCCAGGTGTTCGGTTGCGATCGCGGCGGTATCGCCCTCGGCCAGCGGCACGCCCCACTGGGTGGACAGCACGACGTCGGTGGCCATCGCGCCCAGGGTGTTGCCCAGCTGGGCGCCGAAGTTCATGGCGTTGATCTGCTTCATCATTCCCGCCAGCGGGCCGAGCTGGCTGCGCATTTCTTCCGGCACGCCACCCAGGGCAGCGTCGCCGAGCTTGTCGGCCAGGGGAGTGACCACGCGCTTCCACGTTTCGAAGGTTTCGTCCAGCCACTGCGCCGGGCCAAAGGCCACGGAGCCGGAGGCACCGGCGGGCAGGTGGGTGGCCTCGTCCAGCCACAGCTCGGCCAGACGAACGGAATCGGCCACCGCCTGCGAGTCGTTATGACTGGGGCGGGTGTCCTTGTTGGTGGCGGCGATCCGCTGGCGCGCGGTGCGCTTGGCCAGTCCGTAATTGACCGGCCCCCGGCCTTCGGCACTGTTCATGTCTGTACCGAATCCGGAGAGCATGGAACCAAACTGGTTCAGGATGTCGCCCAGGTTGCCGGCTCCCATGTTGCCCGCGCCGCCGTTCATTCCGCCTGCGCCGCCGCCCATGGGGCCGCCGAAGAAGAAGCCGAACGGGTTGTTTTCGTTCCCGTTGTTCCCGTTTTCGTCGCGGTTGTTATCGCGGTTCCTATCGCCGTCTTTGTCGCGGTCGTCATCGGAATCGTGCGGGCCGTGGAAGCCAAAACCGAATTTACTCATGTACCCCACCGTACCGACTGTTGCAGGGTGAAAACGACCTCGAAAGGCCGCGAAGGCGCCTAAATGCGTGTGCTGAGAGCGAACAGGGTTCGACCTGTGCCGGGGTGGGCAAACCTGTCGGGTGGAGCATGTAAAGTTGGGCGAGTGAAGTTCTGGAACAGGCGAAATCGCACCATTGTAGTGGGCGCTGTGCCCGTCGTGGCGGTCTTTTCCCTCCTCGGCCTGCCGTCGATCCCCGGCACCGGCATCGACCTGACTGTCCCCTATGCAGCTGAGGGGAACGGGCCGACGTTCAATACTTTGGGCGAGGTCGATGGCCGCCAGATCGTGGACATCAGTGGTGCGAAGACTCACCCGACCAGCGGAAACCTCAACATGACCACCGTGTCCGTCCGCACGAACATGACCTTGGCGCAGGCGCTGAAGCGCTGGGTTTCTACGGACGACACCCTGGTGCCGATCGAGCATGTATTCCCCTCCGGCAAGTCTTCGGAGGAAGTACAGCGTCAGAATGCCGCCGCGTTCGCCAATTCGGAGTCTAACGCCACCATTTCGGCGATGAACCACCTGAACAAGCCCCTGGAGACCATGGCGCTGGAGATCTCCGAGGATTCCCCGGCGCAGGGCAAGATCGAGGTCAACGACATCATCACGAAGGTCGATGGGGAGAAGATCACGCTGCCCAGCGAGCTATCGGAGAAGATTAAGGGCTACAAGCCGGGCGACGAGGTCACTGTCACCGTCAAGCGCCAGGAGAAGGACAAGGACATCAAGGTCAAGCTCGCCGAGCTGCCGGAGGAGGTGCGTGGCGACCATCCGAAGGACACTGCCTTCCTTGGCGTGACGGCCGTCGCCCAGCCCGGCGGTGACATCAAGGTGGAGTACAACCTGACCGACATCGGCGGCCCGTCCGCCGGACTGATGTTCTCTATGGCGGTCGTCGACAAGCTGACGCCCGAGGAACTGACAGGTGGGAAGTTCGTCGCCGGTACCGGAACTATTGACGCCGCAGGCAAGGTCGGCCCGATTGGTGGCATCACTCACAAGATCGCCGCCGCCAAGGAAGCCGGTGCAGAGGTGTTCCTAGTGCCGGCGCAGAACTGCGCCGAAGCAGTCCACGAGCCGCCGGAGGGGATCACTCTGTTGAAGGTCGATACGCTCGACGATGCGATCAAGGACCTCAAGAACTACAACGACGGCAAGCAGGCCGATACCTGTAAGTAGCGGCCAGCGGCTACTCGCTTCTATCTGCTTTTATTCGTCGGCCTCGAAGGTGGCGCGCAGGGTGTGAATCACGCCGGGGGCGATGTCGTCCCCGCCGAGCAGCTGCACCTTGTCCTGGCCGAAGGGATCCTCCGCAAGCTCCTCCTCGCTGGGGCGTAGCTGGATAAGGGAACGCTCGGGGCCGGAAAAGTCGGCGTCACAAAGAATTCCGCTGAACAAGCGAGCCTGGCGCGGGGCAGGGTCCGCACCGGGCGCGGCGTTGGAGAAGGTGATCTCCTGGGCGAGGATCGCCCCGACGACGGGGGCGGGCCAGCGGATGGTGGCGAGGAACTGTCCGAGTTCCTCGCTGCCAGGGCGGATGTGCTCCGGGATGTCCTCCTGCACCACCAGAGCCAAAGGGTTGGCCGGGACATCGTCGTCGAAAGCCTGGGGCGCAGCATCGGCGATCAGCGAGGCTGGCACCAGGGCGAACAGGGTGGCCGGTTGGTCCCAGCCCTCGGCCTGCACGAAGTCCACTGCCTCGCGCAGAGCTGCGTTGAGCACACGCTCGTACTGCAGATCGACGTTCGGGGAGGAATCGGGAGAGGTCATTCGTGATGCCTTTCTTTCGTTGGGGGATGGGTTGGGGTTTGTTATGAGGCTTTAAGAATTGTACGTATCCTGGTAGAAACATCGCGATCAGCGATACCCACAGGTGCGATTAGCAGGAGAGTATTTAAGCCTTGAGCACGCCCACGCCACCGTCTTCGGGTCGCCCGAAGCAGCCGTTCCCGTCCAGCCCAGGGTCGAGCAGGCGCTCGAAGTTCCTGGGAATCCTGGTGGCAGCCATCGCCATCATGATCTTCATTGTGCCGGTGGTGGTGAGCACATACACCGACTTCGCCTGGTTCCGCAGCGTGGACTACCAGGGCGTGTTCATGAACGTGATCGTGACCCGCCTGGTGCTCTTTGGGATCTTTGGGCTGATCGGCGCACTGATTTCCTGGTTGGCGGCGTATCTGGCGTACCGCGCGCGGCCGGACGAGATCGAATCCCTGGGCACGTCTTCGCCCCTGGCCGAGTACCGACCGCTGATCCGCCGCAACATGCGCCCATTCCTGGTGGGCATTCCGCTGTTCGTCGGCGTAATCACCGGCATGATTGTGCAGGCCAACTGGCGCTCGGTGCTGCTGTTCCTGAACGGGTCGAACTTTGGGGTGCACGATCCGCAGTTCGATAAGGACCTGGGCTTTTATGCCTTTAACCTGCCTTTCCTGCAGATGCTGGTCTCCACCTTCAGCGTGCTGCTGATCCTGGCTTTTGTGATCAACGGCGTTGGCCACTACCTGCTGGGGTCCATCACCACAGGTAACCCGCGCGTGGGGGAGAAGGCTTCTATCTCTACGAATGCCCGCCGTCAGCTGGCGGTTATTGCGGGCGCATGGATGCTGTTGAAGGCGGTCGGCTACTGGTTCGACCGCTACGGCCTGCTTACCCGTTCGCACGAAACCTTCACCGGTGCCTCTTACACGGACATCAATGCTGTGTTGCCCGCGCAGATTGTGCTGCTGGTGATCTCGATCTTCGTGGCAGCCATGTTCTTCATCACGATTGTGCTGCGCGACCTGCGTATCCCGGCGCTGGCGGTTGCACTGATGGTGGGTTCTTCGCTGACCGTGGGGCTGGCGTGGCCCGCGATGCTGGAGCAGTTCTCCGTCAACCCGAACCGCGCGGAGAAGGAGCGCGAGTACATCGCCCGCAATATCGAGGCCACCCGCTTCGCTTATGGCATCGGTGAAGACAAAGTCACTTACGACCGCGATTGGGGTTCTGCCGGTGACGCTGCCTCGCAGGAGCAGAAGAAGGCCGTTGCCGACGACTCCGCCACGCTCTCTAACGTGCGTTTGCTGGATCCGGAGGTGCTGAGCCCGACGTTCACCCAGCAACAGCAGCTGCGTAACTTCTATGGCTTCCCTGACGAGCTGGCGATCGACCGCTACGAGGTGGACGGCGAGATGCGCGACTTCGTGGTCGCCGCCCGTGAGCTGAACCCGAACACCCTGGACGGCAACCAGAACGACTGGATTAACCGCCACACCGTCTACACCCACGGCAATGGTTTTGTGGCAGCACCTTCCCGCAAGGTCGACGAGGTAGCCCGCGACGTCGGCTCTGCCCGCGGTGGCTACCCGGTCTACACGGTCGCGGATTTGCAGTCGATGCAGTCCGGTAAGCAGGGCGGCGAGCTGGAACTGGATATCAAGCAGCCCCGTATTTACTTTGGCCCGGTTATTGCTTCGTCGAACCAGAACAACTCTGACTACGCGATCGTCGGCACTACCGAGGGCGAGCCGCTGGAGTACGATACCGACGCATCCAACTACACCTACACGGGTACCGGTGGTGTGGACGTTTCCAACTACTTCAACCGCCTGATGTTCTCGGCCCACTTCGAGTCGATGAACATGCTGCTGACGGATCGCATCGGTGAGGGGTCGAAGATCCTTTACGAGCGCGACCCTCGTGAGCGTGTGCACAAGGTTGCTCCGTGGCTGACCACGGATTCAAAGACTTACCCGATCGTCATTGACGGCCGTGTGAAGTGGGTCGTTGACGGTTACACGACGTTGAATAACCTGCCCTACTCCGAGCGGATTGGGCTCACTGATTCTACTGCGGACGCCCTCAACCCCGACGGCGTAAGTGAAACCCAGGTCGTCGACAATGAGGTTGGCTACATTCGCAATTCCGTGAAGGCAGTGGTCGATGCCTACGACGGCAGCGTGGAACTGTACGCCTACGATGAGGCGGACCCGGTGCTGAAGGCGTGGCGGGGCGCGTTCCCGGACGTGGTGAAGCCGCGTTCCGAGATCAGCAAGGAGCTGGAAGACCACCTGCGCTACCCGGAGGACATGTTCAAGGTGCAGCGCGAGCTGATCGCCAAGTACCACGTCTCCGACCCGGGCGTGTTCTTCCAGAACGACTCTTTCTGGTCCGTTCCGACGGATCCGACGGCCCCGCAGGACCGCCAGGACAACGCGCAGCCGCCGTACTACGTGGTGGCGGCCGATCCGGAGACGAATAAGCCCTCCTTCCAGCTGATTACCCCGTTCCGTGGCCTGCGCCGTGAGTTCCTGGCAGCTCACATGTCCGTGGGCTCCGATCCGGATAACTACGGAAAGATCAACGTGCGAGTGCTGCCGACGGGCACGCAGACGCTGGGCCCGAACCAGGCGCAGGATACGATGATGTCCTCCGACGAGATCGCCCGTGAGCGCACCCTGCTGGCCGGAACGAACGACCTGACGAACGGTAACCTGCTGACGCTGCCGGTGGGTGACGGGCAGATCCTGTATGTCGAGCCGGTCTACTCGCAGCGTAGTGGGCAGGATTCGGCCTTCCCGAAGCTGCTGCGCGTGCTGGTGAGCTACGACGGCCAGGTGGGCTATGCGCCGACCATCGCTGAGGCTCTGGACCAGGTGGGGATCAAGACGTCCTCCACCACTGACATCCAGGAGATCGACGGTTCGGTCGTTGATCCGACTAAGGGTGGAGACAGCGACGACAAGGGCGACAAGGGCGACAAGGCCAAGGACGCAGACAAGGACAAGAAGTCCAAGGACGAGCAGAGCTCCGATGCGAAGGGCGCTGCCGGCAAGTCTGATGACAAGGGCACCGATACGGCTCCGGAACAGCGCGTGCGCGATGCGATGGACAAGGTGAACAAGACCCGCGAGTCCGGCACCTTCGAGGAGTTCGGTAAGGCACTGGACGAACTGGATAAGGCGGTCCAGGATCTGCAGTCTGAGCGCTAAGCCCCGGTGGAATCGCCTGTGACCAGGCGATTTCACTTTATCCAAGCTCTGCGTTACAGTAGGGGAGTCGCTGACGCGATGGCGTACAGCACTCGTCGCGGGGTGGAGCAGCTCGGTAGCTCGCTGGGCTCATAACCCAGAGGTCGTTGGTTCGAATCCAGCCCCCGCTACTAAGACAGGGTCCCTACCAGTGCAAATGCTGGTAGGGACCTTCTTCATTTCGCGCTCGGATCGCCATTTGGTGCACTACGTGGTGCACTAGGGTCAAAATCCTGCACCAAACGGAACTGCGACGCTCCACCGAAGCGGCACCCACTCGGCCTGATCTACTTCAACCAACCGAAAGCGGGCGAGGACGAGTTTGAGATCCTTGACGGACAACAGCGCATCACGTCCATCGGCAGGTTTTATAAAGACCTGTTTGTGGTCAAGGATGAGCGTGGCAACGAGCAGTACTTTTCATCACTGAGCGAGGACCAGAAAAACCTCATCCTCGACACTGAACTGCTGATTTATGACTGCCACGGCACCGAGGACGAGATCAAGGAATGGTTCAAGACCATCAACATCTCGGGCGTGGAACTCACAGACCAAGAGTTGCGCAACGCCGTGTACTCCGGTCCATTCGTCAACGCCGCCAAAAAAGGTCTTCTCCAACTCCAGCTCAGCGATCATGTCGAAGTGGTCGAATTTTGTACGCGGTGAACCCGCTCGCCAGGAGGTGCTCGAAGTCGCTCTCGACTGGATCGCTCAACGTGACGGCGTGAGCATCGATAACTACATGGCCAAGCACCGCGATGACGACAACTGCAATGAGCTGCAGACGTACTTCACCACCGTCATCGACTGGGCCGCAAGCGTGTTCAAGATGACGGACAGTTCCATGCGTGGAATCGCGTGGAACAAGCTCTATGAGCAGTACGGCGACAAGGGCTACGACGCAGCAGAGATGACCGCCGAAGCACGCGAGCTGCTTTCCGACTCGCAGGTCCAGTCGAAAAAGGGCATCTACGAGTACCTGCTCGGCGGCAAGAAAGAGACGCGGCTGCTTAGCGTGCGTGTCTTCACTGAGGCTGTCAAAAAGCGCGTGTACAAGCGCCAGACGGACGCCGCCGAGAAGAACGGCGTTTCGAACTGCTCGTATTGCGCACTCGGCCACGAGGGGGTCAAGACGAAGATCTGGCCGCTCAAGGATATGGACGCTGATCACGTCACCGCATGGTCGAAGGGCGGCAAGACCGAGGAAAGCAACTGCGAGCTGCTCTGCAAGCCCCACAACCATGCCAAAGGTAACGCATAGGAGCAGGTGACTAACCATGCTTATCGGTTACGCTCGCGTCTCCACGTCGAAGCAGGGGCAGTCGCTCGACACCCAGCGCGACGCCCTGATCGACGCTGGCTGCGACCCAAACCACATCTACTCAGACACCATCTCCGGCACCAACTGGCAACGGCCTGGCCTCGATGACGCGCTGGCGTACATGCGCCCCGACGACACGCTCGTTGTGACGCGCTTGGACAGGCTCGGCCGCAGCCTCGCGGACACCGTGAACACCATCGCTGACTTGGCGGAGCGTGACATCAACGTCAAGGTATTGGAGCCAGCGCTGGACACGTCCAAACCCACCGACAAGGTGGTCATCAACGTCATGGCAAGTCTTGCCGAGTGGGAGCGTGACCTGCTTGTCCAGCGCACCCGTGAAGGCGTAGCGCACGCCCGCGCTCAGGGCAGGGTCGCCGGTCCCAAGCCGAAACTTAGCAACGAGCAGGCGCAGATGGCCAAGGAGCTTATCGAGGGTGGTAAGCCCGTCAGCGCAGTAGCCAGGACATTCAACGTCTCGCGGCCGACGGTCTATCGCGCTCTCAAGCGCATCGAAGCCGACGCTTAGACACAGGCTGCGTCGCTAGCGCTCGCACCCGGTAAGCCAAGCATCAGGCTGCGCTAGCGACGCTCGGCGCACATGAGTGCTGCACCGCTGGGATACGCCTGCGACCGGCAGAGCCGGGCCGAATACGGGATTGACCGCGTACACCCCGTATTCGTGCAAAGGAGCACTGCCATGTCCACTCATTCCCACACGTTTGCATCCCACGGTGAGATCCTCGCGAACCTCCCCGGCATCCTCGGGTTCTACCCGAACAACTCGCTGATCCTGGCGTTCTTCGTCGACGACGAGGGCGTCGACACCGTCCGTCTCGGCCCGGTCGCGCGGTTCGACCTGGACGAGGCCGTGGAGAAGCTCACCGAGAGCCGCGAGCGGTTCGCAGCGTGGGTCCACCACCTCGAACTCGACGCTGTTATCGCGTACATGATCAGCGATGACATTGCGCAACCGATCTTTGATGAGACGGCCACGTACCTCACCAGCGGGGCAGTGCACCTACCGCCGCTGCTCGGGGTGGTGCAGGTGCCCGAGATCGTCACCGGGGCTGCGTGGTGGTCTGTGTATCAGCATCCGCTCATCGACGAGCCGCGCCACGGCGTTGTCGGCGAGGTCGCCGCATCGGCGGCGCTGCAGCAGATGCTTGCAGACACCGGAGAGCTGCCGGAGCCGAGCAAAGACGACATCGAGGCACGGTTGAACAGCACCGATCATGGCATCGACGCCGCAGAGCACGCCGACATCATCGAAGACGCGCTGGCGTATATCCCGCCCATGTTCGCAGACGTGCTGCAGCGTGAGTACGAGCAGGCGGCGGCAGGGATCACCCAGCCGAGCACTCGCGCTGTTCGATCGGCGCTGAAATGCTTCACCACGCCGCGCTTGCGAGACGCGCTGCTCGCGGCGCTGCTCGATGACCCGCAGGCGGGCCTTGCGTTCATAGAGCAGGTTATGCGCGCTGTCCCGACCAGCTGGCCGGGGATGCGGGCGCAGCTCACCGCCACTGTCGCAGTGCTCGCGCACGCCACCGGCCAGCCGGGACTAGCTGGCGTGGCTGCGCAGCGAGCCACCGAGATCGGGCCAGACGAGAACTTCCCGTCTCTGGTGGCGAAGCTGACCGATATCGGCCAAGGCGAGCGGATGGTCGAACTCGTCCGTGAGGGCGCCGAGAAGACCCGCACGATCTTGTTTGCCGAGTAGCACCACACACCCCGTTGCAGCGATGCAATGGGGTTTCTTTTTCTCGTCGGCCATCGCTTGCGACAACAGATACCTCAACGAGGTAGGGGAGCGGCCTTTAGACAGCAGAGCTGTCTCCAACAGACGGATTGACCATCAATCCGAACAAGGAGGCACGTGATGCGCGACTTCATACATACCGACCTGGAACTGCTCTACCAGCTCGCCGACGGCATCGACGGCGAGGACGCCGATCCGGGCGCAGCGCAAGAACTGCGCGACCTAGAGGCGGCAGGCACACCGCTGCCTTGGGCAGTGCTGTAACGACAGCGCAACCACCCCGCAGCAGCAAAGCCGCTGCTTAAGTACCCAAATTGCACAGCAAATCACATCCACTCACGTAAGGAGAACCATCATGTCTAACCCCTTCAACAACGGCACCATCGTCGGCAACGCAGCTCGCGCACCGAAGCTGTTCGAGCACGCAAACGGTGGCGCGACGGTGAAGCTCAGCGTCTATGCGCGCAACACCTTCAAGAACAAGGCCACCGGCAAGGTGGAAAGTGAGATCGTGGAGCTGACCGGCTACGTCCAGGACGCTAAGAACCCCGGCGTGTTCGGCTGCGTCGGCTCCGGCGATCGCGTTGCGGTGAGCTACTCGTTGAAAACCGACGTCTACACCGACAAGGACGGTGTGAAGCACTACCCGCTGGTCGCACGCATCGACACGGTGCAGTTGATTGATTCCAAGAAGGAGTCCGCGGCCCGAGCAGCCCGTCGAGGCAACGACGCTGCGACCGCAGCGCTCGCAGACGCTGAACAAGCACCGTTCTAGTTACAACAACACCCCGTAGGTTTCCCTGCGGGGTTATTTTTTTCTTCAAAATACTAGATCCGCCGAGGTCGTGGTCGACCCATACATCGATTCGTACAGTTCCCGTGTCGCTGAGATGGGATTCATCCAACCTTGCCCCCCGGAAGAGCGATTCATCCAACCTTGCCCCCGGAAGAGCCCAGTGCAGGTTGTCGACCACCTGTGGGAGCTCCTGGGCCTACAAGACCAGGTACCCGTTACGACTCCCAGAAATACAAGATCTGACCCCTGCGAATGTCGCCCCGGACCTTGAGACCGTCGGTCCCCATTTCAGGTGCTGTTGCAAAGTTGGGGGGAGAGCAGCGAAGACTCAGTTTCTCATTCCCTGATGGCCGCTGCGTGTGGGCGTTCTCAGGCCGTCTCGAAGACCCGGTTGACGATCACCGCGTCCGGGTTCGGTTGCCCATAAGCAAACATCGTGCCTTGCCCTTTCCGCAATGAGTGCATCGCCTCCACAGCGCTACATGGAGACGAGAACGCCGTTGGGATGCGAAAATAGCTACGTCTGTTTGATGGTCCAGGAGATCGACGGGCCTGCCGATTGGAGATGTGATCTGATCAGATCAGCAGATCAGACACAATCTACTGTTTCAGTTGCATGGGGCGGTCGAAGAGGTTGTCTTCTGCCTCGTGCTTGTGTTGCGAGGGTGAGTGTGGCGAGAACGGCGAAGGCTGCTCCGATCCACATGGCTGCGGAGGGATCGTCACCGGCTCGGCCGATGGCGAGCGCGCCGATTGCTGATCCCAGGGCGACGCCCATGGTAATGACGGAGGTGTGCACCGTGCTGACCATGTTCCCGGTTCCTCCGATTTCGGCGACGCGGGCGACCATGGCGGGGTTCATCGGCACTCCGGCGACGCCTACGATGAGCACCATGGCCAGCACGAGCGGCTGTGCGTTGCTGAAGGCTCCAAGGAGCGCGAGTGAGATGAATAGCAGTGTGTGTCCGATGCGCAGGATGCCGATGGCGTGCTGGTCGGCGAACTTGCCGACGATGAGGTTGCCGATGAAGGACACGATCCCGTAGGCGAGCAGGATCAGGGTCGTCGTATTCGTCGCGAAGCCGGCGTTCTGTTCCAGCAGCGGGGTGAAGTAGGAGAAGCCGGCAAAGGCTGCGCCGATGGTCAGCAGGCTGACCAGGTATCTGGACCAGAGTTTCGGCGAGCGCAGCTTGCGCAGGTCCTGTGCGGCGGCTTCCTGGGTGGCGGCTTCACGGGCGGGCAGGGTGAGCAGGCTGATGAGGAACACGGCGAAGGCCGCGATGCCTAGGATGTAGAAGCTGGACTGCCAGCCCCAGCGGGCCGCGAGGAAGTGCGACAGCGGCAGGCCGATGACGGTTCCGATCATGATGCCGCCGAGCACGATGGACACTGCTTCGCCGATCTTCTCCGGACTCGGGGCCAGTCGGGCGCTGTAGGATACGGCGATGCCATAGGCGGCGCCGGAGAGGCATCCGGTCAGGACGCGAAGCAGTGCCAGCCACCAGAACTCGTGGATCAGCGGGACCAAGACCTCCAGCGCGGCATAGGTTCCGATGACGATCAACAGCGAGGCTTTGGGTGGGCGATGCCGCAGGAGGTACACCAGCAGCGGGCCTCCGAGCGCCATGCCGAGCGCGTACAAGGTGACCACCGTCCCGACCTGGCCGGTCGAGACGCCCAGGTCTGCGGCGATCTGCGGCATCATCCCCGCGGTCTGGAACTCGCTCATGACCACCACCATGATCGTGAGCATCAGTACGTACAGGTATTTCTTCATTGCCCGGTCTCCAATGTGGATTCTCTAGTACAAAATAAAGGTGCAGGTGAGCCCGACAGCTCACGGATTTCTCAGTAGTGGCGTATCAAGGTGTCAGGGCACTGAGGCCGAGTGCGACGATCCGCCGCAGTTCCTCGGGTGCGGAGCCGGCCTGTGCCATGACGCGAATCCCTGAGATCAGGGTGACGACCAGCAGTGCGGTGTCCCGAGCGTCCAGGTCCGGCCGGAGGCTGCCGTCGAACCTGCCGGCCCTGACGGCGTGCTCCAGCATCGCGAGCTGGCGTCCCAGTGCACGGTCGAGGATGCGGGCGACGCGCGGGTCCTGACTGCCGCGGTCCGGCGTCATGCGTGTCGTCACGACCATGCACCCGGCCGCGTGCCCTTCAGTCGACGCCTCGTACTCCTCGGCGATCATGAGATTCAGAACGCCGCTCACGCGTGCGAAGCCATCCAGTTCGGCATCGGCGAGCACCGCCTCCTGACTCTCACCAGTGACCTCGACATAGCGCTCCAGTGCTCGAACGAACAGCTCATCCTTGGAGTCGAAGGCGTTGTACAGGCTGCTCCGCCGCACCCCGGCCGCCGCGCACAACTGCTCAGTCGACGTGTCCGCGAATCCACGCACCCTGAACTGCGCGGCCGCGGCATCCAGCACCGTCGCCTCGTCAAACGTTCGTGGTCTACCCATGTCCGCGATGCTAGCAGATGATGGACTATGGAGTACAAAACAAACACAGGCCGCGACCGACGCAGCGTCGACTGGTGCAGCCGTTGTTGAATGGGCTGCCCGCATGACGTGCACCTGGCTCGTATAGGTGCTGTTGCAAAGTTGGGGGGTGTCCCTATGTTTTTGTCAAGCGTCAGGCCGATGTTGACGAGTACAGTCTTGGGAGTAGTTTCTTAGGCGTGCCTAGGAGCCGACCAGCGTGCGCTGGTCGGCTTCGTTTTGGGCTTTATGCGGCGACGGGGCGTGGCGGGATTTCGCGGAAGAACTCCTTGTTTTTCAGCATCGCGTAGATGACATTGCATCGGCGTCGTGCCAGGCAGATGA
>NZ_JAKRND010000040.1 GCF_022347285.1 Corynebacterium sp. ACRPH
GGGCCCGGCCCCCGGAAAGTAGACACCATGGGGTGGTGAAATTATGGGGTTTACTCTAGCGCATTGTTACGCTGCGAGGGCTTCGTACTCTGTGGGGGTGAGGTACTTGCACCAGGAGTGTCTTCGGCTGGTGTTGTAGCGCGCGCACCA
This sequence comes from Corynebacterium sp. ACRPH, assembly GCF_022347285.1. Taxonomy (GTDB): domain Bacteria; phylum Actinomycetota; class Actinomycetes; order Mycobacteriales; family Mycobacteriaceae; genus Corynebacterium. The sequence continues at coordinate 151 of NZ_JAKRND010000040.1, forward strand.
GGCGAAGACATCTCGCCGGCAGACGAGCTGGTTGGCAAAGACTTTCTTGTCTTTGAGTACCTCTCGTTTCAGGGTGGCGTTAAACGACTCCGCCAGCGAGTTATCGGCACTGGTGCCGACTGCGCCCATCGACTGGGTGACGTTGAGCCTGCGGCAGGTGGCCTGAAACTGCGATGAGGCGTACACACTTCCGTGGTCCGAATGAAAGATCGCCCCGGTAAGACTCCCGCGGGTGTGGTGCGCGTGCTCGAGTGCTTCCTCGACGAGTTCGGTGCGCATGTGGTCGGCGATAGCAAAGCCAACGAGCATCCGGGAATAGCAGTCAATCACCGAAGCTAAATACATATTCGACCCATCTGCGATCGGCAGATAGGTGATATCGCCAACTAGCACCCTATTTGCAGCCGGGGCTGTGAAGTCCCGCTTGACCAGGTCGGCAAACACCACGCGATGTGGCCCACGCCGGGTGGTGGTGACCTTGCGTTTTTTGGTGTAGCCACGCAGACGAAGCTTCTTCATGATCCGGGCGATGCGCTTATGGTTGACCGGCCCATTGTCGTTGTAGGCGTCGTTATGCGTCAGCTCTGCTGCGATGCGTTTGGCACCGTAGAGCTGGTTTTTCTCGTCGAAGACTGCCTTGACCTTCGCCCCTAGCATGGCATCGTCGATCAGCCGGCGGCTCCGCTGGTCGCTGCTGGCCTTCCATTTGTAGTAAGAGCTGCGATTGAGCCCAAGGACAGTACACATCCGCTTGACCGAGTACTCGGTGCGGTGGTCATCAACAAACCGGAAGCGGATCACCAGTTTGTCTCTTCCATGAAATATTTGGCCGCCTTGCGCAGAATATCGCGTTCTTCTTTCAGCCGGGCGTTTTCCTGCTGCAGCTGGCGTATCTTTTCAGCACCCGTGAGCTGCTTGGCACGATCAGCACGAGAAACCGGTGGGGTCGTGGCCTTTGCGCCGGTGCCGTACTTGTCGACCCACGTGCGAAGCGTGGTGCGGTAGATCCCTAAGTCTTCGGCCGCGGCCTTGAGCGAGAGATGTGGATCGTTCTCGTACATCGCGACCGCGTCACGCTTGAACTGATCCGAATAAACCTTCCTAGGCATGGAGGTAGATTACCTTTCCCCGACCCAACACGGCCGGAATCAGAGGTGTCTACCAA
>NZ_JAKRND010000041.1 GCF_022347285.1 Corynebacterium sp. ACRPH
TTGGGTTGGTCGACGATCACGAGCACGGTGCCAAGCTCCTGAAGCTGGTGAAAAACGCCTGCTAGTTCGGATTCGAGTTGGGGCAACGGTTTGTCGAAGACCTTGTTGCCATCACGGTCTAGGGCGCAGGCGTGGTGTTCAGATTTGCCGACGTCTAGGCCAAGGAATATGTCGATGGAATGCTCCGGAGACATGATGAGCTCCTAGAAAACGAGATGGGTATGGCGTTGATCCAGTCGCTGGTGTCATGACCTTCGTTGCAAGCACCCACGTTACAAAGAGACCTAGTTTGAAACTGGCCGTGTCCCTATCAGCTGTCATCGAAAGTCCTGGCACCCGGCGGCAACACCCCCCCCGGATTATGGAAACTACAGGGCAGGTAAGCCATACCGGGACCAGCGACTATCCCCATTATCGGGGACACTCACAAGGTAACGGGCACCTGGGGGAGAAAAAGAAAACCGCCCGAAAAAAGCCAGGCGGTGAACTGTGGTTCCAACTGGGTTCGAACCAGCGACCTTTCCGGTGTGAGCGGAACGCTCTTCCACTGAGCTATGGAACCTTCAAGAGGGAAAGGTACCACTAGCCACTAAGCAAGACCAAACCCCGTAGGCAGGCGACACATTCATGCCATGTTCATGCCACATTGGTGAATTGCAAGTCTGTAGTTCAGCGGTGTTTGACGGGCGCTACAGCAGGCTTCCGAAGCCCTTATCTACCTGGGGATTTGTGAACTAGGTGACTAACAGGCTAGTGTTTGTTGTCGCAGCGACGAAGAATTGCTTTTAAGCGTTCAGGGTTGCTTGTGCGGATGTAGCGCAGTTGGTAGCGCATCACCTTGCCAAGGTGAGGGTCGCGAGTTCGAGTCTCGTCATCCGCTCCACGCTCAAGCAATATCCCGGGCTGGTTTCGGGGCTTGGGTTGTTGTTTTAGCGCGTTTAGCTCAGCGGGAGAGCGCTTCCCTGACACGGAAGAGGTCACTGGTTCGATCCCAGTATCGCGCACAGGATCCCATTGCAGGATCCACCTGCGAAGGCTTTAAAACCTTCCGCACGCGGCCGCA
>NZ_JAKRND010000042.1 GCF_022347285.1 Corynebacterium sp. ACRPH
CTTGTGGTCGAAGCGGAGAATTTAAGCCCCAGTAAACGGCGGTGGTAACTATAACCATCCTAAGGTAGCGAAATTCCTTGTCGGGTAAGTTCCGACCTGCACGAATGGCGTAACGACTTCCCTGCTGTCTCAACCACAGGCCCGGTGAAATTGCAGTACGAGTAAAGATGCTCGTTACGCGCGGCAGGACGAAAAGACCCCGGGACCTTCACTATAGCTTGGTATTGGTGTTCGGTTCGGTTTGTGTAGGATAGGTGGGAGACTGTGAAGTGGTCACGCTAGTGGTTGTGGAGTCGTTGGTGAAATACCACTCTGATCGGATTGGGCATCTGAACCTCGGCCCGTGATCCGGGTTAGGGACAGTGCCTGGTGGGTAGTTTAACTGGGGCGGTTGCCTCCCAAAGTGTAACGGAGGCGCCCAAAGGTTCCCTCAGCCTGGTTGGCAATCAGGTGTTGAGTGTAAGTGCACAAGGGAGCTTGACTGTGAGACTGACAGGTCGAGCAGGTACGAAAGTAGGGACTAGTGATCCGGCACCGGCTTGTGGAAGCGGTGTCGCTCAACGGATAAAAGGTACCCCGGGGATAACAGGCTGATCTTCCCCAAGAGTCCATATCGACGGGATGGTTTGGCACCTCGATGTCGGCTCGTCGCATCCTGGGGCTGGAGTAGGTCCCAAGGGTTGGGCTGTTCGCCCATTAAAGCGGCACGCGAGCTGGGTTTAGAACGTCGTGAGACAGTTCGGTCTCTATCCGCCGTGCGCGTTGAAACTTGTAGAAGGCTGTCCCTAGTACGAGAGGACCGGGACGGACATACCTCTGGTGGGCCAGTTGTCACGCCCGTGGCATGGCTGGTTGGCTACGTATGGGAGGGATAACCGCTGAAAGCATCTAAGCGGGAAGCCTGTTCTGAGATGAGGTTTCTTTTGAGGTTCCCTATAGATTATGGGGTTGATAGGCCGGATCTGGAAGTCATGTGAGTGATGGAGGTGACCGGTACTAATTAGCCGATGTTCAACACAAAAAGCCACTTTTGTTGTGTGGTTGTT
>NZ_JAKRND010000043.1 GCF_022347285.1 Corynebacterium sp. ACRPH
AACCCATGTTATATTGCACAAGATAAAAATATATCATCATGAACAATAAAACTGTCTGCTTACATAAACAGTAATACAAGGGGTGTTATGAGCCATATTCAACGGGAAACGTCTTGCTCGAGGCCGCGATTAAATTCCAACCTGGATGCTGATTTATATGGGTATAGATGGGCTCGCGATAATGTCGGGCAATCAGGTGCGACAATCTATCGATTGTATGGGAAGCCCAATGCGCCAGAGTTGTTTCTGAAACATGGCAAAGGTAGCGTTGCCAATGATGTTACAGATGAGATGGTCAGACTAAACTGGCTGACGGCATTTATGCCTCTTCCGACCATCAAGCATTTTATCCGTACTCCTGATGATGCATGGTTACTCACCACTGCGATCCCCGGGAAAACAGCATTCCAGGTATTAGAAGAATATCCTGATTCAGGTGAAAATATTGTTGATGCGCTGGCAGTGTTCCTGCGCCGGTTGCATTCGATTCCTGTTTGTAATTGTCCTTTTAACAGCGATCGCGTATTTCGTCTCGCTCAGGCGCAATCACGAATGAATAACGGTTTGGTTGATGCTAGTGATTTTGATGACGAGCGTAATGGCTGGCCTGTTGAACAAGTCTGGAAAGAAATGCATAAGCTTTTGCCATTCTCACCGGATTCAGTCGTCACTCATGGTGATTTCTCACTTGATAACCTTATTTTTGACGAGGGGAAATTAATAGGTTGTATTGATGTTGGACGAGTCGGAATCGCAGACCGATACCAGGATCTTGCCATCCTATGGAACTGCCTCGGTGAGTTTTCTCCTTCATTACAGAAACGGCTTTTTCAAAAATATGGTATTGATAATCCTGATATGAATAAATTGCAGTTTCATTTGATGCTCGATGAGTTTTTCTGATAGTTAGTCTTTGTAGAGACACAAACCTGAAATTCCGGACACCGCGCTTCAGGACATCTCCCTGGACGCCGATATCTGGCAGTATCCGGACGG
>NZ_JAKRND010000044.1 GCF_022347285.1 Corynebacterium sp. ACRPH
GTTGGGTTGGTAGGGGAGCGTCGTGTGATCGTTGAAGCTGCCGGGTGACCGTGTGGTGGAGGTTATGCGAGTGAGAATGCAGGCATGAGTAGCGAATGATGCGTGTGAAACGTATCCGCCGGATGACTAAGGGTTCCTGGGTCAAGCTAATCTTCCCAGGGTGAGTCGGGTCCTAAGGCGAGGCCGACAGGCGTAGTCGATGGTTAACGGGTTGATATTCCCGTACCCGTGTGTGTGCGACCAATGGTGAATCAGTGATACTAACCACCCTGAAGCGTGTCATGCGCATTTTGTGTGTGTGGTGTGTGGATGCGTGGGACCTGATCTGGTAGTAGCCAAGCGATGGGGTGACGCAGGAAGGTAGCCGAGCCACTTATTGGATTGTGGTGTAAGCGTGTGGCCCGCAGGAACAGGTAAATCCGTCCTGCTTTGTGGGTGAGGCGTGATGCGTACCCGTTGTGGGGATGTTGGTGATCCTATGCTGTCGAGAAAAGCCTCTAGTGAGTGCATGTACGGCCCGTACCGTAAACCGACACAGGTGGTCAGGTAGAGAATACTAAGGCGTTCGGGTGAACTGTGGTTAAGGAATTCGGCAAAATGGCCCCGTAACTTCGGGAGAAGGGGTGCCGCTGCTGGTGAACGACGTGTTGAGCTGGTGGTGGTCGCAGAGAATAGAGGGAAGCGACTGTTTACTAAAAACACAGGTCCGTGCGAAGACGGTAAGTCGATGTATACGGACTGACGCCTGCCCGGTGCTGGAAGGTTAAGAGGACCTGTTAGACACTTGTGGTCGAAGCGGAGAATTTAAGCCCCAGTAAACGGCGGTGGTAACTATAACCATCCTAAGGTAGCGAAATTCCTTGTCGGGTAAGTTCCGACCTGCACGAATGGCGTAACGACTTCC
>NZ_JAKRND010000045.1 GCF_022347285.1 Corynebacterium sp. ACRPH
CTTTATGCGGCGACGGGGCGTGGCGGGATTTCGCGGAAGAACTCCTTGTTTTTCAGCATCGCGTAGATGACATTGCATCGGCGTCGTGCCAGGCAGATGACTGCTGCGTTGTGGCGTTTTCCTTCAGCGCGTTTGCGTTCGTAATACTGCCGTGATGGTTCGTGGCTGCGGATAACCGCGAATGCGGAGTAGAACAAGGCGTTTTTCAGTCGTTTATTGCCTGACCGTGCTGGGAACTCACCTCTGATCGACGAACCTGATCGTCTAGTGACGGGCGCTATTCCAGCATAGGCAGCTAAGTGGCCAGCACTATCGAAGTCGGAGCCATCACCGATCGCAAGAAGGATCTGCGCTGCGGTCTTGATGCCGACTCCGGGCATACTCGATCCAAGACCTCACAAAGAGGGAAATCAGCGAGCATCTCTTCAACCTGTTCAGCGATGGTGTTTCGTTGCTCTTTGAGGGCCTTGATGTTTGCAGCCAGTTGAGGAATTACTAACTCGGCGGCATCGCTTCCAGGCACGATGACTGTTTGAGCTTTCAGTGCTGTAAAAATGTCGTCTACCAGCGGGGTGGGGTCTTTACGTGTGTGCTTGATCATCCAGTTCAACACTCGTTGGTATCCGGCTCTTTTTAGCCCCTGCGGTCCCTTGTAATGAATCAATAAATCCAGGATCGGCGTGCGAGTCAGGGTGCTACCAGCAAAAACTCGTTCCAGGCTGGGATAGATCTGGGTGAGGATACTGCGAAGTCGATTGACAGTGCGAGTGCAATCGCGGGCGATGTCATCATCGAAGCCAGACAGCATCTTTAGAGCGGAAAGTACCTCATCATTGCGGTCGACGG
>NZ_JAKRND010000046.1 GCF_022347285.1 Corynebacterium sp. ACRPH
GGCACTGTTGCAAATAGTCGGTGGTGATAAACTTATCATCCCCTTTTGCTGATGGAGCTGCACATGAACCCATTCAAAGGCCGGCATTTTCAGCGTGACATCATTCTGTGGGCCGTACGCTGGTACTGCAAATACGGCATCAGTTACCGTGAGCTGCAGGAGATGCTGGCTGAACGCGGAGTGAATGTCGATCACTCCACGATTTACCGCTGGGTTCAGCGTTATGCGCCTGAAATGGAAAAACGGCTGCGCTGGTACTGGCGTAACCCTTCCGATCTTTGCCCGTGGCACATGGATGAAACCTACGTGAAGGTCAATGGCCGCTGGGCGTATCTGTACCGGGCCGTCGACAGCCGGGGCCGCACTGTCGATTTTTATCTCTCCTCCCGTCGTAACAGCAAAGCTGCATACCGGTTTCTGGGTAAAATCCTCAACAACGTGAAGAAGTGGCAGATCCCGCGATTCATCAACACGGATAAAGCGCCCGCCTATGGTCGCGCGCTTGCTCTGCTCAAACGCGAAGGCCGGTGCCCGTCTGACGTTGAACACCGACAGATTAAGTACCGGAACAACGTGATTGAATGCGATCATGGCAAACTGAAACGGATAATCGGCGCCACGCTGGGATTTAAATCCATGAAGACGGCTTACGCCACCATCAAAGGTATTGAGGTGATGCGTGCACTACGCAAAGGCCAGGCCTCAGCATTTTATTATGGTGATCCCCTGGGCGAAATGCGCCTGGTAAGCAGAGTTTTTGAAATGTAAGGCCTTTGAATAAGACAAAAGGCTGCCTCATCGCTAACTTTGCAACAGTGCC
>NZ_JAKRND010000047.1 GCF_022347285.1 Corynebacterium sp. ACRPH
CAGGACAAGGTCAACAAGATCAGCGAGAAGCTGATGGAAAATCCTGAGCTTGCCAGCTTGATCGGCGAGTTATCGACCTCCACCGATGACGCCAGCGACCTGGTCAAAGGCCTGTTGCAGGCCTCGATTAATGCTGGTCTGCAGGCGGAAATGGATGCCCATTTGGGCTACGGTCATTCCGACCGGAAGATGAAGGCCCAGGTTGAATCAGCACAGGGGAGCAACCACCGCAACGGGTCGTACACCAAGACGGTTAACTCTGGTTACGGCACGTTGGAAGTGACTGTACCCAGGGATCGTTGTGGCACGTTTACTCCTCAGATGGTGCCCAAGGGCTCACGTCGGCTGACAGAGCTTGATGACATGATCATCTCGCTGTACGCCGGTGGGATGACAGTGCGTGATATTCAGCACCATCTTGGGTCCACCCTGGGGGTGGATATGAGCCCGGATACGATCAGCACGATTACCGATGCGGTCTTAGACGAGGTCATGCTGTGGCAGAACCGTCAGCTTGATGAGTTCTACCCCGTGATCTTTCTTGATGCGCTCCGGGTGAAAATTCGCGACGGCCACCGTGTAGTCAACAAGGCGTGCTACATGGCGGTGGGCATCGACATGGACGGTATCAAGCACATCCTGGGCTTGTGGATTGCTGATAATGAAGGTGCCGCCTTGTGGGCATCTGTGTGCGCAGATCTTGCCAACCGTGGCGTCAGCGATGTCTTCATCGTCTGCTGTGATGGGCTTAATGGGCT
>NZ_JAKRND010000048.1 GCF_022347285.1 Corynebacterium sp. ACRPH
CCGTTGTAGTCGGTTTGTTGGGTGATGTCCCCGTCGAGGTTGTAGGTGTAGGTCCAGGTGTGGCCGTCGGCGTTGGTGATGGCCACGGGTTGCATTTGGGTGTTGTAGGTGATGGTGGTGGTCGCACCAGTGGCGTCGGTGGTGGTGATGGGTTTGTCGAAGACGGTGTAGGTGGTTGTGGTGGTTGCTCCGGTTTCGTTGGTGGTGGTTAGTTGGTTGCCTTCGCCGTCGTAGGTGGCGGTGAGGGTGGTGCCATCAGGGTGGGTGAGTGTGGTGGGCCAGCCTTCGGGGGTGTAGTCGATGCGGGTGGTGTTGCCGTCGGGGTCGAGGGTGTCGGTGATAAGTCCTTGGATGTTGAGGGTGTGGCTGGTGCGGCGGCCGGCGGGGTCGGTGATGGCGATGGTGCGGCCGGCGTTATCGCAGTCGATGTGGGTGGTGGCCCCATCGGGGTTGGTGATGCTGGCAGGGGTGATGCCGGTGACGCGGTAGTCGTAGGTGTAGCAGGTGGTGGCTCCGTCGGCGGTGGTGATGGCGGTGGTCATGCCGAAGGTGTCGACTTGGTAGTCGGTGGTGTGTCCGTCGCGGCCGGTGATGCGTACGGGCATGCCCCAGGTGCCGGGTTCGATGGTTGTGGTGGTCCCGTCGGGGTAGGTGGTGTGGGTGAT
>NZ_JAKRND010000049.1 GCF_022347285.1 Corynebacterium sp. ACRPH
AACTCCGCCCCGCCACTAAACCCGCACAACCGTGCTCCCCGCGCCAGCGGGGATGAGCCCCACTTTTCAGACTCCTTGGCGGCGGTCACAGCGTGCTCCCCGCGCCAGCGGGGATGAGCCGCCGCGTGCGATGGACATCTACGTGTGGATCACGTGCTCCCCGCGCCAGCGGGGATGAGCCTCATTAGCTTAGACACAGCTCATCACCCCACCAGTGCTCCCCGCGCCAGCGGGGATGAGCCGTGGGCGGGCGGAGTTTGGGGACCCTAAAGGCGGTGCTCCCCGCGCCAGCGGGGATGAGCCCTTGTGGACGCCGACCGGCTTCTGGTCAGTCTCGTGCTCCCCGCGCCAGCGGGGATGAGCCCTAGCGGGCGCTTGTATGCGCAACGGCGAGCTAGTGCTCCCCGCGCCAGCGGGGATGAGCCGTTCGCCGGCATCCTGAAGTCCGGCTTGGTTAAGTGCTCCCCGCGCCAGCGGGGATGAGCCCCGTCATGCCGGAACGTGCCGGCCAGCCCTTGCGTGCTCCCCGCGCCAGCGGGGATGAGCCCGATCAAGAACTGTCGCCGGAGTACATCGAGC
>NZ_JAKRND010000004.1 GCF_022347285.1 Corynebacterium sp. ACRPH
TCCCATTGCAGGATCCACCTGCGAAGGCTTTAAAACCTTCCGCACGCGGATGTAGCGCAGTTGGTAGCGCATCACCTTGCCAAGGTGAGGGTCGCGAGTTCGAGTCTCGTCATCCGCTCCACGGTTCACTAAAGTGGGCCACGAGCAAGAGTTTCTTGCCGCGGTGGAATGGCTGAGTGGCTTAGGCAACGGTCTGCAAAACCGTGTACACGGGTTCGATTCCCGTTTCCACCTCCACATTCTTTTACACATAGTGAACTTTAGGCGCGTTTAGCTCAGCGGGAGAGCGCTTCCCTGACACGGAAGAGGTCACTGGTTCGATCCCAGTATCGCGCACAGGATCCCATTGCAGGATCCACCTGCGAAGGCTTTAAAACCTTCCGCACGCGGATGTAGCGCAGTTGGTAGCGCATCACCTTGCCAAGGTGAGGGTCGCGAGTTCGAGTCTCGTCATCCGCTCCAAAATCTCTTGGGGCCTGCGGGCCCCTTTTTTCATGCCTTAGCAGCGGCGTGGCAGCTCTCTTGGGGAAATTCGGGGTCTAAAATTAGTCGGCGATGAATGCCGAAAAACTTTCCTCTATGCGTGCAGATAGCCGCGTGGACACCTCCCAGATCCTCTGCTGGGTGTTCTGGCCGCTGGCTGTAATGACCTTTATTCAGCGCGTATTCGTTCACCCTTGGAACTCGCGCCTCACCGACGACTTCGGCACGGTCATCTCAGCGCTGTACAAGTTCCGTGCCCAGGAGGCGATCTACGACCAGGACTACTCCTCCACGGATCCGCACTACCTGTACTCCCCCGGCGCCACGCTGCTGCTGAGCCCCCTGTCGTTGCTGACGAACATCGACCTGGCACGCGCAGTGTACGTGGTCGGCAATGGCGTTGCGGCGGTGTTGGCGGTCGTGGTGCTCACGAAGCTCTTTGATTACTCCCTGCGATCCTGGGTCCTGCCTGTCGGCATCTTCTTCCTCTTCAGCTCCGAATCGATCGCCAACACCCTCGGGTTCGGCAACATCAACGGCGTGCTGCTGCTGGCCGAGGCACTGTTCCTGTGGCTGCTTATCAACAATCGGGGGGTGTTGGCGGGCATCGTCATCGGGCTGGCCATCACGATCAAGCCGCAGTTCCTGCCGCTGCTCTTCATTCCCCTGATGCGCCGCCAGCTGTCCACCATCGCCACTGGACTGGCGATCCCGGTCGCCATGAACGTCATCGCCTGGCCGCTCACCACAAACGCGGGCGATTACATCGACAAGCTACTGCCCTACCTCGGCGGGGTGCGGGATTTCGCCAATTCGTCGATCCCCGGCGTGGGCGTGTATTTCGGCTTCCCGGACTGGACGATCTGGCTGTGGCGCATCCTGGCCGCGATCTGCGTCCTCGTGGCGCTGGCGATGCTGCTGCGCTTCCGCGACCGCGATCCGGTGATGTGGGCCGCAAGCACCGCCGGCGTGCTTCTGACGGGCGTGTTCCTGATTAGCAGCCTGGGCCAGATGTACTACTCTATGCTGCTGCTGCCGCTACTCTTCACGGTTCTGTCCCCCCGCTCCGTGATGCACACCCCCGTGGCGTGGCTGGGGGTGTACTTCTTCTTCAGCCACGACTCCTGGTCCTCGGATCGGTGGGTCAACTACGGCCGGGTGGCGGAATATACGCGCGGCACTATTGGTTGGTCACTGTTGCTGGTCGCCGCTGCGGTGGTCTCTACGATGTGGTTCTTTAGGGATCGACGCCACAACGTCCACCCCCTAGGCGATGTACACACGAACGGTCTTTTCTACCGGGAGAAGACTAGGACAGGAGAAGCTACTGATGGCTGAGTTGAACCCGACCGCTGATTTCCGCAAGCTCACTGACGAGCAGTGGCGCGAGCGTCTGACCCCCGAGGAGTTCGCCGTGCTCCGCCGGGCCGGGACCGAGGCCCCCTTCAAGGGCGAATACACGGACACGGAGACGGAGGGTGTGTACGCCTGCAAGGGCTGCGGCGCGGAATTGTTCCGCTCGACCGAGAAGTTCCACTCGCACTGCGGCTGGCCGAGCTTTTTTGACCCGAAGGATTCGGAAGCGGTGATTACCCGCGTCGACGAATCCCTCGGCATGCGCCGCATCGAGGTTCTCTGTGCGCAGTGCGAGAGCCACCTGGGCCACGTTTTCGAGGGCGAGGGTTACCCCACGCCCACCGATCTGCGCTATTGCATCAACAGCATTGCTTTGACGCTGCAGCCGGCCGAAGATCCGGCCGATTAGTTAGGCGGCTAGGCCAGCGACTCCACGAAGCTGGCCAGCTCCTCCTTATCGCCGTTGACACGGCGGCCGGTGAAGAACGGGATTTCCTCGCGCACGTGGTGACGCGCCTCCGTGTAGCGCATCTTGTACATCAGCTCGACGATGCGCTCCAGCGTCGGGGACTCGAAGGCCAGGATCCACTCGTAGTCGCCCAGTGCGAAGGCGGGGACGGTGTTCGCGCGTACCTCATCGAAGCCCAGGGCGGCCTTGCCGTGCTCGCGCAGCAGGCGGGAGCGCTCCGCGCGATCCATGGTGTACCACTCGTAGCTGCGGACGAACGGGTAGACGCAGATCCAATCGCCCGGCTCCTCGCCCATGATGAAGGACGGCAGGTGAGCTTTGTTGAATTCGCTCGGGCGGTGCAGGCAGGTGTTGGACCATACCGGCTCGCAGGCCTGTCCCAGCTTGGTTTCCTTGAGGAAGCGGCGGTAGGCCACCTGCAGATCCTGCATCTTCTCCGCGTGCCACCAGATCATGACGTCGGCCTCGGCGCGCAGCGCGGACAGGTCGTAGACACCGCGGATGACCAGATCCTCATCCTCAAAGGAATCAATGAATGCCTGAAAATCAGCAGCTACCTCCGCGCGATCCCCCAGCACGCCCGGCTCGATCTTGAAGACCGAGTAGGTGGCGAAGCGAACGACGGCGTTGAGACGCTTGATTTCCTGCGCGTTCAGTTCAGTCATGGTGTTTAGCCTCTTTAGCCTTTCTGAGTTCCATTCATAGGTTCTATGGCAGCCGTTAACGGCTTATACGAAGTCCAATCTACGCGAGATCACCCTCCGGAGGAGCTAGGCGTGGGGTGGATCACGCCATCTCGCGGATGATCTCCCGCGCGGCCTCCACGCCCGAAGCGGCGGTTGCGGGCACGCCCACGCCGTTGAGCATCGAACCGGCCAGCGCCAGCCCGCGGATGCCCAGTACCTCGTCGTAGGCCTGGGACATTGCATCCATGTAGCCCACGCCATAGCGCGGCAAGCCACCCCACCAGCGCTGCACGAAATACTCCTCCGGGGTCTTCCGCTCGCCGGTGATGCGCTCCAGATCCTCGACCGCGAAGCTCAGCAGGGCACGATTATCTACGTCCAGGTGCCACGGGTTGCCAAAGCTGCCGAAGCTAGCCCGCACAAAGGCTCCCCCGCGCTCAGCCAGGTGCGGCCATTTACGAGACGAGAACGTGAAGGCCTTCGCCTCCGTGGGGGCGTCACTACCCAAAAGAACGCCCGAACGCTCCGGGATGCCGTGGGCGGAAGCCATGCGCATGCCGACGACTACGCTGCTGGCGAGATCGACCTCGCCCAGCACGTCCGCGGCGGTGGGAGCCATGTACTGCAGGATGGCCGAAGCGGTGGGCGCCGGGGTGGCGACGATGACGGCATCGAACTCGCCGATCGGATCGATGTAGTACCCGCCGCGAGTCCGGCCGATGGATTCCACGGCGGTGTTGCGCAGAAGCTCTGGGTTTGCGTGGCGTACCAGCGCATCGACCAAGCTGGCGTAGCCGCCGCGCAGGCTACGGAAGACGGGCTTTGGCTTGTCGCCCTCCTGGGGCGCGGGGCGCTGGGAAAGAAGGTGCTCGACCGCATCCACCAAGAAGAACGGCTGCCCCTCCGCGCCACGTCGGTCCAACTCCTCCGCCAGTTGCGGAAGCGTGGCACGGACTCCCAAGTCGAAAGCGTTGCAGGAGTACACGCCGCCCAGCAGCGGGGAGACCAAGCGGTCGACCACGATACGGCCCAGGCGGGCTTCCACCAGCTGCCCGACGGAAGTATCCTGGCCGGGCGTCCAGGTCATCGGCTGGCCGTTACGCTCGGCGTCGATCCGCGCTGCGCCGTCCTGCCCCACTACCTCGGCAACGTCCGCGCCGCGGGAAGGAATACCCATCAACGTGCGCCGTGGGATATCCACCAGCGCGCCGTCAACATAAAAGCCGCTCGGCAGGCCAGAGGGAACGCACAGCTGATCCCCCAGTCCAACGGATTCAACCAGTTCGGTGAAATCCTGGCGGAAACCCATGTAGGCCTCCGCTCCCATGTCCACCGGACCGTTGGCATAGTTCACGGTCTTGAGCTTTCCGCCCAGGCGGTCGTAGGCCTCGGTCAGCAGGATGCGGGCGTTCGGCCCCAGCTGACGGCGCAGCTCCCAGGCCGCGGCCAGGCCGGCGATGCCGCCGCCGATGATGGCGACGCGAAGCCCCTCCAGCCCAGAGGTGTCTAGCTTCTCGAAGTGGCAGGAAAACTGGTTGGCCTTCATCGCTTGTGGACCTCCTCGAAGGCGCGGGTGATGGCATCGGGATCAGTGTTCGGCAAAACGCCGTGGCCCAGGTTGAAGATGTGTCCGCGTGCCTGGCCGCGCTCGATGGCGCGATCGGCCTCGGCACAGATGCGTCCGATCTGCGCTTCCACCACCTCCGGCCCGGCGAACAGCACGGCCGGGTCCAGGTTGCCCTGCAGCGCCTTGGCGCGGGTGGCTGGCTCCGCAGTCGGGTCGGCCTCCTGCAGAGCGGCGGAGACGCGGGTGGCGGCGGAATCCAGCGGCACGCGCCAATCCACACCCACCACGTCGGGGCCAGCCAGGGCCATATCGCCCAGCAGCTCGCCGGTGCCCACTCCGAAATGGATCATCGGCACACCATAGACGCGCAGCGCATTGAAAATCTCAGTGGAGTACGGGCGGACGAACTCGCGGTAGTCCCGCGCAGTCAGGTAGCCGGCCCAGGAGTCAAACAGCTGCAGGGCATCCACGCCAGCTTCCGCCTGAACCTGCAGGAAGCGGATAATCGTGGGCGTCAATCGGCGCATCAGGGCGTGCCACACATCCGGCTGCGAGTACATCAGAGCCTTCGTGACCTCGTGGTTCTTCGAGGGGCCACCCTCAACGAGATAGGAGGCGAGGGTAAAGGGCGCGCCTGCGAAACCGATGAGGACCTGGTCGTCGCGCAGCCCCTCCAGCACACCGCCGATGCCTTCGACGATGCTATCGAGCTGACTGCTCCCCACGATCGGCAGCGCAGTCACATCGTCTCCCGTGCGCACGGGGTGCTCCACGACGGGGCCGCGGCCGGCAACGATGTCCAGTTCCACGCCCGCGGCCTTCAGCGGCACCACGATGTCGGAGAACAGGATCGCCGCGTCCGCGTCGTGCCGGCGAACCGGCTGCAGGGTAATCTCCGCGAGCAGCTCCGGGTTAAAGCAGGATTCCAGCATTCCGTAGTCTTTACGGATCTCGCGGTACTCCGGTAGCGAGCGTCCGGCTTGGCGCATCATCCACACCGGGCGGCGACTAGGGGTTTCTCCGCGCGCTGCGGCGAGGAACGGCGCGTCCTTGTGGGCGCGACGCCGCGCTTCGGCGGCAGCGGTATCAGCTTGGATGGGGCAGTCAATAGGCTCGCTCGTCATAGATGCCATTATGCCAGCGCCCTCGGCGCGCCTCACAAACGCGACAAACCTTAAAGGCTAGGTTTAGGCCTTGTGAGCCAAGAGACTGAGATCCCAGAGTACTTCCACGAAGCGGTGCGCTCCATGTCGGAAGCACAAGTGCGTCGCGGCATCAGCGTCGGAGACATCCGGCCACCCCGCAACCTCGCACCCCTCAGCCACGCCATCGGCCTCGAGGTGCTGCCCGCCGACGAGGACAGCGACGACAGCACCGGAACCCCCGCCGGCGATGCCTTCGGCCGCCTGATCCTGCTCCACGACCCGCAGGGCGAAGAGCAATGGAAGGGCAAGCGCATGCGCATGGTCGCCTACATCCAGGCGGACATGGATGCCGCCGTGGCCTCCGACCCGCTGCTGCCGGACGTGGCATGGGACTGGCTCAAGGAGCAGCTGGATTCCCCGAGTTGTGAATACACCGACCTCGGCGGCACGGTGACTTCTACTGCTTCCGTCCGCTACGGAGAGATCGGCGGCCCGCCGCGCGCCTTTCAGCTGGAGATGCGCGCTTCCTGGACCGCTACCGGTTCCGACCTTACCGGCCATGTCCAAGCCTTCGCGGAGGTGCTGGCTAACGTCGCAGGTCTGCCGCCCGAGGGCGTGACCAGCCTGGCCTTTGGCGCCCGTCCCGCAAGCACCGCGGCCGCAAACGACTCCTAGTAAAACGACACCTAGTACCTTGTACCGGCGAGAGGCTCCGAGGCGAGCCAGCCGGCGGGCTGACGTATCGTTATAGCCGTGAGTTTTGTCTCTGTCCCCGCCGCCGGCACCCCGGTGCTGCGGGATACCCCGCAGCACATCGACGCCGCCGCCCGCGCACTCGCCGCGGGCACTGGCCCCATCGCCATCGACACGGAGCGTGCCTCTGCCTACCGCTACGACGATCGCGCGTTCCTCATCCAGCTGCGCCGCCACGGCTCCGACACTTTCCTGATTGATCCCGAGGCTGAACCCCGAGCCACCCGCGACATGGCCAAGGTTGTGAACGAAGCCGAATGGGTGCTCCATGCCGCGCACACCGACCTGCCCTGCCTGCTGGCCTTGGGTTGGCGTCCGCGCGTGCTGCACGATACGCAGATTGCCGGGCAGATCCTCGGTGCCGAGCGCATCGGTCTTTCCGGCATGTTGGGGGCCTACTTCGACATTGAGGTGCCCAAGGATAAGGGCAACGCGGACTGGTCGCGCAGGCCGCTGAGCGAGGCGATGCTGAACTACGCCGCCCTGGACGTCGAATGGCTGCTGGAGCTGCTGGAACGCTGCCTGGATGACCTCGCCGAGACCGGCCGCACCGAGTGGTATGTCCAGGAGTGCGCGCACGTGCTGGCCTCTGCCTCTCCCCTGTCCGCCAACGACTGGACGGGGCTGAAGGGTTTGAGTTCGCTGCGCGGCGCCCTGCCCCGCCGGATCGCTCACGACCTCTGGGAATCCCGCGACGTCATGGCCCGCCGCGGCGATATCTCCCCGGAGGCGATCTTGCGCAGCCGCGACCTAGTGGGCATCGCCGGCCGCGCCGATCGTGACCGCGCCGGCGCGCTGAGGCAGTTGAACTCCTGTCTGCATCACTCGCGGGCGCGCATGAAACCTCGGGCTCGCAGGCAATTAGCCGAGCTTCTTTCGGACGCCCTCATGTCCGATCCCCAGGATCTCGAGACCCAGCAGTTCCATCCGCCGCGTAACCCCACGAGAGGCATCCCGGACCACAAGGTCTGGCCTGAAGAATACCCCCGCGCGGCTGCCTACTCCGAAGCGATTCTCTCCGCGGCCGATAACGCAGCGGATGCCTTACAGATCCGCCTGGACACGGTTGTTACCAGGAAAAATCTGCGCCAAGCCGCCTGGTCTTGCTGGCTGGCCGAAGATACCGGCGCGCTGGACGGCGCCGAGGACCCCGTCGCGGAATGGGAGCAGCTGCTCGGCGAAAAGTGGACCGCCCTGGGCCTGCGGCCCTGGCAGGTGGAGGTGTTGCTTAACGCAACAACACCCGCCGTCGCGGCGGTGTACGCGGGCTAGAGCTTCTCCGCGTGTCCGACAACGGTCTGGGCGACCGTCTCGACGTCCAGGCCCAGCTCCTCCAGCACCTCGCCGCGCGAGGCATGGGCCAGGAATTCCTGCGGCACGCCCAGGTTGCGGACGGGCACGTCGATGCCCGCCTGGGACAGGTCGTAGTGCAGGCGACTGCCCGCTCCGCCGTGCACGCCGTTGTCCTCGATCGTGACGATGAGGTCAAAGTCGCGGGCGAGCTCCAGCAAGCTTTCCGCAGTGGGGACTACCCAGTGGGGATCCACGACGGTGGCGGAGAAGTTGGCGTCACAAAGAGCCTGCGCAGCGCCCAAAGCCTGGTCCGTAAGAGCTCCGAAAGAGACAATGAGCACGCGACCGTCGGTCTGCTCGTCGCCCTGCTCGAACAGCACGTCGTAGTCGGCTTCTTCTCGGACCGCGGGCACATCGGCGGGGGCATTGCCCTTCGGGAAGCGCACGACAGTCGGAGCATCGTCGATGGCCACTGCGCGGTCGAGGGCCAGCTCCAGGGTTCGCGCGTCTCGCGGGGCGGCGACGTGGATGCCGGGGACGATGCCGGTGATCGACAGATCCCACATGCCGTTGTGGCTCGCACCGTCGGAGCCGGTGATGCCCGCGCGGTCGAGGACGATGGTGACGCCCAGCTTCAGCAGAGCAACGTCCATCAAAAGCTGGTCGAATGCGCGGTTAAGGAACGTCGAGTAGACGGCCACTACCGGATGCAGGCCGCCGAGAGCCAGGCCGGCGGCGGAGGTCACCGCATGTTGCTCGGCGATACCGACGTCGTAGGTGCGGCTGGGGTGCACCTTCGCAAAGTCTGCCAGGCCGGTCGGGCCAGCCATGGCGGCGGTAATGGCGACGATGTCCTCGCGTTCGTTGGCAATGTCGATCAGGTGGTTGGAGAACACCTTGGTCCAGCTGATCGCACCCTCGGTCTTCTTCGCCATCGACTCACCGGTGATCGGGTCGATCACCCCGGTGGAGTGCATCTGGTCGGCCTCGTCCTGCTCGGCAGGATCGAATCCCTTGCCCTTCTGCGTGACGGTGTGGACGATCACGGGGCCGCCGTAGTCCTTGGCGTAGCGCAGTGCGTTCTCAACCTGTTTGAGGTCGTGGCCATCGACGGGGCCAATGTACTTCAGGCCCAGCTCCGGGAACATCTCATGCGGGATGACGGTGTGCTTCACGCCCTCCTTGAGGCCGTGAATCACCTGGAAGGCGCGGTCGCCCACCCAGCCCATCCGGCCTAGGGCGTTCTTACCCGTATCCATCACCCGGTCGTACATCGGCTGCAGGCGCAGCGCTGCCAGGTTCTCGGCCAGGCCGCCGATCGTGGGCGAATAGGAGCGGCCGTTGTCATTGACGACGATGACCAGGCTGCGCTTCTTCGCGGCGGCGATGTTGTTCAGCGCTTCCCACGTCATGCCACCGGTCAACGCGCCATCGCCGACTAGGGCGACGACGTGGCGGTGAACCTGTCCGGTCAGCTCGAAGGCCTTGGCCAGACCATCTGCGTAGGACAGCGAGGCGGAAGCGTGGGAGGACTCAGTCCAGTCGTGGGGAGACTCCGCCCGATCCGGATAGCCGGAGAGCCCGTCCTTTTGACGCAGCGTGTCGAAAAGGTCCCGGCGACCCGTCAAGATCTTGTGCACATAAGACTGGTGGCCGGTGTCGAAAATCAGCGGGTCCGAAGGCGAGTCGAATACCCGGTGCATGGCGATCGTCAGTTCTACAACGCCCAGGTTCGGTCCCAGGTGGCCGCCGGTTGCGGAGACCTTCTGGATAAGAAACTCGCGGATCTCCGCGGCCAGCTGCTCTAGCTGGTCTGTGTCCAGCCCCTTGAGGTCAGCGGGCGAAGACACCCTATCGAGAATTCCCATGTGAAACTACTCTTCTCCGTCCTCATGTCTCGCGCCGAATGTTTTGCCTGTCCATTCTAACTGCGCTCAAGTGTTTTGAAAGAATCCCCTACCGGGGTTTAAGAGCCTGCGCGACCGCGGCGGTCCGGAACCAAATATGCCAGCAGTTCTACGTGGTGGTTAAGGCCGAAGGCATCCACCACGCACAGCTCCTTAATTGCGTATCCGTTGTCGATCCAAGCTGCAAGGTCGCGGGCGGCGGTGGCCGGGTCGCATCCCACGTGAACGACGTGCCGCGGGCGGGCCTTGGCAATATCGGCAACCGTCTGCGTGCCCGCGCCCGTGCGCGGCGGGTCCAGAACCACCGCGTGCACGGATCCTCCGCTTGGCAGTTGGGGAACCAGACCCGCCACATCGCCACGGACAAACTCGACATTGTCGATGCCAGCCGCCGCCAGGGCCTGTGCCCCTGCCTCGCTGGCGCTACCGGCCACGTCTACGCAGACCACTCGGTCGGCCTTGCGGGATAGCGGCGCGCTGAATACTCCAGCGCCGCCGTACAGATCCCACGCAATCGACTGCTTAGCCTTTGCCCTTTCAGCCTTCTGCCCCTGCGCCACCGGCGGGATGTGACGGGCGATCCAGGCGGAGTAGAACTCCGGAGCGGCGCGGTGCGCCTGCCAGAAGTCCTGTACCTGGCTTTCCCACTGCACGTCGAACTCCCGGTCGAGGCCGACCCCAAAGTGCACGGTGCGGGAAACGGTGGGGATCTCGCCCGCACCATCCGTGGCTTTACCCCTCAGCTGCATCATCTTGCGAGTGCCGTCGTCTGCCACGGCAACGGCGATCTCGGTGTTGGGTACCAACTTCCCGGCCGCTCGCAGCTGCTCGATTTCTTCGGCCAGCCCTTCTCGCAGCGCCTCGCTCCACTGCGCACAGGGGTGCTCTACGGGCACCACCTGGTGCGAGCCGCGTGCCCGCTGGCCGACGTTGCCCTCCCCGTCCACTGCCAGACGCACGCGCGTGCGCGAGCCCGCGAAGGGCTGCAGGCTCTCGGTATCGATGGTGACATTCTGTAGGGATTCGGCATCGATCTTGCCCACGCGAGCCAGCTGATCCAGCACCACTTGCTTCTTATAGTCCAGCGACCCGGCTGCGTCCACGAAATCCAGGTCGCAACACCCAGCCCCAGCCTGCGCTGCCGGGCATGCCGGGGACACACGGTGGGGGCTCGGCTGTCCGATGGCTACAGCCTCGCCGTTGCGGAAACCTTTCTTAGACTTCGAGTTCCGCGCCGGATCCAGCGCCACCGTCACATCCTTCTCGCCCGGCAGTCCACCGCGCACGAACACGATTTGCCCGTCCAGTCGGCCGATCACGGTGCCGCCGTTCGCCGGACCCGCCAGGTCGATCACTACTTCTTCCTTCTTAGTGACGCCCATCGGTCTCCACCTCTTCGATACCTTCTTCCATGCTTTCCGCCTCGACCTGCTGTAGGTCTTGCGTGTCTTCGCCCGGCTTCTCCGAGTGCCGCCCCTCCGCTCGGTTCGCTGCCTTCACTGCCCAAACGGTGACCGCCACTGCTACCAGCGTCAGGGGCCATCCCATTGCGATGCGGGTGTACCCGAGGGCGTCAGTCTTATCGCCAGCATAGAGCCACTGCTGAACGGCAAAGCGGGCGAAGAACACCACGGCCCATGCAAGGGTGGCAATGTTGAAGGCCCGCACTGCTCGGCGGTTCGTGCGCCAGCGGTGATCGTCACCATTGATGCCGCGCCATACCGCGCCGACCAGCGGCCAGCGAACAAAGATCGAAATAATAGATGCGATGCCCGCCACCAGCGAGTACCAGATGCCGTAGGCGAAATAGCCCTTTGCATCCCCCATGATCCAGGCGATCGCTGCGCACAGCGCGACCGCGAGGAAGCCGGAGATCGCCGGCTGCAGGTTCTCCTTGCGCGCTACGCGCCACACCAGAATCAACACTGCAACCGCCAGCGCAGAAATCAGCGCGGGTCCCAGACCCCACTGGCTGTTTACCGGCACCAGAACCAGCACGGGCAACGTGGAGGAGACCAGTCCGGACAGGCCTCCCATTTGCTCCAGCAGGGTGGCCTGGGCTGCATCGCCGCCCTGTTGCGGCTCTGTCCTTCCTGCCATTACTGCAGATCCTCGCCCAGATTCCGGGTAGCTCGCTGGGATTCGGCATTCTGGCGGTGGGCCAGCTCCTGCAGCTGCTCCTGCAGAGCATCCGCCATGGCCTGCGGCATCAACACCGGCAAAGGCTGGCCGGCCGGAATTGGGTCGCTGCCGCGGCGGATAAAGGTACGTGCGATGATCTCCCGGCCCACCTTGGCCAACTCGTCCGCCTTGGACTTCTCTCCGGCCAGCGTCGCCCGGAACATCCAACGTGGACCGTTCACGCCGATCAGGCGCATCTGCCCCTCACCGGCTACCGCGCAGATCTCCTGGCCCCACGGGCCGTCCTCGACGTGAACGTCCAGGCCGTCCTTCGTCATGCCCGCGACCGTCTCCTCGACAGATTCGGCCCACAGGTCACCGTTTCGCGGTGCAGCGAAGGCAATCGGGGTAATACGCCCACCGTCGATCTCCAGGTGAATCATCTGCGGCCCCTCCGGCCCCATATCCACCTTGACCTCACCGCCGTGCGGCACCGGAATGAGCATGGAGCCCAGATCCAAAGCTCCCGCGGCAAAATCCGAGAAGTCGAAGTCCTGGAAGTTCACCGTGTCGCCGTCAAACGGGCCAAAGTCGTTTTCTGGCTGATCCTGCTGCGGCTGAACAGCTTCCTCTACTTGATTCTTGTCGTCGTTATTCTTGCGACCAAACATCTCAAAACTCCGTCTTCTGTTGGCTTATTAAGTTACTTCGAGTGCAGCTAAGCGTTGCGAGCCTAAACCCCAGTGGAGCCATAGCCGGACTCGCCCCGCACGGTCTCCCCCAGTTGCTCTACGCTCTCGACCTCTTCGACGTCGCACAGGCTGACTTCCTGCACCAGCAGCTGTGCAATCCGCTCCCCGCGCGCCAATTCAATGGGCTGTTCGGGATCCAGGTTGATCAGACATACCTTGATCTCCCCGCGATAGTCCGCATCAATCGTCCCCGGGGCATTGACGATGGAAAGCCCCTTCTTCAGCGCGAGCCCACTGCGCGGGTGCACCAGCCCCACTGTGCCTACAGGCAATGCGATGGCGATGCCTGTGCCGACCAGCTCCCGGTGCCCAGGGGCAATGGTCACATCCTGGGCCGTGTAGAGGTCTATGCCGGCATCCGTCGGGTGGGCGCGGCGCGGCAAGGGCAGCTCCTTGTCCAGGCGAACGATACGCAGCGGGGCGTCATTTCCGGTTTGTCCATTTTGCTTAAGGGTCACGGTCACCAAGACTACAAGTACCCAACCGAAGTTACGATGTCCGAACCCCCACGGGCTAGAATTACTAGGCAGCACGCAAAGCGAACAAATCTGTCAGGAGATATTCAATTGGCATCGGACACTCAGCAGGAAAAGCTGCTGTATTCGGAGCACCAGCGCGTACCCCTAGTGTGGTGGCTGTTCGCCGCGGGCGTAGTCGCAATCATTGCGTGGCAGGCGCAAATGGGCCGTCCGATGTGGGCCTTCTACGTCGCCCTCGTGGTTTCCGGCGCGCTGGCAGTGTGGGCGCTTATTTACTTCTCCCGCACGAAGGTGGAGGTCACGGAAGATAGCTCCGGCGAGCGTTGGTTGCATGTCGGCCCGGCAAGACTCCCCGCAAGTGTGGTCAACCGCAGCCTAGTTATTCCCCCTACCGCCAAGCGCGCCGCTATGGGCCGCCAGCTGGATCCGGCCGCCTATGTTGTGCACAAGAACTGGATCCCGACGATGGCGATGCTCGTCCTGGACGATCCGGACGACCCAACCCCCTACTGGCTGATCTCCACTAAGGAACCTCAGGAGGTTCTGGAGCAGCTTGGTCGCCCGATCTACTAAGGCAGCTTAAGCGCAGTCCTTGCAGATGTACTCGCCGTCGGCGACAGTTTCTGCGATGCAGCTGCGGTGCTGCACCAGGAAGCACACGCTGCAGGTGAACTCGTCGCTCTGGCGCGGAATTACAGAACCGGACAGCTCCTCGCCGGAAAGGTCCGCCATGGGTACGTCGAAGGGCTCGACGATCTCTCCATCATCCGTATCGGAAACGGACGGCTCGGCCTTCTCTGCGGCCTTCAGGCCCTCCAGGGAGTCGGTCTCGATGTCGTCTTCGGAACGTCGGCGCGGCGCGTCGTAGTCAGTGGCCATATTGGGTCCTTACTTACGTCGGTTGTGTCGATCTGATGGAGTGCAGAACAGCCAGCGGGGCTGGCTGAAAATTGCCTTAACTCGTCTCACTGTTCGCGGATCCTAGAGCACATGCACACCCCTTGTCACCTTCACGCGCGCACTGGCGCCCGATAGGGGTAAATGGCTCCCCCCGCGGCTATTCCACCAGCAGTTCAGCCAGCTCCGCAGCCACCCCCGGCTTCACTGCCAATACAAGCGCCTTCGCCTCCTTCGTCACGTCATAATCCGGGGCCACGCTAATGGCTCCGGCACGCGCGGCAATCAGGCACCCCGCAGCGTGGTCCCACGGGCCCAACCCGTGTTCAAAGTAGGCATCTACTTCCCCACTTGCCACACGGCACAGGTCCAGTGCGGCCGAGCCGATCCGTCGAATGTCGCGGACTTGCGGCAGCAGGCGGGTCAGCCGCTCCGCCTGGCGGCGGCGATCCTCAGCCACGTACGAAAAGCCGGTTGCAACCAGCGCCTTCCCCAGTGCTCCACCAGGCGCTGCCTCCTGCTCCGCCGGTTCCACGCGTAGAGTAACGGCCGCGGCCTTATCGGCAATGTCCTTCAAGCGCCGCGCCGGCCCGCCCGCATGCGCCACGTAGGCAACCTGGCCTGTCACGTCCACCACCACGCCTGCTACTGGCTGCTCGTCCACCACTGCGGCGATGCTCACGGCATAGGCCGGAACCCCGTAGAGGAAGTTCACTGTTCCATCAATCGGATCAACGATCCATAGAACCTCCCCCGGGGCACTGTCCTCGCTACTCAGGCCGCTTTCCTCACCGAGCACGCGGGATCCGGGTACCCGCTGCAGCAGCTGCTCTGTAATGAGTTTCTCACTGGCCTGGTCTACCTCCGTCACCGGATCCACCTCGGAGGTCTTCGTCCCCACCACGCCGACGTGACCGTGCTCGTCGGCGAGTTCGCCACGACGGCGTCGAATAAGTACGGCTGCCTCACGCGCCACCTCCAGCGCTACCGCCTCCAGGTCGGCAGGGCTAAAGGTTCTTTCTCTTGTGGACGCCCCAGCCTCCCCCGCCGTCGACACCTCGTCGAACACCCTCAGGGGTGCCTGCTCTGATTGTGCCCGCTGGAGAATCGCTGCTACGTCGCGCGCTTTAGCGCTCATACTTGCTGAACCCGTGGTTTCCATGCTCTCCACCTTGCCATTCCTGATCACTCTTCACAGCCACCTTCCACGGGGCAGACTGCTAGACCCCGATGCCGAGCGGAGCCCAATATCTTCAAGGTAGTGTTATGGGCATGACTGAGGACAAGGCAGAACAGAACCTGAGTTTCGGCGTAGACATCGGTGGATCCGGTGTGAAAGGCGCCGTTGTAGACCTCAACACCGGCGAGCTGGTCACCGAGCGTTTTAAGATCCTCACCCCGAAGCCCTCCACCCCGGATGCAGTGGCGGAGGTCGTGCGCAAGCTGATGGACATGGCCGAATGGGATGGCCCGGTGGGCGTAACGGTGCCCGCCGTGGTCAAGGATCAGAAGGCTCGCTCCGCGGCGAACATCGATAAGTCTTGGATCGATACCGATATGCAGGAGCTGTTCAAGCGCCACCTCGGCGAGCGGGAGATCGCTGTTCTTAATGACGCCGACGCAGCCGGACTGGCCGAGGTCAATTACGGCGAGGAAAGCGCGAAAGAAGGCGCAGTGCTGATGCTCACCTTCGGAACCGGCATCGGCTCGGCGATGCTGTGTGATGGGCACCTGTTCCCCAACTCCGAGATCGGCCACCTGCCCCACGACGAGAACGGCGACGTCGAGTGGTATGCCAGCTCCGCGGCGAAGGATCGCGAGGAGTTGTCCTATAAGAAGTGGGCCGCGCGCGTGGACGAGGTTCTGCACACCTACAGCGCCCTGTTCAGCCCGAAGACCTTCATCGTCGGCGGCGGCATTTCTCGCAAGGCCGACAAGTGGGTGCCGCTGCTGACCGTAGAGGAGGAAGTCGTCCCGGCGAAGCTGCGCAATCAGGCCGGCATTATCGGTGCTGCTATGGCCGTGCAGGATGGCATCAAGCCCTAGTATCCGCTAGAGAACAAGCGCTTCGCACCAGGGATGGTTGCAACGCCGTGCTGATATTTGAGTTATAATGGGCGGTCGATTAGCACAGCAGGGGTTTCGACGACCCTCATAGACCATCGGTTGCGGGTATGCCGCAACCCGGTGCACCCTAATTCCTTTTCGAAATGTGGCCTTCTGAGGTGGCCATTTCAGTGCACCATGCAATACGAGTGAAAGGGCTTCCGTGGCAGCGAACGACTCGACCACCACCGGCGAAGACAGCACCGAGGGTGTTGTGCGCAAGGTTGCAAAGAAGACGGCAGCGAAGAAGACTGCCCGAAAGGTGGCGAAGAAGTCGACAGTTGCCAAGAAGGCCACCGCGCGGAAGGCTACGACAAAGGCTGCTGAACCCGCTGCCGAGCAGGAGGAAGAGGCGTCCACTCCCGTAAAGAAGGCGGCAAAGAAAACCGCAAAGAAGGCTGCCAAGAAGACCGCGCGCAAGGCCGCGAAAAAGACGGCTAAGAAGGCAACCAAGAAAACCGCGAAGAAGACCACGCGCAAGGTTGCTAAGAAGACGGCGAAGAAAAACACCGCGAAGCGCGGCACCAAGGCGGCGAAGGCGGCCGAGGAGGTCCTCGAGGAGGACGTAGCCGCAGCCGGCACCGCCGCTACTTCGGCCGAGCAGCAGGATGCTCCGGATACCGCGGAAGAGCGGGACGACTTCGACCAAGACGAGGACGCAGACGCTCCGGAGGACCTCGACGCACTCGAGGACATGGACGAGGACGATGACCTCGACGACCTGGATGACCTCGACGACCTCGAGGACGACGACGATGACCTCGACGATGATGACGAGGACGACGAAGACTCCGAGGATTCCGACGAGGAAGACGGCAAGAAGGACGGCAGCTTCGTCTGGGATGAGGACGAATCCGCAGCGCTGCGCCAGGCTCGAAAGGATGCCGAGCTCACGGCTTCCGCGGACTCGGTGCGTGCGTACCTAAAGCAGATCGGCAAGGTCGCGCTGCTGAACGCGGAGCAAGAGGTCTCCCTGGCCAAGCGCATCGAGGCCGGCCTGTACGCCGCTTATCGTCTGCAGGAGATCAAGGAGTCGGGCGAGAAGCTCTCCCCGATGCACCGCCGCGACCTGCGCGAAATCGACCGCGACGGGCGCCGCGCTAAGAACCACCTGCTGGAGGCCAACCTGCGCCTCGTGGTGTCCCTGGCCAAGCGTTACACCGGCCGCGGTATGGCGTTCCTGGATCTGATCCAGGAGGGCAACTTGGGTCTTATCCGCGCAGTCGAGAAGTTCGACTACGTGAAGGGCTACAAATTCTCCACGTACGCCACCTGGTGGATTCGCCAGGCGATCACCCGCGCCATGGCCGACCAGGCCCGCACCATCCGTATCCCGGTGCACATGGTCGAGGTCATCAACAAGCTGGGCCGCATTCAGCGCGAGCTGCTGCAGGACCTGGGTCGCGAGCCCACTCCGGAGGAGCTGGCGCGCGAGATGGACATCACCGTGGACAAGGTGCTGGAGATCCAGCAGTACGCCCGCGAGCCGATTTCCCTGGACCAGACCATCGGCGACGAGGGCGATTCCCAGCTGGGCGACTTCATCGAGGACTCGGAGGCCGTCGTGGCCGTCGACGCGGTCTCGTTCACCCTGCTGCAGGATCAGCTGCAGGATGTGCTGCACACACTGTCCGAGCGCGAGGCCGGCGTGGTGAAGCTGCGCTTCGGCCTGACCGACGGGATGCCGCGCACTTTAGACGAAATCGGCCAGGTTTACGGGGTTACCCGCGAGCGCATCCGCCAGATCGAGTCGAAGACGATGTCCAAGCTGCGCCACCCGTCGCGGTCCCAGGTGCTGCGCGACTACCTGGACTAGTTCTGAGCCAGCTCTAGACTAGCGCTGAGCTAGAGCTGGGCTAGTTCTGGTTGTTCTTCACGCAGTCGGAGAACTCCGTGCCGCGTAGGTCTTCGCAGCCTTCCATGCTCTTCACGGCCACCTGGGTGAAGAAGATCGCGATGGCCATGGCCAATACCCCCAGCACCAGGCCGATAATCGCGTAGCTGCGCTGCGTGCCCCGGCGGTTCGCGATGACCACCGACGCGATTCCCACCAAGATCGCCACCGCTGCCACCACGATGCCGATCAGGGGGAACATCGCCGCCGGGATCGACAGGATGCCCACGATCAGGGCAGCCAGGCTCAGGCCGCTGACCTTGCGCGGCGCGATCTTCTGGAGTTCGACCTCCTGCGCGTTGGACTTATCCAGATCGATGTAGTCTTCTCGAGCCATCGTGCCGTTTCCTTCCCTCCGGGATCGCTTGCCTCTAGGCATCCGGCGATACACCGCCGTTGCTTGCCGCGGTGTATCTTACCCCACTTTCCCGGTGTCCCCCTTATCCATCCTCACCAGTCTCTTAGGTAAGCAATGCGGTCGCGCAGCTGCTGTGCCGTGCACAGCGCCGTGGACGGCCCGCCGCAGTTTCTCCGCGCATCGTTGTGAATCTGCCCATGCGGTTTGCCGGTGCGGGCGGACTTCATAGACACCAGGGCGTTCAACTCCTTGCGCAGGGCCGGGAGTTCCTCGCTGGCCACGCGCTTATTGCGCAAGTCCGCGCCACTGCCCTCTTCGGCCGGCCTCTGCTTCTCCTGCTTGCGGCGCTCTTCCTCTTCCTTCGCCCGCGCGTCCAACTGCTCGGCTTGGCGCTGACGCAGCAACGTACGCATCTGTTCGGCGTCCAGAAGACCGGGTAGGCCAAGGTATGCCTGTTCCTCCTCCGACCCGCTCAAGGTGGCCGTGCCGTAGGTCGAACCGTCGTAGATGAGACTGTCTAGCTCGGCCTCGGCGCCGACGGACTCGTAGCCTTTGTCCTCTTCCGGCTCGTTTTGCTCCTGGTTGGCTTGTTGTAGGAGTTGGTCGTCCCAGCCCTCGTTCTGTCGGTGGGGCTTGCCGAGCACGTGGTTGCGCTGCTGCTCCATCTTGGATGCTAGCTCTAGGAGTACGGACACACTGGGGAGGAAGATTGACGCCGACTCCCCTGGCCTCCTGGAGCGCACGAAACGGCCGATGGCCTGAGCGAAGAACAGTGGTGTGGAAGAAGATGTGGCGTACACGCCCACGGCCAAGCGCGGTACGTCCACGCCCTCGGAGACCATTCGCACGGCGACCATCCACTCGTCGGTGCTGGCGGAGAACTCCTTGATGCGTTCGGAAGCCCCCGCCTCGTCGGAGAGCACCACCGTCACTGGGGTGTTGCTGATCCGCTCCAGAATCCGCGCGTAGGCGCGCGCCGTGGTCTTGTCGGTGGCGATCACCAGGCCACCCGCGTCGGGAATGGTCTCGCGCAGCTGCTGCAGGCGCGTCTGCGCGGCATTGAGTACGGCGGGGATCCAGTCGCCCTTTGGGTCCAGCGCGGTGCGCCACGCCCGCGCGGTCTGCTCTGCGTTCAGCGGCTCGCCCAGGCGTGCCTCAAACTCCTCGCCGGCGGAGTTGCGCCAGCGTGCCTGGCCGGAATAGGCCAGGAACACCACCGGGCGGACGACTCCGTCCTTCAGCGCATCCGCGTAGCCGTAGGTGTAGTCGGCGGAGGACACGAGCGCGCCGTCGGCGCCCTCCACGGCTTCGTAGCGCACGAAGGGGATCTGGGAATCGTCGGAGCGGAAGGGCGTACCCGTCAGCGCGAGGCGGCGTTCCACGTGCTCGTAGGCCATGCGCACGCCGTCTCCCCAGCTTTTTGCGTCGCCGGCGTGGTGGATCTCGTCCAGGATCACCAGCGCCTTCTTGGCGGTGGCTACCTGGTAGTGCTTCGTAGGCTTCATGCCCACCTGGGCATAGGTCACGCACACGCCGTCGTAGGCGTTGTTGAACGGCGAGGAGTTGGTGAACTCGGCGTCGAGCGCGATTCCCCGCTCCGCGGCGGACTGCGCCCACTGCACCTTCAGGTGTTCGGTGGGCACCACGATAACCAGCCGGTCCACTGCACGGGTATCTAGTAGCAACCGTGCAATCGTCAGGGCGAAGGTCGTCTTACCCGCCCCCGGGGTCGCCACGGCCAGGAAGTCCTTCGGGCTGGCCTCGACGTACTTGTTCAGTGCCTCCTGCTGCCATAGGCGGAGGTGCTTCACTTCTTGCGCAGCCCCTTGTAGATCTGCTCGCAATCCGGGCAGACAGGCGATCCCGGCTTGGCCTGCTTGCGCACGGGGAAGGTCTCGCCGCACAGAGCCACGACCAGCTTGCCCATCACGGCGGATTCGACGATCTGGTCCTTCTTCACGTAGTGGAAGAACTTCGGTACATCGTCATCCGTCGTCGTATCCGTGTTGACTTCGGGGCGCTCAATCGTTGTCGTACTTGGGTTACTCACAGTTCACCATCATGCCCCTGAATCTGCTTGTTTTCCAGCTGCGTACTAGCGTTAGGTCTATGGCTGATGCACGAAAAAGGAAAACGGGAGGTGAGTCCCGGGCCAAGCGAGCTTCACAGGTGGAAATTATCACCGATGCCAAGAGTTCGCGTTTGCAGGGATGGCACCACCGTCGCAGGCTTTACGCCGTGCTGCAGCTTCTGCGCATTCCCATCCTCGCCCTCGCCGCGTTGGTGATGTTGCTCACCCATAACGCCGCCCTCGCGGTGTGCGTGGCGGCGGTAAGCCTGCCTCTGCCCTGGATCGCCGTGCTGCTAGCCAACGAATCCGGCCAGGTGGACGAGACCACGAACAAGGTCTACAAGCCTGCCCTCGTCCGTGAGCAGCGTCGTGCCCAGCGCGCTGCTCTTGCCGGGGAGACTTCCCGCCCCATGCTGGAATCCAACTCCTCGCACCCGGAGATCATCGAGTACAACCCCGATCAGTCCTCTTCCTAACGCCGATCTAGCGCCCAACTAGCACTGACTCATCAAGGAACTTCAATGCCCGACTTTCCCCTGTGCACGCCCGGTAAAGCCACTGAACAGCTGGTTCGCACCCTAGTCGAGCGAGGATACGGCTCTGTGTTGATCTTGGAGGCGCTCGGCGTGGAGGGAGTGGCCGCCGCCCAATCGGGTTCGCCCGCGGCCGCCACGTGGCACCTGTCGCGGCGCGGGTCCGCGGCCGCCCAGCTCGTCGCTGCTGTCTATTTACGACGCCCCCAGCCTGCCGCCTTCTTCCGGGATCTCGTCGGGGCCGAGGTGACCTCCGGCTTGGTGGCGGAGAATGCGCTGATCCCCGTGGAGCAGCAATCCGCGCAAGACGCAGATGACAGTGCAGAATTGCTACGCCTGAACCTGGACATCCGGCCTGTCCACCACCCGGCTCACGGTGACACAGAGGTGCTGGTGCTGTCGGATCCGGACGCTTCCTTGGAAGAGCGCGTTCCCGGCCCGGGCCACGTTCCCGGAGTCGGCAACGCTCCCCTGTCACTGCTCAACTCCATCCCCCAGCTGCCTGCAGATGCAAGGGTGCTGGATCTCGGCACGGGCTCCGGCGTACTCGCATTGGTGCTGGCCGCCAACGCCGGAGCCGAGCCGCCAAAAATTTTTGGCAGCGACATCCACGCCCGCGCCCTGGATTACGCCTGCGTGGCCGCCGCTGCACAAGGCCTGGAATCACCGCTGGTCAGCTGGGTGCAGGGCTCCTGGTTCGAGCCCTTTAGCGCTCAGTCCTTCGACGTCATCGTCGCCAACCCTCCCTTCGTCATCGGCCCTTCCGTGGATCTGGATGCGGAAGAAGGGCACGTGTACCGCGACTCCGGCCTGCCACTCGACGCAGCCAGCAAGCTAGTGGTCGAACAATCAGTTCAGCACCTGGCGCCGGGAGGCCACGCGCACCTGCTGATCGGCTGGGCGCTCGGCGAGGAAGGCAGCAATGCTGCCAGCTCCGCCGCCGAACGGATCCTCGGCTGGCTGCCCGACGAGGGCGCCCGCGCCTGGGTTTTGCAGCGCGACGAGGTGGACGTTGCCACTTACGTGACCACCTGGCTGCGCGATGAAAGCATCGATCCCCGGAGCACCGCGGGCCAACTACGAACCACGGAATGGCTGGACTTCTTCGCCCGCCACCAGATCACCCGCATCGGCCTGGGCTGGATCCACATTGAAAAGTTCGAGGGTGCCACCGAGCTGACCGTCGAGTCGCTCGACCATGCGCTACCGGCCGGGGCGTACCTCGGCCTGGAGGCCGCCCAGTGGTTCGCCCGCTGCCGGTGGATCGACCAGCTGGAGGTTCCCGGCCGCTCCGCTGCCACAGCGGTGGCGGAGAGCCGCTACCGGCTGGGACGTGGCGTCATACTAGAAAAAACAGCGAGCGCCACCGACCAGGGGTTCGGCGAAGAGAGCGCGCGGCTAACCCGCACTGACGGCCCGGGCTGGTCGCACGAGGTCGACGGTGTGCTGGCGACGATTCTGGCCGGGCTCAGCTGGGAGGGGCTAAACCTGCGCGACGTCGCCGAGTTCTATCACGCGGTGCACGGCGACGAGCTGGGGATCAGCGCCGAGGAGCTGGTGGATCAACTGGTGCCGATCGCAGTGGACCTGGTGCGGCACGGCATGATCGTGCCGGAAGAGTTGCGTGATCTGTACTAGAGGCAACCTCTAGAACATGGATGCTCTAGAACCCGGAAAATTTTTTGGAAGGAAGGCAGAACAACGGTGAAAGCAGTAGTGAGCACAGTCAGCAGTGCAGAGGTGACCGTGGACGGCGAGGTCGTCGGATCGGTACAAGGCCCTGCACTGCTGGCCCTCGTCGGCATCGGCGTGGCCGACATTGCAGACGAGAGCGTGGCAGAGGCGGCAGTGGAAAAGATGGCGCGGAAGATCGCCGAACTGCGCCTACTGCCCGCTGCTGGCGAGCCATGGGATAGCCCGCGCAATCACTCGGTTGAGGAGGTAGGCGGACAGGTGCTGCTGGTCAGCCAGTTCACGCTCATGGGCGAAACGAAGAAGGGGCGGCGACCTTCTTGGGGGAACGCGGCGCCCGGCGAGGCCGCGCAACCAGTGTTCGACCGCATCGCCGAACTACTGCGCCAGCGGGGAATAGTTGTAGAAACAGGCCGATTTGGAGCCATGATGAAGGTCTCCAGTGTAAACGAGGGGCCATTCACCGTGCTGGTGGAAACCTAGACCAGTCTTCCCCGGCGCCTATTACTCCAGGTGGAAGCGTATATCCGCCGCAGACTGTGCGACGGCATATAGCGGTAAACCCTATTGCGGGGGTAAGCACGGTTCCCTCCTAGGGGGTGGGTGGGGAACAATTCATCGAAGATGTCCGTTAACCCCTTAGAGCTTCGGCACAAAACGAGAAAAATCTTGAAGAGCTTGAGCGCTATCGAGCCACGGGAGGCACACCAGCACTATGAAAAACTCCATGATTGATGACGAGTACAACGGCATCAACAGCGGTAGGGGCAACGGCGGTTCGGCCGACGATAGCGATAAAAAGGAAGACAAGGGTCGGCGGCGCGGAAACAACGAGAACCCGTCGGCGGACTTGGTTCGCGTTTACCTCAACGGCATCGGCAAGACCGCGCTGCTGACCGCCGAGGACGAAGTCGAACTGTCGAAGCGGATCGAAGTAGGCCTGTACTCCGAGTACCTGCTGGCCAACGCCGAGAAGCTCACCCGCGCAAAGAAGCGCGACCTGAAGGTTCTCGCCCGTGAGGGCAAGGCAGCCCGCAGCCACCTGCTGGAGGCAAACCTGCGCCTGGTCGTCTCCCTGGCGAAGCGCTACACCGGCCGCGGAATGCCGCTGCTGGACCTCATCCAGGAAGGCAACCTGGGCCTGATCCGCGCGATGGAAAAGTTCGACTACACCAAGGGCTTTAAGTTCTCCACCTATGCAACGTGGTGGATTCGCCAGGCCATCACCCGTGGCATGGCCGACCAGTCCCGCACCATCCGCCTTCCCGTCCACCTCGTCGAGCAGGTCAACAAGCTGTCCCGCATCAAGCGGGAGATGTACCAGCAGCTGGGCCGCGAAGCCACGAACGAAGAGCTCTCGGAGGAGTCCGGCATCGAAGAATCCAAGATCGAGATGCTGCTGAAGCAGTCCCGCGATCCGGTGAGCCTGGACATGCCGGTCGGCAGCGATGAGGAAGCCCCGCTGGGTGATTTCATCGAAGATTCCGAGGCGACTGACGCGGAAACCGCCGTAGTGGCTTCCCTGCGCCACTCCGACGTGCGCGCAGTCCTGGGCACCCTGGAGGAACGCGAACAGGACGTGATCAAGCTACGCTACGGCTTGGATGACGGGATGCCCCGCACGCTGGACCAGATCGGCCGTCGCTTCGGGCTTTCCCGCGAGCGCGTGCGCCAGATCGAACGCGAGGTAATGGCGAAGCTGCGCGAAGGCGACCGGGCGGACAAGCTGCGCGAGTACGCGGTTTAACCCCGCTGTAGAACCAGTACCTACACTTCTGCCCCGCTCCCGATGTGGACGGGGCTATAATCGTGAGAAGTCAACAAGCACAGAAAGGGCGTAGCGCACGTGAGGGATCTCGTCGATACCACTGAGATGTATCTCCGAACGATTTACGAGTTGGAAGAAGAGGGCATCCCACCGCTGCGCGCCCGTATCGCCGAGAGGCTCGATCAGTCCGGTCCGACCGTGAGCCAGACCGTCGCCCGCATGGAGCGCGACGAACTTCTAACCGTCGAGAAGGATCGCTCCCTAAAGCTCAGCACGCAGGGGCGTGCATTGGCCACCGCCGTGATGCGAAAGCACCGTCTGGCAGAGCGCCTGCTTACCGATGTGATCGGCCTGCCGTGGGAAAAGGTGCACGACGAGGCTTGCCGTTGGGAACACGTCATGGGCGACGAGGTCGAGGTGCAGCTGGTAAAGGTGCTCAGTGAATACGCCACCTCCCCGTTCGGCAACCCGATCCCGGGGCTGGACGAGCTGGTGGAGGGCATCCCGGAGGCCGAACGCGCGGAGATGCTGGAGAAGGTTAACGCCCTGCAGGAGGGAACCTCGCAGCGCGCCTCCGACATTGAGCCGTCGGAGCCGATCCAGGTGAAGATCCTCAGCATCAACGAAATCATCCAGGTCGAGTACAAGCTGATGGCTAAGTTCCATGCGCTTGACATGCGCCCGGGCAGCGTTGTGAGCTTGGTTGCCACCGAGGACGGCCTGGAGTTCAGCAACGACAACGGCGCCATGGTAATTCCGGAAGAACTCGGCCACGCCGTGCGAGTGGAGAAGGTTAGCTAATCAGTGCGGTAGCGTGGGGCATGTGAGTAGCATCGATCTTTCCTCTTCTGCCCTATCCCCTTCCTCCCACATTGTCGTCACCGGCGGTGCCGGATATGTCGGCAGCGTGTGTGCCAGCGTGCTGCTGGAACACGGCTTCCGCGTGACGGTCGTCGACGACCTATCCACCGGCAACGACTACGCCGTGCCAGAGGGCGCTACCTTTGTTCAGGGTGACATCCGCGACGTCATTTCCGACGTCTTCGCAGCCGGTGACGTTGCCGCCGTGATGCACTTCGCCGCCCGCTCTTTGGTCGGCGAGTCGGTGGAAAAGCCGGACATCTACTGGCACCACAACGTGGGAACCAGCTTGTACCTACTGGATCAGATGCGCGAGCACGGAGTGCAGAACCTCGTGTTCTCCTCCACCGCCGCTACCTACGGGGAACCCGAGCAGGTTCCGATTACAGAGGATATGCCCACCGCCCCCACCAACCCCTATGGCGCATCCAAGCTGGCGATCGACCACATGATCACCTCCTATGCCAACGCTTACGGGCTGGCCGCGACTTCCCTGCGCTACTTCAACGTCGCCGGCGCGTACGGCGACATCGGGGAAAACCACAAGGTAGAGACGCACCTGATTCCGCTGGTGCTGCAGGTAGCCCTCGGCCACCGGGAGCACATCTCCATCTTCGGCACCGACTACCCCACCGCTGACGGGACTGCGGTGCGCGATTACATTCACATTCGGGATTTGGCGGACGCACACCTGCTAGCCGCGGCCTCTAACGCTGCCGGCCAGCACCGCATCTTCAATCTCGGCTCCGGTGATGGCTTTAGCGTGCGCCAGGTGATCGACACCTGCCGCGAGGTAACTGGCCACCCGATTCCGGCCGTGGAGTCCCCGCGCCGTGCAGGCGACCCCGCCACCCTCATCGCCTCCTCCGCCAGGGCGAAGGCCGAGCTCGGATGGAACCCGACCCGCTCCGACCTGCATACGATCATTTCGGATGCGTGGGCGTTTAGCGGACAACTGGGTGATAGGTTGCATTCCGCACGGCGTTAACCGCATCCCAGTCCACGGTCTGTAGCAGGCGCTCGTATTCCCAGGCGAGATCAAGCCCGGCATACTCCCGGACTGTGACGTAAGTGCGCTCCGGAACCCAGCCGGCTCCTTCCGACTCGCCGGAATCGTCCGGATCGCCCTGGCTGCGCGGATCATCTGGATCCTCCGCCGCGTCCAGATCCATCTGCACATTCGCCATGACCGTACATGCCGCGCGCACGGCCTTAGACAGCAGCAGCTTGATCTTGCCCCTCTGGTGCGCGTCCAGCGCCGCGATCGTGATGTCGGCGGTGAACTCATCCAAGGCACTGAGCTGTGGCTGCATATCGGACTCATCGGCATCCTCCACACCACGCAAAATGTCTTCCAGCGCTGCTTCGGGGTCGGCAGCCAGCGCATCCGGGTCGTCGGCGTGCTCCAACAGATCCAGCTTCGCGCACGCATCCTCGGTGTAGAGGTCCGCCTCGAGCTCCTCCAGCAGGCGCGTAAGCGTGTGGTAGGCCAGCACTCCTTCGTCGTTAGCCGACGCCACCAGAGCCAGAATCAACATCACCCGTCGTCGCACCGATCCCGTCGTCCGCCGCGCGGTACTTGCCAACATCTCCCGCAGGATGGCGCTGTTTGCACCGAGCGACCATGCGATAACTACCGTGTGCAGAAATTCGTCGCAACAAATCGCGGCGAGGCTATCGATCAGGTACTCGTCTTCGCATTCCTCCTCCAGCACTCGCTGGCCTTCCGCCACGGCGGCCACCCCGACTAGTACCTTGATCAGGTCGACCGTCGTGGCTTCCCCGCGATCCTGCAACATCCAATCCGGTGCTGCGATGTTCGCGGGATCTAGCCAGCGTTCCATTTCCTCTCTGTCGCCCATGCGGCGCGCACCGCTGAGTGCGCTGATGTCCGCCAGCTCGTTGGTTTCCACGCTGGCGACGGTGCCCGTCTCCCCGTCTAGGACATCTGTCCACGGTTCCCCCGTGGCAATCTGCGAGACCTCCAGCGCCGACTGAACTTCCACACATCCGTCCTGGAGCTGCTTAATGGCGGAGGCCACACAGGCACGCAGGCGGTCATCCATGTCGCCGATGGTGAGGATGATGGCCTCTGCCGCTGGGGCGTCACAAAGAATATTGATGAGACCGCGAGCCGCTTCGGTCACAGCGGCGGGGATAAGGTCGCAGCGTAGGACGGGGCCGATGCGGAAACGGCGGTGGTTCTCCGGCAAGGGGGCGGGGCCGGTGGTGCCGGTGTTGATCGGTTCGGTGGGTTCGGTGGAAGCGACAAGGCCGATGATGACCATCGAATCAACCGGCGGGAAGCCCAACAGCGAGGGAATGGCCGCAATGAGCTTTCCTTTGTCGGCCCCGAGGTGAACCGAGGGAGCTGGCGTAGCGGAGGTGGCGGGCGCGGGAATAGATTGTGCGTTCTGATCGTTGTGTTCTGGTGAGTTGCTCATGCCGCAGATACTCGTCGAGAAAAATTTTTGACGCGGCCACGGTGGCCGCTGGACTTGGCGTTGCCCCAGGGACCTGTGGATAACTCAAAACTGTGAATTCAGCTTTCTAGCTGTACGAAATACGCGCCGTCTCGGGCTAGGTTGTCCGAACTGCCTGATAGGCTTGGCAGACAGTGCTTGGTTGGACAAAGGTTCCGCCGGAAGGGAGAGCGAAACTATGAATGGTCGCCACGAGCGCAAGGCCGCGGGTCGGATGTACGAGATGGAATACCCGGCTCCGATCCAGTTCGACCGCCCCTCCATTGCGGACGCTACCGCGGGGCTTGGCGGCGCTGAGGACGGCGCCGAAGAGCTACCGATGCTGGTCGCGCTGCAGGGCTATGCCGACGCGGGACAGGCCGTTTCCAGCGCCAGCTCCCACCTGCTCGCCGCCCTGGAACACAGCCCAGTGGCCTCGTTCAAGGTAGACGAGCTGATCGATTACCGCTCCCGCCGGCCCGGTGTGACCATCGATAACTCCAAGGTTGTGGATAGCGACGATGTGCGCCTGGACCTGCACCTTGTGAAGGACACGCAGGGTCGCCCATTCCTGCTGCTCAGTGGACTCGAGCCGGATCTGAAGTGGGGCGCGTTTAGCGATGCCGTGGTGGACCTGGCCCGGCGTGGCCAAGTAGGCATGGTTGCCTCCCTATACTCAGCGCCGATGACGGTGCCGCACACCAGGCCGCTGGTGATCTCCGCGCACGCTTCGGATTCCTCGCTGATCCAGGACTTCCACACCTGGGACTCCCGGATGATCGTCCCGGGCGCGGCCGCGCTGGAGACGGAGAAGAAGCTGAACCGCCACGGGTTCGAGACGATCGGGCTGACCGCCCACGTACCGCACTACATTGCGGCCTCGGACTACCCGGAGGCAACGCTGCGCCTGCTGCAGGCCTTCGGGGAAGTCGCGGACCGCGATCTGCCGCTGAAGGCGATGGAAAAAGAATTGGAGCGGGTACAGCACCAGCTGCAGGACCAGGTGGAAGACTCTCAGGAGATCGCCACGGTCGTCAGCGCCCTCGAGCACCAATACGACGCAGAGATGGAACGCATGCGTCGCAAGCGAGAGAACAACCTGCTGAAGCCGGGCCAAGACATCCCGACCGGCGAGGAGCTGGGCGCGGAGTTCGAGGCGTTCCTGCAGAACATGTCCGACGAGAACCGCGCTGACTCCGACCAGCCCGACACCGGCACTGACGTCGACGAGCAAGAGGATAACTAGAAAACAGTGGGTATTGCCGCCGAACTAGCAGAACTACTTCCGGACCTGGACGAGGTTCCAGAGTCGCTAATCGACGACGCATTTCTGGAATCCTTCCTCGGCTGGACGCGCGACCGCGGCATTAGCCTCTACCCCGCCCAAGAGGAGGCGGCCACCGCGCTGGTCGCCCAAGACAACGTCATTCTGGCCACCCCCACCGGCTCGGGCAAGTCCATGGTCGCCATCGCCGCGCACTTTATCGCCATGGCACGCAAGCAGCGCAGCTTTTACACCGCGCCGATCAAGGCCCTGGTGAGCGAGAAGTTCTTCGACCTTTGCCAAACCTTCGGCCCGGAGAATGTCGGGATGATGACTGGTGACGCCACAGTGAATGGCGGGGCACCGATCATCTGCGCCACCGCCGAAATCGTTGCCAACATTGCCCTGCGCGATGGCGCGAAGGCGAAGATCGACCAGGTAGTGATGGACGAGTTCCACTACTATTCCGAGCCGGATCGCGGCTGGGCTTGGCAGGTTCCGCTGCTGGAACTCCCCAAGGCGCAGTTCCTTTTGATGAGCGCCACCCTGGGCGATACGAAGTGGCTGGAGGATGACCTCACTGAGCGCACGGGCCGCCAGACCACCCTGGTGACGGGCACCACCCGGCCCGTGCCGCTGGACTTTCACTACGTCTACACCCCCGTCCACGAGACGGTGGAAGAGCTTATTAGCGACGGTAAGTCTCCGATCTACATTGTCCACTTCACCCAACGCGAGGCCATCGAGCGCGCCCAGGCATTGACCAGCATGAAACTGGTGAACGACGAAGCAAAGGCCGCCATCGCCGAGGAAATCGGCGACTTCCGCTTCACATCCGCCTTCGGAAAGACCCTTTCCCGCCTGCTACGCAAGGGCATCGGTGTGCACCACGCGGGCCTGCTGCCGAAGTATCGGCGCCTGGTAGAGCGCCTATCCCAGAAGGGCCTGCTGAAGATCATCTGCGGCACCGACACCCTGGGCGTGGGCATCAACGTGCCGATCCGCACCGTACTGATGACGGGGCTCACGAAGTACGACGGGATGAAGCACCGCGTGCTGAAGTCCCGCGAGTTCCACCAGATCGCCGGGCGAGCAGGCCGCGCGGGCTACGACACGGAAGGCACCGTCGTGGTCCAAGCCCCGGAACACGAGATCGAGAACTTCCGCCTCCGCCAACGCGCCGGAAGCGACCCTAAGAAGATCAAGAAGCTGCGCAAGCGTTCGGCTCCGGAGGGTCAAGCAACCTGGAGCGAGTCGACCTACGAGCGGCTCACCCACACGGAGCCAGAGGAGCTGACCAGTCAGTTCCGCATGAGCAACTCGATGCTGCTGAACGTGGTTGCCCGCGACCAGTGGACCTTCGAGGCGCTCAAGCACCTGCTGCGTACCAACCATGACACGCGATCGAAGCAGAACAAGGCCATCCTGCGAACGATCGAACTGTATCGCGGGCTTATCAACGCCGACGTGGTCGAGGAGTATGCGGCCGATACTCCCAGCGGCAAGGATGCACGCCTGACCGCGGACTTAAGCCGCGACTTCGCGCTGAACCAGCCGCTCTCCCCCTTCGCTCTGGCCGCCCTGGAGCTGCTGGATCCGGAATCCGAAACCTTCGCCCTGGACGTCATCTCGACGTTTGAGGCCGTGCTGGAGGATCCCCGACAAGTGCTTATAGCCCAGCAGAAAGCGGAGCGGGGTGAGGAGATCGCGGCGCTAAAGGCAGAGGGCGTCGATTACACCGAACGCATGGCCATCGTCGAAGACATCACCTGGCCCATGCCGCTGGCCGACGAGCTAGACCAGGCCTACGACACCTTCTGCGAAGGAAACCCCTGGGCTCGGGACTTTCAGATCAGCCCGAAATCCATCGTGCGCGACATGGTGGAAAAGGCCATGACTTTCTCCGACTTCGTGTCCACCTACGGGCTGGGCCGCTCCGAGGGCGTGGTGCTGCGTTACCTGACGGACGCTTACCGCACGCTGGAGCACTCGGTTCCGGAAAGCTACCGCTCCGAGGAGTTCGACGACATCCTCGTGTGGCTGGGCGAACTGATCCGCCAGGTAGATTCCTCCCTCATCGACGAGTGGGTGCAGATGGCCGACCCGGATGCCCCGCTGACGGAGGATCAGGTCGCCGAGCACGCCTATGGGGTGGAGGATACGAACCTGCTGTCCGCGAACCCGCAGGCCCTGACCCGCATGGTGCGCAACTACTTCTTCCGCCACGTGGAGCTCTTCGCCTTCGAGAAGGAGCGCGAGCTTGCGGAGATGGACGAATACCTGGACTCGCCGCCGGACTGGCCCGCCGCGATGGACGACTACTTCGACGAGTATGCGGATGTTGGTGTGGACGCCGCCGCGCGGTCAAATAAGAACATCCTTATCAAGCGGGGCACCGGCTCCGAGGCCGGAAGCTGGTTCGTCCGTCAGATCATCGACGATCCGGAAGGCGACCACGGCTGGGCGCTCGAGGGTGTGGTGGACCTCGCCGCGACGGACGAGGCCGGTGAGATCCGCCTGTCGGAGCTCACGATCGTGCAGGGCTAGCCCGCAGGTTTAACCCCGGGCTGAATCCACTGGCTTAACCCACTGGCTTAGAGGAAGGTCTCCAACACGCGGCGGCTATCCTTTGCCACGTGGTTGAAGGACTGCGCCACGATCTCCCCCAGCGCCGCATAGTCGTCGATGCGCGTGGAGCTGGAGCGGTAGGCCATGCCGATCGTACGGCCGGCGCGCACGGCACCGCCGGCGAACGTCGCCAGGGAAATTCCCGGGCGCTGGCACTCCACAGCCACCGCGGACAGCGGCACCAGGGTCGCGCCCAAACCGGCGGCTACCAGCTGGATTACCGTGGACAGGCTCGCGGCGCGGGTTACGGAGTGGCGCGGGTCGTTGGCCATATCCACGGTGCGGCACAGCTCCAGGATCTGGTCGCGCAGGCAGTGCCCGTCGTCCAGCAGCAACAGCTCGATGTTCTTCAGCTCGTCGACCGCCAGATCCTTCCGACCGGCCAGAGGGTGCCCCTCAGGCAGAACCAGGACGAACTCTTCGGTGTACAGGTCAACGGTGTTCAACCCGCCTCCCTCACCAGGCATGCCGAGCACGGCAACGTCGATCTTGCCCTGGCGTAGTGCATCGACCAGCAGCGGGGACTTTTCCTCTACGATGCGCGGCTCCAGCTTCGGGGCAACGTCGTTAACCGTGTGCAGCACGTCGGGCAGGATGTACGGCGCAACGGTGGGGATCATGCCGATGGCTAGCGAGCCGACCAGGCCGCCGTGGGCGCCGCGGGCGTGGGTGACGAAGGTCTCCAAGCTCTCCAGCGTCGCTTGCGCGAATGGCAGCAGTCCCCGCCCCACCGGGGTGACGATGACCTTGCGAGTGGATCGTTCGATCAGCTGCACGCCAAGCCCCGCCTCCAGCGCTGCCAGCGCTTGAGACAGCGACGGCTGGGAGATCCCCAGGTGCGAGGCGGCGGTGCCGAAGTGACCGTGTTCGGCGATGGTCACGAAGGTACGTAGTTGGGCAACTGTTGGTCGATACTCTCTTTGAACCACGTCCTCAACTCTACAGCAATTATTAGAAAAGTATAATTACCATCGGAAAAATAAGTACCTTTGCCCTATATCTAGCTCACCTGTAGTTCAGCGGTCCCCTCAAAGGGCGAAAGCTTGCCCAGGAAGGCCTTCCAATCTCCCTTGAGCCGCACGGTGTACTTGCCGGGCTGCACATCGCGTGTGCCCCACTCGACGGTGGTTCGCGTCTGCCCGAAGGAGTTTTCGAAGGTGATTAGAGTGTTCTCGCTGGAGTCGTCCGCGACCACCTTCCCGCTGGCGTCCTCGATCGTCACGTAGCCCTCGCCGTGGCGCATGTCGTTGTTCGGGTTCGCGCCTACGAAAACCACCCGCGCCTGCGAGCCGGCCTTCACTTCCCTGGGTGCTTCCAGCACTTCTCCGAACTTCTTGCCCGGCGGCGGCGCATCCATCCAGTTGTCGCTGCCCGGCACATTGGGAATCAGCCCGGTGAGATCCCCGGCGGGCTGCCCGACCTCCACCGGCTTACCCTCCTTCAGAGCGCGCGCCATCTCGTCGAGCACGTCCTGGAACGCGGGCAGCTGGTACTGGCCGAAAATAGTTGCGCCGCCCTCGTAGTTCTGCGCCTCGTACTCTTCGGGCGTGGTGATGTAGTGGCCGTAGGCGTTGGTGTACCCCTGCACCACGATGGTGTTCTCAGGCACGCCCAGCGCCGCAGCGACCGTTCGCTTCATGCGCAAACCGCTGGTGACCGTTGGCTCAAAACCAAGACTCACCAGCACAAACGAGCCCAGCCGGTGGATCGTGAACGGGTGAACCTGCTGAATCATGCCTTCGATGTAGCCCATCGGCAGCAGGCCCTCCTTCGGGCCGTGGATATCCTTGATCTCTTGGGGCGAAAGGAAGTTGTTGAGGTCGCGCACCCACGGGTTACCGCCGCGCTCGCCCTCATTGAAACCCAGGATGGGCACACCGCCGCCGTCTTCCTGCGAAGACGCAGCAAAAGCCGCACCCAGAATCGCCGGCCCCAGCTTGTGCTCCTTCTTGTCCGGGGTAAAGCGCGGGCTGGCCACCAGCTGCGGGCAGTTCACCCATCGCATGCGCCCGTCGATACCGCCTGCCGACCAGTCCTTGCCTAGGTCATTGGTCGCCGCCATCATCCGCTCGCCGAGGATCTGCGCAGATTCGCGCTCGTCTGCTCCCGGCCCAGAGTTGGGCGTCAACCCCATGTTCGGCGTGATGTCACCGGGCGTCATGTTGGCGAAGGCAGCGACAAACGGCGCGTCCTCAGGATAGCGGTGCACCACTCCGTGAGCTTCCTCGGTCGCCCAGGCTGCGTAGCCCTTGTTGTCGCCTGCGATGTGCTTGTACTCCGCGCCGAAGCTCGTCGGGTGCAGCGAGTACCAGTTGATCAAGCCAACCTGCTTGCCGCCGCGCGAAACATGGAGGGTCACACTGCGGGTATCCACCCCGTTGGGTAGCGCCTTCTTGTCCTCTTCGGGGTTGCGGTCCCACGAGGTCTTTGACCTATTGACGCCCGCATCAGCGACCGTCGTCTCAGCAACCGTGACGTCTGAGGGCTGGATGTCCGCGTGCGCGCGTTCAATGGCGGTAACAATGCCCGCCACCGTGGCCTCGAAGGTCTTCGGGCGGAAGCCACCGTGGGTGATATCGACCATCAAATGCTGGGACGTGCCACCTGGAGCCACGTGAGTGTGGGTGGCCGTGAGTAGGACGTTGGTCTGGTCGTACAGATCCCCGAACTTCTCCTTGAGGCGGCGGAGCACCTCCAGGTGAATAGACTGGAACATCAGCCCAACGTCGCAGGTGACATGGACGAAACGGGAGTTGTCGTGGTTGGCGTCAACAAAAATAAACGCGCGGGCGTACTGGCGGCGCTGGATGCCGACGGTCTTCTGCTCGTCCACGGCGTAGCCGAACATACCGGCGCCCCATGGCTCGCCGGTCATGTCCGCCAGACCGCGGCCGACGTGGAAGCCTCCTCCACTGCTGCCACTAGCTTCCTGCGCGCTTGCTCCTGGCGCACCGGCGGAGACCCAGAGTACGGTGCCGGATACCGCAGCCATTCCACGGAAGAAGTTGCGGCGGCTGAGCTGGGACTTCAGCGGGTTCTGCAGATTGTTCGGGGTGGCGTTCTGGCCGTGTTCACACATGAGGTCTCTCGCTTCTCAAAACTACTTAAAAGATTAGATTGTTTTGACTAGCGAAAGACTAGACCGAATCCATGGGGCTACGGGATAGTTTGTGTATATTAATCAAACATTTATAGTCCTCTAATATTATTTGGGGGTAAAAACTGTTCAGGGGTGCAGGTTCCTCCCCTGGAGGCTCATTGCTAGAATCGGCCTGTTCAGCCCCTTTAACACGGGGAAATTCTGGCAAGCGAGACGGGTGATTCACACATGACGGACGCGCACGGGTCGGCCTCCCCCACCAACGAAGGCCGCGCCCAGGGCAAGCCGCAGGGGCGCAGGCGCTCCCGGCGACGCTCAAACAAGCGCCGCCGCCCGCAATTCATCCGCACCATTCCGCCGATTACCTACCCCGACCTGCCGGTCTCTGAGCGGCGAGAAGACATCAAAAAGGCCATCGAGGACAACCAGGTGGTCATCATCGCCGGTGAGACCGGCTCGGGTAAAACCACCCAGATTCCCAAGATGTGCCTGGAACTCGGCCGCGGACGCACCAAGGTCATTGGTCACACCCAGCCGCGCCGCATCGCGGCCCGCAGCGTGGCCGAGCGCATCGCGGAGGAACTCGACCAACAGATCAGCGACGATACTTCCCTGGTCGGCTACAAAATCCGCTTTGACGATACCATCTCGAAGCACACCGCCGTGAAGCTCATGACCGATGGCGTACTGCTCAACGAGATCCAGCGTGATCGCCTGCTGCGCGACTACGACACGATCATTGTCGACGAGGCCCACGAGCGCAGCCTTAACATCGACTTCCTTCTCGGCTACCTCAAGCAGCTACTGCCGAAGCGGCCGGACTTGAAGGTCATCATCACCTCCGCGACGATCGACCCTGAGAGTTTCGCAAAGCACTTTGCGGACGCCTCCGGCTCCCCCGCCCCCATCATCGAGGTCTCGGGGCGAACCTACCCGGTGGAGATTCGCTATCGCCCGCTGGTGACGGAGCGCGAGAACCCGAAAACCGGCGAGGTCATCGAGGTGGAGACCGACCCCCTGGACGCGCTCGTTGCGGCATGTAAGGAGCTGATGCGCGCCGGCGAGGGCGACATCCTGTGCTTCTTCTCCGGCGAACGCGAGATTCGCGATGCCGCCGAGGCGCTGGAAGGCGAGTTCGCCGGTGCCGGTGGCGCACGC
Source organism: Corynebacterium sp. ACRPH (assembly GCF_022347285.1). Taxonomy (GTDB): domain Bacteria; phylum Actinomycetota; class Actinomycetes; order Mycobacteriales; family Mycobacteriaceae; genus Corynebacterium. The sequence continues at coordinate 35,804 of NZ_JAKRND010000004.1, forward strand.
AAGGTAGACGTGTTACCGCTGTTCGGGCGCCTTTCAAACGCCGAGCAGCACCGCGTGTTCCGCACCGGGCCGCGTCGCCGCATCGTGCTGGCCACCAACATCGCGGAAACCTCGCTGACGGTTCCTGGCATCCACTACGTGGTGGACACTGGTTATGCCCGCATCTCCCGCTATTCCAACCGCACCAAGGTTCAGCGCCTGCCGGTGGAGCCCATTAGCCAGGCCAGCGCCAAGCAGCGCTCCGGCCGTTCGGGCCGCATCGCCGACGGCATCGCCATCCGCCTGTACTCCGAAGAGGACTTCGAGTCGCGACCCGAGTTCACCGACCCGGAGATTCTGCGCACCCACCTGTCCAGCGTGATCCTGTCCATGGCCGCCCTCGGCTTGGGCGATATTGAACGCTTCCCCTTCCTCCAGGCACCCGACAACAAGTCCATCCGTGACGGTGTGGCTCTACTGCAGGAGCTCGGAGCGTTGGCGTCAACAAAGGACGCAGCGCTTACCCCCATCGGCCGCGACATGGCGCGCATCCCTACCGATCCGCGGCTCGCGCGCATGCTGGCGGCCGGACATGCGAACAACATCATCGAGCCCATTGCGGTCATCGTCTCCGCCCTGTCCATCCAAGACGTGCGCGAACGCCCCCTGGAAAAGCAGCAGCAGGCCGACGAAATGCACGCGCGTTTCAAGGCGAACTCCGACTTCGTGAGCCTACTGAAGCTCTGGAACTACCTGCAGGAACAGCGCCAGGAGCTGTCCGCGAACAAGTTCCGCAAGCTGTGCCAGCGCGAGTTCATCCACTACGTGCGCGTCCGCGAGTGGATGGATTTGGTGCGCCAGATGCTTTCCGTCGTGCAGGATCTAAGCTGGAAGATTCCGAATATTCGCCACGTGAGGGAGCTGGTTTTCGAGCCAGAGGCGATCGACGAGGATCTGGTTCACAAGTCCATTCTCACTGGCCTTTTGACCCACGTGGGAATGCGCGAAGGCAACTCCAAGCAGTTTACCGGCACCCGCGGCTCGCACTTTGTGGTGCACCCTTCCTCGCACGTGTCCAAGAAGCCCCCGCAGTGGCTCATGGCCGCCGAGCTGGTGGAGACCTCGCAGGTCTTCGCCCGCACCGTAGGGCCCATCGACCCGAGCTGGATCGAAACGATCGCCCCGCACATGGTGAAATACAACTATTCGGAACCGGTGTGGTCGTCTTCCCGTGGAGCGGCAATGGTGCACGAAAAGGTGCTGCTTCTGGGATTGCCGATCGTCGCCGACCGGATGGTCAATGCCTCGAAGGTGGATCGGGCCTTGGCGCGCGAATTGTTCATCCGGCACGCGCTCGTGGAGGGCGATTGGAGAACCCGCCACCATTTCTTCGCCCACAACCAGAGGCTTCTCTCCGAGGCGACCGAATTGGAGGATAAGGCTCGCCGCCGCGACATCGTTGTCGACGATCAAGCGCTCTTTGATTTTTATGACGCCCGCTTGCCAGAAAAGATCGTTTCCTCCCGGCACTTTGATTCCTGGTGGAAGAAGGCTCGCCATAAAGACCCGCACCAGCTGGATTTCACGCTCGACGCGCTGATCGACTCGGAGGAGGCGGCGAAGGCTGCCGATGAGTTCCCCGACGTGTGGCGGCAGGGCAGCCTGGAGTTCGAGCTCAGCTATGTCTTTATGCCTGGCGACCCGGACGACGGCATGACGATGCGCGTGCCGATCCCCCTGCTGGCGAACGTCTCCGAGCCAGAGACACGGTGGCTGGTTGCCGGCATGCGGGAGGAGCTGGCGATCGCCCTAATCCGTTCCCTGCCCAAGCCTTTGCGCACGAGTGTGGTGCCCGCCAGCAACTTCGCCGCTGCTGCTCTGCGTCGGATGGTTCCCTTTGACGGGGAGTTTGGGTTTGCGCTGGCCGAGGCGCTGCGCGAGCTCGGCGGCCAGGGGATCTCCGCACTGGACTTCGACTGGTCCCGGGTTCCCGGGCACTTACGCATGCAGTTTGCCGCCATCGACCGCCGTGGCAATGTGATCGAGAAGTCGCGCGACCTGCAGTACCTGCAGAACAAGCTGGCCGGGCAGGTCACGTCCGCGATTGCCCAGGCCGCCGCGCGTTCCAAGACCGCTGCCCCGAGCGATGCGGCGCAGCATACGCCGTCGCGCCGGAAGGGCTCGAAGAAGCAGGCCGGAACATCCACCGGCGTGCTGGCCACCGCAGAAGCATGGACCGCGGATGGCATCGGCGTGCTGCCGGAAACGGTGGAAACGGTGGTGGATGGCCAGACCCTCAACACCTACCCGGCGATCGTCATCTCTAAGTGCGGCGCAGAGGGTGCAGAACGCTCGGCAAAGGGCCGGGTGACCTTGAAGGCCTTCCCCACCAAGCAGGCGGCGGACGACCAGCAGTTTACGACGGTGCTGAACATGATGGTTGCGGCCTGCACTGTGTCGCCGAAGCAGATGATCAAGGGGCTGCCGCTGCGCCAGCGGGTGGCCATGGAGAATACTCCCGGTGGCGTGGACGGCCTGGTGAACGACGTCGTGGCTCTCGCGTGCCGGGACATGCTGATGAAGCTGGGGCCGGTGATCCGCGATCCGGAAAAGTGCGAGGAGGTAGTTGGCGCCGCACGATCCCAGGGGCCGGGCCGGGTGCGGCAGTATGTCGTTGCCCTGGCTCCTGCGGTGCTGGCGGTAGCCGATATATCAGCGGAGCTTAAGGGCTGGTCGGGCGAGGCTATCGACGATATGCGCGCACAACTGGACTTCTTCTTGGGCAAGCACGCTATCGCTCGTAATGGCATTGAGCACATGCGCCATGTACCGCGCTATGTGGAGGCGATGCGTGCACGCCTGGAGCTGATGAAGACGGATCCGGACAAGGAGGAGGATCTGGACGATGAGGTCCAGGAGGCCTTCGAGTTATTAGAAAAGACCAAGAAGCGCCTACCTACTGCGCGGGCTGCCTCGCCGCAGATTAAGGAGGTGCGCTGGATGATCGAGGAGCTCCGGGTCAGCCTCTTCGCCCAGAACCTCGGCACGGCTCATTCGGTTTCCCTGCAGCGAATCCGGAAGAAGCTGGAGAAGATTCGCTAGTTTTCTTCGCAGCTAGCTTTCCTCGCTGCCCGCCTCCCCGTGGCGCTCGGCAAGCGCATGGCGGTGCGCCCGCAAGGATTCGATCTCCTGCTCGAAGTCTTCGGCGCAGTTGAAGGACTTATACACCGAGGCAAAGCGCAGATATGCAACCTCGTCTAGGGTGCGCAACGGGTCGAGGATCGCCAAGCCGATCTGGTTAGCGGGGACTTGTGACCCATGTGCCACGCGCACTGCCTGCTCCACCTCGTGTGCAAGGCGCTTCAAAGCGTCATCAGAGACGTCGCGCCCTTGGCATGCCCGACGAACACCCTTAATGACCTTCTCCCTGCTGAACTCCTCGGTCACCCCGTTTCGCTTGACCACCAATAGGACGGATCTTTCGATGGTCGTGAAACGCGTCTGACACTCGCTGCACTCACGGCGGCGGCGAATGGATACGCCCATTTCGATAGAGCGCGAGTCGACTACGCGGGAGGATTCAGAACTGCAAGAGGGGCACAACACGCCACCCAGCTTAGTCCTTCACCTCAACGGGACAGAAGCTACAGAAACTACAAAAGCTACAGAAGCTACAGACTTGGTCGCCACCTTGATGGATCCTCCTTAAGGAATCAGCATGGGCGCGAGGCCGACTAGTGCGGACATTGCCCCCAAGGACACCATGGTCGCACCCGGAGAGTGAACCACGCGATCCACACGCGCCCGAATTGCCTCGATACGGTTCGGCTGCACTTCGAACACCCTTTCGTTAGCGCCCGAAATCCGCGCAGCCCTCTCCCTGGACATCGAACGGGCTACCGGCGCCGTAGAGTAGCCGTAGGTGTTCGATTTACGCCTCTCGCCCACCTGATCCCAATCCGGCTTGAGTACCCGCGGCTGGCGCAGCGGGGCTACCCGATCGTGGCGCGTCACCCGGGCGCGCGTGGCAGAAGAACGGAAGGTCGCAGACTGGCGAGACGTTGCAGGGCGTACGATCGAGGTGGTCATCTACTTACTCCTTGGTGTATTGGCGGCATATCAGCAGCGCATCGGCGCCACCTTCGAGGCGGTGCACAAGACTTGCTTCGCTGCGATTCACAGTGAACCATCTGCGCCAGACATGTTGTGGATACTTAATAGAACACTAGATCACGTGTTCTAATTACCGTTACGTTCAGAAATTTAGCACGCCTGTTCGAACGTGTCTAGCGGAATCTAAACATTTTCGAACACATACACTAGAAATTCTCCTTTTATCGGGTAAAGTCGATGGAGACAGCTGAAGCGAACAGCTACTGCCGAGTACCGAATCCACACCGAATACCGAGCGAGGTAGATCCCGTGAGCACCGACGATTCCACCGATAGCCCCACACCGCGCCCGCGGCTTGGCCGCCCGCCGAAGTCGGAAGCCGACAAGCGCGCGGAGAAGCAGGCCCAGAAGGATGGCCAGAAGCCTGCCTTGAGCACCCGCCAGCGCCGCATTTTGGAGGTCATTAAGGATTCGACGGTCATCCGTGGCTATCCACCGAGCATCCGCGAGATTGCGGACGCAGTGGGGCTGCACTCCACGTCCTCCGTCTCCTACCACCTCACCCAACTCGAGAAGCGCGGCTACCTTCGCCGTGATGGCAAGCGCCCCCGCGCCGTCGACGTGCGGGCATTCGACGGCGGCCAGCTGGGCAACGAGGGCACGAAGAACAACACCAGCAAGCCCAAGGCCAACGCCCCGGCTCCGGAACCGACTGCCGACGGCGAGATCATGCCGGAGGCAACCTACGTTCCGGTCGTCGGCCAGATCGCTGCCGGCGCCCCGATTCTCGCGGAGCAGAACGTCGAAGCTCACTTCCCCCTCCCCCAGGAGCTCGTGGGCAACGGCGAGCTCTTCCTGCTTCAGGTCGTGGGCGAATCGATGCACGACGCGGGCATTTTCAACGGTGACTGGGTCGTCGTCCGCTCGCAGTCCGTCGCCGAGTTCGGCGACTTCGTGGCGGCAATGATCGACGGCGAAGCCACGGTCAAGGAGTTCCAAAAGGATTCCGACGGCCTGTGGCTAATCCCCCACAATCCGCTGTTCGAGCCCATTCCCGCCGAGGAAGCGACGATCCTGGGCAAGGTCGCCGCGGTCCTGCGCAAGATCTAGGTTCCCCCCATTGGTTCTGACGCCGCCGCTTCCAGCCCGCAAACAACTAAAATGACGCTCATGGAATCAGCAGAACGGCGCCGTCAGATACTCTCCCTCACCGCCATTCACGGCCGGGTAACTGTGAATGAGTTGGCGGAGAAGTTCGGCGTCACCGCAGAAACAATTCGCCGCGACCTAGCGGTCCTCGACGACGGCGGCGAGCTCTTCCGCGTCCACGGCGGCGCCGTGCCCGTACAGAACTTCCGTACAGACTTCACCACGCTCGCCACCAGGTCGAAGGCCGCCCTCGGGGCCAAGCGCGCAATCGCCCGGGCAGCGGTGCAGCTGCTGCCGCCCTCGGGAACCGTCTTCATCGACGCGGGCACCACCACCGGCGTGTTCGCCGAAGCGATCGCGGAGGCCAACGCAACGAACGACCCGAAGCTCATGGCGCCGAAGCTGAACATCGTCACGAACTCGTTGTTCATCGCCACTACCCTGGCTGAATCCTCGCGCTGCGATGTGCAGCTGATCGGCGGGCACGTCCGCGCGGCCTCTCAGGCCGTCGTCGGCGACCTAGCCACCCGAGCGCTCGGCGTGCTACATGCGGACGTGGCCTTCATCGGCACCAACGCGCTCACCATCGACCACGGCCTATCCACCCCAGATGCTCAAGAAGGCGCCATCAAGCGCGCCATGGTCGCCAACTCCGATTCGGTAGTCGCCCTGTGCGATTCCACCAAGTTCGGCCTCGACTATCTCGTCAGTTTCGCCAGCATCGATGACATCGCCGCCATCGTCACCGACCGCGGCGCCCCCGAGCCCTACGTCAACGAACTAAGAAACTTAGGCATCGACGTCACCTTTGCCGACTAGCTCCGCCGACTAGCTCCGCCGACTAGCTACTCGGCGACGACAAACTCCTCCAGCTCCGCCGCAACCACCTTCGGTAGACGTACATCCAGGCGAGTTCCGTCCGCGTCGTAGTCCTCCGCAATCACCGTTCCCAGCTCGTGGACCTTGGCCACCAGATCGCCACGGTCAAATGGAACGTGCAGGGTCACGTGAGAATCCAGCGAGTTGAGGAACAACTCCAGCTGGGCCTCCAATTCCGGAATGCCCTCCCCTGTCTTCGCGGACACATACACGGCATCCGGAATGCGGTGCCGCAGCTCCGCCAGCACCAGCGGGTCGGCTGCGTCGATCTTGTTGATCACCAAAATCTCCGGCGGCGCCTCCTGCCCGGATTCCTCCACGATTCCACCGATCACGGTGTTCACTGCCTTGATCTGTTCCAGCGGGAACGGGTCGGAGCCATCCACAACGTGCAGCACCACGTCGGCGGCCAGGACTTCCTCCAGAGTGGAACGGAACGCCTCCACCAGCTGCGTGGGCAGGTGGCGGACGAAGCCCACCGTGTCGCTGAACACCACCGTTCGACCGTCCGCGAGGCTCGCGCGACGCGTCGTCGGATCCAGGGTGGCGAACAGGGCATCCTCAACCAACACACCCGCACCCGTCAGTGCGTTAATCAGGGAGGACTTGCCCGCGTTCGTGTATCCCGCAATCGCGATCTGAGGGATGGCCGAGGCGTCACGGCGCTCGCGTTTGACCTCGCGGGAGGTCTTCATCGCCGCAATCTCCTTGCGCAGCTTCGCCATGTCGGAGCGCAGGCGACGGCGATCCGCCTCGATCTTCGTCTCGCCAGGTCCGCGCAGGCCCACGCCACCGTTGGAGCCCGCGCGACCGCCCGCCTGCCGGGACAGCGCGCTACCCCAACCGCGCACGCGGGTGATGAGGTACTCCATCTGCGCCAGCGAGACTTGCGCCTTGCCTTCCTTGGATTTCGCATGCTGGGCGAAGATATCCAGAATTAGCATGGTCCGGTCGATCACCTTGACGTCCAGCGCCTTCTCGAGCGCGATCATCTGGCCCGGGCTCAGCTCACCGTCGCAGACCACGGTATCTGCACCGGTTTCCAGCACCACGGACTTCAGCTCCTCGACCTTGCCGCGGCCGATGTAAGTACCTGAATCCGGCTTGTCGCGCCGCTGGTAGAGCATCTCCGCCACTTCGGAGCCTGCGGTTTCGGCTAGGGCTCGCAGTTCCTCCAGGCTCGCCTCCACCTGCGCGATCGTCCCGGTGGTCCACACGCCGACCAGCACGACCTTCTCCAGCCTCAGCTTGCGGTACTCAACGTCGTAGCCGTCGGACTGCTCGTCTGTGTAGGTATTTACTCCGCGGGACAGTCGTCGGAGGCTCGAGCGCTCCTCCAGATCGAGCTCGCCGACCGTGGGCGCCACGTGCGAATCATAAAGGTGTGTAGTGTGTTCGGTTTTATCCGTCTTTTCCGTCATTACGCTCTATTTTTACCTGTCAGGGGCGGTAAATAGGAAATTTGGTACGGCGGACTAGAGTGGTGGGCATGATTCCTGAACTCCGCAGCATTGGTATGGATTTCCCCAAGTGGCAGCAGGCCCTCGAGGCCGCCTACGGCTCCGGCAACCTGGGCGTGTCGGGTGAGGTTCGCGGCGGCCAGGTTCTGCAGTTCGACGACCCCTCGGGCGCCCGCATGGTCGTGCTCGCCGTCGAGCCCTTCGGCTCTTTCGCCAGCTACACCGGCGGAGTGCCCGCCACGGCGCACTTGTCGATGCTGAACGACATCATCGGCGTGCTCGACGTTGTGGACGATAGCCCCATGCTGCAGATCTCCGGTCAGCAGGCCCCGACGATCGCTTCCCTCACCGCCACCGTCGCTCAAGGCCCTTTGCTTGTGGACGCCCCCTCGTTGGAGTACCACCAGTTCCACATTGGGGCTCTGGCCAATTCCGTGCGCGTGTACGGGGACTCGACTGCGTTCGCCAAGGACGGCGGCCTGAAGGTCGGCGTGGTGGATTCGAGCGGTTTGCGGGACATCAACTCCCCGGCCACTGCTCCGCATGCCACGGCGGAGATCGCGGTGGAGGCCACCGACTGGTCCCGCAAGGTCAACGCTCTGACGGGGCAGAAGTTCTGGACCGCGAGCGTGACCTCCCCCTTCGAGTTCACGGTGGTGCTACCCGAGGATGCGGTCGACGAGGAGCTCGCACAGTCCGATGCCCCGTTGATCGTGGCCGGAACCGTGCAGTTCACCGCTAGCACCGTGGATGCCGCTGACTGCGGCGGCGCCTGCGGCTCCGGTAGCTGCGGCTGCGGGGGCCACTAGAGGACTGTTTGGCCCCAGGCCACAATCGCCGAGGGCCCGCGGAGTACCGAGCCTTCCTCGGAGACCTCCACCTCCACGGTGCCCCCTGGAACGTGCACGGTGACGGTGCCCGTGGCCAGTTCGGCGTCAGCAAGGGCAGAAACAGCGGCGGCTACGGTACCGGTACCGCAAGAGCGAGTCTCCCCCACCCCGCGCTCGTGGACGCGCATGTGCACCGCGCCCGCATCGTCCAGGGGCGTGAGAACCTCCAGGTTCACCCCCGCCGGGAAGAACTCCGGGTCGAACTGCACCTGCTGGTCGATCGGCAGCTTCTGAAGTTCCTGCGCCGTGAGGTTCGGCACCACCGCGGCTAGGTGCGGGTTACCCATATCCACTCCGAGCCCCGCGACCTTCATGTCGCCCACCTGTGCGGTGGACACGTCCAGCACTTCCGGGGCGCCCATCTCCACGCTCACGATCGCGTGCTCCTGGTTCTCCCCACTCAGCTCCTGGACCTCCACCAGCTTGCGGCCCGCCCGGGTGCCGATGCCGAATTGCTCGCCGGCCATGACCTTCCCCTGTCGGCACAGCGCATGAGCGAAGGCACGTACTCCATTGCCGCACATTTCCGCCAGGGAGCCGTCGGCGTTGCGGTAGTCCATGAACCATTCTTCGCCGTGCACGCCCGCGGGCAGTTCGGCCAGCACGCCCGCGCTCACCAGCGCGTCGCCGGTGGCAATGCGAATCAAGCCGTCGCCGCCGATCCCGGCCCGGCGGTCAGCAAGGTGCCGCACGCGCTCCTCGGTGAGGTTCACCTGGGTTGCCTCGTCCATCAGGACAACGAAGTCGTTCTCCGTGCCGTGGGCCTTGATGAATTCGATCATGCGGAACACTTCCCTTGCTTAATAATGGCCTTGCTTACTGCTGGCTGCCAATCCCTAGCGCTTCCGTGGCCGCGCGGACCGGGTCGGGCGAGTTGGCGTCAATCCAAATAATGCGCTTATCCCTGCGGAACCAGGAACGCTGCCGTCGAGCATAGCGACGGGTGCCTGTGATCGTGCGGTCCACGGCTTCCTCAAAGGTGAGCTCGCCCGCGAAATAGTCCAGCACCTGCGCGTATCCGATGGCCTGGCCGGCGGTGGACTCGCGGAGCAGCCCATCGGCAACCAGGGCACGTACTTCCTCCACCAAGCCTTGGTCGAACATCTGGCGCACGCGCAACTCGATGCGGGGGTTCAGCCACTCGGCGGGCGCGTTCAGCCCCAACAGGCGCATGTTCCAGCGGGGCGTGGAGTTCTTCGGCGGCTGTGAGGCCGCGAAAGGCTTGCCGGTTAGCTCGATGACTTCGAGGGCGCGGACGGTGCGGCGCGGGTCGTTGTCCTCGATAATGCGCGCGGCCTCGGGGTCGATCGTCGCCAAGTACTGGTGCATGGCGGCCACCCCACGGACGTCGAGCTCGCGCTGCCACTTGTCGCGCACCATCGGATCCGTGGGCGGAAAGTCCCACTCGTCCACCAGCGCCTGGATGTACATCATGGAGCCGCCGACGATGATGGGCGTCTTGCCCCTGGAAAAAATTTTTTCCACCGTCTCGATCGCCCCCGCGCGATACTCCGCGACGCTTGCGGGCTTGGTCACCGGCCAAATATCCAGCTGGTGGTGCGGAATCCCCTGTCGCTCTGACGGCGGAACCTTGGCCGTTCCGATGTCCATGCCCCTGTACAGTTGCATGGAGTCGATATTCACCACCTCGCCGTCCAGCCGCTTGGCCAGTTCCAGGGAGATCGCCGTCTTGCCAGAGGCGGTAGGGCCAACGACTGCGATCGGGCGGATCTCAGTGGAAGAACTCATAGAAACCCAGTCTAGCGGGGCGGCTGGTGTAATAATTACTTCATTGCCCTATACAAGGCTAAAAGGCTAAAAGGCTAGAAAGCGTATAAGGCGATTGGCATGTTTTGGTTTTAGGTAGGAGTACCCGCAATGACTGATCCCACGAATCCTCGTCCGGTCCCGAAGCCCGGCCCAAAGCCGGGGCCCAAGCCAGGCGCCAAGCCTGGGCTGAAGGGAGTGCAGACCGGGGGTGTCAGCATCCCCAAGAACGACCCCGCGAAGTTCGGCCGCGTGGACGCTGACGGCGTGGCATGGTTAACGACCGCCGACGGCGAGCGTCAGATCGGCGAGTTCAAGGCCGGTACTCCCGAAGAGGGGCTGAAGCACTTTGGCGCCCGCTACGACGACCTGAGCACTGAAGTGCAGATGCTCGAGGCGCGTCTGCAAAGCCACCCGGAACAAGCCCAGACCATTCGCCACGACGCGAAGATTCTGCAGGATTCCCTTCCCACCGCAGCCGTCATCGGCGACATCGCCACGCTGGATGCCCGCCTAGAAAAGATTTCGCAGCGCACCCAGACCGCCGAGAAGCAGGTCGCGGAGGCGAAGCAGGAGCGCCGCGATTCCGCATTGGCGCAGAAGGAAGAGCTGCTGGGAGAGGTCGAGAGCATTGCCGCGGCCGATCCGTCCACCGTGAACTGGAAGCGCTCCGGCGAGCGCATCCGCGCGATCGTAGAGCAGTGGCGCAGCATCAAGGGCGTGGAGCGCTCCACCGACGACGAGCTGTGGAAGCGTTTCTCTAAGGCTCGCTCCGAGTTCAACCGCAAGCGTCAGGCGCACTTCGACGAGCTGGACCGCAACCGCGAGCGGGCGCGGCTAAAGAAGGAAGATCTGATCGAACAGGCCGAGGCGCTGCAGGATTCCACCGACTGGGGGCCAACCAGCGCCAAGTACCGCGACCTGATGAGCCAGTGGAAGGCCGCAGGCCGCGCCCCGCGCAACGTGGACGACCAGCTTTGGGAGCGATTCCGCAAGGCACAGGACGTGTTCTTCGCCGCCCGCAAGGCAGATTCCGCCGAGCGCGACAAGGAGTTCGAATCCAACGCGGAGGCCAAGCAGGCCCTCATCGACGAGTACTCCCCGAAGGTTGATCCGCAGGCGCACGGTGTGGACAAGGCCCGAAAGGTTCTGCACGAACTGCAGGAAAAGTGGGAACAGATCGGCTTCGTACCGCGCGGCCGCGTGCGCGAGTTCGAGGACAAGATCAAGGCCATTGAGGCCCGCGTGGAGGAGGCTGCGGATGCCGAGTGGCGCCGCACCGACCCGGAGGCCCAGGCGCGCGTGGCCCAGTTCCAGGCAAAGGTGGACCAGTTCAACCGCGAGGCCGAGGCCGCGGAGAAGGCGGGCAAGTCCGCGAAGGCGGAGAAGCTACGCGGCCAGGCCGCGCAGTGGCAGGAGTGGGCGGACACCGCCGCTGCCGCCGTGGAGGGCTAGTCCTCCTCGCTCTCCTGCGGGGCCTCGCCCTGCTGCTTTTCGAGCTTGGCCTTGCGCTCGCGGCGGGCCTTCGCGCGGGCGCGGCGGTCATCCACGATCTCCGCATCCTCGCGGTCCTCGATGCCCATGCGCAGCCGCTGCTGTGCCAGGCGGGATTCTTCGTCGCGGTGGGCTTCCTCGCGCCGCGCCGCAGCTAGCGCCCGCTGCAGGGGATTCTTTTGAAATACAACCGCGGACAGTGCGTAGAAAAGCACCGTTAGACCCACCAGGCTGAACAGCAGCGGGATGGCCGGGCCGTCGCCCGACTCCGTCGGCGGCTGGGTCTGCCGCACCCAGATCGCAAACACGTTGTACCACCAGGCCACACCTGCAAAGGCCCAGTTCACCCATGCCACGATCCACGATTTCGAAACCAGGGTTCCGATGGTCAAAAGGATCGCGATAAGGCGCAGCCAGGAGAAGATCATTTCCGGCTTAGCCGTCGCGCCGTCCTGCGCCACCTGGGTGTTAAACAGCACGTCGTAGCCGCGCACGTCGCCCGCGTGCGGCAGGAAGATCATAACGAGGGGAACCAGGAAACCGAGGACGATCAGCGGCACGTAGCGGCCCAGCACCACGCGACCGGCAATCCTGCGCTCAGCGCCGCTGAGGTCGCCTCGGTACTGCGCCAGCGCGTCGTCTCCGACTTCCTGTTCGGAGCTCTTGGCGCTGCTCTTGGTGCTCTTGTTGTCACTACTCACAGCCGCATCCTCCCGTGCTGCATCCGCCCGCCGCCGTCGGCCCGGGCTTCTTTATGCTCGGCATTCCTAGTCCGACGCCCACAGGCGCCGTAGTCGGAGTCTCCCCCAACTCTGTCATGTCCCCCGCCCGGGTGCGCGTGTGGCTCGCGACCCCGCCGTCGGCGATGAGGAAGTGCGGCGCGGCATCAGTAATAACAACCTCCACAACGTCACCTGCCCGGATGTCGCCTTCGGGCGTGAAGTGCACGAGGCGGCCGTCGCGGGAACGCCCGGAGCGGCGGTGGGTGCGGTCGTTCCTACGCCCGTCGGCCTGCACCAGCAGTTCCTGCGTGGTGCCGATGAGCTTGCGGTTTTCCTCTTCGCTGATGCGCTCCTGCAGTGCGAGGAGGCGCTCGTAGCGGTCCTGCACGACGGCCTTCGGCACCTGGTTTTCCATCTCCGCGGCCGGAGTGCCGGGTCGCGGAGAATATTGGAACGTGAAGGCACTGGCGAAGCGGGCCTTCTCCACTACGTCCATGGTCGCCTGGAAGTCCTCCTCAGTTTCACCGGGGAAACCGACGATGATGTCGGTGGTGATCGCCGCGTGCGGGATGCGCTCGCGCACCTTGTCGAGGATCGCCAGGAACTTCTTGGAGCGGTAGGAGCGCTTCATGTCCTTCAGTACCTTGTCCGACCCGGACTGCAGCGGCATGTGCAGCTGCGGGCACACGGTGGGAGTCTCCGCCATCGCGTCGATCACGTCGTCGGTGAACTCGGCCGGGTGTGGGCTGGTGAAGCGGAGGCGCTCCAGGCCTTCGATTTCCCCGCAGGCGCGCAGCAGCTTGGAGAATGCGGTGCGGTCGCGCTCGAGGGTTTCGTCGGCGAAGTTCACACCGTAGGCGTTCACATTCTGCCCAAGCAGCGTCACTTCGCTTACGCCTTGGTCTACCAGCGCCTTGACCTCGGCCAGGATCTCGCCGGGGCGGCGGTCCTGCTCCTTGCCGCGCAGCGAGGGCACGATGCAGAAGGTGCAGGTGTTGTTGCAGCCGACGGATACGGAGACCCAACCGGCGTAGGCGGATTCGCGCTTGGCGGGGAGCACGGAGGGGAATTCCTCGAGTGCGTCGAAGATCTCCACCTCTGCCTTGTGGTTGTGCGCCGAGCGCTCCAGCAGCGTGGGCAGCGAGCCCAAGTTGTGGGTGCCGAAGACCACGTCGACCCATGGGGCTTTGTCCACCACGGTCTGCTTGTCCTTCTGCGCCATGCATCCACCCACGGCGATCTGCATGCCGGGGTGCTCGTCCTTGATGGCCTTCATCTGGCCCAGGGTTCCGTAGAGGCGCTTGTCCGCGTTCTCGCGGACCGCGCAGGTATTGAACACCACGACGTCCGGCGTGGCGCCCTCGTGTGCGGGTACGTACCCGGAGTCTTCCAGCAGGCCGGACAGGCGCTCGGAATCGTGGACGTTCATCTGGCAGCCGAAGGTGCGCACTTCGTAGGTGCGACCGGCACCAGAGTTCTCGCTCGTTTGCGTCTGAATCGTCTGTGTCACGTGGATTACCCTACCCCTTTGCCCACCGCGTTTAGAAAAGTGAGGCCTTCGTTAGTGACGCCCGCTACAGCTCCTCTATTCGCGCGTCCAGCGCGCGGCGAGCGTATGCCAGGGCTACGCCTTGCGGAAATCCGCGGCGGGCGGCAACTCCCACTACGCGGCGCAGCGCCTTGTCGTATTCCTTGCGGTCGGCCGGGCGGGTCTTCACGCTGGCTGCCTTCTTGGCTACGAGCTCCTCCAGGATCTGCAGCTGGGACTCCTCGTCCACCTGCTCCAGCGCGTCCTCAATCAGTGCTGCGGCGATGCCCTTGCGCTGTAGCTCTCGGCGCAGCACGGAAACGGACTTCTTCTGATTCTTCTCCCGCTGCCGCACCCACTCTTGGGCGAACTGAGCATCGTCGAGCATCCCGCTTGCCGTGCAGCGGTCAATGACCTCCTCCACCCCCTCGGGTTCAAAGTCGGCGTCGAGCAGCCTCTGGCGCAGCTCCGCCGTGGAGCGTGCTCGATGGTTGATCAGCCGCACTGCCTTGGCCTTGATAGGCGCGAGTTTTTCCTCCTCCTCCGCGTCCACGAACCCCTCGCCCTCACCGGGCGAGTAGTTGGCGATGGCCTGCCGCAGTGCTTCTATCTTCTGGTCGCGCTCGCTTTGCCTAATCGGCATCGTCAGTTGGCATCGTCATCGTCGAAGTTCGGGCTCAGCTCGATGGGCTTGTCCTCGTCCGCCTGATCCTCAGCGGCTTCTCCAGCTGGCTCGTCCTTCGTCTTGGCGTAGGGGCCAATCTTCAGTTCGCGGGCAATGCGATCCTCCAGCTCCGCGGATAGATCCGGGTTGTTCTTGAGGAACTCGCGGGCCTTCTCCTTACCCTGGCCCAGCTGGTCGCCGTCGTAGGTGAACCAGGAACCGGACTTCTTAATCAGGCCGGTCTCCACGCCCAGGTCAATGATGGAGCCCTCCCGCGAAATACCTTCGCCGTAGAGGATGTCGAATTCCGCGATCTTGAACGGCGGCGAGACCTTGTTCTTCACAATCTTCAGGCGGGTTCGGTTGCCCACCACGTCCTGGCCATCCTTCAGCGCCTGGATGCGGCGAATATCGCAGCGCACGGAAGCGTAGAACTTCAGCGCCTTACCGCCGGTGGTGGTCTCCGGAGAACCGAACATCACGCCGATCTTCTCGCGCAGCTGGTTGATGAAGATCGCGGTCGTGCCCGTCTGGTACAGCGCACCGGTCATCTTACGCAGAGCCTGGCTCATCAGACGGGCCTGCAAGCCAACGTGCGAGTCGCCCATCTCGCCGTCGATCTCCGCCTTGGGCGTCAGCGCCGCCACGGAGTCCACAACGATGATGTCGATGGCGCCCGAGCGGATCAGCATGTCCGCGATCTCCAGCGCCTGCTCGCCCGTGTCCGGCTGGGAAACCAGCAGCGCGTCCGTATCCACGCCCAGCGCGCGGGCGTACTCCGGGTCCAGCGCGTGCTCCGCATCCACAAAAGCCGCGATGCCACCGGCACGCTGCGCCTCCGCGATTGCGTGCAGCGCCACGGTAGTCTTACCGGAGGACTCCGGCCCGTAGATCTCCACTACGCGACCGCGCGGGAAACCACCAATGCCCAGCGCCGCGTTGATTGCGATGTTGCCAGAAGAAATTGCCTGGATTGGCGGGCGGGTATCGTCGCCCAGGCGCATGATCGCACCCTTGCCGAAGTCCTTCTCGATCTGCGCCATCGCAAGCTCCAGCGCCTTCGACCGATCCTTCCCCGCCGCGGCGGTCTGCTTCTTCTTCGGTGGCATAAAGTTGCTGCTCCTTACATCTGCTGTGACGTCCGGTGTGTTCAATTCCGGTGTGTTCAATATCGTCATCTTCTTCGCACCCCCGATTTCTTTAGACCGGCAGCGCTCCGAAAAGGTTCATTGATAGTTGTACTCGACCGCGCGGACAACCATCGTCTCCGACACACACCCTACACGAACCTTTGTTCGATTGTTTAACTGGCCGCCCCACCGGGCCATACTGTGGGCGTCAATAGAAAAGCCTAGATATCCTCACCCAGGCGGCGCTCTTCAGGCACATCAAAGTCATCACACAGCGCCAGCCACACATCGCGGGGATCATACCCCTGTTCGATTAGCGCGGCGGGCGTATCCCCCAGCGAACTCAGCACGTGAGTATCCGCAATGAAAGCCCGGAAGCTATCGCCGAATTCTCCCAAAGTCAGCCGATCAAACTCTGTTCTGCGCATGGTCTACCAATGTACACCCCCACCCAAAGAACCCAGCCTTGAACGGCGTTCAAGTTTTGAGCCGCATGGGTTATCATCATGCTTATGTCATCCTCCGAAACTACAAAATTTAAGGCGGTAGACCTCGCATACATCGCCGTCTTCGCCGCCCTGATCATCGTCCTCGGCGGCGTGCAATTGCCCGTCGGCGTAGCTGGCGTACCTATCGTCCTGCAAAACATGGGCATCGTCCTGGCCTCCCTCATCCTCGGCTTCTGGCGCGGCGGCCTGGCCACTACCCTCTTCATCGCCGTGGGCTTCGTCGGCGTGCCGAACATGGCCGGCTGGAAGCCCGCCGCCGCAGCCGTCGCAGGCCCCACCGTCGGCTACATCGTCGGCTACATCATCGCCGCCTTCGTCATCGGCCTGATCGCCCAGTACGCACCCCGCAACGCAAACGCGCGCGCGGGCGTATTCTTCCTCGCGGGCATCGTCGGAGTGATCATCCAATACCTCTGCGGATCGATCGGCCTGATGGTGCGCCTCGGCTACGACTTCAGCACTGCCCTCGCGGCCAATACCCCATTCATCCCTGGCGACCTCATCAAGGTCACGCTCGCCGTTGCCATCGCCCTGGCCGTCACCAAGGCGGTGCCAGACCTGCTGCCGACCAAGCGCAAGGCCTAAAGCATGCCCCGCATCGAGTTCGAGAACGTGGGCGTCGCCTTCGATACCGCTACCGGCCAACGCACCGTCCTCCGGGACATCAACCTCTCCCTCGACGAACGCCGCATCGGCATTATCGGCGCCAACGGCTCCGGTAAATCCACCCTGGTCCGCCTGATCAACGGCCTTGCCGAGCCCACCAGTGGGCAGGTGCGCGTCGCTGGGCTCAATGTAGCCAAACGCGGACGCGAGGTGCGGCGCAAGGTGGGGTTCGTTTTTAGTGACGCCGACAACCAGATCATCATGCCCACTGTAGCCGAGGACGTCGCGTTCTCCCTGCGCACAACCACCAAAAGTGGCCGCGAAAGGGAAGAAAGGGCAACCGCCATGCTGCGCATTATGGGGCTGGAGCACCTGGCGGATGCCTCGCCCCACTTCCTTTCCGGTGGCGAGAAGCAACTGCTGGCCCTGGCTTCGGTGCTGGTCGTGGAACCAGAGCTGGTTATCGCCGACGAGCCCACTACCCTGCTGGACCTCGGCAACCGAAGAATGATCGCCCGCAGACTGGGGGAGCTGCCGCAGCAGCTGATCGTGGTCTCGCACGACCTGGAACTCTTGGAGGACATGGAGCGAGTGCTGTGGATCGCCGACGGCAAGGTGCAAGGCGACGGCCCGGCCGACCGCGTGATTGCCGACTACGTGGCAAGCTTCGGCGGGTAGGTAAGTTATGGCAAAGTCCCTGCACATCAACGTTCCGCTGTCGGTGTACCACCCGGGGCAGTCAATTCTGCACCGCGCCCGGGCGGGTCTAAAAATTTTTCTGCTCTTCTTTTTCCTGGTCGGTAGCGCCATCTGGGCGACCGTGCCGTGGCAGGCAGGGGTTGTCGCCGCTTTCACCGCCGCGTGCTACGTGGTGGCGCGAATCCCGGTGGGCTTGGCGCTGCGCCAGCTGTTGGCGCCCACCGTGCTGCTGCTGGCCTTCGCCGCGCTCCTGTGGTGGCAGCGGGACTTCCCCACTGCGCTGACCTACTTTGTGGTGATCCTCTGCGCGGTGGCCATGGCGACTCTGCTGACCCTGACGACCCCCATCGGGCAGCTCATGGATGCAGTCGAGGCGGGCCTGCGCCCGCTGGGCAAGATAGGCCTGCCCGTGGAAACGATCAGCCTGCTGGTGGCGCTGACCATCCGCCTGATTCCGCTGACGGCACTGACGGTCAACGAAGTGCTTGACGCAAGAAAAGCACGGGGCGCATCGCGCTCCGTGCTTGCCTTCGGCGTGCCGGTGATTGTTCGCAGCCTATTGCGGGCTCGCCGCCTTGGGGAGGCGCTGAAGTCCCGCGGAGTCGGTAACTAGCTGAAAACTAGCTTTCGCCTCGCAGCTGGCGCATACGCTCGGCCACTGCGTCCTGGCTGACGTTGCCCGCCTGCGGCTGGGCCTGCTCGATGGCCTCCTGCTGCTGCGCCCCGCCCAGCTGGTTGTTCGCGCCGCCCTGCATCTCCGCGCGGATCTGCTCCAGGCGGGAGTGTCCGGCCATCTGGATGCCAGCCTGCTGCACCTCCGCCATGCGGCCCTGTACGGAGTTCTGCGCCAGTTCGGCCTGCCCCAGGGCGTTGGCGTAGCGGCGTTCGATCTTCTCGCGCACCTGATCCAGGTTCGGGGATCCATTGGAGGTAACGGCGTTCATGGACTGCAGGGAATCGGCGACCTTCTCCTGCATCTTCGCCTGCTCGAGCTGGCTCAGCAGCTTGGTGCGCTCCGCGGCCTTCTGCTGCAGCTGCATGGAGTTGCGCTCCACGGCCTGCTTGGCCTGCGCGGCCTGCTGCAGGGCCTGGTCGTGCAGGCTCTTCATGTCCTCCACCGACTGCTCCGCCGTCACCAGCTGTGCGGCGAAGGCCTCGGCAGCGTTTTCGTACTCCATGGCCTTCTGCTGGTCGCCCTGAGCGCGGGCCTTGTCGGCGAGGTTCAGCGCCTGCTTGGTGTTGGCCTGCAGCTTCTCTACCTCTTCTAGCTGGCGATTCAGCTTCATCTCCAGCTGACGCTGGTTACCGATAACCGCCGCTGCCTGCTGGGACAGTGCCTGGTGCTGCTTCTGCGCTTCTGCGATGGCCTGTTCGATCTGAATCTTCGGATCGGCGTTTTCTTCGATCTTGTTGTCGAAGAGCGCCATCAGGTACTTCCACGCCTTCACGAACGGATTGGCCATGAGCTATTGCTCCTTCATTGAAAGGTTAAAAACGGGCTAAAAATATTTCTTTTGCGCGGATAATACTACCAAGAATCCGCCGCGCACCCCTGCACTTAGGCTCGTTCCACTGCGCCCGCCGCCATGTTCGCAGCCAGCTCGGCAGCCGCCGCGTCCAGGGCCATCATCGATGCAGCTTCCAGGATCACCGAAGCCACCGAAACCGCCATCGCGTGGCACACGCTGGCCAGCAGTTCGGAGGAAACTTCCTTGCGGCCACGCTCCAGCTCGGACAGGTAGCCCGGGCTGACATTTGCCAGCGAGGCCAGCTGACGCAACGTGAACCCGTTATTGGTGCGGTATTCCTTCAGGGTCGCCCCCAGCGCCTCCCGCAGCAGCGGTTCGTCCGCGGGCATCCGCTCAGCCGGACGCTCCACCGCAACCGTATCCATGACCATAGTATTGTGACTCATCAATCATCCCAACGTCTCGGGCGGCGAATTTGTTCCCGCCAGTTTACGCGCTCGCCATTTCCAGCGCGCGGTTTACGCTGAACTGGCGAATTTCTGCCCGCAGCTGCGCCGCATCGAGCCCTGCGAACTCGCCTTCGTTGACCAGCCGCACATACTCTGCGTACAGGTTTTCCACCCGCGCTCCCCGCACATGGTCGTAGACCCCGATGAACACCTCTCCCACCGGGTGCCTGTCCTGCGGGTCGGGGCCGGCCACGCCCGTCAGCGCCACCCCAACGTCTGCTCCGCAGCGCCGTGCCGCACCCTCTGCCAGCTCCGCCGCGGTCTCCGCCGCCACCGGTCCATGCGCGCGCAGGGTTTCCTCGCTCACTCCCGCCAGGTCGTGCTTGAGCTCTGTTGCATAGACAATGACGCCACCACGCAGGACCGCCGAAGCCCCAGGTACCTCTGCAATCGTGGCCGAGCACAGTCCTGCGGTCAGGGATTCCGCCGTCGCGATTGTCAGCCCTCGCTGGGTGAACTCCCGGACCAGGCGTTCGGCGGCAGGGTTCACCGTCATTTAAGCGTTTTCCTTGCGCGAGTCCAGAATGTACTGCACGCCGGTGACAACGGTCTGCACCACGGCCACACCCATCACGATCACGGCGATGGTCTGCACGACCCCGCCGAACGGAAGGATGTAGAGGAACACCGCCAAGGTCTGCAGAACCGTCTTCAGCTTGCCGCCCTTGGAGGCCGGGACGACGTTGCCCTTGCGCGCCAATACCATGCGCCAAACGGTGATGCCCAGCTCGCGCACCACGACGATCGCGGTGACCCACCACGGCAGCTCGCTCAAAATGTTCAGGCTGACGAAAGCGGAGATCATCAGTGCCTTATCCGCGATCGGGTCGGCCAGCTTGCCGAAGTCGGTGATGACCTCGTAGCGCCGAGCCAAGTAGCCGTCCAGCTGGTCGGTGAACATCAACAGGCTAAAGGCAAGCAGTGCCCACCAGCGGTGGGCCAGGTCGGGTTCAGCACCCGGTACTTCCCAATCCCCGGAGGTCAGGATCAGCCAAAGGAACACCGGGATCAGGGCGATGCGAATGCACGTGAGTACATTCGGCAAGCTCACGCTGTGGACGAAAGTGCCAAACGAAGATCGCGGTGCTGAAGTATTCACAAGTACCTATCCTACCGTGGAGCTCTCTTCGTTTTCGGCCAGCTTCTTCTTGCCGACCGTCATGCTCAGGACCGTGGTAACCACCAGCACGCCGACGATGACGATAAGCGACAGCTCCACGGAAACCTCAGGAACGGCAACTCCCTCGCCGCCGTTGATAAACGGCAGGTTGTTCTCGTGCAGCGCATGCAGGATCAGCTTGGTACCGATGAAGGCCAGGATGATGAAAAGGCCGTAGCCGAGGTACACCAGGCGTTCCAGCAGGCCGTCCAGCAGGAAGTACAGCTGTCGCAAGCCCATCAGAGCCAGAGCGTTAGTCGTGAACACGATGTACGGTTCGCTGGTAATGCCGTAGATGGCAGGGATGGAGTCGAGGGCGAACAACACATCCACGAAGCCGATGGCCACCAGGGCGATGAAAAGTGGCGTCAAAACCCTCTTGCCGTTTTCCTTAAACCACAGACGGTCCGACTCGTAGTGATCCGAGACATGGATAAACTTCCGGGTCATCTTGATGACCATCATGTCCTGCGGGTCCTTTTCCTCCTCGCCAGAGACCTCGTCCCACAGCAGCTTCGCCGCGGTCCACAGCAGGAACAGGCCGAACAGGTAGAAGACGTCAGACCACGCCTCGATGATCGCCGCACCCAGGGCGATGAAGATACCGCGCAGGATCAGTGCCAGCGCAATGCCGATGAGCAGGACCTTCTGCTGGTACTTGCGGGGGATCTTAAAGGAGCTCAGGATAAGCGCGAAGATAAAGAGGTTATCCACGCTCAAGGCCTTCTCGGTGATGTAACCGGCGAAGAACTCCAGGCCGTGCTGGTGCGGGTTACCCGGCTCACCCCAGGTCAGCCAGAGGAAACCGCCGAAGATGCAGGCGAGAGCCACGTAGAACAGGCTCCACAGCGCCGACTCCTTGATGCTCGGCTCGTGGGGTGTTTTGACGTGGCTGTAGAAATCGAAGACAAAGAATCCGGCGACCACCAGGATGGTGATGGTCCACGTTAAGGCATTTACTTCCATGGAAAACCTCCGGTCGATAAAAACTCATCACTAAATAGACCGGAGGTCTCCCCTGCCCGTTCCATGAAAGTTGCGAGCCGACATGACCGGGAGGTTCGCGGGGTCACCGCAACCTGCCGTGCTGACGATCAATGTCGAGGGCACCAAGCAAGCTTGGCGTTAGGGTACTCCCCTCCAACTGCCGACTACTCTACACCCGCCAGAGGCCGGCTGCGCCATAGGGGCTACACGGCTCCGCTCGGCGGGTTGGCCGCGACCACACGCGTCCCGTCATCGCCGGAATCATCGCCGTCGTGAACGCCTTCGGCCCCCTCGGCATCTGCCTCCATAACTTCCTTGGGCGCGTCCTCGGGGTTCGCGCCCTTGATCATCCAAAGCATCGTGTCGAGCTCCTCGGGCTTCACCAGCACCTCACGTGCCTTCGACCCCTCGGACGGTCCGACCACTCCGCGGGTCTCCATCAGATCCATCAGGCGCCCGGCCTTGGCGAAGCCGATGCGCAGTTTGCGCTGTAGCATCGAGGTCGAGCCGAACTGGCTGGTGACCACCAGCTCCACGGCTTGCAGCAGATCCTCCAGGTCGTTGCCGATGTCCGGGTCGATGTCCTTCTTCGCCTCGGCGGCCTTGTCCTCGGTGACCCCCTCGGTGTAGTCGGGCTCGGCCTGGTCCTTGGCGGCTTCCACGACGGCGTTGATCTCCTCGTCCGTCACGAAGGCGCCCTGAATGCGCTGCGGCTTGCCCGCACCCTGCGGGATGAACAGGCCATCGCCCATGCCGATCAGCTTCTCCGCGCCGCCCTGGTCCAGGATCACGCGGGAGTCGGTCGAGGAGCTGGTGGCGAAGGCCAGTCGGGAAGGAACGTTCGTCTTAATCAGGCCGGTGACCACGTCCACCGACGGGCGCTGCGTCGCCAGGACCAGGTGGATGCCGGCGGCACGAGCCTTTTGGGTGATGCGCACAATCGAGTCCTCGATCTCGCGCGGGGCGGTCATCATCAGGTCGGCCAGCTCGTCGACCACGCACACGATGTACGGGTACGGGCGGTACTCGCGCTCCGAGCCCAGCGGGGTGGTGATCTCGCCGGACTTAACCTTGCGGTTGAAGTCCTTGATGTGGCGCACGCGGCTGGCCTTCATGTCCATGTAGCGCTGCTCCATCTCCTCAACCAGCCAAGTAAGAGCGGCAGCCGCCTTCTTTGGCTGGGTGATGATGGGCGTAATCAGGTGCGGGATGCCCTCGTAGGGGGTCAGCTCCACCATCTTCGGATCCACCAGGATCAGGCGTACCTCGTCCGGCGTGGCGCGGGTCAGCAGGGAAACCAGCATGGAGTTCACGAAGGCCGACTTACCGGAACCGGTGGAGCCGGCCACCAGCAGGTGCGGCATCTTCTGAATCGAGTGGGCCACGAAGTCGCCCTCGATGTCCTTGCCCAGGCCGATGACCATCGGGTCGGCATCACCGCGCACCTTCGGCGCCTCCAGCACGTCGCCGAGGCGCACCATTTCGCGGTCGGTGTTGGGCACCTCAATGCCCACTGCGGACTTGCCCGGGATCGGGGTCAGCAGGCGCACGTTGTCGGTCGCCACCGCGTACGCCAGGTTGGACTGCAGGTTCGTGATCTTGGAGACCTTCACGCCCGGGCCGAGTTCTACCTCGTAGCGGGTCACTGTCGGCCCGCGGCTAAAGCCCGTCACCTGCGCGTCGACGTTGAACTCCTCGAACACCTCGGTGATCGCCTCGATCATCCGATCGTTGGTTTCGCTGCGGGTCTTCGGCGCATCGCCGTTGAGCAGCAGGTCCGTCGACGGCAGCGCGTAGTCGCTTTCTTCCTTGTTCGTTGTGGCTTTCTCTGCGACCTTATCTGTGACGCCCTCAGCCACGTCCTCTTCCAGCTCCGACTTCGGCGTGGAGGCTGGAACCGCAGCAGCGTCGATCCCCGAGCGGGCGATGATGGCCTGTCGCACCGAGTCACGGGAGTCGGCTACGGGATCCCGCTTGGGCTCAGGCTTGGACTCTGCCTCGTCGTCATCCAGCAGCTCTGCGACGTCCTCTACCTGTGGTGCAGGCTTCGGCTGGGTGCGCTTAGACTCCGGGCGCTTTGGCTGGGGGCACTTCGGTTGGGTGCGCTTGCGACGCTGCGGTGCGCGGGAGGACGCAGTGTCGAGCACCAGGGTCTCGTTGGAGTCAGCCGCGTCGTCTACGTCGCTCCCCTGTTCCTCCACCGGGTAGTTGTCCATCGGCGTCCGGCGGGCGGCGCGGGTGATCTGACGATCGACGTGGCCATACTGATCGTCCTCGTCAACGTCGTTGGATTGGTCTTCGTAGTCGGCGTAACCATCGCTACCGCGACCATCACGCCAACTGCCCACACCCAGGAAGTCAGCTGCAAGGGTATAGATCTGTTTTACCGTCAGACCCGTGAGCTGCAGTGCGCCGTACACAATGGCCAGCAGTAGCAGAGGAACGGCCAGGTAGACGCTAAAGCCAACGGCCATCGGCGTACCGATAGCCTGGCCGACAAGGCCGCCCGCGCTCGCCTTTCCGGCACTATCAGTGGGCTGGCCGGCGAAGATATGAATGAGCCCCAGCATCGGCAGAACTACCAGCGCGGAGCCGATCCACAGGCGGACGGTGGAACGCTGGGTGCGCTCGATGCCGACCATCAATACCCAGGCGGCGAAGACCATGGCGATCGGGACTACGTATCCGCCCGCGCCGATGATCCAGGTGAGAATTCCCGCGATGCCGTTACCCACGGCACCGCCCACTCCAAACCAGAGGGTTCCAGCCAGGATTAGGGCTACGGCGAACACGCCGATGGCCGCACCGTCGTAGGAGCCGCCGATGCGCATCGGTCCTGCACCTTCGCTGGGGTCTTGGGCGCTGAAGTCGGCGTCAAAACCATCGTCCTCAGTGTCCGGCGTCCAACCGTCACCAGCGCGCGAACCACGACCCGAATCAAGCTTCTTGACTTGACTATTGCGCGAACTCCGCTGCTTCCCCTTCTTGGAGATCACCTGGGTTTCCGCCTCCTCTAGAAAATCTGCGTCGTCATAAGAATCAAAGTCACCTGCGTCACGGCGGGTCGCTAGGCGGCGAGTCAAGCCACCGATACCCCGTGCCGCTCCACTAAACGCAGACCCCAGCGAGTGGCCGACCACGCCGAAGGCGCTGCCGGTCCTCTCGAAGTCTTCGCCCCCGGCATAGCCAGAATAACCGGCACCGACCGGCGCTGCGGATCGAGTATCTTCAAACCCACCGCGACGGCCGGAGCCCGGCCGGTTGGCGTGTGCGCCCCTTCCGCGGGGCGCAGAGCTGCGAGAACGACTAGTGACAGACATGGCCACCACTCTAGTCGCACTGATCACAGTAGTCACATGAGCAACACGCGCTTTGTTCTAAAAAGATGCTCAGATTCAGCGGAAAACTTTTTAGAACACGTGGCGCTTAATGCGCGCGGTCGTGCCCTCATCCGCAGGGTTCAGAACCACGTCCACCGCGCCGTCGCGGCCATAGAGCCACATCAGCAGCTCCCCGGCTTCGCCGCTTACCCGCACCTCGTCGGTGGTGTCGGCACCCGCACGAACCACCGTCGGCGCGGAGGCGTCGGTACGCTCCAGCACCACGTGAATGGTCGAGGAGCGCAGGAAAAACCTCGCCATCTTCCCCACTGCCTTCCACAGGTCATCCCGGGCGGACTGCGGTAGGTCGCGGGGAGCGTACTCCCCTCCCCCACGGCGCAGATCCTCGTGGTGGACGAAGTTCTCGGCGAGGTTGGCGTACTTGTCCGCCAGTCGCAATGGGTTCCACGTCGGCGGACCGTTGCGGTACATCTCCACCAGCTCTGCGTACGGCTTGGACTCGTAATCGTGGCTGACGGAATCCAGACGATTGGCAAGCCCCTTGAAGAACATGCCAGCGGCAGCATCCGGACGGTACTCGCGGATAACGAGGTGGACCACCAAATCGCGAGCAGTCCAGCCCGCGCACAACGTAGGTGCGTCTGGACTGGACTGCTGTAGAAGGTTCGCCAGGGCTTCGCGTTCCGCTTGGGAGGTGTTCATGTTGTGTTCCATGCCACCCCAGCGTAGCGAAACCTTAGGCTATACGGATTCGCGCGCCTCTTCTTCCTCGAGTTCCTCGACGATCTCGGAGCTCATCGGCACAACGGTAGGCACGATCATCGGCTTGCGGTTCCACTTGTCGGAGATCAGTTTGCCCACCTTGCGGCGGATGGCCTGTGCCATGCGGTAGGGATCGTTCTCGCCCTCGCCAGCCAGGTCGATCATGACGTTGTCGACCTTCTCCTGGATCTCCTTGAGCATGTCGCGGGCATCATCGGAGAAGCCCTTGGCCTGCACGCTCGGAGCCTCCAGCGGACGCCCGGTGCGGTTATCGATGACGGTGGTGATGGAAATCAGGCCACCCTCGGACATCGCGGTGCGGTCCTCCAGAACGCCGCTGTCGATATCGCCCATGCGGGTGCCGTCGACGTACAAGTTACCGACGGTGATCTGGCCGACCACCTTCGCGTGACCATTGTGTAGGTCGACAACCACGCCGTTCTGCGCCAGCGGAATGTTGTTCGGGTTCACGCCCGTGCTGATCGCCAGCTCCTTGTTGGCGCGCAGGTGGCGCCACTCGCCGTGCACCGGCATCGCGTTGCGCGGGCGGGCGGCGTTGTACAAGAACAGCAGCTCGCCGGAGTAGCCGTGGCCAGAGGTGTGTACCTTCGCGTCGCGGCCCGTAATCACGGTCGCGCCGATCTGTGACAGCATGTTGATCACGCCGAACACTGCTTCCTCGTTACCCGGAACCAGGGAGGAGGACAGGATAATCAGGTCGCCGTCGCGGACGGTGATCTGGCGGTGCTCGCGGCGGGCCATGCGCGACAGCGCGGCCATCGGCTCGCCCTGCGTACCGGTCGTAATCAGCACGACCTTGTGCGGAGCCATCTTGGAGGCTTCGTCCATAGAGACGATGGTGCCGCGCGGGACGTTCAGGTAGCCCATGCGCTCTGCGATCTCCATGTTGCGGATCATGGAGCGGCCGTTGAAGGCAACCTTGCGGTTGGCCGCCACGGCGGCATCCACGGCCGACTGCACACGGGAGACGTTCGATGCGAAGGAGGCGATGATGACGCGCTGCTTAGCGTCGCGCACCAGGCGCTTCAGCGTTGGCGCGATGTCAGCCTCGGAGCCGGAAACGCCCGGGGTGGTGGCATTGGTGGAGTCACACAGGAACAGGTCGACGCCCTCGTCGCCGAAGCGAGACAGCGCAGGAAGATCCGTCGGACGCCCGTCCAGCGGGGTCTGGTCCAGCTTGATGTCGCCGGTGTGCACCAGCAGGCCAGCGCCGGTCTTCAGCGCGATGCCCAGACAGTCCGGGATGGAGTGGTTCACTGCGAAGAAGCGCAGGTCAAACGGGCCACGGCTCTCGTGGGAGTTCTCGTCGACCTCGATCAGCTTCGGGCGCTGGCGGTGCTCCTGAGTCTTCGCTGCGATCAAGGCGCAGGTGAAGCGGGAGGCAATGATCGGAATGTCCGCGCGCTGCTTCAGTAGCCACGGGATAGCACCGATGTGGTCCTCGTGGCCGTGGGTGATGACCAGCGCTTCCACGCGGTCCCACTTGTCCTCCAGGTAGCTGAAGTCCGGCAGGATTAGGTCCACGCCCGGCTCACCGGAGCTCGGGAACAGCACGCCACAGTCGATGATCAGCAGGCGGCCTTCGTACTCGAAAACCGTCATGTTGCGGCCGATCTCGGAGATGCCGCCCAGCGCGACGATGCGCAGGCTGCCCTTCGGCTGCTTCGGCGGCTTCGGCAGGCGCTGCGTCAGGTCCGCGCCCTGCATGGTCTTCAGCGCGCCCTTGCGACGGTCGCCACCACGACCCCGGCCGCGGCCCTTGCCGCCGCCGTTGTTCCGGTTGCCGCTGTTGTTGCTGTTATTGCTGCCGTTGTTACCACCGTTGCCACGGCCGCGACCACGGGAGCGACGATTACGGTTGCGGTTGCCGCCACCGTTGTTGTTCTTGTTGCCGCCGTTATCGGCAGAGCCGTTGTTATCGTTGCCGCCGGAGTTGTTGTTGGCGTTGTTCTTAGCGACGCCACCATCGTTGAAAACCGTCGCAGCCTCAGCGTTGGAGACAGCGGTGTTATCCGATTGTGCTTCCGCTTCCGCGCTCGGCGGAGCGGCCTTCCGAGTAACCTTGCGGCCTCGGGAACGTTGTTCAGTCATATTTTCCCTATACCCCTGCTGCCTGCAGGTCTTGAGCCAGCTGATCCATCTCAGCTGCTGTTGGTTCGATAATGGGAAGACGCGGTGCACCCACGTCCTTCCCCTTTAGCTTCAGTGCTGCCTTCGCGAATGTCACGCCCCCGAGGCGGGCCTGTGCCTTCTGTAGCGGCTGCAGTTGCACTGCGATGCTACGGGCGGTGGCAATGTCGCCTGCGTCGAACGCATCCCTCATCTGCTTGAGCTGTCGCGTTGCTACGTGGCCAATCACAGAGATGAAGCCGGTGGCACCTGCGGCCAACCAGGGCAGGTTCAGCGGGTCGTCGCCCGAGTACCAAGCCAGGTCGGTGTTCTCAATCAGCTCCATGCCGGCGGCCAGGTCTCCCTTTGCATCCTTGACGGCGGCGATCTGTGGATGATCGGCCAGTCGGTGCAGGGTCTCCGGCTCCACCGGGACGACGGAACGAGAGGGAATGTCGTAGACGCACACTGGAATATCCACTGCGTCCGCAACGGTCTTAAAGTGCTGGTAGATACCCTCCTGGCTGGGACGGGAGTAGTAAGGAGTCACAACCAGCAGAGAGTCAGCCCCCGCCTCTTGCGATGCGCGAGACATTTCTACGGTGACAGCTGTGTCATAAGACCCGCTTCCGGCGATCAGCTTAACGCGGTCGCCGAGCTCGGATCGTACTGCTCTGAGCAGGTCAAGCTTCTCGGTCGCACCCGTGGTGGGTGATTCTCCGGTAGTTCCGGCCAAGACCAAAGAATCGCAGCCCTCATCCACGAAGTGGCCAGCAAGTGCCACGCCCGCGTCCAAGTCGATGGAGCCGTCCTTTTTGAAGGGGGTCACCATCGCAAGAGAGATAGTTCCGAAGTGCGCGGATCCCCTTGTTGCTGCGTTACCTGTACTCATGACTTCCCAGACTACCTTCCTTCGCGAGAAACTCACGTATTTGGGTGGTTAATTTCGGCGGGTTGTAATTGACGGCCCTAAGACCCGCCGCCCTTAGGATTCGCCTACGTACGGGCTCGTCGCCATCTCCCCGCCGTCGTGCAATTGCGTGATCGAGAAGTCCTCGAACACGTTTGGCGCTACTTCCTGCAGTTTACGCAAGCACGCGACAGCGATCCGACGGATCTCCGGATCCGCATGCTCGGCGGCACGCATGGCGATAAAGTGCCGCCAGCTACGGAAATTGCCGCTCATGACGAAACGGGTTTCGATGCAGTTCGGCAGCACCGCCCTGGCCGCCTGGCGCGCCTGCTTCGTGCGCAACACGGCGTTTGGCTCCTCGGCGAAGTCCTCGCCCAGGCCATCCAGGATCTCCCGGTAGGCGTCGTATGCCACATCCGCTGCCTGCAAGAATAGCTTCTTCAAGTCCTCATTGCCGGCTACCGCTTCGGGCACCACGACCCGTGCCTCGTCGGCGGGCACGTAGCGCTGCGAAAGCTGGCTGAAGCTGAAGTGCCGGTGGCGCATGATCTCGTGGCTGCAGGAGCGAGAAACCCCGCGCAGGTACATCGAGGCGCTGGCGTGCTCCAGCAGCGTGGTGTGGCCGACGTCCATAATGTGGCGGACGTAGGCCGCATTCGTCGCGGTGTGCGGGTTGGGCTTATCCCACGTTTCGTAGCAAGCCCTGCCCGCGAACTCGACCAAAGCGGCACTGTCGTCTGCGTCGGTTTGCCAGTCCAGGTCCGGCACTGAATCGAAGGCGGTGTGACCCACCAGGTCGATCTGTAGGGGTGCAACAGTAGCCATGAACTAGGCCTTAGCACCGCCGTTGACGTCGCCGTCCAGGCCCAGGAAATTCTCCAAACCGATGGTCAGACCCGGGTTCTCCCCGATCTTGTCCACGCCGATCATGATTCCCGGCACGAAGGACTCGCGGTCGTAGGAGTCCTGCTTCAGGGTCAAGGTCTGCCCCTTGGTGCCGAAGATGACCTGCTCGTGGGCAACCATGCCGGTCATGCGCACGGCGTGCACCGGTACTCCCTGCACGTCAGCACCACGCGCCCCGTCCAGGGACTGCGTGGTGGCGTCCGGCTGCTCGGCCAGACCGGCGGCCTTACGAGCGCGCGCGATACCTTCCGCGGTGTGCACCGCAGTACCGGAAGGCGCGTCCACCTTGTTCGGATGGTGCAGCTCCACGACCTCGGCGGACTCGAAGAAGGGCGCTGCGATCTCCGCAAACTTCATGGTCAGCACGGCGGAGATGGCGAAGTTGGGGGCAACGAGCACCCCAGTCTCCGGGGATTCCTGCAGCCAACCGCGGACGGTCTCGAAGCGCTCCTCCGTCCAGCCGGTGGTACCGACGACGGCGTGGATGCCGTTATTAATGCAAAACTCCAGGTTGCCCATCACGGCATCCGGAACGGTGAAGTCCACCACGACCTCAGCCTTGTTATCCACCAGCGCCTGCAGGTCATCCCCATGGTCGATGGCGGCCACCAGCTCGTGGTTCGCGTCAGCCTCAACGGCGGCTACAACGGCGCTGCCCACACGCCCGCGGACACCCAAAACACCAATGCGAGTCATAGATCAATCGCTCCTTAATAGCTCTCAATTAGCCCGTAGCTAGCGGCTAGTTGTCTTCGACCAGGACCAGGGAGATCTTGCCGCGGTTATCGATGTCCGCGATCTCCACCTCGAGCTTGTCGCCCACCGAGACCTCGTCCTCCACCCGCTCGATGCGGCGGTCGCCACCCAGGTTGGAGATGTGGATCAAGCCGTCGCGCCCCGGCAGCAGGGAAACGAATGCACCGAACGCGGTGGTCTTTACTACCGTGCCCAGGAAGCGGTCGCCCACCTTCGGCTGCTGCGGGTTCGCGATGGCGTTGATCTTCTCCTCCGCCTCGCGCGCAGCCTCCCCGCCGACGGCGGAGATGAACACCGTGCCGTCGTCCTCGATGGTGATGTTCGCGCCTGTCTCCTCCGTGATCTGGTTGATGGTCTTGCCCTTCGGGCCGATGACCTCACCGATCTTGTTCTGCGGAATGTTAATGCTGGTGATCTGCGGGGCCAGGTCGCTCATGTCATCAGGCGAGTCAATGGCCTCGCCCATCAGCTGCAGGATCTCCAGGCGCGCGGTGCGCGCCTGCTGCAGTGCCTCGGCCAGCACGTCGGACGGAATACCGTCGAGCTTGGTATCCAGCTGCAGAGCCGTCACGAAGTCGGGAGTACCCGCGACCTTGAAGTCCATGTCGCCGAAGGCATCCTCGGCGCCCAGGATGTCGGTCAGGGTGACGTACTTGTCCTTGCCGGCCTTGCCAACCTTGCCGGTCACCAGACCCATTGCAATACCCGCCACCGGCGCCTTCAGCGGCACGCCGGCGTTGTACAGGCTCAGGGTCGAGGCGCACACGGAACCCATGGAGGTCGAACCGTTGGAGCCCAGAGCCTCCGAGACCTGGCGGATGGTGTACGGGAAGTTGTCACGGCTGGGGATCACGGGCGTCAATGCGCGCTCCGCCAGTGCACCGTGGCCGATCTCGCGGCGCTTCGGGGAGCCCACGCGGCCGGTCTCGCCGGTGGAGTACGGCGGGAAGTTGTAGTGGTGGATGTAGCGCTTCGTGGTCTCCGGGCCCAGAGAGTCGATCTGCTGTTCCATCTTCAGCATGTCCAGCGTGGTCACGCCCAGGATCTGGGTCTCGCCGCGCTCGAACAGGGCGGAGCCGTGCGCACGCGGCAGCAGCTGGACGACGATGCCCAGGTCGCGGATCGTGGTGCTGTCGCGGCCGTCGATACGGAAGCCATCCTCCAGGATGCGGCGACGCACCACGGTCTTGGTGACCTCGTTGTGGGCCGCGCGGATCTCCGCCTCGCGCTCCGGGAATTCCGGCAGCAGGTCATCGACGCTGGCCTGCATGTTCGCGGCCAGTGCCTCGTCGCGCTCCTGCTTGTCAGCGATGGCCATGATGTCTTCCAGCGCATCCAGTGCTTCCGCCTGGACAGAGGCGAAAACGTCCTCGCCGTAGGGCGGGAACAGCTCGAATTCGCGCGTCTCGGCGTCCACAGCCTTGGCCAGAGCGTCCTGCGCCTCACAGAGCGTGGCGATGAACGGCTTAGCGGCCTCGATACCCTGCGCCACAACCTCTTCGGTCGGCGCCGGTGCACCCTCGGCGATGCGCTCAACGACGGTGTCGGTAGCGCCGGCCTCGACCATCATGACGGCAACGTTCGGCTCGCCGCTGCCCGCCCCCTTGCCACGACCGCGACCGCGGCCACGGGCGGGCTTCACCGGCTCGGTTACACGACCAGCCACGACCAGCTCGAAGATGGCCTTTTCTTCCTGCTCGCGCGTCGGGAAAGCAACCCACTGACCATCCGGGTGGTCGGCGTCCACGACGAGCGCCATGCGCACGCCACCCACCGGGCCGGAAACCGGCAGGCCGGACAGCTGGGTGGAGGCGGAAGCGCCATTGATAGCCAGCACGTCGTAGCGATCCTTCGGATCCATCGACAGGACGGTCACGATGACCTGCACCTCGTTACGCAGGCCGCGAACGAAGGTGGGGCGCAGCGGACGGTCGATCAGGCGGGCGGCCAGGATCGCATCCGTGCCGGGGCGGCCTTCGCGGCGGAAGAAGCTACCCGGGATGCGGCCGACGGAGTACATGCGCTCTTCCACGTCCACGGTCAGCGGGAAGAAATCGATGCCCTCGCGCGGCTGGCGGGAGGCGGCGGTGGTGGACAGCAGCATCGTGTCCTCGTCCAGGTAGGCCGTCACTGCCCCAGCGGCCTGGCGGGCCAGCAGCCCGGTTTCAAAGCGGATGCTGCGGGTGCCGAAGTCGCCGTTATCAATGGTGGCCTCTACTTCCCACACACCGGCATCCGGGTCAACGAGCTCTGCTTGGATGTTCTGCTTCTTCGTACTCATAATGGAGTTTCGCAATCGCCTTTCTGCGTTACCTTGCGTTGCACTCCACGGCGGTTGCCTGTTCGTCTGGTCTTCGGTGCCGACGCCACCGACGTGGAATTTTCTTGAACTATTCGATTGGCTTTTAGGTTTTAACCGGCATCAAGACTAGCACGAAATAGCACAAACGCCCGCCACCTCGTCTTTTGAGAGGTGGCGGGCGTTTGATTTAAAGCTTTAGCGACGCAGACCCAGGCGCTCGATCAGGGAGCGGTAACGGTCAACGTTGTTCTCGGCCAGGTACTTCAGCAGGCCCTTGCGGCGACCAACCAGCAGCAGCAAGCCACGGCGGGAGTGGTGGTCGTGCTTGTGGTACTTCAGGTGCTCGGTCAGCTGACGGATGCGAACGGTCAGCAGTGCAATCTGAGCCTCCGGGGAGCCCGTGTCGGTCTCGTGCAGGCCGAACTCCTTGAGAGTCTCGGTCTTCTGTTCCTTGGACAGTGCCATGGATGAATCTCCTTGATAGTTATTTCAGTCCGCGCGAAAGGTTCAACCAGCGACTACCGCAGACCACAGTCGCTAGACCTTGGGAGTCTAGCACGCCCAGGCCTCAGCTCCCAAAACGCTTAGCCCAGCGCCATGCGGGTTTCGGTGACGTCCCGGCCAATCGCCTCGATCAGCTCGTCCAGCGAGTTATACGTTTCCATTCCCCGCAGGTGGTGAACAAACTCCACAGCGATGTCCAGGCCGTACAGGTCGGCATCGTGATCCAGGATGAAGCTCTCCACACTGCGCGGCT
This sequence comes from Corynebacterium sp. ACRPH, assembly GCF_022347285.1. Classification (GTDB taxonomy): domain Bacteria; phylum Actinomycetota; class Actinomycetes; order Mycobacteriales; family Mycobacteriaceae; genus Corynebacterium. The sequence continues at coordinate 69,384 of NZ_JAKRND010000004.1, forward strand.
CGTGGCCGAAGGTGGGGTTGGTGCCGACGGAGATCGCGGCCGGCAGCCGCTCGCCCACCGGCATGGTGCCGATGGTCGCCCCGGCGGAAATCCCGTGCCCGGGCAGGGTCGTCACGTAGCCGGCGTAAACACCGTCGGCGGGCAACGCGAACTTCTCGGCGAAGTACAAGTTCGCCGTGGGGAATCCCAACGCCCTGCCGCCGCGGCCAGCACCGTGGGTTACTTCCCCCGCTACCCGGAAGTGCCTTCCCAGCGCCTCGTTCGCGCCGTCTACGTTGCCCTCGGCCAGAGCCTTACGGATCCACGTAGAGCAGACCACGTGATCGCCGTCTTCCAGCAGCTCCAGCACGTCCACCCGCATGCCGCGCGCCGCGCCCAGCTCGCGCAGAGTCTCGGGCGTGCCCGCTGCCTTGTGGCCAAAGGTAAAATTATCCCCCACCACCACGGCCTTGGCGTTCAGCATCTTGACCAGCACCTGGTCCACGTACTCCTCCGGCGACCAGCTGGCGATCTCCTTGGTAAAGGAAACGACGACCACGTGGTCAATGCCGTACTCGTGGGCCAGTTCCGCACGACGGCGCACGCTCGACAGCAGTGGCGGCACCGCCTCCGGCTTAAAGACGACGGTCGGGTGCGGGTCGAAGGTGAACATCACGCTCGGCACTCCCCGTTCGCGCGCCAGCTCCACCGCCCGTTGCAGCAGCTCTTGGTGCCCGCGGTGCACGCCGTCGAACACGCCGATGGTCACGACGGTGCCGCCGGCTGCCAGGTGTTCGGGAATTCTGTCCAGTCCGTACCAGATACTCACACGTTGCATGCTAGTCGATAGTCTATGGGTATGAACCAGCGCAGTGCCCGTTCCGTCCTGAGCCACTCCGGGGTCGTCCTCGTGGACAAGCCCTCCGGCCCCACCTCGCACGACATGGTGGCCAAGCTTCGCCGGATCATGGGCACGCGCCGGGTCGGCCATTCGGGCACCCTCGATCCGCTGGCCACGGGGTTGCTAGTTGTGGGCGTCGAAAGAGGAACAAAATTTCTGGCCCACGTCGTCACTCACGACAAGCGCTATGAGGCAACCGTCCGTTTAGGGGCCGCCACCCACACCGACGACGCACAGGGCGACGTGCTTTCCACAGCCTCTTCGGAGGAACTACAGGCGCTGACAGAACAGCAGATCCGCGACGCCTTTGCCGCACAACGGGGCGACATCATGCAGCGCCCGACCTCGGTTTCCTCCATCAAGATCGACGGCAAGCGCGCCCACGAGCTCGTCCGCGAAGGCCACGACGTGGTGCTGCCCGAGCGGCCCGTCACGATCTTTGCTCTGGACGTCCACGATGTTGTTGTTGATGACGCCACCTCGTGCATCGACGCCCGCATCTCCGTGCACTGTTCCAGCGGTACCTACATCCGGGCGATTGCCCGGGACGTCGGCGAGGCTCTGGGTGTGGGCGGACACCTGACGCAGCTCCGCCGCACTTCGGTGGGGCCCTTCGACGTCTCCGAGGCGCGCACGCTGGAACAAATCGAGGAGGATCCAAGCCTGACGCTCACCTTGGACGAGGCGATGGTGCGCTGCTTCGAGCCCCGCGAGATCAGCGAATCGGAGGGAGTAGACCTTTCCCTCGGCAAATGGCTGGAGCCGGTTGGCAACCAGGGCGTGCGCGCGGCGATCACGCCGTCCGGGCAGGCCATCGCGCTGATCGAGGAGAAGGGCAAGCGCGCTTCCAGCGTGTTCGTCGCCCGCCCGGCGGGAATGGACTAATGAGCCGGAACGGCCGCGGCGGTAATCACATAGCCGTTGCGGATGGTCCACCGCCCCTGGATGAACGGCACCGGCACCGGGCGCGCCAGCAGGTATGAGGTAAACGTGCCGTCAGGGCGCAGGTCAATGTCGGCCTGATCGAAGTCCAGGAAGCGGTGCGTGAGAGGGAACCACGTCTTGTAGGTGGCTTCCTTCGCGCTGAACAGCACGGTATCCAGCAGCTGCAGGTCCTCGGAGCGCATTGCCTTGTGGATGCGGCGCTGCTCGCCCAGGTTGGCGATCGTGTTGAACACGCCCTCCGGCAGCGGGCGAGCCACCTCCACGTCGATACCGACGGACGCCCAACGGTCGGTTGGCGCCAACAATGCCGCGCGGAAGCCGTCGGTGTGGGTCAGGGATCCAGAGATTCCCTGCGGGAACAGCGGCATCCCGCGCGGCCCGCGTAGGATCGGCGGGTGTGCGTCCATGAAGTTCTTCAGCGCCTGGTGCGCACACCAGCGCGAATCGCCGAAGTCGGCCTTACGCCGATCCACAGCCCCGTCCACCAGAGCCTGCTCCTCTGCCGGGAGTGCGTTGAACTGGCTCAGATCCCCCTGAATGCTGTGCAGCTCTGCACAGGCTGTACCCTGCGGCAGCAATCCGCGCGGAATGGTCGGCTGCTGTGCGCCGAAGGTCTCCACGATCGCCAGATCCCCTGGCGCCGTTGCGAGCGTTCCGTTGTGCCTCATGCTGTCACCTCCTCGACGAGTACTGGGTAGGGCCACAAATTTTTCTCCAAGCGGGGCGGAAGGGTGACCTTCCTCTCCCTCGGGTAACCGAGGGAGACTTCCACATGCGTTACATTGCCGAGCGAAAATTCTACCGGAATATGTAAATGGCCATAAATCACCGCGCGCGCTCGATAGCGCTCCGGCCACTCCTGAGTGTGTCGCGTACCCGACCACAGGCCGATCTCCTGGTGCCGGACGTTAGCCATTGCCTCCCGCGCCAGCGGCCAGTGGTTCACCAGAATGGTCGGCCCTTCCACAGAGGCCAGCCTGCGCACCGAGTAGCGCAGCCGCTCCCGGCACCACAGAATCACGTCCTCATACGGCGCAATCGCCAGGTCGTCCATCAACACGATGCCTTTGTCGCGGGCTGCCGCCAGCGCTGCAGTGGGCGTCATAGAAGGGTCGCGCCACGAGTGATCGTAGAGGGTAAACAGCGGCACCACGGTGTGCCCCGCGAACATCGGGAAGGGATCCTCCGGGGTAAGCACACCGAGGCGCTGGGCGACCGCGATGACTGCGTCGTACTTCGCCCGACCGTGGGTGGTATCGCTGGTGCGGCTATAGAGCTCGTGGTTGCCGGGCGCGTAGATGACCTGTGCGAAGCGGCTTTGCAGCAGCCCCAGGGTGCGCTCGATGGTGGGCAGATCCTCTGCGATGTCCCCGGCGACGATGAGCCAGTCGCCCGCGTGAGCAGGCCGGACGTGTTCGCGGACCAGATCCAGGTTGCCGGGGGCGCGCACGTGCAGGTCGCTGACAGCCCATAGGGTTCGGGACATCGGGCGCTCCCCCTCTCGCGATCAGGTCACAACGGTTAACAAGTTTAACACTAGCTAACCCACTGATCACCGGCGAAGCGCCAAGTCACGAAGGCCAGGCGGATCAAAATGAAGCTAAAGAGGCCCCACCAGATGCCGACCAATCCCCAGCCAAAGATCCAGGAAAGCCACACCAGCGGAATGAATCCGGCCAGCACAGAGACGATGGTGGCGGTGCGCAGGAAGGCCGCATCCGCCGCCCCGAGCAGCACGCCATCCAGGGCGAAAACCACACCCCCGGCCAGCACCAGGAGCACCAACAGCCACCACGGCCCGCCGATCGTGGCCAGCACGTCGGTATCCGTCGTGAAAATGCGCGGGATGGCGTGGGCGCCTACCGCCAGCCCGGCAGCCAGCACCAGGCTGGCACCGACGGAGAAGCGCAGCACGGAGACTCCGACCTTGCGTGCCGTCGCCGCCGACCCCGCGCCCAAGGCCGCCCCCACCAGCGCCTGGGCGGCGATGGCAACCGAATCCAGCACCAAAGTCAGGAAGTTCCACAGCTGCAGCAGCACCTGGTGGGCGGCCAGCGGGGCCGGACCCATGCGTCCGGCCACCATCGCCGCGGAAATGAAAGCCACCTGGAAGCTCAGGCTGCGTAGGATCAGGTCCCGCCCCATCACCAGCTGCGACTTAATCACCGGCCAGTTCGGAGCCAGAGACTTGCCGTCCCCTTCCGCGCGCCAGTACACGACCAGCGCCCCGAGGAAGCAGGCGGCGATGATGACCTCCCCCAGCACGTTGGCGTACGCCGAGCCCACCAACCCGTAGCGGTTGACCGCCAGCGGGACTATTGCCGCCATCGGAATCACCCCGGCCAGCGTGAACCACAGCGGCAGCTTCGTGTTGGACATTCCCCGCAGCCAGCCATTGCCCGCCATGGTACACAGCGCCGGGATGATCGACGCGCACGTCACCCGCATCCACTTCGTGGCCTCGGAGACGACGGCGGCGTCATTAGAAAAGAAGCCCATAATCGCCGGGGCGAAGGCGAAAACAACGCCAGCCAACAGCGCTCCGACGGCCAGGGCAACCCACGTCGCCTGCACGCCCTCGTAGATCGCGTTGGCACGGCGACCGGCACCATAGTGGCGAGCGGCGCGGGCGGTCGTGCCATAGGACAGGAACGTCAGCTGGGTGGTGACGGTGCCCAACACCGTCGCGCCCGCAGCCAGCGCCGCCAGGTCCGCAGCCCCCAGGCGGCCAACAACCGCCGTGTCCAGCAGCAGATACAGCGGCGTGGCCGCCAAAACAACGAGAGCCGGCCAGGCCAGCCCCAGGATAGTGCGGGCATCGGCCTGGCCGGTAGCGGATTGTGCAGTCACTACGGCTTGTACGGATCCTCATCGCCTGCCGGGCGGGCGCCCGCGGACTGCGCACGCAGAGCCTCGTCCTGGGCCTTCGCCCGGGCCAGCAGCTCCTCGAAGTGCGCGGAAGCCTCCGGAACCGTGTCCAAGCTAAAGCTCAAGGTTGGGGTGAAGCGCACGCTCAGCTGATCGCCAACGATCTTGCGCAACTGCCCCGTAGCCTTAGCCAGCGCTGCCTCCGCCGCATCCGTATCCGGCTCTGCGTCCACGGTCTTGCCGCGCACGGTGTAGAACACCGTCGCGTCGTGGAGGTCGCCGGTTACGCGCGCGTCCGTGATGGTCACGAACTCCAGGCGCGGGTCCTTGATCTGCCGCTCGATGGCCGTGGCAACAATCTGCTGAATGCGCTTAGCCATGCGCGCGGCACGCGCGTGATCAACCATTAACTTCTCCTTCTAAAGACCTTGGACACTAGACAGCTTAGGTGCGCGACTGTTAGGTTCGCGGCACCTCGACCAGCTCGAATACCTCGATGATGTCGTCGACCTGGATGTCAGGGTACGACAGCACCATACCGCACTCGTAACCTGCGGAGACCTCGGTGACGTCGTCCTTCTCGCGGCGCAGCGACTCGATAGTCGCCTTCTCCGCCACGACGTTGCCGTCGCGCACCAGACGCGCCTGGGCGTTGCGGCGGACCTTGCCGGTCTCCACCATGCAACCTGCAATGAGGCCGACGGAGGAAGCCTTGAAGATCTGGCGGATCTCCGCGGTACCGATCTCCTTCTCCTCGTAGATCGGCTTCAGCATGCCCTTCAGCGCTGCCTCTACCTCCTCGATCGCCTTGTAGATGATCGAGTAGTAGCGGATGTCCACGCCCTCGGCGTTCGCCACCTCGGTGGCCTTGCCTTCCGCGCGGACGTTAAAGCCGATGATCACCGCGTCGGAGGCGGCTGCCAAGTTGACGTTGGTCTCCGTCACCGCACCGACACCACGGTCGATGATGTTCAGATCCACTTCGTCGTCGACTTCGATCTTCAGCAGCGCGTCTTCCAGGGCCTCGACGGTACCGGCGTTGTCGCCCTTCAGGATCAGGTTCAGGGTGTTGGTTTCCTTCAACACCGCGTCCAGATCCTCCAGGGAAACGCGCTTGCGGCTGCGTGCAGCCAGCGCGTTGCGGCGACGGGCGTCACGGCGATCCGCGATCTGGCGCGCAGTGCGGTCCTCGTCGACAACCAGCAGGTTATCGCCAGCACCGGACACGCTGGTCAGGCCCAGAACCTGGACCGGGCGGGACGGGCCGGCTTCCTTGACGTCGTTGCCGTGCTCGTCGATCATGCGGCGCACGCGGCCGTAGGCGTCGCCAACGACGATGGAGTCGCCGACGCGCAGGGTACCGCGCTGGACGATGATCGTGGCAACCGGGCCGCGGCCACGGTCGAGGTGCGCCTCAATAGCGACACCCTGTGCGTCCATATCCGGGTTAGCCCGCAGATCCAGCGACGCATCGGCCGTCAGCAGGACGGACTCCAGCAGCTGGTCGATGTTGGTGCCCTGCTTAGCGGAGATGTCCACGAACATCGTGTCGCCGCCGTACTCCTCCGGAATGAGGCCGTACTCGGTCAGCTGGCCACGGATCTTGTCCGGCTGGGCGCCGTCCTTATCGATCTTGTTCACCGCGACCACGACCGGAATGTCGGCGGCCTTGGCGTGGTTGATCGCCTCCACGGTCTGCGGCATCACGCCGTCGTCCGCGGCGACCACCAGGATCGCAATATCGGTGGACTTTGCACCGCGAGCACGCATGGCGGTGAATGCCTCGTGACCCGGGGTATCCAGGAAGGTGACCAGGCGGTCCTCGCCCTCCATATTCACGGAAACCTGGTAGGCACCGATGTGTTGGGTGATGCCGCCGGCCTCGCCGGAACCGACGTTGGCCTTACGGATCGTATCCAGCAGGCGGGTCTTACCGTGGTCAACGTGACCCATGACGGTAACCACCGGCGGGCGCTGGGCCAGGTCTTCGTCCTCGCCCTCGTCCTCACCAAACTGCAGGTCGAAGGATTCCAGCAGCTCGCGGTCCTCGTCCTCGGGGGAGACGACCTCGACCTTGTAATCCATTTCCTCGCCGAGCAGCATCAGGGTTTCGTCGGAGACCGACTGAGTAGCGGTCACCATCTCGCCCAGGTTGAACAGTGCCTGAACCAGTGCTGCCGCATCCGCCTGGATCTTCTCTGCGAAGTCCATCAGGGAGGCACCACGAGCGAGGCGAATCTTCGCGCCCTTGCCGTTAGGCAGCTTCACGCCGCCAACGACGCTCGGCGCCTGCATTGCCTCGTACTCGTTGCGCTTCTGACGCTTCGACTTGCGCCCCTTACGCGGTGCGCCACCCGGACGGCCGAATGCACCTGCGGTGCCGCCACGACGCCCACCGCGTCCACCGCGCGGGCCTCCCGGGCCACCTGGACCGCCGGGGCCACCGTGACGTCCACCGCGACCACGGCCGCCGCCGAAGTTGTCGGACTTCGACGGCATCTGGGCTGGGTTCGGGTGGCTCGGCATCATTGCCGGCGACGGACGGCGGCCGCCGCCCTGCTTAGCGCCTGGCTTCGGACCGGACTTCTTGGCTCCACCCGGGCGGCTACCCGGACGCGGCATGTCGCCCGGGCCTGCCTGGCCACCGCGCGGACGCGGTGCTGGGCGCTCGGCCGGAGTGCCAGAGGAAAACGGGTTGTTAGCCACACGCGGGGCGCGACCGCCCGGCTTGGGCCCTGGCTTGGCACCACCCGGCTTCGGGCCCGGCTTGGCACCGGGCTTCGGAGCTGGCTTCTCGCCTGGCTTCACAGTGGAGGTAGGACGGGTGCCAGCGCCCGCGACCGGGTTGGTGTTCTTCACTGGCTGCGGCCCCGGCTTGGGTCCGGGCTTCGGCCCCGGCTTCGCGGCAGCCTTCGGTGCTGCCTTAGCGGCAGGCTTCGACCCCGGCGTTGCTGCGGGCTTGGGGGTAGCTGCACCTTCCTTGGTGGTCTCTTCACCCACCCCGTAGTGCTTCTTCATCTTCTTCACGACGGGCGGCTGCACCGTCGAAGAAGCGGTCTTAACGAACTCGCCTTGTTCCTTCAGGGTGGCGAGCAACTCCTTGCTCGTCACTCCGAGTTGCTTGGCCAACTCGTGTACGCGTAGCTTTCCGGCCACTACTCTCCTTCATGTTTGCGGAGCCGTAGTGCGCTCTAGCGTGCAGGTGCGCCTGCAGCCGGGCTACTTACGACTCCCGTACTTGTAGATACTCATCGCTGATGCTGCTTCATCGCGTGCTCATCAGGGTTGGTTGTTCTTCATGTCGACGTAACTTCCTCGTCTTTACTTGTCACTGTCACTGGCAGTGTGACGATGTATTCACGTACAGGGTCTGCATCCACGTTGGCGGATACCCTCAGCGCACGGCCAAAGGCCCTGCGCTTCACGGCGATCTCCCATGCCTCCACTGTGGGGGTGATCCATGCGCCACGCCCGGGAAGTTTCCGACCCGGATCGGGGACAACCTGGAGTTCACCCTCGCCCTCGCCAACTTCCGCGCTTTCCTGCACAACGCAACGCAACAGCTGATCTATTCCCATCACCTGCTTCGTCGCAATGCACGTCCGTAACGGAAGGTGCTTGCTCGTGGGACACTTACGGGATACCACTTGTCCAGTGTATCGCGCCGGCCCCCGAAACAGTTAACTGGGCGTGTCCTCCGCCGCGGCGTCCGTCTCCGAGCGAATGTCGATCTTCCACCCGGTCAGGCGCGCGGCGAGTCGGGCATTTTGCCCTTCGCGGCCGATGGCGAGGCTCAGCTGATAGTCCGGCACGACGGCACGGGCAATCTGCATCTCCGGGTCCGTGACCTTCACGCTGACGACCTTCGACGGCGACAGTGCATTGCCTACAAACGTCGCCGGATCGTCGGAGTAGTCGATGATGTCGATCTTCTCCCCGCCCAACTCCTGCATGATGTTGGACACTCGCTGGCCGCGCGGCCCAATGCAGGCTCCCTTGGCGTTCAGCCCCTTGACGGTCGAGCGCACGGCAATCTTGGTGCGGTGTCCGGCTTCGCGCGCCACGGAGACGATTTCGACAGAACCATCGGCGACCTCCGGAACCTCCAGGGCGAACAGTCCCTTAACTAGCTCCGGGTGCGTGCGGGAGAGGTTGATCTGCACCATACGGTTGGCGTTATTGATCACGTCCGTAACGAAGGCCTTCACACGCATACCGTGTTCCAGCTCTTCGCCGGGGATGTGCTCGGCGGGCAAGATCTGCCCATCCTGGCCGTTCGCCTCGGTGCCCAGGTGCACGATGGTCACACCGCGCTCGTTGGCGCGGGCATCGGCGGAAACCACGCCGGAGACCACGCGGTAGCGCAGCTCGGCGTACTCGTCGTAGCGGTTCTGCACCCGGGCGGAGTTGATGCGGTAGCGGATGGCTTCGCGCACGGCCAGCGCACCATCGCGTCCAAAATTTTTTGGAGTATCGTCGATGCGCCCGGTGACGTTACCCTCTTCGTCCTTTTCCACCTGGTAGATGGTCACTTCACCGCTGATCGGGTCGATATCCACATCGACCGGTCCGGTGAACTGGCTGTTCGCCCGGTACGCCTCGCGCAGCCCCCGCTTAACCCCCTCCAGCAGGTCGTCGAAATCCACCGACTCCTGCTTTTCGACTGCACGCAGTGCGGCCATATCGATATTCACTTGTTACTCCTAGTTTTCCGCGGGACTATCCTGCTGATCTTCTGCACCGGGCAACCCGTAGGCGTCAATAGCCAATCCGACAAGATCGGCCTCGGCGGCGGGTGCCTGTGAGAATTCCACTTCTACCACCGCACCAGCTACATCTCCGAATCGCACGCGACGCACGCTGGGCTGTTTCTTGCCCGGTGTGATCAAAACAACATCGTCGCCGTCTACTTGCGCGATGCGCTCCACCCCGTCGGCCAGTCGCACGAGGCGCCCGATGTTGCGCACCCAGTGGCGTTGCTCAACAAGAGGGAAATCGACGCCAGGAGTCGTCAACTCCAGGGTGTATCCGGCTCCGAAGCTCATCTCCCCCGCTGCCTCGGCGTCATCCAAGTGCTTCGATACCTCGCGGCTCAGTTCTTCCAACTGATCCAGGTCCGGGCGCTCGGCACGGGGGTCGGCGGTATCCACTGCGATCCGAATGGCGGACTTCGCCCCTGCCTTCGTGATCTTGATGACCTCGATCACTAGTCCGAACTCTTTTACCAATCCGCGCAGCGAGTCTTCGAGCTGCTCCTTGTTTGGAAATGCCATGACCATGCAGTCTAGCAGCAGCTGGCTTCTAGTAGACTCCTAGTCTTGATGAATATGACCAGCTCTCGCCCCCTCCTTACCCGCCGTCGCTTCCTGGGAGTCGGCACGCTTCTCGGCGCCGGTCTGGCGATATCCGCCTGCGAGTTCGGCGAGGAGCCCCAAGCAAACGAACAGCTCATCGAGCTCGCCACGGCGCTGCGCAGCACCCAGAAAAATTTTGAGGCCAAGCGGGCGAAGAAATGGTCCGAGTTCCTCGGCAAGCAATACGACCTGGTCACGGAGGAAGCCCTGCGCCAGTGCGGCACCGATAGCGAGGGCAACGCGCCCCAGGGCTGTGAAGAAAAAGTTTCCGAGACCAAGAATGCGCCCAGGAAGGCTGTGTCCCTAGACAAGTCCTACACTCGCGCCCTCACGGGCGAGCTGGGCTCCCAGGCCTCCCTCATCGCCGGACTTTTCGCCGCCTACAAGGCCGCCGGCGACAACGAACGCCCCGACCACCCCGCCGAGGTCAACGCGGAGGTCGTCGAGGGCTTTTCTAACCCGGATGTCGATGTGGCAGCGGAGCTCCGTACTTTGTTGACGCTGACTTACGGCGCGATCTACGCCTCGGGCGTCGCACTGGCCAAGAGCTCAGAGGACAAGACCCGTTCGCGGATCCAATCCTTAGCCGATCAGCTGCGCGTGCTACGCGACCTCACGAATGACATCTTGGAGGAGCTGGGTTCGGAGGTTCCCTCCCCCGAGGCCGGATACACGCAAAACGAAGCCGACGAGAAGTCGGATGCTGTGGAGTACTTCCACCCCACTGTGCAGCCCATCACCACTCAGCTTCGTCGCATCACGGAGTTGGCCACCAACGAGCAGGCTGTAACCTACGCCGCCGAATGGGTAAAGGCCAACGCCTGGGGCGAAGCCGCCCTAGAGCGGCTCCAGGGCAAGGATCCTAAGGACGTGCCTCTCCGCGGAGAGCCCGCTTAGCCTCCGGCAGCGCATTCGCGTAGTCGACCTCGTAGGTCTCGCCGGTCAGGCGGTTGCGCAGTTCCACCTTGCCGTCGGCGAACCCACGGCCAACCACGACCACCAGGGGCATGCCCAGCAGTTCAGAGTCCTTGAACTTCACGCCCGGGGAGACCTTCGGGCGGTCGTCGAAGAGGACCTCCAGGCCGTCGTTGGACAGCGTCTCCACCAGTTCCGCTGCTGCCTCGCCCGCGGCGGCGTCCTTGTTGGCGATCACCACATGCACGTCGAAGGGAGCAACGGACGCGGGCCAGCGCAGCCCAGAATCGTCCAACATCTGCTCGGCGATCACGGCCACCAGGCGGGAAACGCCCACGCCGTAGGAGCCCATCGTCGGCACGGAGCGCTTACCGGACTCGTCCAGGATCTTCACGTCGAAGGCCTCGGTGTACTTGCGACCCAGCTGGAAGATGTGGCCGATCTCGATGCCACGGGCCAGCGTCAGGGTGCCCTTGCCGTCCGGGGACGGGTCGCCCTCCAAGACCTCGGCGGCCTCCACGAACCCGTCCGGGGTGAAGTCGCGGCCTGCAACCAGGCCCACGACGTGGCGGTTCTTCGCGTCCGCACCGGTGATCCAGGAGGTGCCCTCCACCACACGCGGGTCGGCCAGAACGCGCACGCCGTTTGCTGCCAGTCCCTTCGGCCCCACGTAGCCCTTAACCAGGAAGGGGTGCTTCTTGAAGTCCGCCTCTTCGGCCAGCTCCACCTGCGCGGGCTCCATGGCCGCCTCGAGCCGCTTCACGTCCACCTCGCGGTTGCCCGGAACCAGCACGCCAGCCAGGGACTCGCCGCGCGGCTTGCCCTCCTCGTCCAGCGTCGGGTCGTTGACCTTGATCACGATGCACTTCAGCGTGTCCGCTGCCTCCACGGCACGACCGTCGATGGTGATGCCTTCGCTGTTGGCCCAGTCCACCAGCGCCTCGATGGTCTCGCTGTCCGGGGTCTCGTACTCCTTGGCCTCCGGCTGGCCCTCGATCGGCTGGGCCGGCGGGACCTGCGTCACTACCGCCTCGACGTTCGCGGCGTAGTCGCTCTCGGTGGAGCGCACGAACGTGTCCTCGCCGGTGTCGGCTACGGCAAGGAACTCCTCGGATGCCGAGCCGCCCATAGCGCCGGAGGTCGCAGAGCAGATCGCGTACTTGATGCCCAGGCGATCAAAGATGTTCTGATAGGCCTTGCGGTGCAGCTGGTAGGACTCCTCCAGCCCCTCATCGTCCATGTTGAAGGAGTAGGAATCCTTCATGATGAATTCGCGGCCGCGCAGGATGCCAGCGCGCGGGCGCTCCTCGTCGCGGTACTTCGTCTGCACCTGGTACAGGATCACAGGGAAGTCCTTGTAGGAGTTGTACTCGGACTTCACGACTGAGGTGAACATCTCCTCGTGGGTCGGTCCCAGCAGGTAGTCCGCGTCCTTGCGGTCCTTCAGGCGGAACAGCGCGTCACCGTATTCGACCCAGCGGCCGGTCGTCTCATAGGGCTCGCGCGGCAGCAGCGCGGGGAAGGAAATCTCCTGCGCGCCGATGGCGTTCATCTCCTCGCGCACGACCTTTTCGACGTTGCGCAGCACCCGCAGGCCAAGCGGCAGCCACGAGTACACGCCGGGGGCAACGCGGCGGATGTATCCCGCGCGTACCAGCAGCTTGTGGCTGGGCACCTCTGCGTCTGCGGGGTCGTCACGCAGGGTGCGCAAGAATAGTTGTGACATCCGAGTAATCATGAGTCATGACTTTACCTTTTCGCCCTTTGACTTGTGTCGTTTGGTAGGGGTTTTAGCTAGTCTGTGGGAATGCTGATCGTGCTTCCCCCGTCCGAAACCAAGGCTCCCGGTGGCTCGCTGCCCGCCGGGGAACCGTTGCACTTCCCGGAACTCGACCCGATCCGCGAGGAGATCACCCGCGATCTGGTCGCCCTGTGCACCGAAGATCCGGAGGCCGCCATGCAGGTTCTGGGCCTTTCCGAGAAACTACGCGGCGAGGTCGAAGCCAACCAGGTGCTGCGCACCGCCCCGACGATGCCGGCCCTACGCCGATATACGGGCGTGCTCTACGATGCGCTCGATGTGTCTTCTCTTTCTGACGCCACCACGTCTCACCTAGCCATCGGTTCAGCACTGTATGGCCTGGTCATGGGCGGAGATCCGATCCCCCACTACCGGCTTTCAGGCGGCACTAAGCTCACCCCCGGCACCACCATGAAGAAGCGCTGGGGTTCCGCCATCACCGAGGCGCTGCAGCGCGCAGAGCAGGAGCACGGCTTGGTGGTGGACTTGCGTTCCGGAGCCTACCAGCAGCTCGGCAAGCTCAAGACTACGGTGACTGTGCGGGTGGAATCCGTGCAACCCGATGGCAGTCGAAAGGTCGTCAGCCACTTCAACAAGCACTACAAGGGCCTACTCGCCCGCGCACTGGCGCTGGATCCCAGCGGCGCCACTGCCACCGACGTTGCCGATATCGCCCGCGCGGCCGGCTTCACCGTGGAGCAGAACTCCACGGAGCTCACCCTCGTCGTCTAGAGGCCCGCGACCTCACCGATCACGTACACCGCTGGCGAGCCGACCTCATTGGCTTCGAAAGTTTCGGCCAGTGTGCCCAGGGTGCAGCGGAATCCCCGCTGCTGGTCGGTAGTGCCCTCCTGAATCACGGCCGCCGGAGTGTCGGCTGCCAGTCCCCCGGCCTGCAACTCCGCGGCAATCGCGGCCACGTTCCGCACTCCCATGATCACGCACAGCGTGGCTCCGGAGGCCGCCAGCGCGCGCCAGTCCACCAGGCTGTTCGGGTGATCAGGCGCCACGTGGCCGGAGACCACGGTGAAGGCATGCACCACTCCCCGCTGGGTCACGGGTACGCCGATTGCAGCGGGCACGCTGACGGCACTGGTCACACCGGGGATTACCTCGCAAGCCACGCCCGCCGCAGCGCACGCCTGCACCTCCTCGAAGCCACGCCCGAACACGAACGGGTCCCCGCCCTTAAGCCGGGCGACGGTCTTACCCGCCCGTGCGTGCTCCACCAGCAGCTCGTTGGTTTTTTCTTGGCTGACCTGCCTGGAGTACGGCAGTTTCGCCACGTCGATGACCTCCTTGGTCTCCACGTCGCACAGCTTGTCCAGCTCGCTGGTGGGGCCCAGGTGATCAGTCAGGATCACGTCGGCTGCCTGTAGCGCGCGCATCCCGCGCACTGTAATCAGGTCCCATGCCCCAGGCCCTCCGCCGATCAGCACCACTTTCCCTGTGTCACTCATGGCAATTCAGCCTACCCCTACAATGGGCAACACCATGAATACGTTTGCCGAGCACTTCCCGGAACTCGCTCTCCCCTGCACCGGGGAGGTATTCCCCGACCCGCAGATCCTCGTGCTCAACGAGCCCCTCGCCACTGAGCTGGGCTTGGATCCGCAGTGGCTCCGCAGGCCCGAGGGCATTGCCTTCCTCACCGGCCAGCACGGAGGCCATGCACTCGGCTACGCCGGCCACCAATTCGGCCAGTTCAACCCGCGCATGGGCGATGGCCGCGCGCTCCTACTGTCAGAGCACACGGATCCCCAGGGAAAGGACTGGGACATCCACGCCAAGGGCACTGGGCGCACCCCCTTCTCCCGCGGGGGTGACGGCCACTATCCCCTCGACGCCGCCCTCAAGGAGTATGCCTTCGCCGAGTCCCTCCACACCCTGGGTGTCCCCACCGCCCGCTCACTGGCTGTCCTCTCCACCGGTCACACCGTGCGGCGCAATCACTTCCACCCAGGCGCGGTCGGCGTGCGCGTCGCCGGCTCCCACATCCGCATCGGCACCTTCCAATACGCTGCGCTCATGGGCCCGCAGGTCACCGAACGCCTCGTCGACTACACGCTCGCCCGCCACTTTCCGGAAGGCACGTCGCCGCTCGATCTTTTTGACGCCACCGTCTCCCGCCAAGCCAAACTCGTCGCCAGCTGGATGCGCTTCGGCTTTATCCACGGGGTGATGAACACCGACAACATCGCAATTTCCGGGGAGACCATCGACTTCGGCCCGTGCGCCTTCATGGATTACTTCGCCACCGACACGGTGTACAGCTCCATAGACACTCGTGGCCGCTACGCTTACGCCCAACAGCCCGCCGTCATGATGTGGAACCTCGCGCGCCTGGCTGAGGCACTCGTGCCGCTGGTGGATGAGGGCGTCAAAAAATTTACAGAGCGCTTGCAACAATTTCAGCCACAATATGCCGCGGCGTGGGACAAACAGATGGCCGCCGCGCTGGGAGCCTCGGAATGCGCCGAGCAGCTGCTTGACCTGCTGCAGGTCGCGGCCCCCGACTACAGTGCGCTACTGGCGAACTTGACCCCGGGCGAGATCCCTCTGGGCCTAGAGAACACTCCTGGTGCCGCCGAGTGGACCGAGCGTTGGACGGCGCAGGATCCCCACCCGCGCAATCCCATCTACCTGCCCCGCAACCACGGCATGCAGGCCGCGCTAGAGCAGGCCGAGACGGGTGACCTCAGCCGCTACCTACTGGCGCTCGAGGCGCTACGTAGCCCCTTCGAATGGGACGATAAATACGAAAAACTCGGCCTCCATGCGGCGGTGCCGCGCGAGGAAGCCGAGTTCACGACCTACTGCGGTACCTAGACCAGCTTCAGGGCCTTCTGGGAACGATCCCACTGCTCGTTGAACAGGTTGGCATCCTTGGACAGGCGTGTGCCGTAGGAAGGAATCATCTCCCGCAGCTTCGGTGCCCAGTCGGCGATGCGGTTGCCGAAGCAGCGCTCCAGCACCTCCAGCATTGCGGACGGAGCGATGGAAGCACCCGGGGAAGCACCCATCAGGCCGGCGATGGTGCCGTCGTTGGAGTTAATCAGCGCGGTGCCGAACTCCAGGGAGCCGAACTTCGGCGCGCCGATCGGCTTGATCACCTGCACGCGCTGGCCGGCGGTGACCAGCTCCCAATCCTCGGCACGTGCCTCCGGCATGTACTCGCGCAGGGATTCCACGCGGGCTGCCTGGTCCTCCAGCACCTCCTCGATCAGGTACTTGGTCAGGCCCATCTCCTGCACACCCACACCCAGGTAGGACGGGAGGTTGCCCACGCGGAGGGACTTGAACAGGTCCAGGTAGCTGCCCTTCTTCAGGAACTTCGGAGTCCAGCCTGCGTACGGGCCGAACAGCAGGCCCTTCTTGCCGTCGATCACGCGGGTGTCCAGGTGCGGAACGGACATCGGCGGGGCGCCGACGGATGCCTTGCCATAGACCTTGGCCTGGTGCTGCTCCACCAGCTCCGGGTTGGTGCAGCGCAGCCACTGGCCGGAGACCGGGAAGCCGCCGTAGCCCTTGATCTCCGGGATGCCGGTCTTCTGCAGCAGCGGCAGAGCCATGCCGCCGGCGCCGACGAAGACGAAGTTCGCGGTGATCACGGAGGTGTCGCCGGTGTGCAGGTTCTTGGTGGTAATCTTCCACTTGGAACCGTCGCGGTTGATGTTCTTGACCTCGTTGCCGTAGCGAACCTCCACGCCCTGAGCGGTGACGGCGTCCAGGTACTGGCGGGTCAGCGCACCGTAGTTGATGTCGGTGCCGGCGTCGAACCAGGAAATCGCAACCGGGTTGTTGAAGTCACGGCCACGGGCCATCAGCGGCAGGAACTCGGCGAACTTCTCGTCGGAGTCGCTGTACTGCATGTTCGGGAACAGCGGGTGATCCTTCAGCGCCTCGTAGCGAGCCTTCAGGTAGTCCACCTGGTCCATGCCCTGTGCGAAGGAGACGTGCGGAACCTTGTTGATGAACTCGGACGGGTCGCCCAGCACGTTCTGCTCGACCAAGTAGCTCCAGAACTGGCGGGAGACCTGGAACTTCTCGTTCACACCGACGGCCTTGGAGATGTCGATCTTGCCGTTGACCTCAGGGGTGTAGTTCAGCTCGCACAGCGCGGAGTGGCCGGTACCAGCGTTGTTCCACGGGTCGGAGGATTCCGCACCAGGGGTGTCCAGACGTTCGATGATCACCTGGCTCCAGTCCGGCTGCAGCTGCTTCAGCATGACGGACAGGGTGGTGGAGATAACACCCGCACCAATTAGTGCGACGTCCACAGAATCTTTATGTGCCACTATCTATTCATTCCTTCAAAGGCGAAAAAAGTCAGACCGTTATTGTGTCATATTTACTCTACGCCTATAGGCCAATGTTTCAATGATCTTTGCCTGCTCGTGGCGCTAGCATGAGTACATGCCTAATAGCCCCGTACTCCCTTCCTCCGCCGCCGATCTCAAGTTTTTGCCCGATGAGCTGGGCGAAGGCTTCGGCCAATGCTTCCTCGAGCTGGGCGATGACCCGGATGGCGAGTCCCCCATTCGTTGCACCCTGGTGCGTTACTGCCCGGATACGCCCGACGATTCCTTTTTCTCTCGCCCCGCCATGCTATTTGTCCATGGAATGACGGACTATTTCTTTCAGGATCACGTGGCCCGCCATTTTCACGACTCCGGCTTTGCCGTCTACGGTCTGGATCTGCGCAAGTGCGGTCGCTCCTGGCGCGAGGGGCAAACCTGGCACCACGTCAGCGATCAGTCGCTCTACGACGTGGATCTCTCCACGGCCACGTCCCTCCTCGCCGCCACCCACACCGCGGTCGTTCCTGTTGGGCACTCGACCGGCGGGTTGGATGTGACGATGTGGGCTCATCGCCTTTTTGACGCCGGTTCCCCCCTCCACAGTTCCATCGCCGCCATCGTTTTGAACTCGCCGTGGTTTGGCCTGCAGTTCAACCCGGCCGTTCGCTTCGTCATTAACCGCGTGTTCCCGGTGGTCAACAAGCTGAAGTCGAACCTGCTGCTGCCCGGCGGGATCAACCCGACTTACGGTAGATCCCTGCACGTCACCGAGGCAGGCGAATGGAACTATAACCTGCGCCTCAAGCCGCTCGAGCCACGCCCGAAGTATCTGCAGTGGCTCCTGGGCGTAGCCCGGGAGATCCGCCGCCTCCACTCCGGTAGGGGTGACACGGGCGTGCCTACGCTGCTGCTGACCAGCCACACCCATCACTTCTCCAAGAAGCTGTCCCGCGAGTCCTACAACGCCGACCTCATCCTGATGCCGAGCCAGATGTGGCAGCAGGCCTCCAACGCTTCTTCCCTATCCACCACCATCGTCATCGAGGGCGCGCTGCACGACGTGTTCCTCTCCCGCCCCAAAGTCCGTGCTAAGGCCTTCGCCGCCACCGACGAGTGGCTTAGCGACGTCTTCAACGAAAGGAATGTTCACCGTGCCTGATTTCGACCTCATCATCGTCGGCACCGGCTCTGGCAACTCCCTGCCCAGCCCCGCCAACGAGCATCAGAGAATCGCCATCGTGGAGAAGGGCACTTTCGGCGGCACCTGCATCAACGTGGGCTGCATCCCGACCAAGATGTTCGTCCACACCGCCGACGTCGCCCGCAGCTTCTCCGAGGCCTCCCGCCTGAGCCTCACCGGCGAGCTCCAGCACGTTGACTGGAAGGACATCCAGCGCCGCGTCTTCGCCGAACGCATCGATCCCATCAGTCGAAGCGGCGCCGCTTACCGCGCAGGCGAGGAAACCCCGAACATCACCCTCTTCGAAGGCACCGCCCGCTTCGTTGGCCCCCGCACGCTGCAGATCGATGACGGCCCCACTATCACCGGCACCGACATCGTTCTGGCCACCGGCGGGCGCCCGCGCATCCACCCCGCCCTCGCCGACGTGCGCTACCGCACCAACGAGGACATCATGCGCCTGGATAAGCTGCCGAAGTCCCTCATCGTCGTCGGCGGTGGCATCGTCGCCGTGGAGTTCGCCGCCATGTTCTCTGGCCTCGGCACGCAAGTTACGCTCATCAATCGCTCGGACAAGCTGTTGCGGAAGTTGGACGCCGACATCTCCGAAGCCTTCACCACCCAAGCCAAGCAGCAGTGGACGAACCACTTGGGGTGCAACATCACCGCCGCCGAAGAAAACGACGATGGCCAGATCACCCTCACCCTTGATGACGGAACTACCGTCACAGGCGAGGAAGTCCTCGTTGCGATGGGGCGCGTCAACAATTCGGACACGTTGGACTGCGAAGCGGGTGGCGTCAAAACCCGAAAAGACGGCCTAATCGAGGTCGACGAGTACGGCCGCACCTGCGCCGACGGCGTGTGGGCGCTGGGCGATGCGTGCAACGACTTCGAGCTCAAGCACGTCGCCAACGCCGAGGCGCGGGTGGTGGCGCACAACCTAGCTCACCCCGATGATCTGCGAAAGTTCAACCACGATGTGGTCCCCAGCGGCGTGTTCGCGCATCCGCAGATCGGCGTGGTCGGTCTGACTGAACAGGAGGCGCGCGAGACGGGCCGCCCCATTACTGTGAAGATCCAGAAGTACGGCGACGTGGCTTACGGCTGGGCGATGGAGGATACCACCGGGTTCTGCAAGGTCATCGCCGACCGCAGCACCGGCGAGATCCTCGGCGCGCACATCATCGGCCCGGAGGCCAGCTCTTTGATCCAGTGCTTCGTCACCGCCATGACCTTCGGAATTAATGCCCGCGATTTCGCCGAAAAACAGTATTGGCCCCACCCCGCTCTGACAGAATTGGTCGAGAACGCCCTACTTGGGTTAGATCTCGAAAACTAACAAAGGAGCTTTCTCGCCATGTTTGCAGTAGTCACCGGAGCAGCCTCAGGTATCGGCCGGGAGGTGGCACTGCAGCTAGCTGAACGCGGCTATGCGGTGGCCATCAGCGACCGCGACGAGGAAGGCCTGGCCACTACTGCCAGCGACATCACCAACCGCGGGGGTACCGTCGCCGACCAGCGCACCGTAGACGTCACCGACGTGGAAGCCGTGAAAGACTGGGCGGACGACGTGGTCGCATCCCACGGCGCCCCGGACCAGGTCCACCACGTCGCCGGCATCGCCATCTGGGGTGACGTGCGCCAGATGCCGCACGAGAAGTGGCAGCGCGTGATCGACGTGAACCTAATGGGTTCCGTGCACATGGTGGAGGCCTTCGCACCCAAGATGATGGAGGACCAGCCGGTGCGCCGGCGCCGCCGCGATCGCCGGAAATTCGTGTTCGTCTCCTCCGCCGCGGGCATCATCGGACTGCCGTGGCACGCGGCCTATTCTGCTTCCAAAGGTGGCGTGCTGGGCATGTGCGAGGTGCTGCGCTTCGACCTAGCCCCTTACGGCGTGGATGTGCACGCCGTCGCCCCGGGCGCGGTGGACACTCCCCTGGTTCGCACCATCGACATCCACGGCGTGGATCGCTCCAAGAAGCGCATCCAGAAGGCAACGGCCCTGTTCCAGGGCCACGCCGTCACCCCCGCCAAGGCGGCTCAAAAAATTTTGAAGGGTGTGGACAAGGGCAAGTACCTCATCAACACCAGCGGGGACATTCCTATTGCCCGCTGGGCGCAAGTAAACACCCCCTGGGCTTACAAGGGCGTGATGAAGGCGCTTAACGCTGGGTTCCGATGGGCGTCAAAATGAAAAGGGCAACAGAATAGAGCCGAGCAGCACCAGAACGACAAAGACAGCGAACGCCTTGCCCTGCCAGTGGGCGTAGTTGAAGTCCACGCCCACCCCGTGGCGCTTGTCCACCAGCACGGCCGGGTCGTCCGGGTTGTAGTAGAACATGCCCCACTTGTAGTGCTCGTCGTTGTCGGTGCTCGGGCTCGTGGTGTTGTTCTGCTTCCTCGCCAGCGCCACAACCATGGCGAGGCTAGCTCCCAGCACCAGCACCAGCGAACCGATCATGGCCGGAGCCACCCAGTCCGTGTGCAGCACGGTCACGACCTGCAGGCTCGCAAACATGATGGCCAGCGCAAA
This sequence comes from Corynebacterium sp. ACRPH, assembly GCF_022347285.1. GTDB lineage: Bacteria > Actinomycetota > Actinomycetes > Mycobacteriales > Mycobacteriaceae > Corynebacterium. The sequence continues at coordinate 90,167 of NZ_JAKRND010000004.1, forward strand.
GTTCATCACGGCTAGCCACATTGCCGTGTAACCATGCGAGGGCTTCCAACGCAGTATCCCCGCGGCTATCAGCACGAAAAGCAGCACCAATACCGCGCCGAATATCGTCGGGAAGAACACCGACCCCACGGTCTTGTCACTCCAGCCATCCGGCTCGAAGCGAGTACCAAAGTGGGTCGCGAAGCGCTCCGGAATGTCCTCCCACCGCGCGGCCACGTACCCGGCCGCCAGGCCAAGCAGCGCCAGCGCCGCCCCAGTGAGCGTCCATGTGCGGTTTGCTGTACTCATCGGTGTTCCTCAAAGATTTTTTCAAGCTCGGTGTTCGATTAATTCTACTTAGGCGCAAGGGGTTGTCCGAGGCGGTTTATATACTGCTCGCACAAGCCAAGAGAATTTTTTGGCTACACCACAAAAGCACCTCCGAACAGGCAATAAGGGGAAAACCATGTTCGAGCATTCCACCATCACACCCTGCTGGCGCATCACCGACCCGAACGATCCACTAAGCGCAGCCGCGTGCGAAGTTAACCGCGGGCACGTGAACCTCGCCGTGGCCTGCACGCCCGAGATGAACGAGTGTGTCATCGACGTATCCACCCGCCTGGCCGTGCGCCTGGGGCTCACAGAATACCGCGCGCTCACGCTGGTGGAGATCGGCCACATGTTCCGCCGCTTCCCCACCATCCTCGAGCTCGCCCGTTCCGGTGCTTACTCGCTTGACCTGCTGCGATGCATGGCTGAGTGCCTCAGCCCCGTGAAGGCAGACGTCCCCGAAACCTTCGAGGAAAAAATTTTTAGGGCGATCTCCCCCACCGTCCCGAACCAAGCAATGCTTGCCCGGGCAACCATCCGCGGCCGTATCGAGCAAGTGATCCGCAAACACGATCCCCAGGCCCTGCCGGAGGAGTCAAAGGATACGGATCCGGGCTCCTCCGCGCGCCTGGACATCGACGATCGCCCCGATACCACCACTGTCTTCTTCTTGACGCTACCCAAGCTCGAAGGGCTAGAGCTCCAGCGGACGCTCAACAACGTGGTCAAGAACAATTCTTGCTCCCGCGCCGAGGCACTAATGCGCTTGGTTCGCAGGCAGACCAAGGCAGAAATCACACTGAACCTTTATCAGAGTACGGATCAGCCAGATGCCCAGATCTGGGCCGCAGGTGGTTGGGTCAACTCAAAGGCCACACAGAGGTGGAAGGATCGCGTCACACACGTCCAGTTCCCCGGCGCCGTTAGCAACGAGGGCTATTCCCCTATACCTTTGGTGCGGGCCAGCGTGGAGGGGCGCGACGGAACCTGTCGCTTCCCTGGCTGCTCGGTGCCCGCGCATAAATGCCAGTTGGACCACGTGCAGCGCTATAACCATGAAACCCCACAGGCAGGTGGCCCTACTTCCACCTCAAACCTCCATTGTCTTTGCACCAAGCACCACAACGCGAAGACGACTGGCTCCTGGGACGTCACCATCCATCCCGACGGCAATGAAACTTGGACCAGCCACGGCGACGGGCACACCGTCATGACGGCACCCAACGGGCCGCTGGGGCGGGAAACCTTTGCCCAGCGGGCGGAGAATCGCCGGCGGGCGGCCTAGCGCGGCTCGTCTACTGGGACTCCCATGACGTCCAGCGCCGTGGCCAGGCCGTCATAGTTGGTCACTAGCATGACGAACGCGACCTGCCCGCGCTCGCTCAGCAGACCCCGCAGCCGCTGGGCCATGTCGGCGGTAAGGCCACGGTCGCGGACGAGCTGCTCGGCGGCGTCCAGCAAGGTGCCGTGGCGACCGGTGCGGCCGTGGTCGGGCTGGAATAGGGCGTCAATATCCTGAACCCCAACCTTTGCAGCGAGGGCACGGTGTTGGTCGGCTTCGTAGGCGCTACCGCGCAAGTAGGCGACGCGCAGGATGATCATTTCGGTCTCGACGCGCGAGAGGTAGCCGAAGGGCATCATCGAGCCACCATACAGCAGCCAAAAGAAGAACAAGCGCGGAGCGCGGCCAATGGTGGCGAACACTCCGAGGTTCTTCCTTTTGGTCACTCGGGCGCCCACGCGCGTGGCGAAGGCGCCGAACGGGCCGAGGCGGCGGAGGTGTTGTTTACGAGGAACGGGGCCAGGCCCCAGAGGTATAGTTTTGTCTCCCATACTTCCGGGAGGTTAGTCGGTCGAGCTAGCCCTCGCTGGGAATTGTCAGAACCTCGTAGCCGTCTTCGGTGACGACCAGGGTGTGCTCGAACTGCGCGGTCCACTGGCGATCCTTGGTCTGGACGGTCCAGTCGTCGTCCCACACCTCGTATTCCAGCCCGCCGAGGTTAATCATCGGCTCGATGGTCAGGGTCATGCCCGGCTCGAGCAGGTCGGTGTACATGGTCGGGCGGTCGTAGTGCAGTACCACCAGGCCGTTGTGGAAGGTCGGGCCAACGCCGTGGCCAGTGAAGTCCTCCACGACGTTGTAGCCGAAGCGCTTGGCGTAGCTTTCGATCACGCGGCCGATGACGTTGATCTGCCGGCCGGGCTTCACGGCCTTGATGCCGCGCCACATGGCCTTTTCGGTGCGCTCGACGAGCAGGCGGTGTTCCTCGGAGACGTCGCCGGCCAGGAAGGTTGCGTTGGTGTCGCCGTGCACACCGTTCTTGTAGGCGGTGATGTCGATGTTGACGATGTCGCCATCCTGGATCACGGTGCTGTCGGGGATGCCGTGGCAGATGATCTCGTTGAGGCTCACACAGCTGGACTTCGGGAAGTGCCGGTAGCCGAGCGTGGAGGGGTAAGCGCCGTGGTCGCACATGTACTCGTGCGCCACGCGGTCGACCTCATCGGTAGTCACGCCGGGGGCGACGGCGGCACCTGCGGCCTGCAGGGCATCGGCGGCGATGCGGCTGGCTTCGCGCATCTTCTCGATGGTCTCTGGAGTCTGCACCCACGGCTCGCCCACGTTCTCCTGCACACTGTCCTTCCAGGCGTACTCCGGCCTTTCGATGTGGGCCGGGACGGAGCGGATGGGCGTGGGGTTACCGGGGGTCAATGGTGCTCGAGTCATGGCTCCCTATCTTACTCTTGACGCCCTTCCGCCTCCGCGTCTGGGCCATCCAGGTTCTTGAAGAAGTCGGCGGTCACGGAAGTAGCGTGCTCGGATCCGCCGCCAAGGACAATAAGGGTGGCAAAGGCCAGGTCGCCGCGGTATCCGGCGAGCCAGCTGTGGGAGCCCTCGTTGATCTCGGCTTCACCGGTCTTGGCATAGACCTCGCCGGCGCCGGCGACACCGGAGCCCGAGCCGTTGGTGACCACGGCGCGCATCATGCGGCGGAGTTCTTGGATGGCCTTCGGGTCCAGCTTCTTCTTGGCGTCCTTCTTGGCCTCGTCGTTCTTGGCTTCGGTGTTGTGGTTCTCGCCGGCGATGAGGTACGGGGTGGGCGCCTTGCCGGCTGCCACGGCGGAAGCGACCAGGGCCATGCCGAAGGGGCTGGCGAGGTCGAGGCCCTGGCCATAGCCGGCCTCGGTGCGGTCGAGCATCGTCTCGCCCTCGGGTACGGCGCCGGTGATGGTCTCCAGCCCCTCGATGTCATAGTCGGCGCCTAGGCCGAACTGCGCGGAGATGTCCTTCAGTTCGCCCGGCTTCAGCTTGGTGGAGATGTCCGCGAAGGTGGTGTTGCACGACTTGGCGAAGGCATTCTCCAACGGGGTGTTGCCCAGCGAGAAGCCGTTGTAGTTGGTGACGATGCGCCCGCCGATGTCCTGCGTGCCGGGGCAGCCGACGATCGAATCCGGGCTAAGCCCCTGCTTCTGCAGGCCCGCGTATGCGGTGAGCATCTTAAACGTCGAGCCGGGCGGGTACTGGCCCATCAGGGCGACATCGCCGTCCTCGTCGGCCTTCTCAGACTGGGCGACCGCCAGCACTTCGCCGGTCGAGGGGCGCATGACCACCATCATCGTCTTGGCGTCGGCTCGGGTATCCACCGCCTTCTGGGCGGCCTCCTGGACCTTGCGGGACAGGGATACGCGCACACTCGGAGAAGACTTCGGATCCTCGCCGCCAACCTTGGCCACCTCGTTGCCCTCGCTGGTGGCGGCGACGACCTTCCAGCCAGCCTCGCCCTGCAGGTCCTTCTCCACTACACCCCTGACGCGCGCCATGATGTCGGGGGCGAAGGAGGGATCGGGGCGTACGAGGGCGGGCTCCTCGTTGAGGCGTACTCCTTCGACGTTGCCGAGGACGCTCTGCAGGCGCTTGCCCTGGCCCTGGTTGACGGTCAGGACGGAGTACTCCCCGTCCACATCGGCAGCCTCTTTGGCCTTCTCCACCGGGTCGATGCGGGGCACGGACTTATCGCTGCCCCGCAGCGAGTCCAGCTCACCGGCAATGCGCTGCATAGTGCTCTGGACGCTGGAAACCTTATCCGGATCGACAAGTACGCGATACTGGGTACCCGGCTCCAGCAGCACCGCGCCATCGGAGCCCACCACGTTGGCGACGGTGGCGGGAACGCTGCGCAGCTCCAGGTGCTGGTTAGCGCCCAGCTCCGGGTGTAGCACGGCGGGCTGCCAGCGCACGGACCAGTCATCCCCGGTGCGGGTGAGGTTCATCGACGAGTCATAGGAAAACTCCCGCCCGCCCGGCAGGTCCCAGCGCATCGAATACTGCGCGGTGGCCTGGTTGTCCTGAGTATTGACGTTCTTCAGTTCCGTATGCAGGCCCTCGGCCTGCAGAGACTGCCACGCCTTCTCGATGGCCTGGGTCGCCTTGTCGGGGTTATCGGTCTCCCCTCCGGCCTGCGAGGCTTCACCCGGGTTGGAAAGGGCGGCAAGGAAGGCCTGGGCGGCGTCATCAGCAACATCGGGTTTCGGCGTACAAGCCGCAGCGCCCAGCACCAGGCCAGCCGTCGTGACGGCCGCGGTGATGCTCCGGCGAGGGGTCCAAGAGGTGGTGCGCATAGGCACAGAGAGTAACAGGATTAATCGATGATTCCGCGTTCCCTCGCCACGGCAACGGCAGCTGTTCTGTTTTTCACATTCAGCTTGGAGAAAACGTGCGCCAAGTGGGACTTCACGGTCGCTTCGGTAAGGATCAGGTCCTTTGCAATCGCCCGGTTAGATTTACCTTGACTGGCGAGCACAAGGACCTCCTGCTCGCGATTGGTCAGCGACTCGAAGGGATTGGCCAGCCGGCCGCGGAGCTTGCCCATGATGTTCTTGTTCATCACCGTCTGCCCGCGGGCAGCCTGGCGGATGCCCTCGGCCAACTCGTCGGGGGCGCAGTCCTTGAGCAGATAGCCGACCGCGCCGGCGGAAATGGCTCCCAGGACGTCACTGTCGGTGGAATAGTTCGTCAGGATCAGCACCTGCGGAGCGGGCTTGCGCTTGCGGATCTCGCGGGTGGCGCGCACTCCCCCGGACTCTGCACCCTCGCTGCCGGGGCCTTCCCCGAAGCGCAGATCCATGAGCACCACGTCGGGCTGTTCCTCGGCGCAGATGGCGACGGCGCGGTCGGGGTCGCCCACGGAGGCCACGATCTCCACGTCCCCCGTTCCGCGCAGCATCGCCTCGATCCCGGCGCGAACCACGGGGTGATCGTCGCAGATCAGGACACGTAGCTGGTCTGGCACTTCTAACTCCTAACGAATCGGCACCTGGATGGATACACCACAGCCGGCGCCCGGCGAGCTTTCCACGTGCATGGTCGCGCCGATTAGGTTGGCGCGGCGCCGCACGCCCGCCAGACCGACCGGCGAAAGGCTCATCTTGTCTGCGGCGATCTTGCTCACTAACTCTTCATCCATGCCCCGACCGTTATCCACGACGTCGAGGCTGAGAAGGTCGCTCTGGTAGGTCAAGGTGACCCGGGCGCGCGTGGCTTCCGAGTGCTTCACCACGTTGGAGACAAGGGACTGCGCGATGCGGGTGAGCTCCTGCTCCACCTTTTCGTCCAGGTCATAGGGTTCGCCCTCGACCTCGAAGCTCAAGGCCTCGCCCAGTGGGGTGCCGGAACTCACGCGCGCCAGGGCTATTGGCAGGTCGCCGCCGACCAACGGGCCGGGCTGCAGGGCGGCGATAATGCGCCGGGTTTCGGCCAGGTTGTCCTCGGCGGTGGTGCGGGCAAGGCGCAGGTCCTCCAGAACCTCCGGGTCCTCCACCCGCTTTTCTACGGCCTGCAGGATCATGTGGATGGAGCTTAGCCCTTGCGCGATGGTGTCGTGGATCTCCCCGGCCAGGCGCGTGCGTTCGCCCATTTCGCCTGCGTGGCGGCTGGCGGCCTCGCGGGCGCTGGCTTCGTCGCGTAGCTCCTTGAAGCCCACGCCGACGACGGTGGCGACCACGGCGGCGACGGTGGGGCCCAGCGCCTCGCCGCCCTGATAGACCGACAGGATGGTCACCACCGCGTTACACACGATCGCCGGCCACAGGGGCAGCACGCCGACGCACAGGAAGAACAGCGCGAATGCCATGAAAACGGCGCTCGGGGCGACCAGCAACAGGCACGCCCAGGTGGCGATGACCAACGTGAGCCACAGCCAGGTGGGGCGCAGCCACAGGCCCATGACGTAGATGAAGCACAGGGCCACCGCGTTCCAGGACCAGCCGTCCCTGATGACGGTCACGGCCATCAGCAGGGCCATCAGCAGGTGGAGCCCCAGACCCAGGTAAGCCCAGGCGCGGTTCAGTGCAACGACTTTGTTCGACTTGGCTTTGTGCATCATGATCGCTCCCAAGTCTAGTGGCCGAAAGGTGCTGCCCGCCTCCACCAAAAGTATGAGGCAAAGACTACTCCTTAGCCCGATGTGTTCCTTCTATAACGCGCGAAGAATAAGAACCATGCTAAGTAATAAGTCGTTAACCCCGGTCCGGGGATTCATGTTTCAAGGGATCCGCGAGCTGCGCGTATCCCGTGGCAAGACGGCGCTCATCATCACCACCGTCCTGCTCATCACCGCAATGGTCACGCTCCTGAGCTCCCTGTCGGCAGGCCTGAGCTACCAGTCCGCCTCCGCCTTGGAGCACAAGGTCGGAAGCGATCGCCAACTCGTGCTGAACGATACCGGCGGCACTGTGAACTTGAGTACTGGTTCTCTTACTGACGCCCAAGTCAGCGAGGTCAAGAGCCGTGGCGGAGAGGTCGTCACGATGGCCCGCTCGAAGGATGAGGAGGGTCAGGCCTTCATCGCAATGTCCGACAACGGCCACAAGCCCAGCGAGGACCTCTACCTCGAGCACCAGCCCATCCATTGGATGAGCACCGGCGAGGTGGAGAACCTGCCCGGAGCCTCCACCTTCGGCGTGGTTGCCGAGGATGCCAAACCGATAGACGGCGCAGTCATGCTGAAGGGCAAGAACGCCCTGGATGCCAGTGCCTCCTACAAGGGCGAGCAGTCCTCCCTGAACCTCATGATCGTCCTCCTCTACGTAATCTCCGCTCTGGTGCTGGGAGCGTTCTTCACCGTGTGGACGATGCAGCGCCTGCGCGGCGTGGCCATCACCGTGGCACTCGGCGGCACGCGCTCGAGCATCTTGAGCGACGCGGTCGGGCAGGCTCTGGTCGTGCTCTTCGTTGGCATTGCCGCGGGCACACTGCTCACCGTCGGCGTCGGCGGATTCATGGAAGGCATCCCCATGGAGGTCGCCGCCAACACCACCCTCGTCCCGGCCGCCATCCTGTTGGCCGCAGGCCTGCTCGGCGCCGGCCTGTCCATCATCCCCGTAATGAAGGTCGATCCGCGAAAGGCAATGAACTCATGATTTTCCCAGCACTCGAAGTAAAGAACATTTCCCTCGAGATCACCGACGGAACCACCAAGCGCAACCTGCTGACGGACGTCAGCTTCAACGTGGACCCCGGCGAGGTCGTCGGCATCACCGGCCCCTCCGGTTCCGGTAAGTCCACCCTGCTGTCCATCATCGGCTGCCTGGAAACCGCCACCTCCGGCTCCGCCACCCTGCACGGCGCGGACACCCTGGAGCTCGGCACCGTCTCCGACCGCCAGGCCGCGGAGATTCGCCGCCGCCACCTGGGCATCGTGTTCCAGCAGCCGAACCTGCTGCCGGCACTGACGGCCAAGGAGCAGCTCATGGTGATGAGCCGCCTGGATAAGCCATTCGGCATCAGCGGCAAGGCGTGGCGTCAACAAGAAGAGAAGGCCGAGCGCCTGCTCGAGGAAGTGGGCCTGGAAGGGCGAGAGGACGCGAAGGTCTCCGAGCTCTCTGGCGGCCAGCAGGCGCGCGTGAACCTGGCGCGCGCCCTGATGAACGACCCGGCGCTGCTGCTGGTGGACGAGCCGACCGCGGCGCTGGACACCGCCAACGCGCAGCGCGTCACCGAGCTGATCGTGGACCTAGCACGCGAGCGCAACACGCCAGTGCTGTACGTCTCCCACGATCAGAAGCAGCTGGCCACGCTGGACCGCCGCATCGAGCTGGTCGACGGCAAGGCCAGCGAAGTAGAGATGGCGACTACTTAGTCACCCGCACCTCGGCCTTCTGGCCCTCGACGGCCTCCAGGCCCTCCTCCTCGGCGATGCGCATAGCTTCCTCGATGAGCGTTTCCACAATCTGGTCCTCCGGCACGGTCTTAATGACCTCGCCCTTGACGAAAATCTGGCCCTTGCCGTTGCCGGAGGCCACGCCAAGGTCTGCATCGCGGGCCTCGCCCGGGCCATTCACCACACAACCCATGACGGCCACGCGCAGCGGGAACTCCATGCCCTCCAGGCCCGCAGTGACCTCGTCGGCCAGCTTGTACACATCCACCTGCGCGCGACCACAGGAGGGGCAAGACACGATCTCGAGCTTGCGGGGGCGCAGGTTCAGCGACTGCAGGATCTGGTCGCCGACCTTGATCTCCTCCACCGGATCGGCGGACAGGGACACGCGGATCGTGTCGCCGATGCCCTCGGCCAGCAGGGCGCCAAAAGCCACAGAGGACTTGATGGTGCCCTGGAAGGCCGGGCCGGCCTCCGTGACACCCAGGTGAAGCGGGTAATCCGACTGGGCGGCGAGCTGACGGTAGGCTTCCACCATTACGACCGGGTCGTTGTGCTTCACGGAGATAGCGATGTCGCCGTAGCCGTGCTCCTCGAAAAGACTGGCCTCCCACAGCGCGGACTCAACCAGCGCCTCGGGCGTAGCCTTGCCGTACTTTTCCATGATGCGCTTATCCAGCGAACCGGCATTGACGCCAATACGGATCGGAATGCCTGCATCCCCGGCAGCCTTCGCAACTTCCTTGACTCGGCCGTCGAACTCCTTGATGTTGCCGGGGTTTACGCGCACCGCCGCACAGCCGGCGTCGATGGCGCTGAAGATGTACTTCGGCTGGAAGTGAATGTCCGCGATCACCGGGATCGGGGACTTCGCGGCGATCGCGGGCAGGGCCTCGGCATCCACCGTCTTCGGGCAGGCCACGCGGACAATGTCGCAGCCGGAGGCGGTCAGCTGGGCGATCTGCTGCAGCGTCGCATTAACATCGTGCGTCTTCGTGGTGGTCATCGACTGCACCGAAATCGGGTGGTCACTACCGACCCCTACCCCGCCGACCATTAGTTGGCGGGTCTTGCGCCGCGGGGCCAGCACCGGAGGCGGACCGTCGGGGATACCCAGGGAAATACCAGACATGTACGAAGACAACCTTTCAGTCGTGAATGCCGTTCAAACTCCCACCAATTCTACGCGCCGTTCGGCGGGCGCAGAGGTGGGCGTCAACTAACTAGAAAATACGGATCGGGTTAACCACATCGGCAACGATTACGATAATGCCGAACACCAGCAGTACCGCCGTGGCCGCGTACGTCAGTGGCATCAACTTCGTGTAGTCGGCGGGGCCGCCGGGCTGCTTGCCGCGCAGGCGGCGGAAGAAGTCGCGGATCTTTTCGTAGATCACCACGGCGATGTGCCCGCCGTCCAGTGGTGGCAGCGGCACCAGATTGAAGGCGGCCAGGAAGAGGTTCAGGCTCGCCAGAGTCATGAGGAAGCTCATCCACTGCTGGTACTGCACCAGCTCGCCGCCGACGCGGGAGGCGCCGACCACGCTCATCGGGGAATCGTCCTCGCGGTTGCCGCCGAAGATGGACTCGACCACGCCCGGCACGCGCTGCGGCAGGGCGATCAGGCCGTGGAACGTGTCGTTGACCATGCCACCGGTGAAGGATAGCGTGCCACCCACCGCGCTGGCGGGGTTGTACTGGTTGATCACGAGCTCCGGGCGCTTGGCGCGGATGCCGACGGCGCCGGAGGTCATGGTGTTGCCGGCGCTGTTCAACCGTTCGACCAGCTCGATCTGCAGGTCGAGGTTCTTGTGCTGACCGTTGCGGTCCACGACTGCCGGGACCGTGATGCGGTCGCCGACCTGCTTGCCATCGTCGGCGGCGCGCTCGGCCTCGGCGGCGATGGCCTTGGTGAACTCCCGGAAGTCCTCTGTCTCTTCGCCGTTGACGGAGAGGAAGGTATCGCCGGTCTGGACGCCAGATTCCGCCGCGGGACCGTCGCCCGTACACTTGGCGAGCGTGCCGTCCGAATTTTGCTTCGCCGGTGCACACTGGGTGGATTCGACGGTGGGAGTAAAGACCACGTTGCGGTCCGGCAGCCCCCAGGCCAGCGCCACCCCGTAGAGGATGCCGAGCGCGAGCAGGATATTCATGATGATGCCGCCGAGCATCACGAAGATGCGCCGGTACGCCGGCTTGTCGTACATGGCGTACGGGCACTCCTCGTCGGTCATATCGTCCAGCTTCGTCATGCCGGCGATGTCGCAAAAGCCACCGAGAGGCACTCCCTTCAGGCCGTACTCGGTGTGGCCCTTGCGGAAGCTAAAGATTGTCGGGCCGAAGCCAATGAAGTAGCGCCGCACGCGCATGCCGGACATGCGGGCGGCAATCAGGTGCCCCGCCTCGTGCAGGGCGATGGATAGGGCGATGCCTAGGGCGAAGAGAAGGATCCCTAGTCCGAAAGCCACGTGGCCATCCTTTCGTGCGCCTTGGCTCGGGCTTCGCGCTCTGCCGCCAGCACATCTTCGAGTTCGTTAGGTTCGGCGGACAGGTGCTGACAGGTCTCCATGGTTGCCGCAACCGTGTCCACAATCCGGGGGAAGCTCAGCCGGCCGTTGAGGAACTCGACGGCTGCTTCCTCGTTCGCAGCATTATAAACCGCGGGCATCGTCCCGCCGGCAGTGACCGCCTGGCGTGCCAGGATTACGGCCGGGAAGACCTCGTCGTCCAAGGGCTCGAAGTGCCAGTCGGTTGCCTGGGAAAAGTCCAGCTTGGGCTGAGCATCCGCGATGCGGTCGGGCCAGCCGAGGGCCAGGGAGATCGGCAGCTTCATCGACGGCGGAGAGGCCTGGGCGATCGTCGCCCCGTCGATGAAGGTGACCATGGAGTGGACGATCGACTGCGGGTGGACGGTCACGTCGATCTTCTCGGCGGGAATGCCGAATAGCAGGCTGGCCTCGATCAGCTCCAGGCCCTTGTTGACCATCGTCGCGGAGTTAAGGGTGTTCATCTGCCCCATCGACCAGGTCGGGTGGTTTGCGGCCTGCAGCGGGGTGACGTCCTCCAGCTGGGCGCGCGTGTAGCCGCGGAACGGCCCGCCCGAGGCGGTGAGCACCAGCGAGTCGACCTCGTCCACCCGCCCGGAGCGCAGGCATTGCGCCATCGCGGAGTGCTCGGAATCCACGGGGATCAGCTGCCCTTCGTCCGCCGCCTTCAGAACCAGCTGGCCGCCTGCGACGAGGGATTCCTTATTCGCCAGCGCCAGCTTCGCCTTGGTGCCCAGAGTCGCCAGGGTCGCATCAAGGCCCAGAGAGCCGACCAGGGCGTTCAGAATGACGTCGCCCTCCCCCAGCTCCGGACCGATGGCCTCGACCAGCTCGCGGGCAGAATCCTTGCCCCGGATGCAGTGGGCGCCGAACTCCCCGTCCAGCCACTCCGCCGTGTGCTCGGAGGCCACCGCCACGCGCGCGAGGTCCAGCCCGAAGTCGCGGACCTGCTGGGCCAGCACCTCCGGCTTGGAGCCGTGCGCGGAAATGCCAACTAGCTCGAAGCGCTCTGGGTTATCCGCCATCACCTCCAGTGCTTGGGTGCCGATGGATCCGGTGCTGCCTAGGACTACTACTCGCGTTTTCACGCGGTCTATTCTATTTCTTTTCTTGGTGACGCCCCGTCTCCCCACCTAAATTGGGTATTTTCCTGCCCATGCCTGGGCGCGGATAGGGACAATCTCGTCCCAATGTGTCAAAATAGCGGGGATAGAATTTTTTTGACTTTCAGGAGGAAACGGTGGCGCAACACTCTAAGGAAGCTGAAGTTTACAACGGCGTATCCACTGCGGACGTTCCGTCTGCGGCCTGGGGCTGGAGCGAGCTTCCGCGTCGCGGAATCATTACCGCCGGTGTCATCGGCGGCCTGTTCTTGCTGGGCATGCTGTTCGGCAACCACAAGGGCAACGTTGAGAATATTTGGCTGATCGTGTTGGCAGTCGTGGTCTTCCTCGGCGTTGGTCTGTGGGTGGCCCGCCCGACTTTCAAGCAGCGCACGACCGTTACCGCTCGCAACAAGCCCGAGGGCCATGTGGAGCCGGTGTGGTCCGCTGACCAGCTGAACCTGACGGGTGCTTACGCCGACCTGAGCGACGATGAGCTGCGTAGCCAGAACATCGACCCGGCTACGCTGAACCGCTAACTCTGACCGGCTAGTTTCTAGTTTATAGCCCCAAGAATTTTTTAACTGCGCAGGCTCTTTTAGGGTCTGCGCATTTTATTATCGTTCTTCTGCCGCCAGCTGACCACAGGCAGCCGCGATCTCCTGCCCCTTGGTATCACGCACAGTGCAGGGCACCCCCTGGGCTTCCACGCGGCGGACGAACTCGTCCTGCCGGTCCTTCGGGGAGGCATCCCACTTGGAGCCGGGCGTGGGGTTCAGCGGAATCAGATTGACGTGCACCTTCGTGCCCAGCGCCCCGCGTAGCTTCTTCCCCAGCAGATCCGCGCGCCACGGCTGGTCGTTCATGTCGCGAATCAGGGCGTACTCAATGGAAACACGCCGGCCGGAGGTATCCGCGTAGTAGCGCGCGGCATCCAGCACCTCCTCCACCGACCAGCGGTTGTTCACGGGGACGAGCTCGTCGCGCAGCTCATCGTCCGGAGTGTGCAGGGAAACCGCCAGGCGAACCTTCATCTCCTCGTCCGCCAGCTTGCGGATCGCCGGGGCCAGGCCGACCGTCGACACGGTGATGTTGCGCTGGGAAATGCCGAAGCCATCCGGCGCGGGCGCGGACACCTTGCGGATGGTGTCCACCACGCGCTTGTAGTTGGCCAGCGGCTCCCCCATGCCCATGAACACGATGTTGGACAGGCGACCGCCCTCCTCCTGCATCGTGCTTGCAGCCGCGCGGGCCTGCTCCACCATCTCGCCGACGGAGAGGTTGCGATCCAAGCCACCCTGGCCTGTCGCGCAGAACGGGCAAGCCATGCCGCAGCCCGCCTGGGAGGAAATGCACAACGTGGCGCGCCCCGGGTAGCGCATCAGCACACTCTCCAGCATCGTGCCATCGTGCAATCGCCACAGCGTCTTACGCGTCTCCCCGTCGTCGGCCTCCATGTTGCGCATGGGGTGCATCAGCTCGGGGAATAGAGCTTCCTTCACCGACGCGCGCTTAGACTCGGGCAGGTCCGTCATCTCCATCGGGTCGCCCTGCAAGCGACCGTAGTATTGACGCCGAATCTGATCCGCCCGGAACTTCGGCAGACCGAGCTCCTGCACACGCTCCTTGAGCGTCTCCTCATCGAGATCTGCCATGTGTACCGGCGGCATACCCCTTTTGGGTGCTGCGAACTGAAGTTTTACTGGTGTAGCCATGATGCGCCCATTATTGCACGTAACGGGGGTAACCCTCACATTGCAAAAATCTGAACCCAACCAGGTTATGCCGTTGAATGGTAGGTATGAGCGACAACAACCGGAAGTCCGTACCGCAGCCGACTAACAAGCAATCGCCTAACACTCCCTCGCACCCGCCGACAACGCACACTAACCCTCCGGCTGGAACGCCGGCGCAGATTCCGGCGTCACCAAAAAAGAACAGCGAGCACCGCGAGGTGAAGAAGACCCTGGCGGGAACGACGTGGGTGGCGCTTATCGTCGGCGTGCTGCTGCTGATCCTGTTGCTGGTGTTTATCCTGCAGAATCAGGAATCCGCGGAGCTGCAGCTGCTGGGGTGGACGATGACCTTCCCGATTGGCGTGGGCATGCTGATCGCCGCGATTGTCGGGGCGCTGATCATGGCGCTGGTCGGCGGCGTGCGCATCGTGCAGCTACGCAAGCAGGTTACGGAATAGCTACACGCCGCTGCTACACGCCGCTGAGCATATTCAGCACAACCCAGGTGATCATCGCCGACGGCAACATGCCGTCCAGGCGATCCATCAGGCCACCGTGGCCTGGCAGCATACCGGACATGTCCTTGATCCCGAGGTCGCGCTTGAACTGCGACTCCACCAGGTCACCGAGGGTGGCGCAGCAGGCCAGCCCCGGCCCCAGCAGCAGACCGACCCAGAACGGGCCGGAAAGCAGCAACGTCACGCAGGCCACACCGATGGCGGTGGATAGGATCAGCGAGCCGGCGAAGCCCTCCCAGGACTTCTTGGGGCTCACCGCGGGCGCCATCGGGTGGGTGCCGAAAAGCACACCGGCGATGTAACCGCCCACGTCGGAACCCACAACGCACAACATGAACGTGACGATGAAGGCCCAGCCGTCGATGTGATCGCGTTGCATACGGGACAGCATGGCCGCGAAGCTACCGAACAGGGGGATCCACGTCAGCACAAAGACGCCGACCGCCGTATCCCGCAGATAGTTATGCGGCGGCGAGGACCGCCCGTAGTGAAATAGGCGCGTGACCATCAGCAGCAACACGCTGATGACGAAGCCCGCGAGCGCACCCGTCGGGCCGAAGGGCCACGAGAGCCACACGATCACCTGTGCGCCCAAAAAAAGGACGGCCAAGTTCAACACATAGCCGCCCTCGTAGAGCCGACGCCAGACCTCGTAGACCGCCAGCGACAAAGCCAGAGCCACCAGCGGATACCACGCGAAAGGGGTAAAAAGCCCCGCGATGGCGATGGCACCCAGAAATACGCCAACGCCGATGGCCTGTTTCAGATCCCGGCCGGGACCATTCTTGGGTTTCGGGCGAGCAACGATGAGAAATCGGCCTTTCGTGCGCGGGGCTAGCAGGCGCTCGAGTTAAACCTCGAGCAGTTCCTTCTCCTTGGCCTCGACCAGGGAATCAACCTGCTCGACATAGTTGTGGGTGATCTTCTCCAGATCCTTCTCAGCCGCACGGACCTCGTCCTCGCCGGCCTCGCCGTCCTTCTGGATCTTGCCCAGCTGCTCCATGCCCTTGCGGCGGATGTTGCGGATGGCGATCTTCGCGTCCTCGCCCTTGGACTTGGCCATCTTGACCATTTCCTTGCGTCGCTCCTCAGTGAGCTGCGGGATCGTGACGCGCAGCACCTGGCCGTCGTTGGTGGGGTTGACGCCCAGGTCGGAGTTGCGGATAGCGTTTTCGATCGCATCCATGGTGGACTGCTCGTAGGGCTTGATCAGCAGCATGCGGGGCTCCGGAACACTGATGGTGGCCATCTGGGTGATCGGAGTGTGAACGCCGTAGTACTCGGCGACAACACCATTGAACATGGAGGGGTTCGCGCGACCGGTGCGGATGGTTGTCAGATCCTCGCGGGCGTGCTCCACGGAGCTAGTCATGCGCTCTTCGGACTCAAGCAGAATATCGTCAATCATGATTA
Organism: Corynebacterium sp. ACRPH; assembly: GCF_022347285.1. Taxonomy (GTDB): domain Bacteria; phylum Actinomycetota; class Actinomycetes; order Mycobacteriales; family Mycobacteriaceae; genus Corynebacterium. The sequence continues at coordinate 105,954 of NZ_JAKRND010000004.1, forward strand.
GAAATTTACCAGCCTACGGTGGGGATATGGGTTTAAGGATCGGGTTGTGTTGGCTCTTTAGCGGGCGCCGACGTTGCTGTCGACCAGCGTGCCGATGCGCTCGCCGGCGATGGCGCGGGCGATGTTGCCCTCGGTGAGCAGGTTGAACACCAGGATCGGCATCTTGTTATCCATGCACAGGGAGAACGCGGTGGCGTCGGCGACCTTGAGCCCCTTCTCGATGACCTCCCACGGGGTGATCTCGTGGAAGAGCTCCGCCTCCGGGTTGGTGCGCGGATCGTCGCTGTACACGCCGTCGACGGCCTTGGCCATTAGCAGTACCTCGCAGCCGATCTCCAGGGCGCGCTGTGCGGCGGTGGTGTCAGTGGAGAAGTACGGCATGCCCATGCCCGCGCCGAAGATAACCACGCGCCCCTTCTCCAGGTGACGGGAGGCGCGCAGCGGCAGGTAGGGCTCGGCAACCTGCGTCATTTGGATGGCAGTCTGCACGCGGCAGTCCACGCCCTCCTGCTCGAGGAAGTCCTGCAGGGCCAGGCAGTTCATGACCGTGCCGAGCATGCCCATGTAGTCGGAGCGGGAGCGGTCCAGGCCGCGCTGCTGCAGCTCTGCGCCGCGGAAGAAGTTGCCGCCGCCGATAACCACGGCAACCTCCACGCCGGACTTGGAAACCTCCGCGATCTGTCGTGCCACGTTCTGCACGACGTCGGGGTCGATGCCGACCTTGCCGCCGCCGAACATCTCACCCCCCAGCTTCAACATAACGCGCTTGTAGCCTTCGCGGTTTTCGGCTGTAGTCACCGGGGAATCTCCTTTGTCGACGTGTTTTGCACTGCTGGCCATACTACCCCACCCAAGGCATGGAAAAAGGCCCCGGCGCCCTTTCGCGCGCCGGAGCCTCTACCGGAAAATTTTCCGGAGTGTACAGACTGTACAGGCTGTACAAGCCCTAAGCCTGGCCAACCTCGAAGCGCTTGAAGCCCTTCAGGGTCACGCCGGCCTCGTCCATAACCTGCTTAACAGACTTCTTGGACTCGGTGACGGACGGCTGATCCAGCAGGCAAACGTCCTTGAAGTAGCCCTTCAGACGGCCCTCGATGATGTTCGGCAGAGCCTTCTCTGGCTTGCCCTCCTCGCGGGCGGTAGCCTCGGCGATCTCGCGCTCCTTAGCGACGGTCTCAGCCGGGACCTCGTCGCTGCTCAGGAACTTAGCCTTCAGAGCGGCAACCTGCATAGCGGCGGCCTTGGCTGCGCCCTCGTCGTCGCCCTCGTAGGCAACCAGCACGCCAACTGCCGGCGGCAGGTCAGCGGAGCGGTGGTGCATATAGACAGCGACCTTGTCGCCCTCGATGGTGGTGGCGCGCTTCAGCTCCAGCTTCTCGCCGATCTTTGCGGACAGCTGCTGCAGAGCGTCGACAGCCTTCTGGCCGTCGACCTCGACTGCCTCGAGCTCCTCGCGGGAGTTAGCCTTAACCTCGGCTGCAGCGGCTGCGACCTTGTCGGCAAACTCGATGAACTCGGAGTTCTTAGCCACGAAGTCGGTCTCAGCGTTGACCTCGATCATGGTGCTACCGGAAACGGCGATCAGGCCCTCGGAGGCGGAGCGCTCTGCGCGCTTGCCGACGTCCTTGGCGCCCTTGATGCGCAGGATCTCGATGGCCTTGTCGAAGTCGCCAGCGGCTTCTTCCAGGGCCTTCTTGCAGTCCATCATGCCGGCGCCGGTGATCTCGCGGAGCTTCTTAACGTCTGCAGCGGTGTAGTTCGCCATGTGGGGCGATCCTCCTTCTGGTGGAAGTGTTCATAGTGGCTGAAATAACAGTTTCTAAATTCAGTCCTGGTTTCCAGCCTAGGTTACAAGTAACGCCCACGCCCGTCGGACACGGGTCTGAAACTGTGTCCCATACGGGGGTGGGCGCTAAATCGCTAGCTCTAAAGCAGCTTATGCCTCGGTGTTGCCCTCGGCCTTTGCCTCAGCCTGAGCCTCTTCGGCGGGAGCCTCGGTCTTCTCGGCCTCAGCCGGTGCCTTGTCGGCGTCGCCAGCAGCTTCCTTGGCTGCAGCCTCCTGGCGCTCGGCGCGAGCCTGACGGCCAGCCTCGACTGCGGAGGAGATGATGCTGGTCAGCAGGTTTGCGGAGCGGATTGCGTCATCGTTGCCCGGGATCGGGTAGTCAACAACGTCCGGGTCACAGTTGGTGTCCAGGATTGCAACGACCGGGATGTTCAGCTTCTGTGCCTCGGAGACAGCGATGTGCTCCTTGTTGGTATCGACGATCCACAGGGCGGACGGAGTCTTGGTCATGTCCGCGATGCCACCGAGGACGCGCTCCAGCTTGTTGCGCTCGCGGGTCAGCATCAGAACTTCCTTCTTGGTGCGGCCCTTGTAGCCGTCCTCAGCTGCATCCATTGCCTGCAGCTCCTTGAGGCGGTGCAGACGCTTAGCAACGGTCTGGAAGTTGGTCAGCATGCCGCCGAGCCAGCGGTGGTTCACGTAGGGCATGCCCACGCGCTCTGCCTCGTTGGCAACTGCTTCCTGGGCCTGCTTCTTGGTGCCGACGTACAGGATGTTGCCGCCGTGGGCGACGGTCTCCTTGACGAACTCGTATGCCTCGTCGATGTAGGTCAGGGTCTGCTGCAGGTCGATGATGTAGATGCCGTTGCGGTCGGTGAAGATGAAGCGCTTCATCTTCGGGTTCCAACGGCGGGTCTGGTGACCGAAGTGGACACCAGCGTCCAGCAGCTCGCGCATAGTAACAACAGCCATGGTGTTACAGGGGCGTATTTCTTCTAGCCGACCGTGTGGTCGGCGCCGCCCCTTCCTCGCTTTCAAAGTTTAGGGTTTGACGGTTTTCTTCACGATGCACTCGACACTCACTGTACGTGCGTGGCTTATGCACCATCCTGGCAGATAGTCCCCGGTGTAGCTGTGGCTCGCCATGTTCGCCCGCTTCTTCTAGCGGGACCGTGCTGGTGAGCCATTAGGTGGGGTGCGAATATCTACGCGTAGTCAGTCGCCTTACTCCGCCTCTCGGTCTTCGCGAAACCGAGTGCACTCTCTTGAAATCGGGCGTATCAAGAAAGCGCGACAGACGAATCCGGACATACTGCGCTTGCTACCCTACCCCCACTCACGCTGCCTAAACAAGTCCTGTTGTCGCGCGTTTTGCCGTTTCTGTGGACAACTTTGAGTTATCCACAGCCCCGCCGATTCGCCCTTTCTTTTTGGTGACGCCCCCACGCATCATCTTTAGCCATGACCCCACGGCTCTACCGCACCTTTTCTTTAACGCTTGCGCTGGTCTTCCTCTGGGTTGGCGCCCCGCCTACACACTTGCCAACTGCAAGTTCCCAACCCTCTACCGCCCAAACTGGCACGCCCCAACCCGATGCGTCCCGCATAGTCCGCTCCCATAGGCTGCCGACTGCGCGGGATGCGCAGGTGATCCGCGCTGCGGACATTCCCGATGCCGTGTGGGAGCCGGGTCACCGGGGCGTGGATCTGCAGGCATCTCCCGGCCAAGTGATCGTAGCCAGCCGGGGTGGCACCGTTGCTTTCGCTGGCGTGGTCGCTGGCACGCCGGTGGTCTCCATCAGCCACGCAGATGGAATTCGCACCACCTATGAGCCCGTCGTGGCGCGCGTACGGGCCGGACAAAAAGTTCGCCGGGGCGAGACCATCGGCGTGTTAGCTGATGTCACCACTTTGCCTGATTATGCCCGGAAGTCCCCGGGGCTTTCCTGGGGCGCCAGATTCGAGGGCAAGGGGCGGGTGTATATCGACCCGATGACGCTCCTCGGTTCCGTGCGGGTCAGGCTCTGGGATGTGCCTGGTTAAAGACGGCCTTCAGGCGCTCGGTGCCGACGTGGGTATAGATCTGTGTGGTGGACATGTTCGAGTGGCCGAGGAGCTCCTGCACCACGCGGAGGTCCGCCCCGCCCTCCAGGATTGCCGTGGCCGCGGAGTGCCGCAGTCCGTGGGGAGATAGGCGCGGGCCGGGGCCGGCCTGGGTTGCACGGTTCACCACTGTGCGCACCTGGCGGGGATCAATGCGCTTGCCGCGCACGCCCACGAAGAGGGCTGGGGTGCCTTTTGCCATGTCCTCGCGCACTTCGAGCCACTTTTCAAGGGCTGTCACCACGGTGGCTCCGAAGGGAACAACGCGAGTCTTGCTGCCCTTACCAGTTACGCGTAGGAGGCGGTTGGAAAAGTCCACGTCGTTCACGTCGCAGCCGGTCAGCTCGGAGACGCGGATGCCGGTGGCGTACAGCAGCTCGACCATGGCCCAGTCGCGGATGGCGCTGGGCGTGGATGCATCGGCCTCGGGCTGCAGGCCGTTGAGCATGTCGGAGGCCTGGTCGGCGCGCAGCACGCGCGGCAACGTGCGCTGCGGCTTCGGAGCCTTCAGCGCGGCGACCGGGTTGGCCTGCACGAAGCCGCGGTGGGCAAGGAAGGCTCCGAAGCCCCGCATGCTGGAGGCCAGCCGGGAGAGGCTGGCCCGGCTGGCGCCGTTATCGACCGCCCAGCCCAGCACGTCACGGGCGCGGTCCAGGTCGAACTCCTCGATGCGCTCTAGGCCTTCCAGCGCGCTGTCGAGGTCCCGTCGGTAGGCGCGGATCGTGTTCTCGGAGCGCCCGACCACGTGGCGCAGGTGCTGCTCGTAGTCGTACAGCGCAGACCACAGCGACGCCGTGGTGCCAGTGGGACGGGAGTTGCTCATGCGACCAATCTAGCCGGTCACTCGACCCTTATCCAGCGGTCTGCCTCCCTCCGGAGCCTGCCCATGGCCTCCAAGTCGCGCAGGCAGCGGATCACCGTGCGGGCGGGCAAACCGGTGGCCTCCACCAGTTGCGGCAGTCTGCCTTCGGGACCTTTGCCGCTCGGCAAGGCTGCGGCGTCAATAATGGCGAGGTGCTCCCAGCTAGGTAGGAACGAACGATCCTCCTGGCCTAGCCCCAGCGCCATCTGCTCGCCGAGAGGGGTGAGCTCCTCGATCAAGTCACGGGCGTTGACGGCCAGGGTGGCGCGGGCGGTGCGAATGCGATCGAGGCACCCGAGGGAAGCGTGGGAGGTGACGGGGCCGGGGACGGCAAAGGTGGGCTTCACGAAGGCCTCGGCCCAGTTGAGGGTGTTGAGGGCTCCGCTACGCTGCGGGGCCTCCACCACCAGGGTCGCCTGTCCGAGCGCCGCCGCCAGACGGTTGCGGGTGAGGAAGCGATGGCGGGCCGGCGGAGTGCCTGGTGGATACTCGCTGATGAGCATTCCGCCGGCGGCGACGATCTGCTCAAACAGGTCCCCATGCGCCTTTGGGTAGGAAACGTCGAGCCCACAGGCCATGACCACGACGGTGGGCATCTTGGATTCGAGGGACGCGCGGTGGGCGATGGCGTCGATGCCGATCGCACCTCCGGAAATCAGGCTGAAGCCCGCGTCCGCGAGGTCTCCCGCGAAGGACCGGGTGACCTGTTCGCCGTAACGTGTGGCGGCGCGGGTGCCCACGACAGTGACCGAGCGGCGTACCAGCGCATCCAGGCGCGTGTCTCCGCGCACCCACAAGGCGAAGGGTGCCGCCGCCTGGCCGCGGACGGAGGAATCGTGATCCGCACCCGAATCGGCCATGCGGACGAAACTGGCGGTCAGTTCGCTCGGCCACTCATCGTCCTCCGGGGTGACCAACCGCCAGCCGCGGGCGATGGCCAGCTCCGCGTCGCGGGTGGGGTTCTGCTCGTAGCGCTGCGAGGTCGAGTCCGCCAACGCGTCCGGCAGCTTCCCGCCCCGGCGTGCCAGGGCTTCTGCTACGGATCGCACGTCCGCGGGGCCGGCCTGCTCCCAACCGTTGGGCCACAGCATGTCCAACACGTCGAGGCGCGAAGCCTCTATGACCCGACGCACGTAGACCCACTCCAAAAAATTTTCCTGGGTCGTCATCGCTGCACCTCTACCAATTCCCTGTCTGCCCCGAAGAGTTCCACCGCGTCGCTGATGTGCCCCAGGTGCGGGGCGGAGGCGCGGTCGAGATCCGCGAGAGTCCAGGCGACCCGGATGGTCCGGTCCACCCCTCGCTGCGTGATCGTGCCGGTGCGCAGCATGTCCTCCAGCAGAACGGAGCCGGATTCGTCCACGCCCACCTGTCGCAAAATTTTTCCGGGCACCAGCGCGTTGCTGGCGGTACCCCACCGCTGGCGGGCTCGATCCCTGGCTTCGGCCACCCGTTCGGCGACGGCGGCGCTGGCCTCGCCTGAGCTGCTTAGCGCCTCAATCTGGGGCCTGCCCGTGGTGGTGGCGAATACGTCCACCCGGTCGCGCAGCGGGCCGGAGAGCTTCGCCTGATACCGCAGCCGCGCCCCGGAGGGGCAGGTGCAATCTAACGGCAGCTCCGCGCCACACGGGCAGGGGTTGGCGGCCATCACCAGTTGAAAGTCGGCGGGGAAGCTGGAGATTCGGTTCGCTCGCATAAGCTCTACGCGGCGCAGCTCCATGGGCACGCGCAGGCACTCCAGGCTATCCCGGCGCGCCTCGCTGACCTCGTCGATAAACAGCACTCCGTGGTGGGCCAGGCTCACGGCCCCGGGTACGGGTACGCGCCCGCCACCGATGAGTCCCGCCGGGGTCACGTTGTGGTGCGGCGCGATGAACGGCCGCTGTCCTGCGAGCACCTCCGGCAGGCTCCCCTTCACCCCCGCCAGGGAGTGCACGCTGGCGGCCTCCACCCGCTCGGTATCGGTCATGGGCGGCAGGATCCCCGGCAGGCGTTCGGCCAGCATTGATTTGCCACTTCCGGGCGGCCCCGTCAGCATTAGGTTGTGTCCCCCGGCCGCGGCCACCTCCACCGCCCGGCGGGCGGCGGGCTGTCCCACAACTTCCGCTAGGTCCCCCACTGGGCGGGGCGGGGCGTACTCCCCCGGGCACGCCTCTGGCAGCTCTCCCCCGCGCAGCCAGTCGATGACTGTGCCCAGGTTCGGGGCCACCAGCACACTCACGCCCCCGTCGCTCGCCGCCGCTGCCTGCGCCGCCTCCGCTGCCTCGCTTTCGTTTCCCACGGGCACCACGACAGTGGAAAAGCCCTCCATCGCCGCGGCCAGCACCAGCGCGAACACTCCCTGCACAGGGCGGATCTGCCCATCCAACCCCAGCTCCCCCACCAGGATCGTCTGGGCTAGTCGCCCTGCCCCCAGCGCGTCATCCGCCACTGCGGAGAGCATCGCGCACACCATCGCCAGGTCGTAGCCCGCCCCCTGCTTCGGCAGCCCGGCGGGCGACAGGCTCATCACGGTCCGCGACCCCGGCCACCCCACGCCAGAGTTCTTCAGCGCCGACCGGATGCGATCCTTCGCCTGCACCACCGCGGTATCCCCCATGCCCACGATTGATATTCCGGGCAGCCCCCTGCTCACGTCGCACTCGACGGTGATCACGGTCCGTCTGGTCCCCTCCAGCGCTATCGACTGCGCATGCCCCACGGCCATTGGTCACCACACCCCCTCGACGTGCTCGCGCACGCCGTCCGGTCCGACGTCGATCACATCCACGCGCAGTCCCCCGGAAAACTGCACCCCCTCGCGATTCTGCTCCAGCCACAGCCCGGCCAGCGTGCGAATCCGCCTGAGCTTCCGCGGCCCCACCGCCGCCACTCCGCCCCCGTCGGAGTCCGAGGCGCGATACTTCACCTCGATGAAAGCCAGGTCGTCCTCGGGTGTGCGCGCCACCAAGTCCAGCTCCCCGTAGCGGGTATAGAAGTTGCGGTCCAGCACCTCATACCCCGCCCGCTGCAGATACTCAGCCGCCAGGTCCTCCCCCAGGTTCCCCACTGCTCGCTTGTTCGCCGCCGTCACTAGTCGCCCTCCCCTTTTCGTGATCCGGCACCGGTTCTTCACGCCCGGTACCTGATTCACAAGTGTGGGACATCATCCCCGTGGGGTGGCGTCATAAAAAGAAACAGAGACAACAAAAGTCCAGGGGGCTGTGGAAAACCCCTGGGCTGTGAATAAGCGGAAAGGTGCAGGTCAGTCCGGCAGTTGCAGCTCGGGTTTGTCGAGCTCCTCGATGTTTACGTCCTTGTAGGTGATTACGCGCACGTAGCGGACGAAGCGGGCGGGGCGGTACATGTCCCACACCCAGGCATCGGACATGCGAACCTCGTAGTAGACCTCCCCGCCGGAGTTGCGCGGGATCAACTCGACGGCGTTGGCCAGGTAAAAGCGGCGCTCGGTCTCCACAACGTAGGAAAACTGGCTGACCACGTCGCGGTACTCGCGGTACATCGACAGCTCGACGTTTGCCTCGTAGTCGTCTAGTTCCTCAGCGCTCACGGACTTACCCTCGATCCTTTCCCTTAAGCCATTGCTGGTGCGCAGCGGCCACGTTCCTGTAACTGTAACGGTGATAAGGGGTGCCACCGTGTAGGCTCACCGCAGTCATGTGCGCCTTGGTGCCATAGCCCTTGTGACTAGCCAAACCATACCCCGGGAACTCCTCGTCGAGCGTTCGCAACACTCGATCCCTGGAAACCTTTGCCAGCACACTTGCCGCGCTGATGCATTTGGCCATCTGGTCGCCCTTCACCACGGGCAGGTGCGGCATGGGCAGGCCGGGGACCTTCACCGCATCCGTCAGCACGTAGCCGGGCTGTACGTGCAAAGCAGCCACAGCACGCCGCATGCCGGAGACGTTCGCGTGCTGAATGCCGAAGCGGTCGATGTCTGCGGCGCTAATGTGGATGATCGAGTAGGAAACGGCGACGTCGCGAATGACGTCGTACAGTCGCTCGCGGGTCTTCTCCGTGAGCTTCTTCGAGTCGGTCAGGCGGTCCAGCCCAGCTCCGTCCAGGTCGGCAGGAAGGATGCACGCTGCAATCGAGATCGGCCCGCAGCACGCACCACGCCCAGCCTCGTCCACCCCCGCGACAGGCCCCAGCCCCGCGGCCTCTAGCTCGCGTTCCACCTTAACTCTTGAGCGGCTCTGGCGGCTCTAGCCCTGGATGGGCAGGGAGTCCACGCCGCCGATGCGGCTGAACGGCAGCAGAATGGTCTCGACCTCGCCGACGATGTTCTCCACAGGGATGGTTCCCTGGTGCTCGTCGCCCATGTGCGCGCGGGAATCCAGCGAGTTGGTGCGATTGTCGCCCATCACCCAGACAGCGTCGTCCGGCACGGTGACGGGCCCGAAGTAGTCGCCCTGGCACTCCTTGGAGCCCGTGGTCGGGTCGATCGGGTTCGCCGGTGGGTTCATCGTGTAGGAATCGTCGACCTTCTTGCCGTTGACCATGATGCCCGGGTCTCCCTCCTGGCACTGCACGGTCTGGCCACCGGTGGCGATCACGCGCTTGACCAGGGTGTTTTCGTCCGGCGCGACGATGCCGATGGTGGCGCCAAGGTTCTGCAGCCCACGCACCACGTCGTTGGAGCTGCGGCGGGAGGTGTATTCCTCGTTCCAAGACTCAGTTCCGACGAAAACGACGACATCGCCCGGGTCGGGCATCTTGTCGCCGCGGTAGGCCAGTTTGTTCACGAAGATGCGGTCGGGCGTGCAGCCCACACAGCCGTGCAGCGTCGGCTCCATCGACTCGGAAGGAATCAGGTACATGCGGCCCACAAAGTTATTGAAAGCGCCCAGCACCAGCATCGTCACCAGGATGATGATCGGCATCTCGACCCACCAAGGGTAGGTCTTTTTCTCCTTCTTCTTTTTTGGTGACGCCCCCTGCTCCGGCTGCGCTGCAGCCTCATCGGGCGCGTTAGGGTCGTTGGGTTCCTGTCGATGAGTCACAAGGAACGAGGATACCAGTGGGGCGAACAGCAAAAAACCCAGCCACGAAAGTGTGACTGGGTTGATAGCACTTAGGGGGTAAGTACTAGATGCGCTCCTTGATGCGGGCTGCCTTGCCGCGACGCTCGCGCAGGTAGTACAGCTTCGCACGGCGGACCTTACCGCGGGACAGGACGTCGATGCGGTCGATGTTCGGGGAGTGAACCGGGAAGGTACGCTCCACACCGATGCCGAAGGAGACCTTGCGGATGGTGAAGGTCTCGCGGATGCCGGAGTTCTGGCGGCGGATCACAACGCCACGGAAAACCTGCAGACGGGACTTGGAGCCCTCGATAACCTTGACGTGAACGTCCAGGGTATCGCCGGCACGGAACTCGGGAATGTCGTCGCGCAGCTGAGCTGCGTCAACCTTATCAAGAATGTGCATGGATGAAATCCTTTTGCTCGTCTGGATAGAGGATCCTCGCGGCTTTTCGCGTTACCTGCGCGCCTACGGGTTCGTACCCACAACAGAAATTAACTTGAGTAGTATGACACCGACTAGTGGTTTTGTCCAAATCCCGCGTTCTTCAGCGCGGCGGCCATACTGCCCTGCGGAGCCTGATTGCGGTGGTTGGGCTTCCTCCGCGCATTGCGCTTCTGCCCCGCCCCCTTCTTCGGCTTGGACTTGCCGTTGGCTATGGAGCCCTTGGGTTCGTCCTGCAGGCGCAGGGAAAGGCCAATGCGGTTGCGCGGCACGTCCACGTCGACGACGCGCACCTTCACCACCTCGCCGGAACTGACTACGTCGTGCGGGTCCTTGACGAATTGCTCGCTCATGGCGGAGACGTGAACCAGGCCATCCTGGTGCACGCCGATATCCACGAAGGCTCCGAAGGCTGCAACGTTCGTGACCGTGCCCTCTAGCACCATGCCCGGCTTGAGGTCCTTGATGGTCTCGATCCCCTCGGCGAGCGTGGCGGTCTTGAACGTCGGGCGCGGGTCGCGCCCCGGCTTGTCCAGCTCCGCCAGCACGTCCGTGACGGTGGGGATTCCGAACTTCTCGTCGGCGAAGTCCCCCGCACGCAGCTTGCCCAGCACGGCGGAGTTGCCCACGAGCTGCGCAACCTCCACGCCGGTGGCGTCCACGATGCGGCGCACCAGCGGATAGGCCTCCGGGTGTACGGCTGAGCCGTCCAACGGGTCGGCAGCTCCGTTGATGCGCAGGAAGCCCGCGGCCTGCTCGAATGCCTTCGGCCCCAGGCGCGGCACCTTCAGCAGCTCCTTGCGGGACTTGAAAGCGCCGTTCTCATCGCGGTAGGCCACGATGTTCTCCGCCAGGGTCGGAGTAACGCCCGCCACGCGATTCAGCAGCGGCGCACTGGCCAGGTTCACGTCCACACCGACGGAGTTCACCGCATCCTCCACCACGGTGTCCAGCCCGGCGGCCAGCAGTGACTGGTTGACGTCGTGCTGGTACTGACCCACGCCGATGGACTTCGGGTCGATCTTCACCAGCTCCGCCAGCGGATCCTGCAGGCGGCGGGCAATCGAAACGGCTCCGCGCAGCGAGACGTCCATGTCCGGGAACTCCTGGGCGGCCACCTCCGAGGCGGAGTAGACCGACGCACCCGCCTCGGAGATCACGACGGTCTGGGGCTTGGTGCCCTCCGCCAGCCCGGCAATCTCCTTTGCCAGCTTCTCCGTCTCGCGGCTGGCGGTGCCGTTGCCCACTGCCAGCAGCTCCACACCGTGCTTATTCACCAGGGCGCTCAGGATCGTGCGGGCCTTATCCCACTGGCCGGAATGCGGGTAGACCACGACCGTGTCCAGCACCTTGCCCGTGCCGTCTACCACTGCACACTTCACACCATTGCGGTAGCCCGGGTCCATGCCCAAGGTCGCCCGGTGGCCGGCGGGGGCCGCCAGCAGCAGATCCTTCAGGTTCTTCGAGAACACACTCACAGCGGCCTCGTCGGCTCTCTCCTTCAGGCGCATGCGCACGTCCACCGCGGAGCTGACCGCCAGCTTCGTGCGCCAGCCGAAGCGCACGCATTCGGCGCGGAACTTATCCGCCGGGTCGCCCTGAGCCTGCAGCCCGGTGCGATCGGCGATGATGCCCTGGTAGAACTCGTCGTCCTCCCCCGGCGCAAAGTTCACGCGCAGCACGCCTTCGTTCTCGCCGCGCAGCAGCGCCAGCACGCGGTGGCTCGGTAGATCCCCGAAGGGCTCATCGAACTCAAAGTAATCACGGTACTTCTGGCCTTCTTCCTCCTTGCCCTCGATCACGGCGGATTCGGCACGGCCGCGCTTGAAGTATTCCTCGCGGATCTCCCCCACCAGATCTGCGTCGGTGGAAATATCCTCGACCACGATGGCTCTGGCGCCGGCCATCACCGAGGCGGCGTCAGCAAAACCTTCCTGGACGTAGCCCTCGGCCAGCTCCGGGCTGCCACCGGCGAGCAGCTTCTCAACCAGCTCGCCCAAGCCGGCCTCGCGTGCGATGGCGGCCTTGGTGCGGCGGGACTTCTTAAACGGCAGGTACAGGTCCTCGAGGCGGGCCTTCGTGTCCACGGCCAGGATCTTCTGGCGCAGCTCGTCGGTGAGCTTGCCCTGCTCCTCGATGCTCTTGAGGATGGTCTCCTTGCGGGCGGCAAGCTCGCGCAGGTAGTCGAGGCGCTGCTCGAGCTGGCGCAGCTGGCCGTCGTCCATACCACCGGTGATTTCCTTGCGGTAGCGGGCGATAAACGGAACGGTCGCTCCGCCGTCCAGCAGGTCGATGGTGGCCTGAACTCGGGGCTGATCCACCTCGAGTTCGTGGGCAATGATGCTAGCGATGCTATCGGTCATTCCCCACATTCTAGAGGGGCTACTGCTTGCCGAAGTCCTCGCCCCACTCGGGCGCATCGCTGGTGAACTCCGTCAGATCGCGCTCGCCGCTGAAGCCCTGCTGCATGTGCAGGTACTCCAGGTGGCGGTCGAAAAGATCCAGCACGTTGTTGATCAGCTGCGCGCGGGTATAGCCGAACACGTCGAAGCCCAGGGAGCCGTTCATGCCGAAGACCTCGAGGCGGACGTAGTTCTTGCCGTTGTCGAGCTTGTCCGACGCACCCTCGCGGACGGCGAACTCCGGGGTGGTGGAGATGACCGGGTAGAGCTGATAGCGGAAGACCGGATCCTCCCCGAAGATCACGGACAGGTCCAACTGGGGAACCTTGGTGTCCTTACTGTCGGCGACCAACAACGTGGCGTCATAATCCCTAGCCCGCAGCGCCGTAGCGACCGATTCGAGGGCGGGCTTGGCGATCTGCACCACATAGCGATACGCGGTCTGCTCCGACGGCCAAGTGGAGGTGCGGTCGAGGCGGTTCTCCCAGTCCAGGTCGTTGCCGGAGGGCAGGGTGCGCCCGGAGATCGCGGAGTGCAGGGCGATGGCGCGGGAATCCACCTGGGCGGTCTCCATACGTATAGAACGCATCAAGCCCACGATGATCAGGTACACCACCACCATGAAGGGCAAGCCCATGATCAGCGTGGCCATCTGCAGCGTGGCGATGCCGCCGACCTGCAGCATGGCGATCGTCAGCACGGCGACGGCACCCGACCACATCAGGCGCATCCACGGCGCGCCGTCCTGTTGGGGGTCCTTAGAAATAGAAGAGAACTTCGCCATAACCAGCGCACCGGAGTCCGCGGAGGTGACGAAGAACAGCAGACCCACGAGGATGGCGATAAACACCACGATCGTGCCGCCGGGCAGGCCATCGAGCAGGGTGTAGAAGCCACGCTCCGGAGAGTCCACAGCGGTCTGCAGGAAGTCGTGATCGTCGTTGTTCACCGCACGGTCCAGCGCGGTGTTACCCAAGATGGAGGCCCACAGCGCGACGAAGAGGAAGGGCACGCACAGGGTGCCGATGACGAATTGACGGAAGGTGCGGCCACGGGAAATGCGGGCCAGGAACAGACCCACGAACGGCGCCCAGGCCACCCACCAGGCCCAGAAGAACAGGGTCCAGTTGGCCATCCAGTCCGCTGTGGCGGCCGGGTCCTGGGAATAAGAGAAGGTCTCGAAGGTCCAGCGCGGCAGCCAGGCGAGGTAGTCGCCCATGTTCTTCACCACGGAGTTCAGCAGCCAGCCAGTGCGGCCGGTGAACAGGACGAACAGCAGCAGTGCGGTGGCGAGGTAGACGTTCGCCTCACTGAGGCGCTTAATGCCCTTGTCCACACCGGATACTGCGGAGATCGCTGCGACGCCCACTGCCAGCGCCACCAGGGCGATCTGCATGCCACGGCCCTCGGGCAGGCCGAACACCATGTTCAGACCGAAGTTCAGCTGCACCACGCCGATGCCCAGGGAGGCCGCCACGCCGAAGATCGTGCCGAGCAGGGCGGCGACATCTACCGCGTCGCCGATCGGCCCGTTGACCCGCTTGCCGATCAGCGGGTACAGGGCGCTGCGGATGGCCAGGGGCATGTTTAGGCGGTAGGCGTAGTAGCCAAAGGCCAGGCCCATCAGCGCGTACAGCGCCCAGCCGGACACGCCCCAGTGGAAAAGAGTCCAGGCGATGGCCTCGTTGTAAGCCTGCTCCGTCATCCCCTCGCCCACCGGCGGGGTGGAGTACTGCGCCAGCGGCTCGGCCACGGAGTAGAACATCACGCCAATGCCGATACCGGCGGCGAAGAGCATCGCCGACCAGGAGAAAAGGCTGTACTGGGGCTTGGAGTGGTCGGGTCCCAAGCGGATAGCGCCCGCCTTGGACAAGGCGATCCAGATCATGAAGATCAGCGCGATGGCGACGGTGGCAATATAGAGCCACCCCAGGCTCTCTGTCAGCCACCCGGTGATTCCCCCGACGACGGAATCGAAGTTATCGCTGGCGACGGCGGCCCAGATAGCGACCAGCAGGGTAATGACCGCGGTGACGACCACCACGGGCCAGTTGGCCTTGGGAGGCTCCCCACTGCGTGAGCGGTCCGCCCCCGCAGAGTACGTACCGACGATGGCCCGAGGGCCAGCTGACAGTCTGGATCGCTTCTTGTCCGCCAACTTTTCCTATTCCTTAAACCACCCCGTCACCGCTGGCGCGATGTTGGTGTAGACGTGCTTGTGCTCTTGGTACTCGGCCAGTCCGGTGGGGCCGAGCTCGCGACCGTTGCCGGACTGCTTCATTCCGCCCCACTCCGCCTGCGGCAGGTAGGGGTGGAAGTCATTAATCCAAATGGTACCGTGACGCAGCTTACGTGCGACCCTTTCCGCCTTTCCGGCGTCAGTGGTCCACACGGCTCCGGCCAGGCCGTACTCGGTGTCGTTGGCGATAGCCACGGCCTCGTCCTCCGTGGCGAAGGTCTCGATGGTCACGACCGGGCCGAAGGCCTCGTCGTGCACGCAGTCCATCTCCTGGGTACAGCCATCGATGATCGTCGGCAGGTAGAACACGCCCCGGGTCAGGTCCGTGTTGCCCGTGGCGTGGGAGCCCTGGTTGTCCTCGGCCGTCGGGATGCGACCGCCGCAGAGGATCTTCGCGCCCTGCTCGCGGGCGCGGTCGACGTAGGCCGCAACCTTGTCGCGGTGCTCCGCGGAGATCAGGGCGCCGGTCTCGGCGGCTTCGTCCAGCGGGCCGCCGACCTTGATCTTCTCGGCCTTGGCCACCAAAGCCTCGACGAACTGATCGTGGATGGACTTCTCCACCACGATGCGTGAGCCCGCGGAGCACACCTGGCCGGAGTGGACGAACGCGCCGTTCAGAGCGTTATCCACCGCAGCGTCGAAGTCGGCGTCCGCGAAGATGACGTTCGGGTTCTTGCCGCCCAGCTCCAGGGCCACGCGCTTGACGGTCTCCGCCGCGTTGCGGGCGATCAGCTTGCCGGTGACCAGGCCGCCGGTGAAGCTGACCATATCCACATCCGGGCTCTGTGACAGCGGGTTGCCGCAGTTGGCGCCCGCGCCGGTGATCAGGTTAGCCACGCCGGCCGGCAGGCCCAGCTGGTCCAGGACCGTCATCAGCATCATGGCGGTGTGCGGGGTGAGCTCCGCCTGCTTCAGCACAAAGGAGTTGCCGGCAGCCAGGGCCGGGGCGACCTTCCAGGCCACCTGCAGCAGCGGGTAGTTCCACGGGGTAATCAGGCCGCATACGCCGACCGGTTCGGCGTCAATACGAGAGCGAACGTTCGCATCGCCCGGGTCCACAACGCGACCGGCCTGGTGCTGGGCGAGCGTGCCGAAGTACTCGAAGGAGTTGGCGATGTCGTCCATGTCGATCTCGGACTCGGCCAGGCGCTTGCCCGTGTCGGCGGACTCGGCGCGGGCGAAGGCATCCTTGTTCTCGCGGATCTTGTCTGCAACCTGCAGCAGCAGCTTGCCGCGCTCGGCGGCGGGCACGTCGGCCCACACGCCGGAGTCGAAGGAGGCGCGGGCGGCGGCGATGGCCTTGTTCGTGTCCTCGTCGGAGGCCTCGGACACCAGGCCCACGGTGGAGTTATCGGCAGGGTTGGTGATCGTGCGGGTCTCGCCCTTTTCGGCCGCTACCCACTCGCCGTTGATGAACAGCGAGGCGGGAGCGCCCTCATTCTTGTGCACCCCGGCCAGCAGTTCGCAGGTGGTGGGGTCGAACAGTACAGCGTTCATGGTTGGATTCTCGCTTTCTGTGTTTGGCCTTTTGGTCCAGTTTGTCCAGGTTCTAGTCTTCGGTCCAGGTGCGCACTGGGTCCGCGCCGTCGGACATGTCGGAGGTGCCCGGCAGGTCGCGCTGCATGTGCAGGAACTCCAGGTGGCGCTCGTAGAGATCCAGGACGTTATCGATCAGCTGCTCCGTGGTGTAGCCGTAGATGTCGTAGCCCAGCGAGCCGGTGTTGTCGAAGACCTCGAGGCGGTAGTAGAGCTCCCCATCGCTGGTGCTGCGGGTGAAGCTCGGCACCGGGTGCTCCAAGGGGTAGATCTGGTAGCGGAAGTCCTGCTCTTCACCCAGGTGGATGGTGAGGTCCAACTGGTTTACCGGCAGGTTCGGCACGTCGGCAGCCACCAGCGTAGTGTCGATGCCTTCGTCATTCAGCTCGCGTGCGACGGCCTCCAGCGCAGGCTGCGCCACCTTGGTGAGGTACTCGTTGGCCTTGGCCTGGCTCGGCCAGGTGGAGGCACGCGACAGGCGCTTGCGCCAAGACTGCTTGTCCCCGCCTGCACCAGAGCGGCCGGACATGGCGCTGTGCAGCGAGATGCTGCGGGCCTCGGTCGCGTAGCTCTCCAGGCGCAGGGAGCGCCACAGTCCGAACATGATGAGGTAGATCACGATCGTGAACGGCAGGCCCATCACGATAGTTGCCAGCTGCACTGTTTCGACGCCGTTAACTTGCAGCATGACCAGCGTCAGCACGCCGACCAGGACGGCCCAGAAGATGCGGGACCACTTGGCACCGTCCTGACGGGAATCCTCGATCTTGGAGGTGAAGTTAGCGGTCACCAGCGCACCGGAGTCGGCGGAGGTGATGTACAGCAGCAGACCGATCAGGGTGCACAGGATGATCAGCACCCCGCCACCATTCATGTCCTGCAGTAGTGCATAGAAGCCCTGCTCCGGGGCGTCCATAGTGTTGTTGGCGAAGTCCATGTCGCCACTAACCACACGCTTGAGGGCGGTGTTTCCGAATAGGCTCATCCACAGGAGGATGAACAGGAACGGAATGGTCAGCACGCCGACAACGAACTGGCGCAGAGTGCGGCCGCGGGAAATGCGGGCCAGGAACAGGCCGACGAAAGGCGCCCAAGCTACCCACCAAGCCCAGAAGAACAGCGTCCAGGCGCCCATCCATGCCTTGGTTGCCTCCGGGTCCTCGGAGAAGGCAAACGTATCCATCGTCATGCCCGGGAAGGATGAGACATAGTCGCCAATGTTCATCACGAGGGCGTCAAGAAGGAAGGCAGTCTGGCCAGTAACGGTCACATAGAGCACCAGGCCGATGGCCAGCAACACGTTGATCTCACTCAGGCGCTTAATGCCCTTGTCCACGCCGGAGACGGCGGACAGGGTGGCGATACCGACGGCGAAAATGATCAGGCCGGACTGGACAGCCACACCCTGGTCCCAGCCGAAGATGAGGTGCAGGCCGTAGGTCAGCTGCACCACGCCGATACCCAGGGAAGCTGCGATGCCGAAGACGGTGCCCAGCACGGCGGCGATGTCCACTGCACCGCCGATGGGGCCATGGATGCGCTTACCGATCAGCGGGTACAGGGCGCTGCGGATGGCCAGCGGCATGTTCAGTCGGTAGGCGTAGTAGCCGAAGGCCATGCCCATCAGGGCATACAGAGCCCAACCTGTGATGCCGTAGTGGAACAGTGCCCACACGACGGCCTGTTCTGCAGCCTCGCGGGTCTGCCCCTCACCTACCGGCGGTGCCATGTACTGGGTGACGGGCTCCGCGACGGCGAAGAACATCAGGTCTACGCCGATGCCGGCGGCGAAGAGCATTGCCGACCAAGAAAAGAGGCGGAACTGCGGGCGGGAGTGGTCCGGCCCCAAGCGGATGTTGCCCGATTTCGAGAAGGCGACCACTAGGACGAAGATCACAGCGACCGTCGCGGTGACGATGTAGAACCAGCCGAGGTTCGTGGAGATCCAGCCGGTGACGGTGCCCAGGGTGTCCTTGGCCTGCTCGCGGCCGAAGAAAGCGTAGAGGGCAACGGCCAGGATGCCGAGTGCCGAGACGATGAACACGGGCCAGTTGGTCTCGGGGTCCGTTACTTCACCCGGCGAATAGCTCTCGCGGTCGTTAACATCAAAAGAGCCGACGATCACTCGCGGAGCAGAGGCTTTTTTCCTGCTCACGATGCGCCGGGAGGCGCTTTCGGCCGCCTCCGGCTGATGGTCGTTTTCGGGATTTGTCATGTAGTTCTCCTCTTGTTCTCCTCGATCGCTTCCTCGCCAAAGGGAGTTCATTTTCTCAGAAATACAATTTCCTAGAGTACACAGGTCTTTCTAATTTGCCAGCATTCCCCCTCACATAGGTGTTAATTACTACCTCACTAGTGAGGTAGTTTAATCATGTCCTTTACCTGCCATCTAGCGAATTAATAAAGAAAATGGCATACTGGTAAACGTTCAGTCATTTAACTAGGAGGCGAGTGAATAGATGAGCTTCATTGACAAGCTGATTCCAGGAAAGAAGAACGACACCAAAGGCCAGGTAGTCGAAGACCGTCGTCGGGATATCGTCATCGTCGGCGGCGGTTCCGCAGGTTCCGTATTGGCCAACCGACTCTCCGAAGACTCCACCAAGGACGTCATGGTCCTGGAGGCCGGCCGCCCGGACTCCCTGTGGGATCTGTTCATCCACATGCCAGCTGCGTTCTCCTTCCCCATCGGCGACAAGCACTACGACTGGCAGTACGAATCCGAGCCGGAACCGGAGATGAACGGCCGTCGTATCTACCACGCCCGCGGCAAGGTGCTGGGTGGCTCCTCCTCCATCAACGGCATGATCTTCCAGCGCGGCAACCCGATGGACTACGAGAAGTGGGGCAAGCTGCCCGGCATGTCCAACTGGGGCTGGAGCCACGTCCTGCCCTACTTCAACAAGATGGAAACCGCCCTGGGCGCCGACGCTAACGACCCGCGCCGCGGCCACAACGGCCCGCTGAAGCTGACCCGCGGCCCGGCCACCAGCCCGCTGTTCCAGGCCTTCTTCAAGTCCGTCCAGCAGGCCGGCTACAACCTCACCAACGACGTCAACGGCTACCGCCAGGAGGGCTTCGCCCCCTTCGACCGCAACATCCTGGGCGGCAAGCGCCTGTCCGCCGCCCGCGCCTACCTGCACCCGGTCATGAACCGCAAGAACCTGGACGTGCGCACCCGCGCCTACACCACGCAGGTCATCGTTGAAAACGGCAAGGCCGTGGGTGTGGAGTACCAGTGGAAGGGTCAGACTCACCGCGTCTTCGCGGACAAGGTCATCCTCTGTGGCGGCGCCTTCAACACACCCCAGCTGCTGGAGCTGTCCGGTATCGGTGACCGCAAGGTGCTGGAAAAGGCTGGCGTCGAGGTCAAGAAGCACCTGCCCGGCGTGGGCAACAACCTGCAGGACCACCTCGAGGTCTACGTGCAGTACAACTGCACCCAGCCGGTGAGCTCCCAGCCGTACTACAAGATGATCAACCGCCCGTTCATCGGTCTGCAGTGGCTGCTGACCCGCCGCGGTCCGGTTGCGTCCTCCCACTTCGAGGCCGGCGGCTTCGCCCGTTCCAACGAGAACGAGGACTACCCGAACCTGATGTTCCACTTCCTGCCGATGGCGATCCGTTACGACGGTTCCCAGCCGGAGGGCGAGCACGGCTTCCAGTTCCACGTCGGCCCAATGTACTCCGACACCAAGGGCCACGTTCACATCAGGTCGAACGACCCGAAGGACAAGCCGGAGATCCTGTTCAACTACCTGGCCACCGACCAGGACCGCCGCGAGTGGGTCGAGGCCGTGCGCACCTCCCGCAAGCTGCTGGACACCCCGGCGATGAAGGAATTCACCGACGGCGAGATCTCCCCCGGCGCTGCCGTGGAGACCGACGAGGAGATCCTGGAGTGGGTACGCAACGATGCCGAGACCGCTCTGCACCCGTCCTGCACCGCCAAGATGGGCCCGGCGGACGACGAGATGGCCGTTGTCGACCCGGAGACCATGCAGGTCCACGGTGTTGAGGGCCTGTACATCGCCGATGCATCGGTCATGCCGATCATCACCAACGGCAACATCTACGCGCCGGTCGTCATGCTGGCAGAGAAGGCCGCCGACCTGATCAAGGGCGACAAGCCCCTCGATCCGATCGACATCCCCTTCTACCACGCTAAGCAGGACATGCCGCTGTACGCGGAGGGCGAAGAGCCCCGCGATCACGTCAACGCCATCCCGGGCGCTGACCACTAGTTGCTAGAGCTCTAGTTTCTAGGGCTCTAAGTTTCTAGGGCTCCAGCCCGTCCAGATACGCCCGATCTGCCTTGGATAGCTCCACGTTGTCCAGCAGATCCGGGCGTACTTTTTTGGTCCTGGCGAGGGATTGCTCGCGCCGCCACTGCGCGATCTTCGCGTGGTTGCCGCTGAATAACACGTCCGGCACGTCCAGTCCGCGCCACTGCCGGGGGCGCGTGTAGCTGGGGCCTTCCAGCAGCCCGTCCTGGAAGGAATCCTCTTGGTGGCTGGCCTGGTTGCCCAGCACACCGGGGATCAGCCGCACCATCGCCTCGGCCATGACCAGCACGGCGACCTCCCCGCCGATCAGCACGTAGTCGCCAATGCTGACTTCTTCCACGCGGTAACGGTTCTGTGCGTCCTCCACCGCTCGCTGGTCGATGCCCTCGTAGCGGCCGCAGGCAAACACGACATGTTCTTCGGTGCTCCACCGTTCTGCCATGTCTTGGGTGAACGGTTTTCCTGCGGGTGTGGGGACGATAAGCAGCGGTTTTGTGACGCCACCCGCCTCCTCCCCTAAACGCTCAGCATCGCTGTCGCCTGTGGCAGGCAGAAGGTTGCGCTTGTGCTCCGCGGAGCTCTCCAGGTCGCTGACCCTGGCCGCCGGGCCGGTGCCCGCCGCGACGTCATCGAGAGCCGGTCCCCAGACCTCGGGCTTCATCACCATGCCCGGGCCACCGCCGCACGGGGTGGAATCCACCGACTGGTGGACATCACTGGTCCAGGCGCGCAGATTATGCACGCCGACACTTAGAATTCCCTGCTCAATGGCCTTGCCTAGAAGGGCGTGGCGCAGCGGTTCTAGGTATTCGGGGAAGATCGTTACTACGTCTAGGCGCAAAACTAGCTCAGCTCCAAAAGCCCCTCGGGCGGGGTGAGCACGAGGATCTCCTCTTCCAAGTCCACCACCGGGACAATCTGGTGACGGAAGGGAACGAGCACTTCCTTGCCGGCGGTCGGCAGCTGGGACTCGGCGTCAATAAGAATAACGAGCAACTGCCCGGCCGGAGTGTGCTCAACGGCGACGACCTCCCCGACCAGATCCCCGAGCTGAATCTCGTCGCCCTCCAGATCCGTGCCGGGGGCGAGCAGGTAGGCGGTGAGGCCTTCGAGCTCGTGGTCGTAGAAACCGTCGTCGTCCCCATCGTGCACAGGGGCGGCGAAGAAGCGCACGCCGCGCAGGGACTCAGCGGCCGTACGGTCGGCGACCTCCTCGAAGGTGACCAACAGGCGCCCCTGGTGCGGGCGGAAGGAACGAACGGTCAAGGACAGCTCCTTGCCCGCCTGCCTACCCTTCAAAACCTCGCCGGTGGCGAAACGCAGTTCGGGGGTGTCCGTCGTGGGATCGACGACCACCTCTCCCCGCACGCCGTGGGGCTTGATCACCCGGCCGATCTGCAACTCCATAGGCTAGATAACACCCTGTGCCAGCATTGCATCGGCCACCTTGCGGAAGCCGGCGATGTTGGCGCCGAGGACGTAATCGTCTTCGCGGTCATATTCCCGGGCCGTCCTATCGCAACGCTTGAAGATTCCCCGCATAATGTCGCGCAGGCGCCTATCCGTGTAGTCGAAGGTCCAGGAATCGCGGGAGGCGTTCTGCTGCATCTCCAGCGCAGAGGTAGCCACGCCACCGGCGTTGGCGGCCTTGCCGGGGGCGAAGAAGATCTTGCGCTTGCGGAAGACCTCGATGGCCTCCGGGGTGCACGGCATGTTGGCACCCTCGGCGACGTAGCGGCAGCCATTGTCGGCGAGCAGGATTGCTGACTCGCCATTCAGCTCGTTCTGGGTGGCGCACGGCAGAGCCACGTCGGCCTCGACCTCCCAGATGTTGCCGCCCTCGTGGTAGGTCACCCCGTCGGTCTCCTTGGCGTAGTCAGAAAGGCGAGCCCGGCGCACCTCCTTGATGTCTTTCAGCAGCTCGATGTCCACGCCCTCGGGGGTGAATACGTAGCCGGAGGAATCGGACATGGCAACGACAGTTGCCCCGAGCTCTTGAGCCTTTTGAGCAGCGTAGATGGCGACGTTACCGGAACCGGAGACGATGACCTTGGCACCGTCGAAGCGATCGTCGTGGGCACCCATCATTTCCTGGGTGAAGTAGACGGTGCCAAAGCCGGTGGCCTCGGTGCGGACCAGGGAGCCACCCCAGGTCAGGCCCTTGCCGGTGAGCACGCCGGACTCGTGGCGATTCGTCATACGGCGGTACTGGCCGAATAGGTAGCCAATCTCGCGGCCACCCACACCGATGTCACCAGCGGGGACGTCGACCTCTTCGCCGATGTGGGTGTGCAGCTCCGTCATGAACGACTGGCAGAAGGACATAATCTCTCGGTTCGACTTGCCCTTCGGGTCAAAGTCCGAGCCACCCTTGGCGCCGCCGATCGGCAGGCCGGTCAGGGAGTTCTTAAAGATCTGTTCGAACCCCAGGAACTTGATAATGCCCAGGTTCACCGAGGGGTGGAAGCGCAGGCCGCCCTTGTAGGGGCCGAGCACGGAGTTGAACTGCACGCGGAAACCGCGGTTTACACGCACTTCGCCCTCGTCGGTGATCCACGGGACGCGGAAGATGACCTGCCGTTCCGGCTCGCACATGCGCTCGATGAGTGCGTAGTTTGCGTAGTGGTCGTCCTTCTTCAGGACGTACGTCAGGCTGTCCAGCACCTCTGAAACGGCCTGGTGGAACTCTGGCTCCCCCGCGTTGCGTTGAATGATCTGCTGGTAGTAACCGCTGACGGTTTCTTCGACGTTCATTGAGGATGCCTTCTTTGCCTCTCGCGAAAAACTCAATGGTCGGCGCACGGCCGGCCTGTGATGACAGTCATTTAGTCTACTCCCCATGACCGACAACACATTCAAGTGGTGCGTTCCGTGGGCAATTGCCACAATGGATAGCTTGAAGGACACCCTGGAAGCCACCTTACAAACAAAGAAAACCCCAGGTGAGCAGTAAATACTCAACCTGGGGTTGGAAAGCTGGTGGCGGTGCGCACCGCCGCTGCTTTTACTCTGCGGACTCGGCCTCAGCTTCTGCCTCGCCTTCGGAGTCAGCCTCAGCCTTCTCGGCCTCCTCGGCTGCCTTGGCAGCAGCCTCTTCCTCAGCGGCAGCCTCAGCAGCGGCCTTAGCCTCTGCCTCTTCCTTGGCCTTGCGCTTCTTCTCGGTGATGGCCTCAGCGGTCGGGCCGTCGGCAGCCTCAGCCAGAGCCTCGTTGAACAGGTCCAGCTTGGACTTCTTCTCCTCGGCCACCTTCAGGGTGCCCTCGGCGCCCTCGATACCCTTGTGCTTCTGCCAATCGCCGGTGACCTTCAGCAGAGCCAGAACCGGCTCGGTCGGCTGTGCGCCGACACCCAGCCAGTACTGTGCGCGCTCAGAGTCGATCTGGATGAGGGACGGCTCCTGGGTGGGCTGGTAGATGCCCAGGTTCTCGATAATCTTTCCGGAACGCTTGGTGCGAGCGTCCTGAACGACGACGCGGTACTCCGGGGTACGGATCTTACCCAGGCGCTGCAGTTTAATCTTGACGGCCATGTGATGGCTCCTTTTCTTCTAGTTGGTCACTGGGCAGTTCAGACACTCTGCGAAGAATCTCTGCGGAAAACCCGCTAAAAAATTTTTCTGGCCAGAGCCGGTTCAACCCTTCGTATTTTTGCTGCGCGTGACCACCGGCCGACCGTGGTCGGGGACGGTGTTACACAGACAACCTGCATAAGTGTAGTAGCCGGCACCCGCGGGAACCAAATCCTCTGCTGGCAGTGCCCGCTACTTCTTCGGGAAGTTCATCTTCGACAGGTCAATGCCCTCGAAGCCCGGGGGAAGCTGCTCCTGCATCTTCTCCAGGTCCTTCATGCTGGGCATTCCGCCGCCCATGCCCGGCATCCCCGGCATGCCAGGCATTCCCGGCATACCCTGGCCGCCGCCCATGCCCTTACGCATGTTCTTGCGGTTCTTGTTCTTGGCGTTCTTGCCCTTCTTGCCCTTGCGGTGCACCTTCTGCTTCTTAGTCGCAGAGCGGCCGCCCATGCCGAACTGGCCGGCCATCTTGCCCATCATCTTCTTTGCCTCGAAGAAGCGGTCGACCAGCTTGTTCACGTCGGAAACGCTCACGCCAGAACCGTTGGCGATGCGCTTGCGGCGGGAGGCGTTCAGGATCTTCGGGCTCTGGCGTTCGGCCGGCGTCATGCCGCGGATGATGGCCTGGATGCGGTCCAGTTCCTTTTCATCCACCATGTCGGCCATCTTCGACATCTGGGACCCACCGGGCATCATCTTCAGGATGTTGCCCAAGGGGCCCATCTTGCGGATCATCAGCATCTGCTCGAGGAAGTCCTCCAGCGTCAGGTCACCAGAGGCCATGCGCATGGCGGAATCTTCGGCCTTCTCGGCGTCCAGAACCTGCTCGGCCTGCTCAATCAGGGTGAGCACGTCACCCATGCCGAGGATGCGGTTGGCCATGCGATCCGGGTGGAAGACGTCGAAGTCCTCCTGCTTCTCGCCGGTGGAGGCGAACAGGATCGGCTTGCCGGTGACCTCACGGATCGACAGTGCGGCACCACCGCGGGCGTCACCATCCAGCTTCGTCAGGACGACACCCGTGAAGTCCACGCCATCGCGGAACGCCTCGGCCGTAGTAACGGCATCCTGGCCGATCATGGCGTCAATAACAAAGAGCACCTCGTCGGGCTCCACCGCATCGCGAATGTTGCGCGCCTGACGCATGAGCTCCTCGTCGATGCCCAAGCGACCCGCGGTATCGATAATGACGATGTCGTGCTGGCTGCGGTAAGCCTCCTCGATACCGCGCTGCGCGACGTCGACCGGGTCACCGTGGCTGGTGCCCATCTCGTGGTCGTGGGAATCCAGGCTGGTACCCGGGTCCGGGGCGAAAGTCTTTACGCCGGCGCGCTCGCCGACGATCTGCAGCTGCTGCACCGCACCCGGGCGCTGCAGGTCACAGGCCACGAGCATGGGAGTGTGGCCCTGCTTGGCCAGGTGCAGGGCCAGCTTGCCGGCCAGGGTGGTCTTACCGGCACCCTGCAGACCGGCCAGCATGATGACTGTCGGCGGGTGCTTAGCCAGGTTCAGCCGGCGGGTCTCACCGCCGAGGATCTCCTTGAGCTCCTCGTTGACGATCTTGATGACCTGCTGGGCTGGGTTCAGCGCCTCGGATACCTCTGCCCCGGCGGCGCGCTCCTTGATGCGCTTAATAAAGGCGCGCACCACCGGGAGGGATACGTCTGCCTCCAGCAGCGCGAGGCGGATCTCGCGCGCGGTGGCATTAATATCAGCCTCGGACAGCTTGCCCTTGCCACGAAGGCCCTTCATGGCAGATTGCAGGCGGTCTGACAAAGACTCAAACACTACTTAGTGCTCCCTTGTAGGTATCGGAGGTTGGCTTATAACTCCCCTAGCTTAGCCAGTGGCCTACACGACAGTCACATTTCACAGGTGTTTTAGCGCGTTTTAGAGCGCCGTTTTACAGCGCATCCTCTCCGCGCTCGCCGGTGCGCACGCGGATCACCTCGTCCACCGGGGTGATCCAGATCTTTCCGTCGCCGATCTTTCCGGTGCAGGCGGCGCCGACAATCGCGTCTACGACGCTATCTACCGAGGCGTCCGCCGCCACGATCTCTAGCTTTACCTTCGGCACGAAGTCCGCCGCGAACTCGGCGCCGCGGTACACCTCGCTGTGGCCGCGCTGGCGGCCGAAACCTTGGGTCTCGCTGACGGTCAAGCCGTGGATCTCGATGGCCTCGAGGGCCTGGCGAATATCTGGCAGTGTGAAGGGCTTGATTACTGCGGTGATGAGTTTCACGATTCTTCTCCCTTGTTCTGGGCGCTGTTCTGGGGGTTCTCGGCGCTGTACATACTGCGGATATGCGAGCTCGAGGTGACGTTAAGATCGTAGGCGGACTCGCGGTGTTCCACCAGGTCGATGCCCGTATCCTCGCCTTCGTCGTCGACCCTCCAGCTGATCGTGACCTTGATCACCAGCGCGATCAGGTAGGTAGCCACACCGGAGAGGATCGTTGCCACCACTGCGATCACGATCTGCACCACCAGCAGTTTGAGGCCATCTACCCCGCCACCGGTGAACACACCGTTGTCCTTCGACAGCAGCGCCAGGCCCACCGTGCCCCACAGCCCTGCGGCCAGGTGCACACCCACGACGTCGAGGGAATCGTCGTAGCCGAAACGGTACTTGAGGCCGATTGCCATGCAAGCGATGACGCCACCAATAAATCCAATGACGATGGAAGTTAGGGGCGTCAACGTTCCAGCCGCCGGGGTGATCGTAACCAGACCTGCCACGGCGCCAGACGCGGCACCCAGAGAGGTAGCGGCGCGGTCGCGGATAGTTTCACAGAGCATCCAGCCAAGCATCGCGGCCGCGGTAGCGACCGTAGTGTTGATCCAGGCCAGACCAGCCATTCCGTCGGCGGCGAAGGCGGAGCCGCCGTTGAACCCGTACCAACCGAACCACAGCAGAGCGGCACCGAGCATCACCATCGGCAGGTTGTGCGGGCGCCCCACCTTGGAGGGGAAGCCTGCGCGCTTGCCAACGAGTAGAGCCAGAACCAGCGCCGCCGTGCCGGCGGAGATGTGCACCACGGTGCCACCTGCGAAGTCGATGGGCGTGATGTTGGCTTCCCCGTCGGTGGAGCCGAACATCCAAGCAGCGATGGAGTTCTCACCGTCGCCGAGCAGGCCGCCGCCCCACACCATGTGGGCCAGTGGGAAGTACGCCAGGGTCACCCACGCGCCGGCGAAGGCGAACCAGGCTGCGAACTTCACGCGCCCGGCCAGTGCGCCGGAGATGATGGCGGTCGAAATGATCGCGAAGGTCACCTGGAAGCCGATGTCGATGGCGTTGGGGTATCCGTTGGCACCTTCGATCGGCTGGCCCGCGGCGTCAGTAATTTCGCCAGAAAGACCGAATGCGGTGAAGGGGTTACCGAACAACCCTGCGATGTCCGTGCCGGCGTAGGACATCGACCAGCCCCACAGCACGTAGAGGACGGGGACGATGGCCATCACGCCGAAGGACATCATCATCATGTTGAGCACTTGGCGGCGGCCAGTCATGCCGCCGTAGAACAGTGCAAGGCCTGGGGTCATGAGCAGCACCAGCGACGCGCTGATGAGCATCCAAGCCGAATTTCCGGAGGTCAGTACAAGTTGATCTGGGGTCATTTTTCACATCCATATCTGTGAGTCTCAGCACTTGTGCTGCAAAGAATAAGATGCTGAGAATGCACTTTCCGGAAAGAAAAAATTTTTTGAGACGCAGATCACTAGGATCTCGGCCGGACAACGCGAATAACCCCGTACGCTGCACACATACGGGGTTATTTACGTAAATTTTTTAAATTTTTACTGTCCGATGGGGCTTATTCTCTACCCCAGCAGAGCATCGACGAAGCTCTCGACCTCAAACGGTGCCAGGTCGTCCGCACCTTCGCCGAGGCCCACCATCTTCACTGGCACGCCGAGTTCTTCCTGCACCTGGAAGACGATGCCGCCCTTTGCGGTGCCGTCGAGCTTGGTCAGCACCACGCCAGAAATGTCCACGACCTCGCGGAACGTGCGTGCCTGCATGAGGCCGTTCTGGCCGACGGTCGCGTCCAGCACCAGCAGCACTTCGTCGACCTTCGCCTTCTTCTCCACCACGCGCTTGACCTTGCCCAACTGGTCCATCAGGCCCACACTGGTGTGTAGGCGGCCGGCGGTATCGACCAGGACGACGTCCACGCCGGAGTCGATGCCCTTCGCCACCGCGTCGAAGGCAACGGAAGCCGGGTCTGCGCCCTCTGCACCGCGTACGGTTTCTGCCCCCACTCGACGCCCCCACGTCTCCAGCTGGTCAGCCGCGGCCGCACGGAACGTATCCGCCGCGCCGAGCAGAACCTTGTGACCCATGCCGATGAGCACGCGGGACAGCTTACCGGTGGTGGTTGTCTTACCGGTTCCGTTGACGCCCACCACCATGATTACGGCTGGCTTGCCCTCGTAGGGCATGGCCTTGATGGAGCGATCCATGTCCGGCTTGCAGGCGTCGATCAGCGCCTCGCGGAGCATGCCGCGGGCTTCTTCCTCGCTGGATACGCCATTGATGGCGATGCGCTCACGCAGGTCATCGACGACCTTCATCGTGGTTGGGGTGCCCAGGTCGGCCATCAGGAGGGTGTCTTCGATCTCCTCCCACGCGTCCTCGTCGAGGTCGCCGGCACTCAGGATGCCGAGCACGCCACGGCCGATGACATTCTGAGACTTGGACATGCGGCCGCGCAGCTTGCCCAGGCGGCCCTGGACGGGCGCGATCTCCTCGCGCTGTTCCGCGGGGGCTGGCTCTGGTTCGGGTTCCGGCTCGGGCTCAACTTCCGGCTCGGGCGTCGGCTCGGGTTCCGGTTCGGGCTCGGGCTCAGCGACCGGCTTGGGCTCCTCAACCGGCTCCGGCTCTGGAGAAGGAGCCGGGGCTGGAGCGGACTTCGGAGCCTCCGGCTCGGGAGCTGATTTAGGTTCGGGGGTAGCTTCCGGTTCCGGCGTCGGCTCCGGCTCCGGAGCGGCCTTGGGCTCCTGGGTTGCTTCGGGCTTCTTCAGCTCCTGGTCGGAACGCAACTCCGGCTGCTTCTCGGCAGTCGCGGCACCGGCTCCGGCACCACCACCGGCGGTGAAGCTAAATCCGCCCTGGGCCTTGTAATCACCACTGCTGGGCTTCTTCTGCTCGATCTCATCCTTCTTCTCGAAGGAAACCTGCTTCGCCTTGTTCCGGCGCAGACCCAGAACAACAAGAATCGCCACGACAATGGCAAGAATCAAAAGGCCAATAAGGACCCACATCAAAACACTATTCATAGCCTCCAGTGAATCAGAACTTCGTCCACAATGCCGAGTCCAACGCCAACTGCAATACCGTGTCTCAGCACAGCAAAGTAGGTTCTCGCATCTTCCGGCCTAATATAAACCTTCGTGACTGAGTTTGTCCGCAACATTCCCCTCACCGGCACCTGGCCGGAGGTAATCACCTGGGTGCTCATTTTTGCCACCCTGACCGCCCTGTTTTACTCACTGCCCACCGAGCCTGCAGGCCGTCGGAAAAGGGCAATGATCTGGTCAACAGGTGTCACCGCCATTCTCACTTGTGGCGGACTCGTCCTCCTCATGTGGGGCACCACCACACCTTGGTCGGAGCTCGGATTCAGACTGGTAGCGGGCACCGCCGCGCTATTCCTCGCCGCAAACTTGGCGGGTTGGTGCGTAGGGGCGTCATTAAAGAAGATTTGGACGATCCTGCTGGTGGCCGTACTAGCGGTCGGCAGCGCAGCAGTAGCGAACCAATCCTATGACCTATTTCCGGATGTCGGGCAGATCGATCCCGTCAAGCTGCGAACCTTCAACAATGTGGACGAACTACCGAAAGCGCAATCGGTACCCCTCAAGGAATGGCGTAAGACAACGCACGATAACATCCCGGCCGAGGGAAGCATTCTGAAAGCTTCGGCTCCGAAGAAGGAGTCAGGCTTCCAAGCACGCGACCTACGCATATACCTGCCACCGGCGTGGTTTACCTCTCCCCGTCCCCAGCTACCGGTACTGGTTCTGCTGGCAGGTATCCCCGGAGACCCCGACCAATGGTTCGATACCGGTGACGCTACCGACGTAGCCCGCAAGTACCAGAAGGCACACGGCGGGGTCGCCCCTATTATTGTTTCCGCCGACGCAACCGGCGGTACATGGAATAACCCGGTGTGTACGGACTCCAACAAGGGTAAAGTACAGACCTTCCTGACAGAGGATCTGCCTTCCTGGGTGCAGCACCACCTCTCCCCCAACCCTGACCAACGCACATGGACCATCGGCGGGCTTTCCTACGGCGGAACCTGCACGCTTCAGGTCGTCACGAACCATCCCGATGCCTACGGCAGCTTCGTGAATATCTCCGGGGAGCGCACACCCGACGATGGCAATAGCCACGAATCAACAGTACGGAACTTCTTCGGCGGATCGGAAGATAAATTCAAAGCGCATAACCCCGAGGACCTGCTGAAGACCCGCACTTATCCCCATACTGCAGGCATGTTTATCGCCGGACGCGACGACAGTCAGGCCGCCAAAGACCTCAAGCACCTTCACCAACTGGCTGTGAAGGCGAAAATGGAGGCCAGCTATAACGAGGTCGACGGCGGACACAACTTCCGGACTTGGCGCTCCGGCCTAGCCTTGGCTTTCCCGTTTATTGCCCGCCGGGGTGGGCTGGGAAACTGAGGACCTCGCGGATTGAACGGCCCGTGAGCAGCATAATGAGGCGGTCGACGCCAAGCCCCAACCCGCCAGTCGGCGGCATGCCGTCTTCCAAGGCACGCAGAAACGCCTCATCAACTTCCATCGCTTCCGGGTCGCCACCCGCTGCCTTCAGCGACTGCGCCTCCAGGCGGTCACGTTGTTCCAGTGGGTCGGTAAGCTCCGAATACGCTGTTCCGAGCTCTACTCCCCAGGCAACGAGGTCCCAGCGCTCGGCCACGCCCGGCTGGCTTCGGTGCTGGCGGGTCAGCGGCGAGACACTAGTGGGAAAGTCCGTGTAGAACGTCGGCATAGTGGTGGTGCATTCGACCAGAGCCTCGTACATCTCCTGCACTACCTCACCGGAATCCCACCCTGGCTGGGTAGCAATCCCATGTACAGCACACAGCTCTAACAGCGTCTCGAAATTCGTCTCCGGGGTGATCGATTGCCCCACTTTCTCGCTGATGGCCTCGTAGACGGTCTTCACCGGGAAGTTCTCGGCGATGCTCACCAGGTTGCCTTCCGGGTCCAGCACCAGCGGCTCCCCGTGGTAAGCAGTGGCGGCCGCCTGAATGATCCGCTGAGCTACCCAGCGCATCGATTCGTAGTCGCTGTGCGCTTCGTAGGCTTCCACAGTTGTAAATTCCGGGTTGTGGGTAGCGTCCACGCCCTCGTTACGGAACACACGTCCCAGCTCGTAAACCTTTTCCGCCCCCTGGGTCAGCAGGCGCTTCAGGTACAGCTCCGGGGCGATGCGCAGGTAGAGGTCCTGATTCGCAGCGTTACTCCGCGTTCTAAATGGGCGCGCATTCGCACCACCGTGAACACGCTGCAGAATCGGGGTTTCCACTTCCATGAACCCCAGGTCCCCAAGCGTGCGGCGGATCGCGGCGTTCACCACCGACCTGGCACGCAGTCGGGCGTTGACCTCCCCGATCCCCGCGCCACGGCGCGTCAGGGGGTGCAGATCCTTCGCCTCCAATTCGATGGCCTCTGCCAGCAGAGAAGGCTCGCCAGTCCGTGAATGCCCGCGCGTTCCTACCACTGCAATCAGGTCGCCCAGATCCAGGGCACGCAGTCTCGAGGCCAGTTCTTCCCCCGGCGCCTCGACTAGAACTTGGCATTTGCCGGAGGCATCCCGCAGGTCGATAAAGGACACTGCCCCGAACTCGCGCTTGGCCACGATGCGACCTGAAATGCGCAGCGGGCCGGAAGTGGTGGCGTCACTACCTTCGGCAATCTCAATACACTGCACCACAGCAACGTCCGAGCGTTCTCCGGCACCACGCGCCGCGACCGGCCACGGCTCTACCCCAGCTTCGCGCAATGCCAGTGCCTTTTTGATTCGCACGGCGGTCTGCTCGCTGGCGGTTTTCTTGTGGGCATCCGTTAGCTGTTCAACGTAGTTCAGCGCCTGTGCTGCTTCGGGCTGCCCACTGGTGGCGTATTCACGATGCTCCTCGGTTCCCCGCCCAAACAAACTACCGAACGTGCTGCCGAAAGTGGGTACGAAGCCCTCCGCAATGCCAGATGCAATGCCCACGCGCGCCATCGACAAGGAATCCGGGTAACAGACATACCGTGGGATCCACACCGGCTTGTACTTCTGGTTGGAGCGATAGAGCGTCTCCATCTGCCACCACTTCGACAGATATGTCAGCACCCGGCGTGTCTGCCTGCGAATAGGCCCCACGGCCACGGCATCCTCGCTGGCGAACAGTTCGCGGAAAACTGCGAAGTTCAGAGAGAGCTTGTGCAGGTTCGCTTCAGTGCACAGCGCCACGATCATAGTTTCGACCGTGCCGTTAGGAGCCTCCGGGCTGCGACGCATAAGGTCCAGCGAGGTGCCGCTTAGCCCCCAGGGGATAAACGACAGCACTGCCACAATCTCGTCCCCCACCAGGGCCTCTGCCAAGAGGCAGTCCTTGTCCTGCGGATCGCCGAGCCTTCCAAGCGCCATAGAGAAGCCACGTTCGTCGGTTGTATCGCGCCACTTTTCTGCCAATTCCTCTACGCGCTGCATCTCTTCGATGTTCAACTCGCCGTGGCGCCGGATACGCACCCGCACTCCTGCCTTCTGCGCATGGGCCCGCGCCTGACGCACTTCTCGTAGTTCGGAAAGGTGGAAGCTCTGCGTATCAATCACTGCTTCGTCGCCCAAGTGGATAGAGCTTAGCCCCTGCTTTTCGTAGGCCCTTGCTCCTTGTTCGGACGCCCCCATCACCGCCGGCACCCACCCGAATTCCCGTGCACGATTCAGCCAAGCGGTGATTGCCTGGTCCCAGAACCGCGGGTCGCCAATGGGGTCTGCGGACGCCAAGCACACGCCGGCCTCGATGCGGTATGTCACCGCTGCCCGCCCCTTGGGTTCGTAGACCACGGACTTATCGCGACGGGTGGCGAAGTATGCCAACGAGTCGTTCGTGTTGAAGCGCCGGATCAGGGCGCGCAAGGCGGTTTCGTCCTCTGCACTGATGCCATATTCGTCGCGGTGGGAGCGCAGCAGCATCAGCCCCGCGGCGAGGAGCACCAGCGCCGACAGAGCGGAAACCAGGAAGGTGATGAGCTTCGGCGGGTGGCCGCCTGTGTGTACGTGGGTGAACAGGGAGAATCCGGCGGAGTGGTTCAGCGCCCACAGCGCTCGCCATTCCGGCGCCAGGTTGCCGTGGAAGAAGTGCACCAGCACCAAGGCAAGCAGGAACACCGCGACGGTGCCGCCCAGCCAGAGCAGGAAGGCCGCCAGGATCGCACCTTTCACTGTGTGCGTGTAGAAATCTTTGCGCTGCCGAAGCATCAGGAGCAGCAAGAGGAGTTGTACAACCATTCCCGCTACAAACAGCGAGTGCGCCCACTCAGGGCCGACGTAGAAGTATTGCGGTAGCAAAAGCAGCAGCACATTGCTGCAGTTAAGGATCAGCAGCGCGGCCACGGCTACCACCCAGGCTGCACGTTTGGCCCGATAGAGACCTATGCCCAGCACCAGCAACGCGGCGGACCACGCGACGGAGGGCACGGGGACCGGCAGGAAGACGTTATCCATCACCACTAGCAGTTGGAGAACATGCACACGTGCTGCGGTGGAGATGCTCAGCGCCAGCGCCATCAGAGCATAGGCGCACAGGATGGTTCCGATGAAGCGGGGAAAGAAACCACGCGATCCCGCCAGCGGACGCAGAGTGTTTTTGCGATCAACATTCACTCCACGAATTATGCACCTTCCGTCAGACAGTCGGCCCGAACACGCCGCGCACCATGGCGTCTGCCATGACGATGTCTCCGGTCACGAGGTCCGGCACCAGCCGCGCCATGGCCGCCCATCCCGGGTAGGCGCTGAGCAGTTTGCCCAGGCTGGACATCTTCTTGTGCGCGTACATGCGGGTGGCCAGGGCGAACACCATGGAGATCACGGGCGTCAGCGCCCAGCGGTTTTCCGGAGTGTCGGTATCCACACCCTCCAGGCGGTCGAAGCGCACGCGCGCGGAGAGGTACAGCTGACGGTTGGCGGCCTTCACCTTGCGCAGCAGCGTAACTGCGGTCTTCATCAGCTCCGGGTCGCCCAGCAGTTCGGAGAGCTCGGCGCGCTTGTTGAAGGTCTCGAACACGGCGATGAGGCGACTGTTTTCCTCGCTCAGCGCGCCCGGCACCACTCCGGCCTTGCCGAAGAACATGTCCAGCACGGCCTTCTGCTGTGCGGGGTCCATGTGCGCGATCTGCACGGTAGTGCTGTCGATGCACGCGGTATCCAGGGACACGTCGCGGCCGGTATCGACCGTCTGCACTGCGGGTTGCCCGGCGACCTTCTTGAGCTCCTGCCGCAGGCGCTTGTCTTGTTCTTTTTCTTCTGACGCCCCTTCGGGGTCAACCAGCGACATATCCCCCAGGATCTCGAGGGCTGCGATCCACGGGGGATTCGAGCGCTCGGCTTCGGCTCCCACCAGGGTGGAGTGCACCAGTCCGGAGAGGATGAACTGCGCGGGGCGGTCGGCAGCGGGGACCAGGGACTGCGACATGGCGTGCACGGATTCCCGCGGGTTGTTCGTCAGCGCGGTGCGCAGGTTGTCCAGTACGTCGAAGCGTCCGCGTAGCCAACCGGCCTGCACGTCCCAGAGGGTGGAAAGCGTTGCAGTATCGCTGGGGAGTTCTTCGGATTCGCCCGCCAGGAAGGCGGCCAGCTGCACCCACGGGTCGGTGTCGGCGTCTTCCTTGTTGGCCCCGAAGTAGCCCTCGGCCTGTGCGACGGCGGCGTGCTGGCCGGCGGCGACGGGAGCCCGCAGGTAGTTGAAGCGGTCGCGGCCGAACAGCTGCACGCTCAAGGGGCCAGCGCCCTCGAGCTCGGCGGGCAGTGTGCCCTGGGCTAGAGCACTCTTCTCTAGGGTGCCTGCTGCACTGGGCGTAGCCTGCAGCTCCACGAAGTATGCGGGCTGCCAGGGCGCGGTGATGGGCCAAACCCACGCTCCGGCACCCGGCGCGCCGAACTGTACCGGCGTCTCTTCAGATTCGTCCCCGCCGTGGATGAACAGGGCATCCCCATCGACTGAGGCAATGTAGTCGAACCCGGGGCCGATACGGGCAAGGCGCACGCTTACGCGGCGGTCCTCCACGAACTCCAGCTCGATGGCTCCGGAGGTCAGTGTGGCCAGGGACCCGGCGGCGCTGGCGAGGTCCACGAACCAGGTGACCTCGTCTATCGTTTCCAGCTTCAGGGTGCGCACGGGCGAGCCGTGGTGGTTGCGGATCACCACGCGGGCGTCGTCCATCAGCGCCAGGTTCTCCGCCTTGGAGCCCATGCCGGGGCGGAAGCCGGGGCGTACGCGGAAGCGGGTCTGCGTGTCGATGGCACGGGCGGAGACTTCGATGGGGTCGGTGCGCCACATCGGATCCTCCCCCTGCATCGTCAGCTGGTAGCGCAGGCGGGAGGGTTTGACGATGACGGGCAGGGCGTCGCCCGCATCGGTCTGCACGACGGTGGTGCTGAAGCGGTCGGTGGGTCCGAGCTTCTGCGGCGGGATCTTCTCGAAGGGCTTCTCCCCCGGCAGCAGGCGCACCGTCACGGGGCTTAGACCGCCAGCCATCGGCAGGCGCGTTTGATTGCTGGGCCCGCCGAATTCCATCTCCAGGGAAAGCCCCTCTACCAGGGCGTATTCATGCCGGAAGGATTCGTTGCGGGGGCCGCGTAGGCGCACCAGGTACTCGCCCACCCACGGGCTATCCCACGCCTCGGGGTCGAATACGTCGAACACGCCGCCTTCGGCGGGAACCTCCAGCGGTTCCTCGTCGGAGACGGCCTCGCCGGTCTCGCCGGGCCCCGCATAGGCGGAGACGGAAAGGTACCAGATCTCGTCCGCGCCGGAAATCGTCGGCGGGAATTCCACCTGCAGGCTCTGGGAGTGGATCACCTTGCCGGAAGTGGTTTCCACGCCACCCACCACGTCGTCGGGCTCTACGAACTGGGCGCGCTGGCGCGGGTCCACGGCACGCACTCCGGCCATGGACGGGCTGCGCTCGCCCGGCTTGGCAATGTGCAGACTCAAGGATTCGCTTAAGTCCAACAGACGAATGACCCAACCGTTCCAGCTCTTCATCGGCTGTTCTTCCAGCACCGGGATGTCCGCCCCGGTCACCGGGTCCACGGCGGCAGTCTCGGAGGGAACCACCACATACACCTGCTCGTGGTGCAGGGAAACCCGGTCGGTAAGGTCCGTGCCGCGGATGGTGAACACCAGCACGGGGTCCTCGGTATCCACCAGCGGTAGCTGCCAGTGCTGGCCGTCGTTGGCGTTGCGCACGCTGACCTTGCGCAGCGGCTGGCGCACGGGAATGTCCAGGATCTCGGTCACGGCCCGGCCCGCGTTATCCGCATGCATGGTGCGGAAGGCGGCGGGTTCGCCGTCGAAGTCCACCCGCCAGCGCACCTCGGTGTGTACCTTCCCCTCACTCTCCAGGGGCTGCGAGGGCAGGCGCAGAACCACGCGCTGGCGCAGCGTATCTAGCTGCAGGCGCGGCTGGTCTTCGCGGTGTGCCACGCCCACGCTGTGACGCCGATCCTGCGTGCCCACCGGCCTCTCCCGCAGCTCTTCAATCACATCCTCCAGGATGAGTGCGGGCAGCTCCACGGCGGGAAGCGTGTACTCCCAGGAGTCCGGGTGCGCGGCGGCGTGGGCGACGATCTCCACGATCGGGGCGATCAGCTTCACCGCCGCCTCCGGCAAGGTGGCACACAGCGGACCTACCTGGCGCGGTTCATAGGCCAGCTCGGCCACGACTGCCCGCGCAATGTCGGCGGCGTCGGCTCCCTCCCCACTGTCCTCACTGGCTTCACTGTCCGCCCGGCGGTTATCCACCAGCTCGATCAGCTCCGGCACCCAGTCAGAGGCAATGCCCACGTGTGCAAATAGGCGCCCGAGCTCCCCATCCGGCCCACCGGATACCGCGTCCATGGGATCAAGCCCAGCAGCGGAGAGCAGCTCCCCAAAGCGCCCCTCGATCAGCTGGGTACGTGTGGGCGTCGGCTCCAAACCAAGGCCGTACCAGTACTCGGCTGGCAGTTCCGAGACCTCATGGAACCGCGCGG
This sequence comes from Corynebacterium sp. ACRPH, assembly GCF_022347285.1. Taxonomy (GTDB): domain Bacteria; phylum Actinomycetota; class Actinomycetes; order Mycobacteriales; family Mycobacteriaceae; genus Corynebacterium. The sequence continues at coordinate 143,493 of NZ_JAKRND010000004.1, forward strand.
CGCGGGAGAGCAACGTGGCGATCGTCAGCGCGGGACAGGCCTGCAGCAAGGCCTCCTCGGTGGAACCGGCGGCGACCTGGCGGGCGATAAAGGTGCCGAAGAATCGGCTGGTGCGCTCCAACTCGTCGCCGTCGATGTCTAGCTCTACGAAAAGTTCCACGTCGGCCAGCTTTCCGGCCAGAGCCGCCTCGGTGGACGAGGCCCACGGCAGGAGCGAATCCTGCATGTCGGAGATCGGGCTGGTGGTAGGTGCTGCGCTGGCTGGGATCTTCTCGCTAGAACTCACGCGACCATCCTACGTCACCGGTCAGGCGGTCTTCTCGGGAGCCATCCTCTGCGAAATCACCCTGGTCACGCCATCGCCGCGCATTGTCACGCCGTACAGCACATTGGCTACGTCCATGGTGGGCTTCTGGTGGGTGATAACGATCAGCTGGGAATCCTTCCGCAGCTCCTCAAACAGGGCAATCAGGCGCCGCAGGTTCACATCATCCAGCGCGGCCTCGACCTCGTCCATCACGTAGAACGGGCTCGGGCGGGCCTTGAATATCGCCACCAGCATCGCCAGGGCGGTCAGGGACTTCTCGCCACCGGACAGCAGCGACAGGCGCTTGACCTTCTTGCCCGGCGGGCGAGCCTCGACTTCGATGCCGGTGGTCAGCATGTCGTCCGGGTCAGTGAGCACCAGCCGGCCCGCGCCACCCGGGAACAGGGTGCTGAAGACCTGCGGGAAGGCGACCTCGACGTCCTGCCACGCCTCGGTGAACAGTTGCAGGATCGTGGCATCCACGTCCGCGATGACCTCGTGCAGGTCGTTGCGCGCCCGCTCGACGTCGTCCAGCTGCTGGGCCAGGAAGTTGTATCGCTCCTCCAGCGCTTTGAACTCCTCCAGCGCTAGCGGGTTCACCTTGCCCAGGGAGTTCAGCGCCTTCTCGGCCTTCTTCAGCTCGGCCTTGGTAGCGGCCGCGTCGAAGTCCTCCGGCAGCTCCTCGGCCAGCAGCTGCTCGGCGGTGAGTCCCAGCTGCTCCATCGCGCCGGCCACCGCCTGCTCGATCTTGACCTGTGCCTGGGTGCGCGCCAGCTCGGCGGAGTGCGCATTGTCGTTCATGCGCCCCAGGTGCGCGGTCAGCGCGGAGACCTTGTCGCGCTGCTGCGCCATCGTGGACTGCCACTGCTTGTGCGCCTGCTCGGTGTGCGAGCGGTTGGCCTCGGCGGTGGCCAGCGCGTCGGCGATGCGTTCGGCGATGCGCTGGGCCTGTTCGCGCACGCACGTGGCCATCTCGCGGGCGGCGGCGCGACGGGCCTGTTGCTGCTGGTGGTGTTTACGCGCGGCTTCTTCCGCCCGGGCTTGCCGGCGCAGGTTCTCCGCCTTGCCACGGGTAGATTGCGCGCGTTCCTCGGCGGTGCGCTGGGCCAGGCGGGCTTCCATCTCCATGGCCTTGATCTGCGAAAGGTGCAGCGCGGCAGCATCTCGTTCAGCCGAGGACGGCTCGGTCGTGTGCTCTTCATCGTCCACGCGCGACACGCGGTCGGCCAGCTCGTCGAGTTCCTCAGTGGCCTTCGCCAGGCGCTGTTCGGCGGATTGTTGCTCGGCGGTGCTGCGCTCCAGCTGGCGTTGCGCTGCCTCGCCCTGCTTCTGTAGCGCGCTCAGGCGCTTAGCTGCCGCATCGCGTAGCGCCCGGTGCTCCTGCTCCGCCGCGCGCGCCGCAGCCGCCGCGGTGCGCAGGTCGCTGGCCGCGTCGAGTGCACCGGAGAGTGCGGCCTGCAGGTCGTCGAGTTCCTTCTTTTTCTTTGTGACGCCCTCTGTCTCCGCCGCGATCCTATCCGCCAACTCGACAGGGGTGGTCCCGCCGGAGCCGCTGGCGACCCACCCGGCGCCGTAGACGGAGCCTTCCTTCGTCACCGCACGCAGGCGCGGATCCGCGGCTACAACCTTCCGGGCTTCCGCTGCACTGTCCACGGCCACTACGTCCACCAGCAGGGCAGTCAGGGGGCGCAGCAGGTCGGCGGGCACGTCCATCAGGTCCAGCAGCCACTTGCCTGTGGAGACGTCCGTATCCAGGCGGAACGTCGCGCTCGCCTCCCCCTCCGGAGCTCCCGGGTCTAGCAGCACTGCGCGGCCTTCGCGGGCATCGGTGAGGGCGGAGATGAGGGCGTCAGAAAGAGGGGCAACAATTCCCGAGCTCGCCGCATCGCCCAAAACGGCGGCCGCGGCGGCACCCCATCCGTCGTGAATGTGCAGCTGCTCGGCCAGGCGGCGGGTGGCGATGCCCTCCTTGTCGGCGGCGCGGACAACCACCGCAGCACCGTCGGTGGGGGTCAGCCGGTCCTGCCAGGCGGCAATGGTGGCCTCGGCGGTGGCGATGTCTCGCTCCAGCTGTAGCTGCTCGGCGCGCAACTGCTCGGCGCGCTCCTCCGCGCCGGCGGCCTCGCGGTCGGCCTGGGCGCGAGTTTCCTCCAGGTCGCCGCCGGAGGCCTCAGTCTTGCGCAGGGCTTCCTCCGCCTCGGTGATGTCTTCCATCAGGCCGTCGAGGGTTTCCTGCTGTTCGGCGGCATTTTCTTGCAGGCGCTCGACCTCCGCGGCGGCGTTGTCGCGTTGGGTGGCGGCGGCTTCGTGCTGGGCCAGCAGGCGAACAACGCCCTCGCGACGGTCGGCGATGGCGCGAACCTGGGCGAAGTGCTCCTGTTCGGCGGCGCGGGCGGTTTCCTCGGCCTCGGCGACTTGCTCGGCGATCGTCTCCAGCTTCTCGGCGGCGATCTCCACGTTCTCTTCCAGCTCGGCCTGTTCCTCGGCGGCGCGCTCGGCGCGTTCCAGCAGCTCCTGTGGGTCGGGGCCGGACCATTCGGCGACCTGCGCCTGCTCAGCGCGGTCGCTGGCGATGCGCAGGGTGGCGGAGTTCTTCTCCTGCACCGCGGATAGCCGGTACCAGAGGTTCTTCGCCGCCTCGGCTTCCTCCAGGGCGGTGCGCAGTTCTTCCTCTGTGACGGCCAGGGTCTCGCTGTGTTCTTCCAGCTCGGTCTGCAGTTCGGCGCGCTGTTCGGCCAGCATTTCGCTGCGCCGCGTGGAGTCGTTCAGCTCCTCGGATAACTGCTTGACCTTGTGCGCGGCCAGCTGCACGCGCGTGCTGCGGATGGTGGCCTGCACGGCGGAGGCCTTCTGCGCGGCCTCTGCCTGGCGGGCCAGCGGTCCGAGCTGTTTGCGCAGTTCGTCGGTCAGGTCGTGCAGGCGGTCGAGGTTGGCCTGCATGTTGACGAGCTTGCGTTGCGCCTTTTCTTTTCGACGCCGATGCTTCAGCACACCAGCGGCCTCCTCGATGAAGGCGCGGCGCTCCTCGGGGCGGGATTCCAGGATCTGCGATAGTCGGCCTTGTCCGACGATCACGTGCATTTCGCGGCCGATGCCGGAGTCGCTCAGCAGCTCCTGGATGTCCATCAGGCGGGCCTTGGCTCCGTTGATCTCGTATTCCGAGGCGCCGTCGCGGAACATGCGGCGGGTGATGGAAACCTCGGAGTATTCGATGGGCAGCTTGCCATCAGAGTTGTCGATGGTCAGCGTGACTTCCGCGCGCCCCAGTGGTTTGCGGTCCCCCGTTCCGGCGAAGATGACGTCTTCCATCTTCCCGCCGCGCAGAGTCTTAGCGCCCTGCTCCCCCATGACCCAGGCCAAGGCATCCACGACGTTGGATTTTCCGGAACCGTTCGGCCCCACCACGGCGCAGATGCCTGGCTCTAATTTCAGGGTCGTCGCGGACGCGAAGGACTTGAATCCTTTGAGCGTCAACGACTTTAAGTGCATTGCCTGATGCTATCAAACAGCTAGGCGGTTGCCCCGGTGGGAGCCTCGCGGCGCTGGCACTCCGGGTCCGTACCGTCCCAGCACTCGACGTTCTTCAGCTCCGGCAGGCTGTCGCGGTGGAAGATCGGATCCTTACCCGCGGCCTTCTGCTGGGAGAAGTCCCGCAGCAGCTTGATGGCCACGCCACCCAGCGGGACGATGGCGCAGAGGTTGATCAGAACCATCGTGGCCGCGAAGGTATCGGCCAGGGACCAGACCAGCGGGACGGTGCCGATGGCGCCGCCGAATACACAGAGGACGACGAGCACGCGGAAGACGTTCAGCTTGGCCTTGGACTTGGTGAAGTACTCCACGTTCGCCTGGGCCAGGTAGTAGTTGCCCAGCACGGAGGAGAACGCCAGGAAGAACAGGATGATCGTGATGAAGTGGGTTCCCCACTCGCCCACCTGTGCAGACAAGGCACTCTGGGTCAGGTTGGCAGTCTGCACGCCCTCGCCATAGGCCGGGTTGGACAGCAGGATGATGAAGGCCGTGATGGTACAAACCACCAGGGTGTCAAAATATACGCCCAGGGTCTGCACCAGGCCCTGCTTGACCGGGTGGGATACCGCAGCGGTGGCGGCGGCGTTCGGGGCGGAGCCCTGGCCAGCCTCGTTGGAGAACAGGCCACGACGCATGCCGTTCATGAACGCCGCCCCCAGGGTGGCACCGGCGATCTCCTTGATACCCAGAGCGTGCTCCACGATGGTGCCGAACATCGCCGGGACCTCGCTGATGTTGATGGCCAGCACGAAAACGCCCAACAGAATGTAAGCACTGGCCATGACGGGCACGATCACCTGAGTAGCGTTAGCGATACGCTTCACGCCACCGAAGATCACCAGCGCGGTCAGCGCAGCCACCAGCAGGCCCGTAGCGATCTTCAGCCAGGTCGCATCGGGTGCGATGTTGGGGTTCAGGGAGTGCAGAGACGAACCTGCGGCCTCCGCGATCGAGTTTGTCTGCACGGCGTTGTACACAAAGCCATAGGTGATAGTGATGGCGATGCCGAAGATCAGCGCCAGCGGCTTCGCGCCCAGCCCCTTGGTCATATAGTAGGCCGGGCCGCCGACGTAGCCATCCTTGTCGCGGGACTTCCACAGCTGCGCCAGCGTGGCCTCCACGAAGGCAGTCGCGCCGCCGACGAGGGCGACAATCCACATCCAAAACACCGCGCCCGGGCCACCCAGGGTGATGGCGATAGCCACGCCCACCACGTTGCCTGTGCCCACGCGGGACGCTGCCGAAATGCTGAATGCCTGGAATGCGGAGATGTTCTCTCCACTCTTGCCGACCGCCGGTTCCTTCACCGAGCGGAACATGTCCGGCACCATGCGGATCTGCACTACCAGGGTGCGAATGCCAAAGTATGCGCCGGCTGCGAGCAGGAAGACGGGGATGACCTTCCAAATATTTTCGTTCAGCGTATTCGCCACGAAATTTTCAATTGTTTCCATGTGCAGAAATTTACCGGAAACTAGTGCCAGAAAATAAATGCGACATGTTTGCTTTCCCCACCTATCGATGCAGCTCAGGAAGCTTTAAGTTTTCGCCGTCACTTCTGGCACGTCGCGCAGTAGTGCGTCGATCGCCCACCGACGACCACCCGCTTGATCGGCGCCCCGCACTTCTTACACGGCTCGCCACCGCGCCCGTACACATTCAGCGAGCGCGAGAAGTACCCCGACGCACCGTTAACGTTCACATACAGCGAGTCGAAGCTGGTGCCGCCCTGCTCCAGAGCGCGCTCCATCACTTCCGCCGCCGACTGCAACACTCGGTGCAAAGTAGGCCTGCTCAACAGCGCCGCGCTGCGCCGCGGACGCACTCCAGCCAGAAAAAGCGCCTCGTCGGCGTAGATGTTGCCAATACCGGAGACAACCTCCTGGTTCAGCAGTACCGTCTTTACCGCCGCGCGCTTGGACTTTATCCGCTCCACCACCGCCTGCGCATCGAAGGCGGCCTCTAGCGGATCGGCAGCAATGTGGCTGACGTTCTGGGGTAAAAAATTTTTTGGTGACGCCACCCCGTCCCCCACTGCCCAAGGATCCGGCACGGACTTTTCCAGCCGCCACTCGCCGAAGGTTCGCTGGTCCACGAAGCACAGTTCGCGCCCATCGGATAGGCCCGCCCGGATGCGCACATGCGGGGATTGCACCTGGCCGGGTTCGGCCACGAGCATCTGACCGCTCATGCCCAGGTGCACTTGCAGTAGGAAGTCCTCGCCGAAATCCAACCACAAAAATTTTCCGCGGCGTTTCACGGCGGAGACGGTGGCGTCACGAAGAAAAGAAACAAGAACTTCCGGGTCCCCGGAGCGGACGGCGCGCGGGTGACAAACCTCGACGTCGGAAAAGCGGCGGCCGACCAGGTGTTCTTCGAGGCCACGGCGGACGACCTCAACCTCGGGGAGCTCAGGCACGTTCGTTGAGCTTCTGCACGGCCTGCTTGGCGGCGGCGTGTTCGGCGACCTTCTTGGTGTGGCCTTCGCCGTGGGTCACCAGGTCCTCGATGGTGACGGTGGCGTAGAAGGTCTTGTCGTGCTCCGGGCCTTCGCCGCGCACCTCATAGGTGGGCAGGGGCAGCTTCATGTCGGAGAGCTTCTCCAGCAGCACGGTCTTCCAGTCCATCGTCAGGCCGGTGGTGGGAGCCTCGGTGATCTTGTCTGCGAACAGGCGTAGCACCGTGGCGCGGGCAACCTCGAAGCCGTGGTGCAGGTAGATCGCGCCGAGCATGGACTCCACGGAGTCCGCCAGGATGGAGTGCTTATCCTTGCCACCGGTCAGCATCTCGCCGCGGCCGAGCAGGATGTACTCCCCCATCCCGAGACGACGCGCGACATCCGCCAGGGCGTACATATTCACCACTCCGGAGCGCATCTTGGAGATGTCAGATTCCGCGCGCTCCGGGAACTGGCGGTACAGCTGCTCCGCGACGGCCAGGCCCAGCACTGCGTCGCCCAGGAACTCCAGGCGCTCGTTGTTCGGCAAGTGGCCGTTCTCGTTGGCGAAGGAGCGATGGGTCAGCGCCAGTCGCAGCAGGTCATCGGGCAGCTCCACGCCCCACGCCTCCAGCAGCGGTGCGTGGTCAGACTTGCCATAGGCGGCGTTGAGGGCGGCCTCGCCGGTCAGTCGGCGTTTACGAGCCATTGTGTTTCGGGATGCCTTTCTTTTTTAGAGGTTCTTAAACTTCTCCAGGCCGGCCCAGCGCGGGTCCGGGCGATCCTCTTCCTCGATTTCCTCGCTGATGCCGTCCGGCGCCGGGGTGTCCTCGCGGCATTCGGCGCCGAAATCCGCACACACGGGGCTGAACGGCGCGTTCAGGCCGGCCTCGTCGATGACCAGCTGGGTGATGTCGATGGCGTTGTCCTGCACCAGCAGCGGCTCTTCCTCGTCCTCAGCATCGTCGCCCTCGGCGCTGTCATCGGTGATGAAGTCCGGGGTCAGGCCAAAGACGTCGCTGATGGAGTACTCCAGGGTGGTGGAAAGCTCCTGCAGGCAGCGGGAGCAGGTTCCCTTGGCCTCGCCGCTGACCTGCAGGTTCGCCATGATTGCCTCGCCCAAGTTCGCCAGGGTTCCATGAACTTCGACGGGTGCTCCCTCTGCCACGCCCAGCATGTTGCCGCCCCACGGTACGGGGGACGCCCCCTGGGCGTCGACCGGCTCGCTGAGTCCAGTAGGGATGTCGCCGACTGCAAGAACGAAGGGGTTACTCATACCCTTCTTTCTACCCGTCTATCGCTGCTGACGGTAACCGTGGGGGTCGGAATCGTTCTGGTATCCGGCAGTGCCGTTCTGGTATCCGGAGGCACCGGCACCCTTGCGCAGGGCGGAGCGGTCGCGGTTCACGGTACGCAGCGTGGTGGTGAGGGTGTCCTCGAACTCGGCCAGGGTGGAATCGACGTAGCGGTCGCACTCGGTGCGCAGGCGGTCGGAGTCCGCGTGGGCGGATTCAATAATGCGGTTGGCCTCAGCCTCGGCGTTGCGGACAACCTCGGAATCGGAAACCAGGCGGCGCTGCTCGGCCAGGCCTTCGTCGACGGAGCGCTGGTAGCTGGCGTTACCTTCGCTGACCAGGCGGTCGGCTTCGTCGGCGGCGCGGCTGGTGACCTGCTCGTACTCACGGCGGGCGTCGCTGACCAGGCGGTCGGCCTGATCCTCGGCCTGGGCGACGGTGTTAGTTGCACGATCCTGTGCATCCTGGAGGATCTGGTTGGCGCGTTCCTGCGCGTCCTGCACGATCGCGTCCGCCTCGGAGTTGGCGCTGGAGATGGTTGCGTCGGCCTGGTCCTGAGCGTCGGCGACGATGTCATCGCGGTGGTCGAGGACGTCCTGCGCGTCGTCCATCTCGATCGGGATCGCATTGCGCATCTCGTCGAGGATGTCTAGCACCTCGCGCCGCGGAACCATGCAGTTGGAGGTCATGGGCACGCCATAGGCCTGCTCCACCATTTGCTGAAGGTCATCCATACCCTGGAATGTCTTGTACATGGCCTCCACTGTGCCATCACTTGACCTCAACTACAGGTTTAGACACGCCTTGACGGGCGCTAGCCGCGGAACTTCTCCTCCACCGCCGCGACAACCGGCTCCGGCAGCAGCCCGGAGACGTCGCCGCCGTACTTCGCGACCTCCTTGCACAGGGTGGAAGACACGTAGCCGTACTCCGGGGAGGTCAGCAGGAAGTACGTCTCCGCGCCCGACAGGCGCTGGTTCATCTGCGCCATCGGCAGCTCGTACTCGTAGTCCAGGGAGCTGCGCAGCCCCTTGACCATCGCCTGAATATTGTTCTCGTTCAGGTAGTCCACCAGCAGCTTGTCCCACGTGTCGACCGTGATGTTCTTCGGCCCATTGGGGATGGCGGCGATGGACTTCTCGATCAGCTCGATGCGCTCTTCGGCGGTGAACAGGCCGTTCTTGTTCGGGTTATAGGTCACCAGAACCACGACCTCCTCCCAGTTGGCAGCGGCGCGGGTGAAGATATCCAAGTGACCCAGCGTGATGGGGTCGAAAGATCCGGGGCAAACTACTCGCATGGCACCTAACCTAACCCTCGCCTCGCCAAATCGCCATGTCGAAGCGGGCGATTCCGTAGGTGCGCTTCTTTAGCTTCTGCCCGGTGGGCTCAAAGCCCTCCGGCCACGCGGTTTCAGGTGAAGCACTATTGCGTTCGACCACCACGACGGCGTCACTTGTAAGAACAGGAATCAGCGCCTCCACCATTTCGGCGACAGCCTCGTCAGCGAGCTCATAAGGCGGGTCGGCTAGCACCATCGTGTAGTGGTTGCGCAGGGCTCCGGCCAGGAAGGATGACGCCTTCGCCTCCACCACCTGTACTTTCGCCTCGGGCACGACGCGCGCGTTGTCCTTGATCGTCTTCACCGCCGCGTCGCTGTTGTCCACCAGGGTGACCTCCTTGGCTCCGCGGCTCGCGGCCTCCAGCCCCAAGGCACCCGAGCCGGCGAAGAGGTCCAGCACGACCTCGTCGACGAAGCCGAAGCGGACTTGCAGAGAGGAGAACAGCCCCTCGCGGGCGCGGTCTGAGGTGGGGCGGGTGCCTTCGCTGGGCACCTTGATGCTGCGGCCGCGGGCGGTTCCGGAGATGATGCGTGTCATTGTGCTTAGCAGTCCTGCCTAGTCGTTACTCGTGGTTGTTACTAGTGCCGGCCTTATTGGGCCTCGACCCGCAGAATCACGTCCCCGCCGTGCACATCCACGTAGTCCTGCGAGTTCGTCCTGCGCACCACCCCGGGCCCCGGCGCGAGCACGGGCGCTTCCAGCTTTAACGATTCCACCGTGCACAGCGCGTCGCCGGTGTTTACGGCATCTCCGTCGGCGACGAGGAAGTGCACAACTCCCGCGAATGGGGCACAGATTTCCATGCCCCAGAGTCTAGCAATTGGGTCGGCGAGTTCTTCTCCCCTAGCTGTGATGTCCAGGGACGTTGTTCTGGCCCCCGCCCGTAATGACACCGTGCCGATTCAAGAAGTATCTGTCCAGACCGCTTGCCATTGAAGGTGAGGTTACCCTCGTTTAGTGGACACCCTATTTGTGCGGATCTTGTGTCCGTAGGAGAGGATGTTCATTGTGAGTCAACAGCGCAAGAAGTACACGCCGGAGTACCGGCGTGAAGCCGCGAACCTGGTAATCGAGTCAGAGCGCCCGATCGCTCATGTGGCTAAGGAGATTGGCGTCTCCGCCGGGCTTTTAGGCCGGTGGGTCAAACTCGAGCGTGAACGCCGAGGGGCCTCGGATGGGATGAGTGAGGCGGATCTTCGTGCTGAGAATGCTCGTCTGCGCCGTGAGTTGGCGGAAGCCAAGATGGATAATGAGTTTTTGTCAAAAGCGACAGCCTTCTTCGCCGCGAAGCAACGCGAGCAGAAAAGTTCGAATTGATGCAGCAGGAGAAGGCAAACTACAGCATCAAACGCATGGCACGGCTATTAAAAGTGTCTCGGTCTGGATACTACAAATGGGCTGATACGCAGCAGAAGCGACTATCTGGCGAAAATGATCGTGCTGCATTTTACGATGGCGTTGACCGAAAGATTCATCAGATTTGGAAAGACTCCGATGAGGTTTATGGTGCTCCGCGGATCACCGCAGAACTTACCGAGCGCTACCAGATCACCCTGAATCGCAAGACTGTGGCTAAGCGGATGCGCATGATGGGCATTGAAGGGATTTCACCGCGTGCCTTTGTCCCGGTGACAACGATTCAATCCAAGCGTAAGTCAGCTCTTCCTGACCTGGTCAAGCGCATGTTTGATACTGGTGAGCTCAACCGAGTGTGGATGTCGGATATTACCTACCTACGCACCAGCGAGGGATGGTTGTACTTGTGTGCGGTCCGCGACGGCCATTCCCGCAGGGTGCTGGGCTGGGCGATGGATAGCGTTCAAGATACATGCCTGGTCGAACGGGCCCTGCGGATGGCATATACACTGCGCGGTGACGTTCCTGATGGGCTGGTGTTCCACGCTGACCGCGGAACGCAATTTACCAGCGAGAAGCTCTGGGAAGTCTGCCATAACCTGGGCATTGCTCAGTCTGTGGGGCGTACTGGTGTGTGCTTTGATAACGCGATGGCTGAGTCGTTCTGGTCGACGCTTAAAACCGAGTTCTACGACCGTAAGCGTTGGCCTACCCGCGATGCTGCGCGCAAGGCCGTTGCCTACTGGATGGAAGTCGTTTACAACCGTCGGCGCCGGCACTCTGCACTAGGAATGGTCAGCCCCGTCGACTTCGAAAACCACATTGGTCTAACCACCAGTAGAAAAGAAATAGCTGCCTAAACACTAGGTAGCCCCACTACGTGTCCACGATTTGCGGGCAACCCCAAAGGCATGTTAGAGTTTGGGGCATGTCGAGTCCCGAATCAGACAGGTCAGGGGTTGTCGGTCACACCGCCAGCCCCTTGAACCACTAGTTACGACGCCCACGATCTGTGTGGGCGTATGTCTGGCGTACCCGGGGCGCTGGCCGTGGTGACAAGAAGAACCATTTCTTGATCTCACACCTCGGAGTACTCGATGCCTTTTGCCCTTTACATGCTTGCCCTGGCGGTCTTCGTCATGGGCACTTCAGAATTCATGCTCGCGGGATTGCTCCCCGCGATCGCGACCGAACTTGACGTCTCGGTCGGCACTGCGGGCCTGCTGACCTCCGCATTCGCAGTCGGTATGGTCGTCGGCGCGCCAGTGATGGCGGCATTCGCTCGCCGTTGGCCACCGCGGCTCACATTGATCGTTTGCCTTCTCGTGTTCGCGGGAAGCCACGTCATCGGAGCGATGACACCAGTGTTCTCTCTCCTGCTCATCACCCGGGTGCTCAGCGCTCTCGCAAACACAGGATTCCTCGCCGTAGCACTGAGCACGGCCACTACCCTCGTGCCAGCGAACCAGAAGGGGCGTGCACTGTCGATCCTGCTCTCCGGCACGACGATCGCAACCGTCGTGGGCGTCCCCGCCGGGGCACTGCTCGGCACAGCGCTGGGCTGGCGAACGACGTTCTGGGCGATCGCCATCCTCTGTATTCCCGCGGCCGTTGGAGTCATTCGTGGCGTCACGAACAATGTTGGTCGGAGCGAGACTAGCGCGACCTCACCAAGGCTCCGTGTCGAGCTCAGCCAGTTGGCGACGCCGCGGCTCATCCTGGCCATGGCACTCGGAGCGCTGATCAACGGAGGGACCTTTGCGGCATTCACCTTCCTGGCACCCATCGTGACCGAGACCGCGGGCTTGGCCGAAGCGTGGGTGTCCGTCGCGCTGGTGATGTTCGGCATCGGATCGTTCCTTGGCGTCACGATCGCAGGACGACTATCAGATCAACGACCTGGCCTCGTGCTCGCAGTCGGCGGACCGCTATTGCTGACAGGCTGGATCGTGTTGGCAGTGGTCGCATCTCATCCCGTTGCGCTTATCGTCCTCGTCCTCGTTCAGGGATTCCTGTCGTTCGGCGTCGGCAGTACTCTGATCACGCGTGTGCTGTATGCAGCATCGGGTGCGCCAACGATGGGCGGTTCGTACGCAACCGCAGCATTGAATATCGGAGCTGCAGCGGGGCCCGTGCTTGGTGCGCTCGGGCTCGCGACCGGGCTGGGGCTGCTCGCGCCGGTTTGGGTCGCTTCGGTGCTGACAGCGATCGCTCTCGTCATCATGCTTCTCACCAGACGCGCGCTTACGAAGACCGCGGCGGAGGCCAATTGATGACCCATCCGAACGCTCTTCTCACTCCTCGTGCCCGTCTCCGGTTAGCTCGGCTGATTGTCGAAGACGGCTATCCGGCCACGATCGCCGCAAAGATGGGGTCGTTTGCGGGAGAGGGCGAAATCCTACGCTAAGGCTTTGGCCAACGATATTCTCCGGTAAGATTGATGTGTTCCCAGGGGATAGGAGAAGTCGCTTGATATCTAGTATGACGTCTGTCGCACCTGCTTGATCGCGGCCGCGATAGCTAGATCGCGTTGCTCCTCTTCTCCATCCGCGTTCCAAGCTGCGGAAAGGCACCCATAAGCGTACGCCTGGTCGAGCAGGCGACGCGGATCGACGTCCAGCGCACGAGAGAATGCGTCCGCCATCTGTGCAATGCGTCTAGGATCGAGACAAAGGTCGTCTCTGTCAGCCGGATCGTAGAACATATTGGCGGCGCCAAAGCCCACTTCACCGACCAGACCGACGGGATCTATCACCAGCCAGCCGCGACTGGAGAACATGATGTTTTCATGATGCAGATCGCCATGTAGCCCACGCAGTTCCGAGGCATTGCTCATCATTTGATCGGCTATAATCGCCGCGTGGACGTAGTCAGTTTGACAACCTGCGTTTTGATCATCGCGCGCCCGCTGAAACAAAGCTGCAAAGCGATCCCGGATCGGGAGAAGGGCAGAAGGCAGGGGTTCCTCAGATGCGGCATACAGCTTCGCCATTAGTTCCGCTGCAATTTCGGTCGCCTGGTAGTCGCCGTGCTCGGCAACGATGTGAGAGAGCATTCGCTCCCCGGCATATTCGAGCAACATCAGATTGTTCTCACGACCGAGCAACCGGACTGCTCCCCTCCCATTGCGCCATACCAGATAGTCGGCCCCGCGCAGTTCATCAGCAATGTCTTCTATAGGTTTCAATCCCTTGACGATTGCAGGAGTCCCGTCTGGCAATGAAACTTTCCAAACGAGGCTGGAAAAGGTGTCCGCAATGAGAACAGGTTGCGAAACGTGCCAATGAGCAGGAAAAACAGGCGGCATGAACATCAACCCCAAGTCAGAGGGTCCAATCGCAGATAGAAGGCAAGGCGTTCGCGGTCGGGGGCTTCGATCCCCAATACATTGAATAGGACAGCGAAGGCGCGCTCTGCTTCATCTGGCGCTGCCCAGTTCTCTTCGGCGTTAGCAATCATGAGTGCCAAATCGGCATAGCGATCTGCTGTTCCGAGCCGCCCAAGGTCGATCAGACCCGTGCATTGAAGAGTTTTAGGGTCCACCATGAAGTTCGGCATGCAGGGATCACCATGGCAAACAACCATATCGGTGCGCTCTTGGTCGAGCCGCACCGGTAGCTCTCGTTCGACACGAGCCAAAAGATCGAGCTGCGGCGTACTCTTGTCCTCGTCCGGTAAGAAGTCGGGATTGACGGCATTGCGGGACACCACATCAACGGCGCGTCCGAACATTCGCGACAGCCTGCGCTCAAACGGACATTGATCAACCGATAGGCTGTGAACAGCGCCAAGTTGCTGCCCCATTGACGGCCACGCTTTGAGCAAATCCGCTCCAGACAGATCAGCCGCCGGTACTCCCGGAATTGCCGTTATCACCAAGCATGCACCCTCCTGTTCCTCCTGCCAGTTGATCACCTCGGGGCAAGCCACACCTCGACCTTTGAGCCAAATGAGGCGGTCACGCTCTCCAGCGAGCTCACCGCGGCGGGAAGCAGGTGCGATTTTCGCGAAGGCATGCCCGTCACCACGTCGAAAAACAAAATCACCAGATTCTCCGCCTCTGACAGGCAACCAGTCAGAATGCGATTCACCAAAAAAAATATTAGTTCGATTCAATGGAGGTTCCTTCAGTTTTCTGATGAAGCGCGGAGGTGGCTCAACCTGCGAAAAGAAACGAGTTGCTACGTAAGTCCGAGAACATGCTTTCCATGGTCTCTGAGCTCGCCTTTGGGACCGACATATCGGTAGAGAGTGACGCGCTCGATGCCGAGTTCCTTGCAGAGATCGGAAACTGAAGTATCGCGCTGGGCCATGGCGGCTTGCGCGAGACGCACCTGAGCTTTGGTGAGCGCGAATTTTCGTCCGCCCTTGCGACCGCGCGCTCTCGCGGAGGCGAGACCCGCCATGGTGCGCTCTCGGATCAGATCCCGCTCGAACTCGGCCAAGGTGGCGAAGATTCCGAACACCATGCGACCGGACGCAGTCGTGGTGTCGATCTGAGCGGGCACTGTTGCAAAGTTAGCGATGAGGCAGCCTTTTGTCTTATTCAAAGGCCTTACATTTCAAAAACTCTGCTTACCAGGCGCATTTCGCCCAGGGGATCACCATAATAAAATGCTGAGGC
>NZ_JAKRND010000050.1 GCF_022347285.1 Corynebacterium sp. ACRPH
GGTTGTTTGAGAACTCAATAGCGTGATGAACCAAGTTTAGATACTTTGTTGACCAACCTTTGTGTTGATTCTGATGCATTGTATGTCTTTTCACTTTTTTGTGACTTGTTTCAGTGCTCCACTGGCCCCTATGGATTGTGGGTTGGTGGTGGTTACGCCAGCGTGGGGTTAACGCTTCCACGATATGTAATGTGCGTATCCCAGCAAGAGTCGCCTTTTTATGGGTGCTTGTTGGGCTGATAGAAGTTTTGGAAAAGTTTGTGGGATGTATGTTGTGTCTGATCAATAGCCAGCGAGACTGTTTGAGTGTTGTTGGTGTTGGTTGATGTGATTTATTTATCCTTTTTTCAATTCTTTTGTCAGTAGTTTTTTGTTTTGCCTGGTTTTCAGGCTCACCATGTGTCTGATGACAGTTTTTTTTATGGAGAGTTTGATCCTGGCTCAGGACGAACGCTGGCGGCGTGCTTAACACATGCAAGTCGAACGGAAAGGCTCCTTGCTTGCAAGGGGTACTCGAGTGGCGAACGGGTGAGTAACACGTGAGTAA
>NZ_JAKRND010000051.1 GCF_022347285.1 Corynebacterium sp. ACRPH
CTTCTCGCTGATCTTGTTGACCTTGTCCTGGTCATGGTTTTTCTTCGGTGACACCGTAGTCATTATCGGTGAAACTCCTTCGAGATCAGAGCCTCACACACAAACTTCCTGACACCCTCCCTCCACAACCTCCCCCTCTACCAAGCCCTCCTCAACGGCGGACTCCACGAAGCAGGACTCACCGGCCGCGGCCGCACCACCAACCGCGACACCACCACCAACTGGACCATCCCCACCAACTGGCTGACCGACGACCTCCTCGGCGACATCCGCCCCACCGTCTACCGCGCCACCGCCGCAGGCGACGTCTGGCGCATCATCACCCCCGAAGGCGCAATCCAAGACACCACCTACACCAACCACCACCTCCCAGCCACCATCACCAACGCAGCCGGTGCCACCACCTGCTACACCTACGACGACAACGACCTGATCACCCACACCACCTACCCCGACGGGACCACCACAACCATCGAACCCGGCACCTGGGGCATGCCCGT
>NZ_JAKRND010000005.1 GCF_022347285.1 Corynebacterium sp. ACRPH
AACAAGGAGTTCTTCCGCGAAATCCCGCCACGCCCCGTCGCCGCATAAAGCCCAAAACGAAGCCGACCAGCGCACGCTGGTCGGCTCCTAGGCACGCCTAAGAAACTACTCCCAAGACTGTTCTCGTCAACATCGGCCTGACGCTTGACAAAAACATAGGGACACCCCCCGCTCACGGGCCGGCGCGGCCCGGGCGACTAGAACAGCGCCGAGGCTATGCGGGTGCGGCCCGCGATAACCTCCGGGTCCGCCGGGTCGAACAGGCTGAACAGCTCCAGCAGGCGAGCCTTCGCCTGTTTCTTGTGATCTGCGCTGCCCTCAGCGGACGGGCGCAGCTCCTCGATCAGTAGGTCGAAGGCCTTAGGCTTGTCGCCAGCCAGCAGCAGGCGATCGGACTCTGCGAACTCGTCCCCACCCGTGGACAGGCGCTGCATCAGCAGCGCATTGGCACGCGCCGCGCGGGCCTCCCCCACGACCTCTTCATCAGTCTGTGTGGGGTTGGCAAGGATGGCGTCATAATCCTCAATTGCGCCCGCGTAATCCTCCGCCTCGAGCTTCTCGGCGGCGGCAGCTAGGCGCGGGTCGCCCGCATCCTGGTCCGCGTCAGCACCGTCCACAGCAGCGCCCGCGCCACCAGCGGCTCCGGTCGCGTTAGCCGGGTCCTCCTCCGGAGCCAGGCCGCGCAGTTTTCCGTCTACGGCCTGCGCCACAGCATCTACCCAGCCGTGCAGCTGCGCGGCGGGCTGGCCGCCCTCGAAGTTGGTCAGCGGGCGACCGGCGGCCAGCGCGATGACGGTGGGGACTGCCTGCACACCGAAGACCTGGGCGACCTCCGGGGTGGCGTCCACATCGACATAACGGAACAGCCACTTGGTCGGCGCCTGCTGGGACTCGGCCAGCTTGGTGAAGTCCTGGCGCATCTGCTCCGAGGCGTCCGAGCGGGCGGAACCCAGCAGCGTAACCACCGGCACTTGAGTGGAACGAACAACGAGGTCCAGCTCGAAGTTCTCCGGGGTAATAGTGCTGACAAAAGCGACTGAAGCTCCACCGGCCGCGCCCGGCTGGCCTGTCGGCACGCCTACGGCAGCACCAGCGCCAGCACTGGCTGGGTTTGCCTGCGCCCCCTGGGCCGCCTGAGCGGCGCGAGCCTGCGCCTGTGCCCGCTGCTCAGCCTGCTGCTTCACCGCACCCAGGTCCACTGCCCCGGCAACAAAGCGGGACGGAGGAGTATTTGAAGGATTCGTCACCTTGTAAGTGTCCTTTCTTACTTGCCCTCCCACGCGCTGGCCGCGCGGGAGAAAATAATCGCCTGTTGAGGGCTAAAACCGACTGAGAGAGCTGAGTCTTTTAGAAAAGCCGCAGCTCCGAGGAGTCGGTTCCTCGCATTGCTTCATAGTCCAGGGTAACGCAACGGAAACCGCGGTCCTCCGCCAGTGTGCGGGCCTGCGGCTTGATCTCCTGGGCGGCAAACACGCCCGTCACGGGAGCCAGCAGCTCGTCCCGGTTCAGCAGCTCCACATAGCGGGTAAGCTGCTCCACACCGTCGATACCACCACGGCGCTTGATCTCCACGGCCACAGTCGCGCCCGTGGAGTCCTTGGACAAAATGTCCACCGGGCCGATAGCCGTCGGATACTCACGGCGGATCAAAGAGTATCCCTCGCCCAAGATCTCAATCTGCTCGGCCAGCAGCTCCTGCAAGTGCGCCTCCACGCCATCCTTCACCAGGCCTGGGTCCTCCCCGAGGTCGTGCTCCGTATCGGAGTAGATCTCGAAAATCTGGATCCGCAGCTGCTCCCCCTTTGGATTCGTGACGATCCACAACTGCTCGACCCCCTCATTGCCTAGCTCCGAATACTCCGTAGGGGCGTCATCACCATCAAAAGAGCTAGCCTCGACGGCCTCAAGGGAACACGGCGGCATCATCCAGTTGAGCGGCTTATACGCGCGATCGTCGGCGTGGATAGAGACCGAACCATCGGCCTTCAGCAAGATCAAACGGTCTGCAGGCGGCAGATGGGCCTCCAGGCGTCCGACGTAATCGACACAGCAGCGGGCAATGACTAAGCGCATGGTTGTTCAGCCTACGCTACCGAAGCAGGCGGCGACTCAACGGCGGGGTATGCGGCGCTCCGAAGGGGCCGACTCGAGCCAGGCCACAAGCGCGGTATCCCCGGCACTATCCAGGGCGATTTCCCAATGGGTCTTGCGATGAACTACCTCGACGACGTGGACGTTATCTTCCAAGAAAGCGGACTCGCGCGGGGTGATTTCGCGGCGAGAAACGATTGCTGTGCCCAGGCGTGTAAGCACCACGTTCGAGGCCGGGCGCAGGCTACGCAGCTTGTAGAACCTGGCGGAGTGGCCCGAATACTTCAAAATCCCGTGGCGCCAGTGCCTGCCATCGGAATTCGGCAGGCGCCGGACAACCACGGGATACCCCTGGGAACGCAGCGTAAAGAAGCGCCACACAACGGCGGTGACGACGAACAGCGCCACCGCCGCAAGAAAATACAACAACCACGCCATATACCTAACTTACAGGCATGAAGTGGGTTTCGAAAAAGCAAAACGGGCCCCACCGTGAAAACAGTGGAACCCGTTTGTCGGGAAGTTTAAAGCTAGTTAGCTCTTAAGCTTCCATACGCTTCACAGCGCGCAACTCGGACTCTGCGACAGCCTTGTCATGCTCAGTCTCTGCAGACTGCTTGCGAGACTCGGCATCCGCAACGTTGACCTCGCTGGCCCACGTTGCAGAATCCGCCAGAATGGTGATCTTCTCGGAGGACACGGACAGGAACCCGCCCTGTACCGCGGCCACCAGCTTCTCACCGGTGTTCGTCCGAATGGTAACGACGCCGTTCTCGACCAGCTGGCCGAGCAGAGGCTCGTGACCAGGGAGCACGCCGATCTCGCCCTCAGTGGTCTGCGCGGTAACGGACGTTGCGGTACCAACCCACAGCGGACGTTCCACGGAGACCAGTTGTGCGGCAATCTCAGCCATGTGCTTAACCCCTTACTTTTCGGTCATCTTCTTGTAAGCAGCCTCGACATCGTCCAGGCCACCCAGACCGTTGAAGGCCTGCTCCGGGTAAGCGTCGAACTCGCCGTCGCAGATGCGCTCGAAGGCGTCGATCGTGTCGGCCAGCGGCACGTAGGAGCCCGGGATGCCGGTGAACTTCTCCGCAACGAAGAAGTTCTGGCCCAGGAAGCGCTCCAGGCGACGTGCACGCTGAACGGTGATCTTGTCCTCTTCCGAGAGCTCGTCCATACCCAGGATGGCGATGATGTCCTGCAGTTCCTTGTTCTTCTGCAGGATGTGGATCACGCGCTGGGCAACCTCGTAGTGACGCTCGCCGACGATACCCGGCTCGAGGATACGAGAGGTAGAGGTCAGCGGGTTCACTGCGGGGTAAATACCCTTCGAAGCGATGGAACGATCCAGCTCGGTCGTTGCATCCAGGTGGGCGAAGGTCGTTGCCGGTGCCGGGTCGGTGTAGTCATCGGCCGGCACGTAAACGGCCTGCAGGGAGGTAATGGAACGACCCTTGGTCGAGGTAATACGCTCCTGCAGAACACCCATCTCGTCAGCCAGGGTGGGCTGGTAGCCCACGGCAGAAGGCATACGACCCAGCAGGGTCGAAACCTCAGAACCAGCCTGGGTGAAACGGAAGATGTTGTCGATGAACAGCAGCACGTCCTGGTTCTGAACATCGCGGAAGTACTCCGCCATGGTCAGACCGGACAGAGCCACGCGCATACGGACTCCCGGCGGCTCGTCCATCTGGCCGAACACGAGCGCGGTATCCTGCAGCACGCCCATCTCTTCCATTTCCAGGAAGAGGTCGGTGCCCTCACGGGTACGCTCACCAACACCTGCGAACACGGAGGTACCGGAGAACTCGCGGGCAATACGGGTAATCATCTCCTGGATGAGCACCGTCTTACCCACACCTGCACCACCGAACAGGCCGATCTTGCCGCCCTTCACGTACGGGGTCAGCAGGTCGATGACCTTAATGCCAGTCTCCAGGATCTCGGTCTTACCCTCGAGCTGGTCGAATGCCGGCGGCTCGCGGTGGATGCCCCACTGCTCGCCGTCGCGGCCCAGGCCCGGCTCGTCCAGGCAGTCGCCCAGAGCGTTGAAGACGTGGCCCTTGACAACGTCGCCGACCGGTACGGAGATCGGCTTGCCGGTGTCGGTAACCTCAGCGCCACGGATCAGGCCGTCGGTCGGTGCCATAGACACGGCGCGCACGAGGTTGTCCCCGAGGTGCTGTGCAACCTCCAGGGTGATGGTCTTTGCCACTGCCTCGAGGTCAACCTCGACGGTCAGGGCGTTGAACAGTGCTGGCTGCTGGCCGCGCGGAAACTCCACGTCGACGACCGGGCCGATAACTCGCACGACGCGGCCCGCAACAGCCGATTCAGCAGAAGGCTGAACCTGGTTTGCTGTAGTCATACTTAATCACTTTCTCCGCTATCGGCGAGCGCGGATGCGCCACCGACGATCTCTGTAATTTCCTGGGTAATCTGGGCCTGACGAGCCTGGTTGGCAACTCGGGAAAGCTGCTTGACCAGGTCGGTCGCATTGTCGGTTGCGGCGCTCATCGCGGTACGACGCGCTGCGGATTCCGACGCCGCAGACTCCAGCATTGCTGCGAAGATGCCTCGGGAGACATACTGCGGCAGCAAAGCCTTCAACAGGGTGTCTGGGTCGGGCTCGAAGTCGTAGTCGGCAGCAACCTGGTCAACCTTGTCGGAGACCAGATCCTCGCCGAGCTCAAACTTCTCTTCCTCAACCACAGTCTCGATCGGCAACAGTCGGTGTGCCTCTGGCTTCTGGCTCAGCATAGACTCGAAGCGGGTGTACACGATGTGTACTTCGTCGAATCCCTGT
Source organism: Corynebacterium sp. ACRPH (assembly GCF_022347285.1). Taxonomy (GTDB): domain Bacteria; phylum Actinomycetota; class Actinomycetes; order Mycobacteriales; family Mycobacteriaceae; genus Corynebacterium. The sequence continues at coordinate 4,901 of NZ_JAKRND010000005.1, forward strand.
ACAGCCTGCCCCTCTTCCGCGTTGAGGCCCTCGCGCCACTTAGCGGTTCCTTCGGAACCGGCGACGAAGCCATCAATCAGGTGGCGGCGCACATCGTGGGTAGCCGCGTAGTCGGGGTCCTGAGAGTAGCCCGACCAGGCACCTGCGATGTCCTCGCCACGGAAGTTGTAGTAGGAGATGCCCTTGTTACCAGAGACGTACAGAACAACGTCCTTGCCTTCGTTCTCCAGGCGCTTACGCAGCTCTGCAGTCTTCTTGAAGACGTTGTTGTTGTAGCCACCGCACATGCCACGGTCACTTGAAACCACGAGGATTGCGGCGCGGGAAGCATCCGTCGGCTCCTGCAGGATCTTGTGATCCAGGGTGCTGGCGGAGGCCAGGCGCTGAACCACGCGGGTGATTTCATCCGCGTAAGGCTCCGCATCGTCAACACGTGCCTGAGCCTTCGTGATCCTCGAGGTGGCGATGAGCTCCTGGGCCTTCGTGATCTTCTTAGTCGAGTTCACGGACTTGATGCGTGTCCTCAGCTCGCGAAGACTAGCCATAACTATCGCCTCCCTTCTGTTTCATTAATGGTCTTGGTGGTCACTGTGCTCACTTACCTTCCGCGCCTACTGGGTTTTGCGGGAGACAGTGATCTGAGACTTGGTGACCTCGTCGTCGCCAAGCGGGCGAGCTTCCGGCTCGTTGATGACGGGGGTGCCGTCGGTGGTCTGGAAGCCCTGCTTGAAGTCCTGGACTGTGCCAGCCAGCTCGGCCTTGGACTCGTCGCTGAACGGGGTGCCACCCTTGATCTGCTCGAACACGCCACCGTGGGAAGCGTGCAGGTTCTCCAGCAGCTCGGACTCGAAGCGGCGAACGTCCTCAACCGGAACGTCGTCGAACTCGCCCTCGCCTGCCAGGTAGATGGAAACCATCTGGTCCTCGACGGACTGCGGCTCGGTCTCCTTCTGCTTCAGCAGCTCGACCAGGCGCTTACCGCGCTCCAGCTGTGCCTTTGAAGCCGGGTCCAGGTCGGATGCGAAGGCAGCGAATGCCTCCAGGTCGCGGTATGCGGCCAGGTCCAGACGCAGGGAGCCGGACACCTTCTTCATGCCCTTGGTCTGTGCGGCACCACCAACACGGGAGACGGACACACCAACGTTGATAGCCGGTCGGACACCCTGGTTGAACAGATCGGACTCCAGGAATACCTGACCGTCGGTAATGGAAATAACGTTGGTCGGAATGAAGGCAGATACGTCGTTTGCCTTGGTCTCAATGATCGGCAGTGCCGTCAGGGAACCGCCGCCCAGCTCGTCGTTCAGCTTCGCTGCGCGCTCCAGCAGACGGGAGTGCAGGTAGAAGACGTCACCGGGGTATGCCTCGCGGCCCGGCGGGCGACGCAGCAGCAGGGAGATCGCACGGTAGGCCTCAGCCTGCTTGGTCAGATCATCGTAGATAACCAGGACGTGCTTGCCCTGGTACATCCAGTGCTGGCCCAGTGCGGCGCCGGTGAACGGTGCCAGCCACTTGAAGCCGGCGGAATCGGATGCCGGTGCTGCCACGATGGTGGTGTACTCCAGCGCGCCGTGGTCTTCCAGGGTCTTACGGATCGAAGCGATCGTGGAACCCTTCTGGCCAACAGCGACGTAAATGCAGCGAACCTGCTGCTTCGGGTCGCCGGTTGCCCAGTTGTCGCGCTGGTTCAGGATGGTATCGATGCAGACCGAGGTCTTACCGGTCTTGCGGTCGCCAATGATCAGCTGACGCTGACCACGGCCAATCGGGGTCATTGCGTCGATAGCCTTGATGCCGGTCTGCATCGGCTCCTCGACGGGCTGACGCATCAGAACGGAGGGCGCCTGGAGCTCGAGGGCACGTTCTTCCTCGGACTCGATGTCGCCCAGGCCGTCGATGGCCTGACCCAGTGGGTTGATAACGCGGCCGAGGAACTTCTCCCCAACCGGAATGGACAGGACCTCGCCGGTCCTCTTGACCTCGTCGCCCTCCTTGAGGGTCTCGAAGTTACCCAGGATCACGACGCCGACGCTGTCGGTGTCGAGGTTCTGTGCGACGCCAATCACGCCGCCTGGGAACTCGAGTAGCTCGTTAGCCATCACAGAGGGCATGCCGCTTACCTGGGCAATACCGTCTGCAGCCGCCGTGACCACGCCGACCTCCTCACGGGAGGCCTCCGGGGAGTAGCTCGAGGTGTAGTTCGCAATCGCGCTACGGATCTCGTCGGAGGAGATCGTCAGCTCCGCCATGTTCTTCCTGCTCTCGGTTTCGTCTTCCAGCATCTATTTTCTTGCTTGGTCTTTGTCGGTTTTTTGAAGCGCTTTTATGACGCCCTAAGCGATCGACGCGCGGAGGCGCCGCAGGTTACCTGCAGTGCTGCCGTCGATAACTTCGTGTCCGACGCGGATCACGGCACCGCCGAGGAGGCTGGTATCAACCTCGGAGTGGACCGCAATCTTGCGACCGTAAATCTTTTCCAGCTTGTCCGACAGAGTCGACTTCTGCTGTTCACCCAGGGCAGCTGCGGCACGGACACGCGCTACGGTGCGCCCTTCCAGTGCAGCTACCTCGTCTACCAACGAGTCAAGTTCCTCGACTGGACGCTGACGCAGACGGCCAATTGCCTGCAGCGCCAGTGCCTCGGTCGTGGAGGTGACCTTTCCATAGAGAACCTTGGCCAGCAGGTCGCGACGTGCATCCGGGGATGCGGCGCGGTCGGCCAGCTTCAGTTCCAGCTCCGGCTCACGCTCGATGATGCGGGCCAGCTGGAACAGTTCGTCTTCAACACGGTCCTGTTGACCTTGGGCGTCGGCGGCGCGCAGCAGGGCCAGGCGGCCCAGCTTCACCAGTCCGTCGCGCAGGTCGCGAGTGTTGGACCACGACTGGGATACAGCAGCAGACACGATTTCTTCCGTCGAGGCAGATACCTTGCCGCCGAACAGGCTCTTGGCCAATTCAACGCGGGTGTTGGCATCCCTCGCCGGGTCGATCAGCGCGACACGTAGGCCGCGGTCACTGTCGAGCAGTTCGACTACGTCGAACAGCTCGGTGCCGGTGGTTACACCGGTGCCCACTTTGTCGGAGGTCTCGTTGAGACCCTGGTCCAGGGTCTGCTCGAGGCGCTCAATTGCCTCTCGGCTCGCTGCGTGCATACCGATCACTTCCCGGAAGCGCCGACGTTGTCCAGTCCGGCGAGGAAGTTATCGATGGTGCCCGAGCGCTTCACGTCGTCCGACAGCTGCTCGCCCAGCAGGCGCTCAGCCAAGTTGATGGAGTTTTCACCCATCTCCTTGCGCAGGTCGGTGACAACGGCGGAACGCTGTGCCTCGAGCTGCTTGTGGCCCGACTCGACGATACGGTTGGACTCTTCGGTTGCCTGAGCCTTCATATCCGCGATGATCTTCTGGCCCTGGGAACGGGCGTCATCACGAATCTGTGCAGCCTCAGTGCGTGCCTCAGCAAGCTGAGCGTTGTACTTCTCCAAGGCAGCCTTAGCCTCTGCCTGAGCGGACTCGGCGCGCCGAATGCCGCCCTCGATCTGGTCCTCGCGCTGATTCAGCACTTCCTGGAACTTCGGAAGCACGAACTTCCAGAAGACAAACAGGATGACTGCAAAAGGAATGATGGACCAGACGATGTCGTACAGCGGAGGAAGCAGCGGGTTTACCGACTCCTCCATCGGCAGCTTCTCAGCTGCTAACAAAAAGGTGTTCGTCATAGTCTCCAGCTTTCGATTCTGGTGCGGTGGTTAGAAAGTGCTCTTAACGAGCGGCCAATCGCACTGAAATTAGAACAGGAAGCCGGCGACGAAGCCGATCAGAGCCAGTGCCTCGGCGAAAGCGATACCCAGGAACATGGTGGTGCGCAGCTGGCCGGCCATCTCGGGCTGACGAGCCATTGCCTCAGCGGTCTTACCTGCAACGTTACCCACACCGATAGCGGAGCCGATAGCAGCCAGGCCGTAGCCGATGGTGCCGAAGCCCTGGAACTTGGTGGTGGTGTCCTGCGCGATGAGGAAGATGTCGTTCATTTGGTTTCCATTACCTTTCTGAGAACCAGCCGGTTGCAGCTTTTCTGTTGTTGTCCGGCTTGGTCATTTGAGTACTTAAAAAGGGGCGAATTAGTGCTCGTCTGCGTGGAGGGACAGCTCGATGTACACGGCGGTCAGCAGGGAGAAGATGTATGCCTGCAGGAAGATCACCATGAGCTCGAACAGGGTGAAGGCGATCGCGAAGAGGATCGTGCCGCCAGCAGCCACAGTCCAACCGCTCATCTGCCAGAAGAAGAAGTTCGTGGCACTGAACAGCATGACGAGGATGATGTGTCCAGCCAACATATTCGCCATAAGACGAATCGTCAGCGTTACCGGACGGAGGACGAATGTGGAGAATGCCTCAATCGGCGCCACGATGAAGTGGAGCCAAGAAGGCAAACCAGGAATGATCAGCGAGGACTTGATGTACTTGCCGAAGCCATAGCGCTTCACACCCGCGTAGATGAATGCGATATACGCGACAACAGCCAGCACCAGTGGCAGACCCACTCGAGCGCTGGCTGAAATGTTCATGAACGGAATGATCGTCGACATGTTGACGGCAAGAACGGTGAAGAAGATAGCGGCGATGATCGGCAGGAACCGGCGCCCCTCCTTCTTGCCCAAGATATCCTCCGCGATGTGAATCCGAACGAAGTCCAAGAAGTACTCAGCAACGTTCTGCACGCCGCTCGGAATCAGCTTCGGCTTCCGCATTGCAAAGAAGAAGAATGCGGTAACCAGAAGAATCATCACAATACGGATGACCATGAGGCGGTCGAGCGCGAACGCTCCACCAGCAAACTCACTGAACCACAGCTGGTTGCTATCCACTTGCCCCGGGAAGAATTCGTGTTCCAATGAAGGTACGTGAAAGTCGCCCTTCATGGCCAAGGTTGTTACGCTCAGCGTTCTCTCCCGTGATTGGGCCGCAAGATTGCACAGAATCACTGCGGTGCGATGGAGGTCTCTTTTCGAAGAGTTAGGCCGACGCTGAGGGACTCCGTCGCACGTCCCTACATAATCAGCCGGTGCCGTATCTACTGTTCACACATACGTGTGCCAATAAATGGCCCGATAGAACAATATCAGCTTTATCTCGCGAATCGCTAAGTGAAACACGTTGTGGGTCCCCCCACTTGGCCGTGGTTTTCAACGTTTTTGGTTCCAGAATCATTTGTATGTGTTTAGGCCTACCTCCGCTTCCCTCCCCGCGGCGCTTACCCCCAGCTCGCTACTGACAGTTGTCGCCTCTCCGTGTGAGGGCGTCATCTCTTTGCGCGCAAGCAGTGCCACCCGTAGCACCACAACAAACTAAGAGCCCCGGCCTGCATTTGGTTATGCAAACCGGGGCGTGGACTAGCGAACAAGTACTAGCTGATGTAGAGCTTCTGGGTGCGAGTAACCGCCAGCGTCTCGATGGCCAGTACGGCGACCATGCTCAAGATCACGGTTACGGCCAGCGCTGCGGTGTCGTAGAAAGTCTTGTCCTTCAGGAAGAACAGAATACCCAGCAGCACGGCCGCCTTAACCAGCCAGCTGCCCAGGATCAAGCCCATCGTCATCGAGGGCGAAGTGTTGGAACTAAACAGCACGATCACTACCGTCAGCAGCATAAATCCGCCGCCGACCAGCCACCCGATACCTGCTCCCCACAGCCCCTCGGCGCCGCTGATAAGACCCCACACCAACAGGGAAAGCGCACCCAACACCACCAGCGCCAGCGCTCCGGAACGCATGGCAGCCTTCAGCGGGCCGACGTGGTCGCTGGCTTGGGATACGTCGTTCAACTCGGGCAGCTCTTTAGCGCCCGCAGCACCGTTCACCCCAGCACCGTTCACCGCAGCGTCTTTTGCAGCACCGTTGTTCTCAGTCGCCTCAGTCATGGCGATTAGCTTACCTGAGCCGTGTTCGACTTCCGATTCTCCCGCCACAGCGGCACCACCGTCGCCACGATGGCAACGATCACCAGCAAACTAAAGGAAATAGCCATCACGTGTAGAGGCAGCACGGTCAGTCCCACTGCACCGAAGGCCACTACCCCAACCCAGGTGTACAAAACCAGAACCACGCGCTTCTGACTGTGGCCAATGTGCAGCAGTCGGTGGTGCAGGTGTTTCTTGTCCGGGGAAAACGGGCTCTTGCCCTGGGACACGCGGCGCACAACTGCCATCACCAGGTCCAGCAGTGGAATGGACAGGGCCGCCAGAACCACAATCATCGGCGACAGCAGAGCCAACATATCCGCCGGCCCGTACAGCGCCGCGTTGATGCGCCCGGATGCCGATGTGCAGGCCGCGGACAGCAGCAGGCCGATCAGCATCGCGCCGCTATCCCCCATGAAGATGCGCGCGGGCGAGAAGTTGTGAGGCAGGAAACCCATGCAGATTCCCACCAATGCTGCCGAAATAATCGCCGGCGGGTAGGCCGCCACGGTGCCACCCTGATCATGCAGGATGGTCAGCGAATAGATCAGGATCGTCCCGGCGGCGATCGCCCCCAACCCCGCGGCCAGACCGTCTAGGCCGTCGACGAAGTTCATCGCGTTCACGATCGTGACGGTCAAAAGCGCCGTCAGGATCGTGGACTGGACCTGGTCCAGGATCAGCGTGGTGCCGTCCCCGAACGGCAGATAAAAAAGGTACCAACTAAGGCCCATCAGGCTCATCACCACGGCACCCACGACCTGCCCGCCGAGCTTCAGCACCCAGGAGATGTCGTAGAGGTCATCCACCACTCCGACGAACACAATCACAAAGGCGGCCATCAGAACCGCCGTCATATCTGGCGTTACCGGTGGAAACCCGCGAGTCAACGCGGGCAGCTGGTTGGCCACCACTACGGCCACGACCAGTCCCGTAAACATCGCTACCCCGCCCAGCCGCGGCATCGGAACTTGGTGCACGTCGCGCTCGCGCGGGGCGGCCATCCGCCCGTAGCGCAAGATCACCGAGCGCACCACACCAGTCACCAGATACGTCACCGTGCAGGCGACGAGCAGCACCAACACCAACTCGCGCAGGGGAATACCTGCGCCGATAGCCGGCTGGGCAAGGACTGTCATTAGACGTCTCCCCGCAGCTCCGCACTGCTCATGCCCAGAACCTCGGCCACGCGCTCGGTGGTGGCCGCACCCTCGCGCAGGATGCGCGGGCGGCCAGACGAAAGGTCAACGATGGTGGAGGCCACACCGTGGTGCGCTTCCCCACCGTCGATGTAGGTAGTCACGTCCGCGCCCAGCTGATCCTCGGCCATCTGCACATTCGTCGCCGGCGGCTGGCCGGAGATATTGGCGCTGGAAACCGCCATCGGGCCGGTGCGCTCCAAAAGCTCCAGGGCAATGGGCTGGTTGGGCATGCGCAGCATCACGGTGCCGCGCGTATCCCCCAGGTTCCACGGCAGGCTGGGCGCCTGGTGGACGACCATCGACAGCCCGCCCGGCCAGAAGGCCTCAACGAGCTTGCGCATGTTGTAGGTGTACTCGCGCACGAGCCCCTGAATGGTGGTCCAGCTGGGAACCAGCACGGGCACGGGCATGTCGGGGCCACGCCCCTTCGCACGCAGCAATGCGGCCACTGCCTCGTTGTCGAAGGCATCGCAGCCGATGCCGTAGACCGTGTCGGTCGGCAGCACGACCAGCCGTCCGCCCTTCACCGCATTCGCCGCGGCGTCTAGCGCGGCCTCGCGGTTCTGCGAATCGGTTGCGTCTACGGTTCTCGACATTGCGGCCCTTTCTTGCTCATTTATTACGTGCTCTACCTTAACCCCATCGCCGGAACTACTGCGGTAGCAGGGCGGTGACGAAGCGCGGCCGGCCAGCCAGGTCGTGGTGTTGGGTGATTTCTCGCCAGCCGCGTTGCTGCATCATGGCCGCCACCTGCGCGCCGTTGGAGTCGTCGTGTTCTATTCCGACGCCACCACCTGCGCGCCCCAGCGCCTCAGCCCACTGCAGGACCCGTGGCATGAGCTCCAGCCCGTCGTCCCCGGAGAACACGGCTGCGTGTGGGTCGGCGGCCACCTCGGGGGAAACCTCCGCGGATTCCGGCACGTACGGAGGGTTGCATACCACCACGTCCGCGGGTGCGAAAGCCTCGGGGGAAACGTCCGCCGTCGCTGACAACTCCGCGGGATCGTCTACGGCCAGGTCCGCCTGGACGAATGTGGCTTTAACCTGCGGGACAAGCCGAGCATTCTTCTCGGCCAGTCGCAGCGCAGCATCAGAGAATTCGATGCCAGTTAGGGAGATAGGGGCGTCATAAAGAAAAGAAACCCCGAGCCCCAACGTGCCGGGGCCGCAGCACAGATCGACCACGCGCGGCGTGGGGCGCCCCTTGAGGAAACGCGCGGCCCAGTCGGCGAGCAGCTCGGTTTCGGGGCGCGGGACGAAGCAGCCTGGCTCCGCAAAGAGGTCCAGGCCGCAGAAGGGGGCGGAGCCCACAATGTGCTGGAGGGGCTCGCGCGCCATGCGGCGGGCCACCCAATCGGCATAGGCGCTGGGGGCGGGATCGTCGGCGCGCATAAAGAGAGTGCCGGAGTCGACGGCGGCGCGGGGCGCAGCGGTGGCAGCGGCGGCTCCGGGCGCAGCTGAGCTAGTGCCGGGCTCCACGAGCAGATAGCTCATCAGCAGGCGCGCGTCGACTGCGGCGGAATCGATGCCCGCCGCGCTCAACTGTGCGGTAGCCTCGCGGATCGCTTGGTTGATGTTCAACGTCCCACCGTTCTGCCGTACTACCGTTCCGCCATCCTGCCGCCTCATCGCTCTGCCGCTCTGCCGCTGTCGCGGCGACGGGAAGGCTAGTCTTCCGCCTCGAGGCGGCGTGCGCGGTCGGCATCCTTCAGCGCCGCGAGCAGCGCCTCCAGGTCTCCGTCCAGGACGGAATCCAGGTTGTTGGCCTTGTAGCCGATGCGGTGGTCGGAGACGCGGGACTCGGGGAAGTTATAGGTGCGGATGCGCTCGGAACGATCCATGGTGCGGATCTGCGCTGCGCGGCCTTCGGCTGCCTCGGCCTCGGCCTCTTCTTCCTTCATCTGCTGCAGGCGCGCAGCCAGAACCTGCATCGCGCGGGCGCGGTTCTGAATCTGGGAGCGCTCCTTCTGACAGGTCACCACAATGTTGGTCGGCAGGTGGATAATGCGAACCGCCGAGTCCGTGGTGTTCACGCCCTGGCCGCCCTTACCGGAGGAACGGTAGACGTCCACGCGGATGTCCTTGTCGTCGATCTGCACATCCTCGACTTCGTCGGGCTCTGGGTACACCAGCACGCCCGCCGCGGAGGTCTGAATGCGGCCCTGCGACTCGGTGACGGGGATGCGCTGCACGCGGTGCACTCCACCTTCGAACTTGAACTCCGACCACGCGCCATCGCGGGAGGGCTGCTTGGAGCGGATGGACAGGGTCATGTCCTTCACGCCACCCAGGTCGGTCTCGTTCAGCCCCAGGATCTCGGTACTAAAGCCGTGACGTTCAGCGTAACGCTGGTACATGCGCGCCAGCTCACCGGCGAACAGCGCGGCTTCCTCGCCGCCGGCGCCGGACTTGATCTCCATGACGATGTCGTCGCCGTCGTGCGGGTCGCGCGGAGCCAGCAGGTCGGTTAGCTGCTCTTCCAGCTCCCCGATCTCCTCTTCTAGGCGCTTGGCTTCTTCGGCGAATTCCTTGTCCTCGGATGCCATCTCGGACGCGGCCTCGTGATCCTCGCGGGCCTGCTCGAGCTTCTGGTGCGTCTGAATGATCGGCTGCAGCTCGGAAAAGCGCTTACCGACCTTGCGGGCCGCCGCTGGGTCATTGTGCAGCTCAGGATCGCTCAGCTGCATCTCCAGGCCCTGATACTCGGCCAGAATGTCGTCGATGACTGACGGTGATTGGCTCATGGTTTAATCCTCCTCGTCCTCGCCTGCCAGAGGCGCGGAGCTGGCAACCTGCAGCATGAACTCCCGGTTGGTCTTGTTCTTACGCAGCTGCTTGATCAACAGATCGATGGCCGCCTGTGAATCCAGGGCAGACAGGATACGGCGCAGCTTGTGCATGATGCGCGCCTCTTCCGGGCTGAGTAGCAACTCGTCCTTGCGGGTGCCCGACGGGTTCACATCCACAGCCGGGAACACGCGGCGCTCGGAGATCTTGCGGTCCAGCTTCAGTTCCGCGTTGCCGGTGCCCTTGAATTCCTCGAAGATCACCGTGTCGCCGGCCGAGCCGGTCTCCACCATCGCGGTGGCGATGATCGTCAGGGAGCCGCCGTTTTCAATGTTGCGGGCAGCGCCCAGGAAGCGCTTCGGCGGGTACAGCGCGTTGGAATCCACACCACCGGACAGGATGCGGCCAGAGGCCGGCGAGGAGTTGTTGTACGCGCGACCCAGGCGGGTGATGGAATCCAGCAGCAGAACAACGTCCTTGCCTTGCTCTACCAGGCGCTTTGCGCGCTCGACGGCTAGCTCGGCAACGTTGGTGTGCTCCCCTGGCGGGCGGTCGAACGTGGAGGCGATGACTTCGCCCTTGACGGAGCGTTGCATGTCCGTCACTTCCTCCGGGCGCTCATCCACCAGCACGACCATGAGGTAGCACTCGGGGTTGTTCGTGGAGATCGCGTTGGCGATGTCCTGCAGGATGGTCGTCTTACCGGCCTTCGGCGGGGAGACAATCAGCGCACGCTGCCCCTTGCCGATGGGCATGATCAGGTCGATCACACGGGTGGTCAGCGTCTTCGGGTCGGTCTCCAGTCGCAGGCGCTGGTTCGGGTACAGCGGGGTCAGCTTCGCAAAGTTCGGGCGTGCTGATGCCTGCTCGGGGGTAAGGCCGTTAACGGTCTCTACCTGGTAGATCGGCGTGTACTTTTGGCGATTCCGTCCGCGTCCGCCGCCGTTATTGTTGTTGTTCTTCGGACGGATGGTGCCGACGATCGCGTCGCCGTGGCGCATGCCGTACTTGCGCACCGTGTTGATCGGCACGTACACGTCCGTCGGCCCCGCGTGGTAGCCAGTGGTGCGGATGAACGCGGTGTTCGCATCGACGAAATCGAGGATGCCCGCGACAGGCGTAAGCTCTTCCGGCTTCGGTTCGCGGTTGTTGTTGCCGCCACCGTTATTACCATCCCCGCTGTTGTTGCCGTTGTTGCGGTTGTTATCGCGGTTATTGTCGCGATTATTGTCACGGCCACGGTTACGGCGGTTACGGCGATTGCGACGGTTGCGGCGATTGCCGCGGTTGTTGTCGTCGCGGTGGTTGTTTTCGCGCTCATTATCGTCGCGGTTGTTGTCGCCACGCTCGTCGCGGTTCTTTTCGCGATCTTCGCCGCGATCTTCGCCGCGATCTTTGCCGTCGCCCTTACCGCGCTTTTCGGCGCTTTCTGCGGTTTCTTCTGGGCGCTTTTCTTGGTGACGCCCCTCCCGCGCCTCCTCAACCGGCTTTTCCTTCGGCGCAGGTTCTTCAGCAGGCTGCGGCTTCCGGGGCGCTCCACCGCCACCAGATGCACCACCGGATTCGATGGCTGCGATTAGCTCACCTTTGCGGAGACCAGAGGTACCTTTCAGCCCCTGTGCCGCTGCAATCTGGCGTAGCTCCGGCAATTTCAACGAGGCGAGGCCATTGGCTTGGCCACGAGCCAAAATATCGGACAGGCTCACAAAAGTCCTTTCACGTCCGGCTTCTTCATCGACCCTTCAAAAGCCTGCGAAGCCCCAGGGTTGGCCAGACATGCGTATTCGACAACAGTTCTTAAATTAACCCAAAGATTGCGGGAATCTTCCAGAAAGATTGCCGCCTTAACGTCCCACGATGCGACTGGCGGCGGGTGTAGCGCGGGGTGGCGTCGTAAAAAGAAAGAAAGAGAAAAGAAACGAGCCTCACATCCGGCTTCCGTAGCTAACCATAGCACCTCCCACACCGCGAGTACCTAACGGCTAGGCTGAAATGCATGAAGTCGACGATGCAGGAGATCCCATTATCCGTAGCGACGATCCTGGAATACGGGGCCAGCGTTCACCGAAACACTACCGTGACCACGTATTTTGACGAAACTGCGGAGCAAACCAGCTTCCTGCACATCGGTATCCGCGCGGCCGCAATGGCCAACATGCTGCGCGACGAATTCGGCATTGAACGCGGCGACCGCGTAGCCACCGTACTGCCGAACTGTACCGAGCACCTGGAGGTGCTGCTCTCCGTGGCCTCGATGGGCGCGGTTTTTAACCCCATCAACCGGCACCTCATGAACACCCAGATCACGCACATCATCAACAAGGCGGCGCCGAAAGTGCTGGTGCTCGACCCGACCTGTAAAGACCAGATCGTCCCGCTACTAGCCGACTGCCCCTGCGTGGAGGCGGTGCTGGTGATTGGGCCGAACCTAGCGGACACCGAGGCGGTACAGCAGCTCATCGCCGTGCAAGGCAAACAAGGCAAGCCGGGCTTGAGCCACCTGCGCGTTCTAAACCTAGAGGCCGCACTCGACGGGCGCAGCGCCGACTTCGACTGGCCGGACATGGAAGAGACTGACCCGGCGGCCATCTGTTTTTCCACTGGTACGGAAGGCCCACCGAAAGGCGTGGTCTACTCCCACCGCGCACTGTGGCTGCACTCCATGCAGCTGCGCGCCGCCGATAGCTTCAGTATCCGCAATGGCACCAGCTTTCTATGCTGTGTGCCGATCTATCACGTCCTCAGCTGGGGCGTGCCACTAGCTGCCTTTATGGCCGGCGCTCCGATCGTGTTTACCGGGCGCAGCGCCACCCCGGAGCACCTGGCACATGTGATCGCAGACGCCATGCCACGCCAAGCCCATGGGTCCCCTGCGGTGTGGACCGGTCTGCTGGTGCACTACACCAAGAAGCACCCCAAGAAGATGAGCCTGCAGGAGATCTACGTCGGCGGCTCGCAGGTCTCCCCCGCCATGATCGACGCCTGGGAGGAACGCTTCGGCGTGGACATCATCCACTCCTGGGGTATGACGGAGACCGGCCCGGTGGGCACCGTTGCCCACCCGCCCGCTGGTGTGGCTGGCGCTGCCCGCGCCAAGTATCGCGAAAGCCAAGGGCGCTTCCACGCAGGTATGCGTTACCGCATCGTCGACGACAACGACAACGTGCTAGAAGCCAACGACCGCAACGAAGGCGAACTGCAAGTACGCGGCAACACAGTAACGGCTTCGTACTACATGGACGACAGCCCGCGCTTTACCGATGACGGCTGGCTGCGCACCGGCGACATCGCCACAGTGAACAAAGACGGCTACCTGACGATTCACGACCGCAAGGCGGACATCATCCGTTCAGGCGGCGAATGGATCTACTCCGCGGCGCTGGAAAACTACCTGTTGGAGCCCACAGCCGTGATCGAGGCTGCAGTGATCGGTATTCCATCGGAGAAATGGGGGCAGCGCCCGCTCGCAGTAGTAGTGGTTGCCGAGGAGACCCCCTGGACTGTGGAAACTGCACAAGAGCTGGCCGAGGAACTTCGCCAACGCGTGCCCGGCTGGATGGTGCCAGAGAACTGGACCTTCGTGGATCACATCGACAAGACCAGCGTGGATAAGTTCGACAAGAAAGACCTACGCCAGTACTTCCGCGAGGGGAAGTTCGAGATCATCACGATTTAAGGGGCGCACCCGGATGCCTGCTGAGGGCGGGCTGGGGCGGGCAAGGGTCACCACCCCTGGGTCGTCGGGGTAAATTCTCCAGAATTTAACAGGAACCATTCCAACTATTGCGGGAGAAAGTAGAGTAGCGTTTTCCTGCATGACCGATGTAACTGTGCTGGCCCTCGGGCCGCAGTGGTTCGACCCAATGTATTTGCTTTCGGGTTCCGGACCTTTCGGCGCGGCGATTTTGCCCGCCATTTTTGCGATTATCTTTATCGAATCCGGGCTGTTCTTTCCTTTCCTGCCCGGTGATTCCTTGCTCTTCACAGCGGGCCTTCTAGCCAGCCAGCCTGATGGCTTCGCACCGCTGTGGCAGGTGCTGTTGATTACCCCGATCGCGGCAATCCTAGGCGACCAGGTGGGCTACTGGATTGGCCACCGCTTCCACCCTGCGCTGCGCAACCGCAAGGACGGGCGCTTCTTTAAACAGGAACACCTGCACCGCTCTGAGGCGTTCTTTGAGAAATACGGGGCGATCACGATCATCCTGTGCCGCTTCGTACCCTTCGTTCGCACCTATGCCCCACTGGTAGCTGGAATGTCGGGCATGCGCTATCACACATTCATTGTTTTCAACGTGATAGGCGGTGTGCTGTGGGCCAGCGGCATCGTCTACCTGGGGTCGCTATTCGGCGGGGTGGAGTTCGTACGGAACAACATCGAGGCCATTTTCCTCGGAATCGTCGCCTTCTCCATCGTCCCGGCACTTTTCGGCGTGATACAGAAAAGCCGGGGCGAGAGGAAGCAATCTCTCGCCCCAGCTACTGCCCAGGATTCTCTAGAACCCCAAGAATAGTTTCCCAGGATTGGTTACCGGCCTTACCGGTGCTGTTGCAAAGTTGGGGCAGTAGGAAGAGCGACGTGAACTAATCACAGCCATGGGTATCTTCTCCGGTCGTCATTTCCCCCCGTGACATCATTCTGTGGGCAGTGTGCGGTGGTACTGCCGCTACGGGGTGAGCTACCGCGATCTGGAGGAAATGATGACCGAGCAGGGCGTACCGGTCGATCACACCACGATCTACCGCTGGGTCCAGAAATACGCCCGTGAGCTGGACAAGCAAACACGGTGGTACCGGCAGGTACCTGACTGGCAGGCCAGTTCCTGGCGGGTGGATGAGACCTATATCCGGGTCGGCAGCAGGTGGTGCTATCTCTATCGGGCGATCACCGCCGGTGGTCAGACCCTGGACTTTTACCTCTCTCCGAAGCGGAACGTGGCCGCGGCGAAGCGTTTCCTGACCAAGGCCCTCAGATCCAATGCGTCAGCTGGGTATCCCAGAGTGATCAACACCGATAAAGCACCTTCCCTAGCCAGGGCAATCGCCGAGTTGAAGTCAGAGGGAATCTGCCCGCCAACAGTGGAATACCGGCAGGTGAAATACCTCCACAACATCCTAGAAGGCGACCATGGTCGGCTGAAGCGGATCCTCGGGCCGAAAGGCGCGTTTACGAACCGGACATCTGCATATCGGACGTTGACAGGGATGGAGGCGATGCACTCATTGCGGAAAGGGCAAGGCACGATGTTTGCCTACGGGCAACCGAACCCGGACGCGGTGATCGTCAACCGGGTCTTCCAGAATATCTAAGCAGGCTGGGCCATAATGCTGGCCAGGCGACGAAGAAAGGAGTGTTCGCGGTTCTCCACCCAACTTTGCAACAGCACCACTGGCGGGCGATGGTCGACCTCGACGAGGTGGCGACCGTCATCATCGACTCCTGCAGGGTTGGCGTCCGGAAGCCTGATCCAGAGATCTTCGCCATCGCTGCTGATGCGGCTAGCGTCGCCGCGGAGGACTGTGTTCTGATCGACGATCTTCCTGAGAACTGTGCCGCGGCCCGCAGGGCCGGATGGACCGCAGTCCAGTACATCACCGCCGAGCAGGCCATCGCCGACGTGCGCCGCGTACTTACGGAGTCGTCTCCGCAAAGTAGCCGTCAGGGGTGATGTAAGCGCTTCGCCACGGCGGAGTGGGGCGGATGGTTCCGGTAACCACCAGCCGTTCCGGATCGTGGGTCCCCACGCGGGGAGCGTCATCGTCGACACGCAGCTCGACAGCGCGGCCGGGGATCAGCAGCCGGGCAAGGCTGAGTTCCTCTCCCGTCTGCTGCTCGGTGATCGCCAGATCCGTAGCGAATCCCGGCTGGAACTGCCCGGAGATCATGTCTGCGAAAGCGTCATGGATCCCAGGCACGGTCAGCAGCATGTGAATGGAGTCGCGAAGGGCCGTCCCCTGCTGCGGGTGCATCATCCGCGACTGGAGAACTGTGTTGGATATGACGACAGCCGCTGCGTGCGACCGCATCCGGGACCACTCGGAGAGGCAGCTTTCCGGCTGCACACCTTTGATGACTGCGGCCAGCCGCCAGCCCAGGGTGAACGCGTCCTGCATACCGGTGTTCAGGCCTTGTCCTCCCAGAGGGTAGTGAATATGCGCAGCGTCACCGACGACCAGGAGTCTCCCGTCGCGCATCGACAGGCGGTACCGTGCGAAGTCGCTGAACCGGGTGAGGTGGGTGATCCCTGACAGGTTCGCCGGCCCTCCGAGAATGCGCTCCACCAGGTCCACATACTCAGTCGCTTCGGGCACAGACCTGTCCCGGGACGGGCCGTCAAAGTCCATGCCGATGACACGTCCCTGCCGCCCGAAGCCGGGGTTGTGCATTGTCCATCCGGTTTCCGTCTGATTCCATCCGGGAGGAACCGAACCATCGTCACTGTAGGCGAGCGCCGAGATGGCGTTCATCGTCGCGGGGGTCTCGACCGCCGGGAAGTTCCCCGTCCTGGCGACAAGACTGCGCCCTCCATCTGCCCCGATGCAGTACCGTGCCCGGACCCTTCCGGAGTGAAGTGCCGGGCGTCCGTCTGCGTCGGTGAACTGGACCAGGACTCCGTCGTGGCCGTCGTCGACGGTGACCGACCGCACGACTGTCCCCCGGCGGATGTCTGCCCCCTGTGACAGTGCCCGCTGCTCAAACGTCGCTTCCAACTGGGCCTGCGGTATCCCCGCCAACGGTGACGGCTCCTGAGCGGGTGCGCTCAGCGTGAGCCCGGCAGAGCCGGCGAACTGGAACTCCGCACGCCGGACGGTACCGGAGCGCCGTTCAATCTCCTCAGGCGTGACCGATGTGACGTATCCACGCCGGGCCAGGTGCGACAGCGACCTGGCGTGGACTGTGCCTGCTCGCGGTCTGCGGTCGACCTCTGTCCGCGGCTCGAACAGCACCACAGTCAGTCCCTGCAGCGTCAGCTCAGCTGCCACCAGCATGCCGACCGGACCGCCTCCGACGATGGCCACATCCACGATTTCATCCGACTGATCTGGTGTTCCTGCGCTGGTGTTTTCCATGTCCCGTGCTCTCCTCACATTGCGAAGTAACTACGATACTGGTACCTACTAATATCATCGTACCTACCGAAAGGACACACCCATGACAGCCACATCGACGCAATCCAAGACAACGGCGGCGGCACCCCCGAGTCGCTGGACGCTCCCGATCATCCTGATAGCCCAGTTCGTCACCCCGATGTCCATCGCCGGGACAGCCATTGCGCTTCCGAAGATCTCCACCGACCTCGGCACCCAGACCACGGCACTGCAGTGGGTGGTCAACGGCTTCAACGTCGCCTTCGCCCTCGGTGTCCTCGCGTGGGGAGCACTCAGCGACCGCATCGGCTACCGCCTCACCTTCGTTATCGGCAGCATCCTGTTCGCCGCCACCAGTCTGATCAGTGCGGCGAGCCCGTCGCTGCTCCTGCTCGATGCCATGCGCATCATCGCCGGAATCGGTGCCGCCGCGATCCTCACCGGTGCGAGTTCGATGCTGTCCAACGCCTTCACCGGCTCCGCCCGTGCCCGTGCTTTCGCCCTGTTCGGCACCGTCAACGGGCTCGGTCTCGCGCTCGGACCGACCATCTCCGGTGCCCTGGTCGCCGGGGTCGGCTGGCGCGGCGTCTTCGCTGTTCACGGCCTTATCCTCGCCGCTGTTGCGCTGAGCTCCCGTGTTCTCCCCGCCGCGGCCCCTGCTGTGGCACCAAGCACGTCAGACCGCGCCCCGTTGCTGGACCTGTCCCTGCTGCGCAACCGGGAGTTCCTCGCCATGTGCCTGGTACCCGTAGCCGGGTCGATTGGCTTCGTCACCCTGCTGACCTATCTCCCCTCAGCGTTCAGCGGCATCCGAGATCTCAGCGCAGGTCAGGCAGGTCTGCTCATGCTCGCCATGACCATCCCCGTGGTCATCGCACCCACTGTCGCCGCCAAGCTCGTCGACACCGTCACCTGGATCAACGTTGGGTCTGTCATCTACACGAGCCTTGCCGTCCTGATCCTCGGCGACCTGGGACTCATGCTACTCAGCGAGAACCGTTCCCTGGCCTGGATCATCGTTCCGATGATCCTGCTCGGATTCGGCTTCGGCCTCCCCATTGGGCTTGTGGACGGCCACGCCCTTCAGGTGGTCCCGCCGGAACGCACCGGCACCGCTGCCGGGTTGCTCAACTTCTTCCGGGTCGGCAGTGAGGCCATCTTCGTCGCAGGCTACGCCCTCCTGTTGTCCACACTGATCGGGCAGAAGCTCACCGGCGACGCCGCGACCGACACCGCAGCCGGCCAACCCGGACACCCCGACGTCTACACCAGTGCTTTCACCACAACCGTTCTCATTGTCGCTGTTCTGGTGGTCGTGATCGCCATCGCCGTCCTGGCCATCCGCCGCAGCGAACACACCGACACCCACTGAACATCCTGTAGAGATCCATGGAGGAAACCATGACCACCACCACACCACCCACATCCGCACGCTTCGACCTCCGCTCCATCCCCGGCCTGATGCCGCCCTCGATGGTGACACCGCTCGATGACCTTTCCCCAGGTGGGCTTCCCCAGGTCGTTCTTCCCACGGGGCATACGGCCGTGCACCTGACCGCCTACCCCGATGTCCAGAAGATTCTGACGGACACCTCGTTCATCCGCAGCGACACCAACGTCGACGATGGCCCCAGCTTCCTGCCGACGGTCATGCCCGAGGAGATGCTCCTCAATCTCGATCATCCGCACCACGGAAGGCTGAAACGCTTCGTCGCCGCAGCCTACAGCGCCAACACGATGGCGGCTTTCGCCCCGACGGTCCGTCGCATCGTCTCCGACGCCGCCGATGCGCTGACACCCGCGTCCAGCTTCGACCTGATGACCGACCTGCTCGAACCCCTGACGATCAACGTCAACGCCACCTATCTGGGCGTCCCCGACGACGACATTCCCTGATTTCGGCACTTGTCGCGGCAGATGCAACTCGCGCATGACACCGACATCCCGCAGCTGCTGGAGGACTTCTGGGAGCTGTATCACTACCTGGAAGACCTCATCGCCGGCAGACGCCCCCTCAACGACGGACTCATCAAGAACCTGCTCGCCGTCCGCGAGGAAGCAACCCCGCCGGTCACCGACGGTGAGTACGCAGCTCTGCTTCTCGGATCGCTGGTCGGCGGCGACCAGAATGTGCTGTCGGAACTCTCAAAGATCGTCTTCGTGGCCCTGTCACACCACGAGCTCTGGGAGCTGATGTCCACGAACCCCGACAGCATCCCAGTGGTCACCGAAGAACTCCTGCGCCTACTCCCACTCGGCAGGATCTCCACGTTCCCGCGGATCGCATCGCGCGATGTGGCGGTCTCCGGGGGAACAGTGCGCGAGGGGGAGACGGTCTACGCAGACGCTCACGCTGCCAACCGGGATCCGCAGGTCTACCCCGAACCCTGGATCGTGGACACCGCACGCACATCCAAGCGGCATCTCCAGTTCGGCTACGGTATGCACCACTGCATGGGCGCGGCGATGGCCCGCATGGAGATCCACGAGACCCTGGTGGTGTTGACCGCCGCGCTCCCTGACCTCACCCTGGCGTCCCCGGTGGACGCCGTGCAGTAGGACACGGGCGTACTCGTCCACCGCCCGCTGAATCTCCCGGTGACGGTCGGGAAGTAGGCACGGGCATGCCTACATGACACCACCCAGGGTAGGTACCATAGAAGTAGTCAATGCCCCCGAGCCCCAAGGAATTGCGCAATGCCTGATCAGGATGGACACCCGAGTGTCGAAGAGTTTGACCTGTCGAAGATCCTCCATGCACTGTCCGACGAAAACCGACGGCATGTCATCGTCAATCTGGCATCACAACCGGAGGGCACAGAGCAGTTCTGCAGCGTGTTCGGGACCCCCTGGGCCCCATCGACCCGGACGCACCACTTCCGGGTACTGCGCAATGCCGGCCTCGTGTGGCAGCGAGACGTCGGCAACGGCCGCATGACCCGACTGCGCCGTGATGACCTGGAGAAAGCATTCCCCGGCCTGCTGGACCAGATCATCGCTGCAGATAAGGTTTCCAGCAGCGGTGCTCAGACCGAGGACCGGGACGAAACCCTCGCCGGCGGTGCGTGACCCGGTCCTCCAGCCGCAGAAGGGAGGTCGTCACCATCCCCGCCCGGGACCGCACGGCCGTCGAGACCTCACACTCCCGGTACTTCAACCGGGCAGCTTCTCCGCCTACCCCACGCCCAGCAGCCGCAGTACCCCGAGGATCAGGTTGCGGTGCCCGGGATCGCTGAATGCGTCCGGATCACCTGTGGTCGGCGACCCACCCCGAATGAACCCGTCACGTCCCTTGTCCGCGAAACTGCTCATCGACCGTTCCCGCTGCGTTTTCCCGGACGGCGGCCCGAACAGGTACTCCATGCCCGTCGAGATCACCTCCGTGTCCCCCGAGGGGTACGTGCGTGAGGTGTACGGATTGCAGAACCCATCGGTCACCAGCTCCGCCTTACCCGGTGACATCCACCTCGACCGGACCGGCGATGTCCAGCTCCAGGACCTTCATCCCGCGGCCGCGAGCCTCTTCCACCAGTGCATTGTCCACCGGCTCGGTGCTGAGCACCAGGATCGTCGGACCCGCGCCCGAAAGGAACGCCGGGTAGCCCAGGTTGCGCAGACGGTTCACCCACTCGGCGGTCACCGGCAGCACCTCGGCTCGGTAGGTCTGGTGCATGCGGTCACGAGTGCCCTCCCACAGCAGCTCCGGATCGTCGCGCAGCGCGACGGTCATTACTGCCGTGCGGGAGACGTTAAAGCGGGCGTCCACGTGGCTAATGTCGGACGGCAGCACGCGGCGGATCGCCTCCGTCGAGGCGTGAAAGTCCGGGATAAACGCGGTGGCCTTAATGTCCGGGTGCACGTCGATACGACGGGCGTGATAGGCCGGTGCGGACACTCCGTCGATGGGGGTGTTCGTCCACGAGACCACGCCCGCGCCCAGCACGGATGCGCCCGCGTTATCGGGGTGCCCCTCAAAGGTGGAGGCAATCTGCACCTGCGCCTGGTCGTCCAGCGTGAACCCCGCCAGGCCATTGCCTGCTGCCACGCCTGCCGTCGCCGCAGCCGCCGAAGACCCCAGGCCACGGGACTGCGGGATGGAGTTCGTGCAGCTGACACGCAACCCCGGAACCGTCACGTCGGCTTCCTTCAGCGTTGCCCGCAGGGCACGCACCACCAGATGGCGCTCGTCCAGCGGAACTTCGCCCTCGCCTTCACCGGTGACCTCGACCTCCAATCCGGACTCGATGACCTCGGCAGTCACATAGTCGTACAGACCAAGCGCCAGGCCGAGGGTATCGAAGCCAGGCCCCAGGTTCGCGGTCGAAGCGGGAACCTTGACGGTGGCCTTGCGGCCAACGGGGATCTCGACGCCCATTACTTCAACCCCAGCTTGTCTGCAACGGCGTGCGGATCCACGTCGGTGACGGTGGGCTCCGGCATCTGGGACAGGGCGGTCGTCGGATCCTTCAGGCCGTGGCCGGTGACGGTACACACAATGCGCTGTCCGGCGGTCAGCTCGCCGTTGGCGTGAGCGTCCAGCAGACCTGCAACGGAAGACGCAGAGGCCGGCTCGACGAAGATGCCCTCGCGGCCAGCGATGGTGCGGTAGGCCTCCAGGATCTGCTCGTCGGTCTGGGCGCGGAAGTCGCCACCCGACTCTTCCTTGGCGGCAACGGCCTGCTGCCAAGAGGCCGGGTTACCGATACGGATCGCGGTGGCGATCGTCTCCGGCTCCAGCACGGGCTCGCCCTTGACCAGCGGGGCAGCTCCGGCGGCCTGCACGCCCTTCATCACGGGGCGTTGGGTGGAAACGCCGTCCTCCGCGTACTCGGAGTAGCCCTTCCAATACGCCGTGATGTTGCCCGCGTTGCCGACTGGCAGGAAGTGAACATCGGGGGCGTCACCAAGGCAATCCACAATCTCGAACGCGGCGGTCTTCTGGCCCTCGATGCGCATCGGGTTCACGGAGTTGACCAGTGCGATCTCTGGGAACTCGGTGGTGGTCTTGCGGACCAGCTCGAGGCAGTCGTCGAAGTTGCCGCGGACCTGGATGATCTGCGCGCCGTGCATTACTGCCTGCGCGAGCTTGCCCTGGGCGATCTTGCCTTCTGGGATCAGCACGGCGGACTTCAGACCGGCGCGGGCGGCGTAGGCCGCTGCGGAGGCCGAGGTGTTGCCGGTCGAGGCGCACATCAGGACCTTCTGGCCCTTGTGGAAGGCGTCGGTGACGGCAACGGTCATGCCGCGATCCTTGAAGGAACCAGTGGGGTTGGCGCCTTCGATCTTGAGGTAAACATCGCAGCCGGTGAGCTCCGACAGGTAATTCGCACGCAGTAGCGGGGTGCCGCCCTCGTTGAGGGTCACCGGCTCCCAGTCCTTCGCGAACGACATCCGATCGCGGTACATGTTGATCAGGCCGGTCCAGTGGTTCAGAACCTTGTTCGTCATAGCTTCCCTGTCGTTTCTTCCCAGTTGTCGGTCTTAGCTTAAAGCGCTCTTAGATTTTAGCCTTCCATGCGGATGACGGAGTCAATTGCCTTGACTGCGTCGAGCTCCTTCAGCTTCGCGACGGTCTCTTCCAGGTTCTTTTCCTTCGCACTGTGGGTGATGACGACCAGGCGCGCGCCGTCGTTCAACCCTTCTTGACGCACGGTCTTCAGCGACACGCCCTGCTCAGAGAACACGGAGGCCACCTCGGCCAGCACGCCCAGGCGGTCATCCACCTGCATATCCACGTGGTAGCGGGTACAAACATCACCAAAGTTGGCAATCGGCAGGGAGGCATAGGTGGACTCCCCTGGGCCACGGCCACCGAGCACGATGTTGCGGGACACAGCCACGACGTCGCCCAGGACGGCGGAAGCGGTCGGGCCGCCACCGGCACCGTTGCCGTAGAACATCAGACGACCGGCAGACTCCGCCTCGACGAAGACTGCGTTGTAGGACTCAGACACGCTGGACAGTGGGTGGCTGCTGGGGATCAGCGCCGGGTACACGCTTGCAGACACGGATTCCTTACCTTCCTCATCCACCAGGCGCTCACAGATAGCCAACAGCTTGATGGTGGAGTTTGCAGCCTTTGCCGCTTCGATGTCAGCGACGGTGATGTCGCGGATGCCTTCGGTGTGCACGTCCTCACCGGACACACGGGTGTGGAACGCCAGGGAGGCCAGGATGGCGGCCTTGCTGGCGGCGTCGAAGCCGTCGACGTCGGCGGACGGGTCGGCTTCCGCGTAACCCAGCTCGGTGGCTTCTGCCAGCATCTCGTCGTAGCTGGCACCCCGGGTGTACATTGCGTCGAGGATGAAGTTGGTCGTGCCGTTGACGATGCCCATCACTTGGTTGACTTTGTCGCCGGCCAGGGAGCGACGCAACGGACCCACCACCGGGATGGCGGCGGCAACAGCGGCTTCGAAAAACAGGTCCACTCCGGACTCGTCGGCAGCGGCGGCCAGCTCGTCCGCGTGAGCGGCGATAAGAGCCTTGTTGGCGGTAACCACGGACTTGCCAGCGCGCAGTGCGGCCAGCACTACCTCGCGCGGGTACTCAATGCCACCGATGACCTCGATGACCAGGTCGATGTCGTCACGGGAAACCAGGGACAACGCATCGTCGGTCAGCTTCTCCTGGTCTACCCCCGGGCGGGGCTTGGACAGGTCGCTGACGGCGATGCCCCGGACCTCCAGAGGGCCACCGATGCGGGCTGCGAACTCATCGCTGCGCTCCTCCAGCAGCCGCAGCACTTCTGCGCCAACGGTACCCATGCCCAGCAGAGCCACACCTACGGTCTGGCCGATTCCCTTGCCTGGCTTAAACTTCTGCTCGGTCATGTCGCTCCTTTGTCGCTCCTTTGTAAGGTCTCAATGAGAGGAAAGTTGGTAATTTTTTCTTAGGTTATCGCACCAATCTACCGTGCGACTAGACAAAGCTGTCCATTACCCCTGTTTTGCCCTGTATCCAGGAAGTTACTCCTCCAAAGCCAGCACGTCGTCGATAGTTTCGCGGCGAATCATCAACCGCGCCTCACCGTCGGACACTCGCACCACCGGAGGGCGGGTCATCATGTTGTACCGGGAGGCCATCGCGT
Source organism: Corynebacterium sp. ACRPH (assembly GCF_022347285.1). GTDB lineage: Bacteria > Actinomycetota > Actinomycetes > Mycobacteriales > Mycobacteriaceae > Corynebacterium. Next base: position 29,024 of record NZ_JAKRND010000005.1, read on the forward strand.
AGCAATACGCGCCCGTGGCGCCGATCATCAACAGGTCCCCGGGACGAACGTCCTCCGGCACCAGCGCGTCATTGACCAGCACGTCGCCCGACTCACAGTGGGAGCCCACGATGCGGGTCGGCAGCAACTCGCCGTCGACCTCGCGGTTGGCCACGCGGCAATCGTATTCGGCCTGGTAGAGGGCGGGACGAATGTTGTCGCTCATGCCGCCGTCGACGGAGATGTAGCGGCGGGTCATGCCTTCTGCCACCTCGACGTCCTTCACCGTGCCCACCCTGTAGAGCGTGATCATCGACGGTCCGGCAATCGCTCGGCCCGGCTCGACGTTGAGCTTTGGCTCTGGCACGCCGGCCACCTCTGCTGCCTTGCGCACCTTGCTCTTGAGTTCGGACGCCACCTCTTCCACGTCCAGAGCCTCCTGATCCGGCATGTAGGCGATACCGTAGCCACCACCGAGATCGAGGGTATCCAGCGACGTAGGGGCGTCCGAAAGCGTCGCGGTGGAATCCAACAGCTGCTTCCATAGGCCCAGCAGGCGCTCGGCGGCCAGGGCGAAGCCGGAGGCCTCGAACACCTGGGAGCCGACGTGGCAGTGCAAGCCGCGCAGGCGTACGCCATCAGCGGCGTGGCACGCCATAGCCGCATGATGAGCCGCCCCGGAGGCCAGGGAGAATCCGAACTTCTGGTCCTCGTGGCTGGTGGCGATGAACTCGTGGGTATCGACGTGCACGCCAGGGGTCACACGCACCAGTACATCCTGGGACTTCCCCAGCTCGCCGGCGACAGTGGACAGGGTCTCGATCTCCTGCAGCGAGTCCACGACGATCAGCTCCGCACCCTCGGAAACTGCCAGGCGCAGAAACTCCGGGGACTTGTTGTTGCCGTGCACGGTGATGCGCTCGGCGGGGAATCCCGCGGCCAGGGCGACCTGCAGCTCGCCGAGGGAGGCAACGTCCAGGGATAGCCCCTCCTCCATCACCCAGCGGGCGACAGTCTTCGACAGGAATGCCTTGGAAGCGTAGTGCACGAAGTGCCCGCCACCGAAAGCCTTCGCCAGGCGGCGGCAGCGGGTTCGGAAGTCTTCCTCGTCCATCACGAACGCCGGCGTGCCAAACGTGTCGGCGATCTCGGTGATCGGCACGCCACCGATGGTGACCTCACCCCGGCGCTCCCCTGCCGTCTCGTGGCGAAGGGTCAGCGGGTAGACGTGCGCGGGAATCGCGTTGAACTCCGCGGTGCTGGCCGTGCGACGGCGCAACGGCGTGGAGTTCAGGTGAGTCTCCGGATCCAAGGGAATCTCCTAGGTGAGTGAATTATCGGCAGGGGGCGGGAGGTGGTGGCGTCACAAAGAAAAACAACAATTACATGCGCTCCGGGGCGGAGACACCCAACAGCTCGAGCGCATTGGCCAGGGTCTGGCGGGAAGCCGCAGCCAGGGACAGACGGGCAGCGAACAGGGGCTGGTTCTCGGCCACAGTCTGCTCGTCGTCGCTCGGCTTTGGCAAGATCTGGCAGGCGTCGTAGAAACGGTGGAAGGTACCGGCCAGGGACTCGGCGTAGCGAGCCACACGGTGGGGTTCACGCAGCTCAGCGGCGGTCTTCACCACGGCTGGGAACTCGCCGAGAGTGCGAATCAGGTCGCCTTCGCGGTCGTGGGTCAGCAGGGAAAGGCCGGCGCCCTCGCGAGTAACCCCCAGGTCCGCGGCCTTGCGCGCCAGAGAGCACAGGCGGGCGTGCGCGTACTGGACGTAGAACACCGGGTTGTCGTTGGACTTCGAGGCCCACAGATCCATGTCGATATCCAGGGACGAGTCCACAGAGCTGCGAATCATCGCGTAACGGGCAGCGTCCACGCCGATGGCCTCCACCAGGTCATCCAGGGTGATGACGGTGCCGGCGCGCTTCGACATACGCACGGCCTTGCCGTCCTTTACCAGGTTCACCAGCTGACCGATGAGCACCTCCACCTGCTGCGGGTCGTAACCCATGGCGGCAGCCGCCGCACGCAGACGAGCGATGTAGCCGTGGTGGTCGGCGCCCAGCATGTAGATGCACAGGTTGTGGCCACGGTCGAATTTGTCGGCCACGTAGGCGATGTCGCCGGCGATGTACGCCGCGTTGCCGTCGGACTTGATGACCACACGATCCTTGTCGTCACCGAAGTTGGTGGAGCGCAGCCACCAGGCGCCGTCGGCCTCGTAGAGGTTGCCGTTGTCCTTGATCTTCTGGATCGCAGCTTCCACCGCACCGGACTCGAACAGGGAGTTCTCGTGGAAGTACACGTCGAACTCCGTGCCGAACTCCGAGAGGGTGCGCTTGATGTGGGCGAACATCAGCTCCACGCCCTGGGATCGGAACAGTTCCTGTGCCTCGTCCGCGCCGAGCTGCTGCCAATCCGAGTTGGCCTCCACAATCTGGGAGGCGATGTCCTGGATGTAGTCGCCGCCGTAGCCGTCCTCCGGAGTGGGCTCGCCCTTCGCGGCGGCCACCAGAGAGCGGGCGAAGCGGTCGATCTGCGCGCCGTGATCATTGAAGTAGTACTCGCGGGTGACCTTCGCACCGCGGGCGGTAAGCACGCGCCCCAGGGAGTCGCCGACGGCCGCCCAGCGGGTGCCACCCAAGTGGATTGGGCCAGTTGGGTTGGCGGAGACGAACTCCAGGTTGATGGCAGAACCAGCGAGATCGTCGCCGTGGCCGAAGTCTGCACCGGCGGCAAGGATGTCCTCGACGATCTTGCCCTGCGCAGCGGCAGCCAGGCGGATGTTGATGAAGCCAGGGCCTGCGACAGTGGCTTCGTCGATGCCCTCGTGCGCGCCGAGGGATTCCGCCAGCCAGGTGCCGAACTCGCGCGGGTTCGTGCCGGCCTTCTTGGCCACCTGCATGGCGATGTTCGTTGCGTAGTCGCCGTGCTCCGGGTTGCGCGGGCGCTCCACCGTGGCGCTCTCCGGCACCACGGAAGAATCCAGACCGTGGGCATCCAGGGCCGTGCGGGCAGTTTTGGTAATCAGTTCAGACAATTCAGCAGGAGTCACAGCATTAAACACTAGCAGTGAGGCCGGACACTTCACGCAGTGGCGGAGGTGATTGAACTCCTGCCCCAGTGCAGTGCTAGACTTTCAACCCGTATTGACGTGAACACAAAGTGAACCGCCGATACACGCCTTCGTAGCTCAGGGGATAGAGCACTGGTTTCCGGTACCAGGGGTCGTGAGTTCGAATCTCGCCGAGGGCACTCTTTTCAAGCCAGGGGCACTCGGGGTGTTCTTATTCCTCCGATTTCCTCGGATCGAACTCTACCGAGTCGATGATCGCCTCGATCTCTTCCTCGGACAGGGTGAGCGCCAAGATCTCAACTCCAGCGGCTCCACCGCTTCCTGCGGAGACGAACACCCACGCGCCGTGCAGAGTCTTGCCAGATTTTTCGTTCGTCGTCCAGGTAGTCAGCTTGGCCTCGTCGGCGTTTTCGATATCCAGGTCGCGGGACTCGCCTAGTTCGAAGTCTCTTCCGTGAGTGGTTCGAAACTGGGCGTTCACTTCGAAGTACCCCATCGTGGCGGTTGCCGTAGGCCCTTGCCCCTGGTCAGAGCTCAGACGGATCACATCCGTTGGCTCTTTATCGGCCTCTTTGTCCGCGTTAGACCAAGACGTGGTGAAACCATTCTTCGTTGGTTTGAAGTCCTCGGTCTCTACCCAATCTGCTGGAACTTCGAGGGAGATTCGCCCTTCTTCGACGCGCTGCATTCCTTCGGCCACGGACTGTGCCGAGTTTTCGGCCTGATCCGAATCTTCGGAAGTAATGAGGCTGCACGACCCCAGCAGGGCGGCTGAGGTGATTACTGCATCGATCTTTACTGGTAGCGAGCGAGGCTTTGAGTGGGACTTCATGGGAGCACTCCTAAGTGTTCTCTTCTGTGGCGATAATAACGTCGCTTTGGGGCACTCGCTGGGTATTCTTAAAGAAATTCTTATTGCCCTCAAAGGACTCAGAGGCTAAGTCCCCGGCATCTAACCCGGGCGGTTCGCAGCAGACGAACGCCACCGGCGAGGTGGTCATTGGCCACACTGAGGCGCCGGGGCAGGCGAACCCATCCGTGATGAATAAGACGATCGCCTCTTGCGGGGATCCCTCGATGCACGAGACGGGCACGACTTTCTTTACCGATGGAACGTCGGGGTGGACGTCGACGTGTGCCAACAAGATGATGGCCGCCCGCCCGGCCGAGCCTGCACCCGCGCCGGATGATTCTTACTACGAGGGATACCTCGACGGTTATGACGACGCGCAGTATGACTACTACGACGACTACGACGAGTACAGCGACTATTAGGAACTAGCTCCCGCCTTCTTTAAGCTGTCGATGCTCTGGAAGTCCACGCCCGGGATCCGGGAAAACCTATCCTTGTCGCAGGTCAGCACAATGATCTGATTATCCCGCCCCAAGGCGCCAAGCACCTTGTTCATGCTCTTGGCTCGGTCGGTATCGCTGAATCCCAGCACGTCGTCCAGGAATATCGGCACCCCGCTGCCGTCATGGCCCACCAGGCGGGCGATGGCAAGCAACTGCAGAATCTCCACCTGCTCCTGCGCACCGCCGGAGAGCTGCTCCTTGTCCAACCGCACGTTGCCGATAGCGCGGCTCGAAACCTGGAACTTCTCATCTACGTCCAGGTCGACATCGCTACCGAAAACGATTCCGGAGAGCTTGTTCAGAGCCTTCCGGTACGGTTCGGAGTACTTCTCTTGCATCCGCCGACGCGCCGCCTGAACCACCTGGTGCAGCAGCTCCGCGGCATCCGCCTGCCTGCGCAGCCTAGCGACCACGCCCTTGAGACGCTCTACTTCCGCCTCTGCCTGCTCCTTGGTTTCTGCGGAACCGCGAGCCTGCCCGAGTTTGGCGTTCAGGGCTGCAATATCCACGCGGCATTCCTGCACCTGCTGGTTCAGCATGTTTACCCGGCTCCGAGCACCCTCAAAGCTCGCCTGAACGTCCGCCACGTCGCCGAGCTCGCCTACTTCCCGGCGCTTGGAATCCAGCTTTTCGCGCGCCGCATCCACGGCCTGCGTTGCCTGGATGTGCTTCGCGTTTAGGTCTTCGTCGGAATAGCGCTCGCGGGCTGCTTCCAGATCCTTCGCCGCCGCATCCAGCTGTTGCTGCAGGTTGTCCACCTTCGCCTCGTGCTGGATCTTCCGCTCGATCGCGTCGCTGTTCTGCAGGGAAAGCAGCTTTTCGTTGGCCTTGTCACGGGCTAGGGTGGCTGCGTCCAGCGCAGTAGCTACCTCTGCTTCGTCGACGTCTTCGCTGGCATCCACGTTGGCGTCACTACGCAGGGCGCTACAGGTTTCCCGCAGCCTTTCCACCTCAGCGGTGAGGCTTTCAACCTGGCCATTCAGGTCGGATAGCGTCCGCTTGCCGAGTACAGCCTTGAGGCTCGCACGCTGGTCGCGCAGGGTTTCCTCATCCTCGTTACGCGCCCGCACAGCACGCCCGAAATCTTCCAGGATCTCCGCGCGAGGGTCCTCGAGCGCAATGGGCTCGAGCCCGACCGCCGATAGCTCCGCATTGACGTTCTGCAGTGCTTCGTCGACGTTGAGGTCGAGGTTGCTGGAATCCTGCGCCGGGGTCACGCGCACCTCGTATTCACCCAGGCCAACGGTCCATTCGGTGGTGACCTTCTTCTCCAGGCCGCTCTCCCCCAGAGTTTTCTCCACTCCGTTGTCCACGACGGTGCCGCCGGCCGGCCCTGCGATGTGTACGGCGGTCGCACCCGCGTCGCGGATCTTTATCTGCGCGTCCAGGTCCGTCATCGCCTCGCGGATTCGCTGCTCCGCCTTCGGCGTGGCGGGGTTGCGATCCACCTTCTGCGCCAACTCCGCGACCTTCGCATCCAGCTTCACCGCGCTATCCCGCTCCTCCGCCGCGGACTCCAGCCGTCCCTGGACCTCCGCCGCGTTCTTCAGCGCGGTGGCCAGCTTGGCACGCTTCTCCGCACGCACGTACGAGGCGTGGGCATTGTCGAAGGCTTTCTTCGCCTCGTCCCGCTCGGCCTGTTGTTCCTCTGCCTGTTTCTGGACGCCACGCAGCTCCTCCGTCGCAGTTTTGAGCGACTGCTCTAGCTCCCTCTGCGCCTGCTTCTGTTTCTCCCGCGCTTCGGAGGCCTCCTTCCATCGTCCGACCTGATCCTGCTTCAGCTCCAGCTCGTTTTCCAGGGTGCTTAAGGTCTCTGCCACCTTCTTCGCGGCTTCTAACCGCTCGGCGCATTGGTCGAACTCTTGCTGCGCATCCGGGAGGTCGTCTTCGGCATCAGCGCGCTGAACCTGCTTGGATTCGATTTCGCGGATCGCTGCCTGCGCATTGCTGTACTCAAGCTCGGCCGCCGCTAGGGCTTCCTCCGCACGGGTCAGTTCAGTTTCGGCGGAGGCCAGCTCTCCCTTGGAGTTTCTGTTGGCACGGCGGTCCCGCAGCTTCTTGTCCTCGTCGTCGATCAGGCGGACCAGCAGCTCGGCGGCTCCCTGGTCGCCTTCGCCGATGCCACCGGCGGCGCTCACTGTGACGTCACTAGTTTCGCCGCTCTCGCCCACCGCATCGCTCGCAGAATCGTCCGCAGCGCCATCACCAGCGCCGTCACCAGCGGTGCGCAGGGCCGAGGACAGGGAGGGAATGGCAGTGAAATCGAGGGCATCCAGGCGCTGCCCCTGGCTGACGAAAAGTGCCTCGCGCAGGGCGGAGTCGATACTCTCGTTCAGCAGCTCGCTAAATTTCTCCATCGCCTGATCGCCGGTGTAGTTGTGCACGGAGGGACGCAGCACATTTAGGAGCACCTTCTTTTTCTCGAAGTCCTTCGTATACTCCACCAGGTTCTCGCCCAGTTGCAGTCGGGCGGTGATCTTCGGCTTGGTGCCGCTGTCCACGGGGAAAAAGCCACTGACCTTCTTGGAGGTCGTCGAGACCTTCCAATCCGAAAGCAGCAGGCCAAAGGCGTTCATCAGGCTGGATTTTCCGGCCTCGTTACTGCCGTGAACGACGGTCACGCCCGTGGCGCTTGGGGCAAAGTGCGCGGATTCGATGCCCGCGAAATTCTGCACATCCAGACTCTCCAGCACGAAGCTGGCTTTTGGCGATGCCTTGGTAGAAGATGTCATTTGCTTGCCGTCCCTCTCCCTTAGTTAGCCTTCTCCGCCTGGTGTGCCAAGCGCACGAGTAGCCGCAGCGCATCCTGCGCCCACTGTGCCCGCTCCTTGTGTTGTGCGTCCTCGCTTTTAGTGTTCGCTAGTTCCTGCAGATCCTCTACTGCCTCGCCTATAAAGCCTTGGCTGAGCAGCCCTTCGGAAAGTTCGTCCTCGTCGGGAATAACATGCAGCTTCATTAGCCGTTCGCGCTCGTACAGCGCAGCGAAAGTCGGCGCGATCTTCGTGACCCGCTCGTCCAGGTAAGCGGCATCGTGGACGGACAGCGTTCCCTCCAGCGCGTACTTAACCACGGTGGTGCGCTTTGCCTCGATGCCCTCCAGCCGCTCCAGAAACTCGTCGATATCCGCCGCCGAGTTCACTGTCGCGTTCAACGCCTTGAATGCCCAGCGCCCGACCGGAACCTCCTCTACCTGGACGTCCGCCTGCTGTGCTGGTCGCGCTGGATCCACCGCGATGTCCACTACCAGCACGTTTCCGGAGTTCGCTTCGCCGCCTCCGTCTTGCTCAACGAAGGCCGTAACCTCCTGCGCGCCTGAGTACCACACCCGCGCCCGCGATGCGCCCGCGTCCAGTGGCATTGTCGAGTGCGTGTCACCCAGCGCTACGTAGTCCACCTTCCGCTCGCGACACGCCCGGGCTGCGTTGTCCACGTCGATGCGGTCTAGGTCATCCTTTTCGCCGAAGGATCCCACTGCTCCGTGGCCGACCAGCACCCGAACACCCGCGCCCTGCACCGGCTCCAAATCTCTCAGCGCAGCTGCCACCAAATCCTCGTCCGCGTTCTTCCCCCGCAGCGGGGCACCCACAATCTCGAGAGGAACACCAGCCGCGCCCGCGCCACCGGAGTTCGGCACCGCCACTGGAGCCGAATCCCTGAGCACATAAACATTCGCCAGGTCGGTGAACTCCTCCCTGTGGTACACACTGGCCGCGTCCAGCGGGTCGTGGTTCCCGGGCAGCAGGAACACCGGCACCGTCGACCCCTTCAGAACGTCCATCGCACGCCCGTAGATTTCTGGTTTCAGCAGGTTGTCGTCGAAAACGTCACCGGCCACCACGATGGCGTCACACTGTCTTTCCTCCGCGAGGTCCAACAGCGCCTCGACCGCCGTCAACCGCGATTCATCAAAACGCGACTGCGCCTCGCTGCTCAAGAAGCGGCGCTTCATCCCCAATTGCCAATCCGACGTGTGCAAGATCCGCACCCGGTACGCCGATGTAATTGCCGTAGGTTGTGCCATGTCTTACCCCTACCCGTTGTTGTCAGTGTTGCCGTTATCGCTAGCGCTGCCGTCTGTTTCGCTATTTGTCTCGCCTGTAGTTCTATCAGCCCCTCTGGACAAGCCAGCTTCATAATAGAACAAAGGTTCGGCAGCCTCCAGGGTCTCATAGCAAACCTCCAGCTCATGCATGGCCTTCAGCTGATCAACAGCATGCCAAGTCACCGACCGCATGGCCTCTTTCAGAGCCTTTTGATCGCCCTGTTCCATACCCGATTCCCACTGCAGCGGCTCCCATTGCACAGGTTCCGCCGACGTCCCCCAGAATTCGGCCGAATCCACCTGCTCCGGCTGGTCGGCCTGCTTCTCTGCGTTGTCTGGTGCCTGCTGTTGCCTAATTGGTGACGCCCCCACACTCCCGCCGCCCCAGCCCTGAACTGGGCGCAGCAGCTCCTGTGCGTTAAGCCCCCGCCATTTCAGCAGAATGCTGGCATCCCTATCCAGCTTCTCCGCCGCAGAGTAGGTCAGCGCCACCACGTGTTTACAGACCGCTGACTTATCCGGGCAGCTGCAGTACACACGGTTGACGTGCCCGGGATGCATCAGCACCGAGGCGACGTCCATGCCCGGCGCGCCGCCGCTTAAAAGGGAGCGGATATGCGAGCTGTCGGAGAGCATCTCGTGGTACACGAAGTCCCGCTGGCGGTCCGTGAGCCTCCGCAGGTGAATGGACGTTTCGAAAGGCTCCAGCTGTGAGCCGTGGATCAGCCCTGCAACCACATTCTCCGCGAACTCAACGCTCAGCACTTTGCCACCGCGGAAGTATTCGCGGCCGCGCGCCAGCCTGCCGGAGTCTGTGGATCTGGAAATAGCCTCCATCAGTTGCGAGCTGGCCCAGCTATCCTCTCCGCGGATGTGGGTGCCGTGCTGATCCCGCAGGCGGCCCATCTCTTGGCGTCGCTTAGCTCCAAAATCGGCGAGCACCACATTGTCGCCCCAGGTCGCGTCCGTGCGCGTGCGCTTCCTCGGCTGTTTGCTAACCATCGTTTTCCTCCAACTGGGTGGATTCGCGCAGCTGCAGCAGCTCGCTCAGCTCGTCATCGTCGAGGTTGGCGATCCACCCTTCGCCCGCGCCGACGATGTCTCCCGCCAACTCGCGCTTACTCATGATGATGTCGTGGATTCTTTCGTCGATGGTGCCCTGTACCACCAGCTTATAAACCTCCACGGACTTGTTTTGACCGATCCGATAGGCCCGGTCCGTGGCCTGGTCTTCCACTGCCGGGTTCCACCAGCGGTCGATGTGGATCACCACTGAGGCTTCGGTCAGGGTGATACCGGTGCCGCCCGCTCGTACCGAGAGGATCATGATCGGCGGCCCATCGGCGCTCTGGAAATCGCGGACCATCTGCGTGCGCTTCGCGCGTGACAGCCCGCCGTGCAGCACGGGAACCTCTACGCCAAAGGTGCTCTGCAACTCCGGCGCCAGCATCTTGCCGAACGTTGGGAACTGCGTGAACATCAGCACCTTCTTGCCCTGCTTCAGTGCCTGGCCGGTGATCTCGAAGATGCGTTCGATCTTGGCCGAACGGTGCTTGCCATCGGCCAAAATTCCGGAGCCGTCGCCCGCGAAGTGTGCCGGGTGGTTGCAGATCTGCTTGATCTTCACCAGCGCCCCCAGGATGTTGGCCCGCCGCTTGCCGCCGGGTAGCTGCAGGCGCATCTCCATGTCCTTAATAAAGGACTCGTACAGCGCCGCCTGCTCCCTGGACAATGGCACGCGCTCCACGATGTCCTGCTTCTCCGGCAAGTCAAGACCAATCGCCACATCGTCCTTCAATCGGCGCATGATAAAGGGCTGCACCAGCCCGCGCAGCCGCCGCTTCGCCTCCTCGTCCCCGTAGCGCTCAATGGGGATGGCCAGTCGGTTCTGGAAGGCTGCGGCGGAGCCGAAGATTCCGGGGTTCGCAAAATCCATGATCGCGTACAGGTCGCTCAGCCGGTTTTCCACCGGTGTGCCCGTCAGCGCAATGTGTGTCTCTGCATTCAGCGAGCGCACCGCGCGGGACTGCTTCGTCGCCGGGTTTTTGATGGCCTGCGCCTCGTCGGCCACCACTCGGCCCCACTGAACTTGCTGGTAGCGCTCAGTATTTCTGACCACACGCCCGTAGGTTGTCACCACCAGATCCGGCTTCTTTTGCTTACCCTCCAGCCCCTGGGACGTGGCGTCACCAAACTCCTCATCAGTGAGCAATCCCGAACCGTGATCAACCAAGACCTCCAAGCTCGGCACGTGCAGCGCGGCTTCGGCCCGCCAGGCTTCCACGACGGTGGTGGGCGCAACCACCAGGGTGGGGCCTGTGCAGTCGTCGGCCTCGCGTTCCCAGGCCAATAGAGCGAGCACCTGCAGGGTCTTGCCCAGACCCATATCGTCGGCCAGGATCGCGCCGATACGGTGACGATGCATCCAGGCCAGCCAGCTCACACCGCGGCGCTGGTGTTCGCGCAGAGTGGTCTGCACCGCCGCAGGAACTTCTACCGGCTCCGGCGGTTCCACCTGTGCCTCGCCATCGAGCAATCGTTCCACCCAGCCGTCGGCCACCACGCGGAATTCGTGGTCTGTATCCACCGTTTCGCTGGCGCTCAACAGGTCGGCTTCCAGGATGTCGCGCACGCTCACGGTGGCTTCCCCCAGCGGCTTGTCCTGCTCCTTAGTCACTTCCGCGAACCACTTGCGGGCGGTCGACAGGGCTTCCTGATCCAGGTAGACGTACTCGCCGTTGATGCGCACGATCGATTCGGCAGCGTTCAACAGCTCCTGGCGGGTGGCCTCGTCCAGCTCCTCGCCGGTTCCGTCGGCACCATCGGCACCGTTAGCCCCTGCTGTGCCGCCGCCCAGACTGACCTCCCAGGAGAAGTTCATCAGCTGATCCATGCCCAGCTTGCCCGAGCCCGGCCCCTGCCCTACCGGGGTGGCCTTAGCCTTTACCCGCGGGCGCACCTTGCCCCACCCGCGCGGAATCATCACGCCAAATCCGGCTTCACGCAGCGCCTCCGCCCCGTGTTCTAGGAAACTCGCGAGCTCGGTGATGTCCAGGCTCGTGCCCAGGGTTGGCTGTGCGCTCGGCAGTTCTTCTGGACGCCACCATTCCCGCTCCCGCTGATTCGCGCCGATATTTACCCACGCCAGCAGGCTTCGCACGTGCGGATTGAACTCTTGCCACACGTCCTCCACCTTGTAGAGACTGCGGATGACCTGCTCCCTCAGCTCTTCGTTCATTGCGGCGGGGTTCAGGGGCTCGAAGGGCCCGCCGTTCTGGGAATAGGCAATCTGCAGCCACCAAGTTGGTTCGGTACCGTCTTCTTCTACCTCGGAGGGCGTGGACAACAAGAACACCAGCTGCCCCGCCTGGGCTTCAGCTTCGCGCCGCCACTGGCTGAGGCTTGCCACGGTGCTGGCCCCACCTCGCCGGGTCGCCGTTCCCGTCGCCAGAGCCCGCACAAAATCCGAGGTGAAATCGCTCAGTTCACGGCGCAGGTGAGTCACCGCAATCCAGTGCGCAAACTCGTCGGCCATGCGATCCACAACGTCTGCGCCACCGTTGCGCGTCAGTACTCCGGGCACCCGCTCGCGGAACTGCTGCAGCACACGCATGTGGTCGCCTGCTGGCGCAAGGGTCCAGCGCGGGAACCACTGATCATCCACACGCTCCATCCGCACCATCACGCGCCCGGCCCGCACAGATTCCTCAACAAAAGCGCATAAATTCATAAGGAATTTAAGCTCCGGACCTAGCCCGTCAATCAGCCCACGCTTATCAGTAGCTCCAGTATCGATACTTTTATTCGCATACTCGCATAATGGCCCCATGAGCTCAACGGATTCTTCGGGTGTTAAAGCCACCGCAGGTACCGGTAATTCCTTAACCCTTCCCCGTGGGGTGGACAGCCAGATCCCACCCCTATTTCGCCACGGGCGCGACCCCAAAATACCCATACAAACCGCAGGTAGATCGCCAATTTCCAGCTCGTCGATATCAAGCACCACTCCGTGCCCCTCGACACGCTCTACCCACAACCACAGCCCGCCCGACGTGGGTGCAACAACGTGCATCTGATGCGTGAATCCCATGCTGGAAGTTCTACCACGTACCCCGGACACCCTTCGCAACGTGAACGTCTTCGCTAACGTGGATACCGAGTTGTGCGCGTCACACATGCGCGCGCCTTCTGTACTTCGGAGCACCGAGAGCCCGAAAGCTGACGTATAGAACTTATACATTCAACTTGAGGAGATGATGTTTGTGGCTGACCAAACATGGTTTGTCATAGCCATGGTGATCTATCTGATCATCATGCTGCTGATTGGACTTTATAGTTTCAACCAGACCGACGAGTATGAGGATTACATGCTCGGCGGACGTAACCTGCACCCCTTCGTCGCCGCATTGTCAGCCGGCGCGTCGGACATGTCCGGCTGGCTCCTCATGGGGCTACCGGGCGCGCTCTACATGCTCGGCTTCTCCGAGATGTGGATGGCCATCGGCCTGCTGATCGGTGCCGCAGTGAACTGGATCGTTACCGCACCGCGCCTGCGCTCCTACACCGAGGTGGCGAACAACTCCATCACGATCCCCTCCTTCTTGGAGAATCGCTTCAATGATCGCAGCCACTTCCTGCGTATCGCCGCCGGCATCATCATTCTGGTGTTCTTCACCTTCTACGTTTCCTCCGGCATGGTCGCCGGTGGCCGCTACTTCGAGTCCACCTTCGAAGGTGACTACCTGACTGGCATGATCATCATCGCCGCCGTTACCGTGGGCTACACCTTCATCGGTGGCTTCCTGGCCGTCTCCTTCACCGACACCGTCCAGGGCTGCATCATGTTCGTCTCCCTGCTGCTAGTGCCGGTCATGGCACTGCTGCACATGGATGATCCGGGTGCTATCTGGACCTACCAACTGGAAAACGCTTACGGCCTCGAGACCATTGAGCCGAACCCGGACTGGTTCTCCCTGTTTACCGGCGTCTCCTTCGTCACCATCATCTCCAACTTGGCATGGGGACTGGGCTACTTCGGCCAGCCGCACATCATCGTGCGCTTCATGGCGCTGCGCAGCCCGTCCGATGCTCGTGCAGGTATGCGTTACGGCGTGGGCTGGATGTTCCTATGCCTGGTCGGCACCGTCATGGTCGCCATCATCGGCCCGGCATTCTTCGGTATGGATCCGTCCATCGCCATCACTGACCAGGAGAACTTCGAGACAATCTTCCTGGACATGGGCCGCATCCTGTTCCACCCGCTGATCGCTGGTCTGATCCTGACCGCAGTCCTGGCGGCGATCATGTCCACCATTTCTTCTCAGCTGCTGGTTGTCTCCTCCGCGCTGATTGAGGACATCTACAACGGCCTGATCAACAAGAACGCATCCGATCAGTCCCTCAAGAACCTCTCCCGTATCTCTGTGCTGGTTGTCGCTGTCTTCGCCGGTGTGATTGCTCTGAACCCGGAGTCCGGCATCCTGGGTCTGGTCGAGTTCGCCTGGGCGGGCTTCGGCGCTTCCTTCGGCCCGGTCATCCTGGCTTCGCTGTACTGGCGCCGCCTCAACGCTCCGGGAGCCGCCGCTGGTCTGGTCACCGGCGCCATCGTCGCCTTCATTTGGGGTGGCCTGCCGCAGTTCGGTGTTATGGACAAGCCGTTCGAACTGTACGAGATGATCCCGGGCGTGGCCCTGAACGTCATCGTCATGGTCGCCGTTACCCTGATGACCAAGGCTCCATCCAAGGAGGTTACCGATACCTTCGACGAGGCAGCCAAGCTCTCCAAGGTGGCCATCAAGAAGGACATCGACTTCGAGGAAGCCGCAGAGGTTACCGCCAAGTAGCGCAACCGCTATCTTGAGCGAACCTTTCTAGCGCCGCTGCAGTCTAAGACTGCATGCGGCGCTTTTTCCTGTCTCAGCCCTTCACGTTCTATTGCCTGTTCCTGGTTGTTGTGGTCTGTGTTGTTTCTTGGGTGGCGACGCCACATCGTCACCAACAGCAGGATCAGCAAACGGTTAGGGAGTACCTGCATCGCATTCGCCAGATCCCCGCCCGACCACGGGTGCTGGGGTACTCCCGCGCCCGCTTCGGCGACGGGTGGGCAATGCAGGTCACCGACCGTGGCGTGTGCGATACTCGGGACTTACTACTGGTCCAGACCTTCGGAGGTTCGGCCGGTGGGTGCGCCAACGACGATGGAGACGGAGCGGCGGGGGAACGAAGGGGCGTCGATCCCTATACACACCACCCCATGGACCGCCACGGGGTGGACATAGACCACATCGTCCCGCTGGCGGCCGCGTGGGACCTGGGAGCTTATGCGTGGCCGAAAGCGCAGCGGCGGGCGTTTGCAAACGACATGCAGCGAAATCTGCTGGTGACGGCATCCGAGGTGAACCGGGAGAAGTCCGATGCCACCCTGAGCGAATGGCTGCCCCCGGTGGAGCGCTGTGGCTACTGCGCGCGCTTCGTGCGGGTAGTCGGCGACTATGGATTGGCGCTTTCGGCAGCGGATGCACAGGCGGCTCGGGAAGCCTGCGACCTATAGGGCGCGCGACTTTTAAAGGTGACAAAGCCCCTGTTCATCTGTGAGGATAGAGGACATGTCTACTTTTATTGTTGCGCTTCACGTTCTGACGGCGATCCTGTTGATCGGCCCCGTTGCTATCGCTTCTTCCATGTACGCTCCCCAGTTCCGCAAGGCACAGTCCGGTGACCCGGCAGCTGTAGGCGCCCTGCGACTGGTACACCGCATTACCCGCTCTTATGGCTTCATTTCCCTGCTGGTACCGGTACTGGGTCTCATCGCATTCTTCGTCGTGGACGGCGCAATGAAGAACACCGCGCTGCACTTCGCCCTGCTGCTGGCCATCGCTGCTTGGGGTGTTCTGATTGCTCTGGTTATCCCCCGTCAGCGCCAGGGTCTGGTTGCACTGAACGCTGTCGAGGCCGGTGACGCTCCGGCTTCCGAGGCAGAGGCTGCCAAGGCCGCGGACGCCGACGTTTCCAAGATTCCGAGCCAGGCGGCAATGTTCGCAGGTATCTTCAACCTGCTGTGGCTGGTCACGGCGATCCTGATGTTCGTCTAAGCCCCTTCAGCTTTTAAAGCTTTAATTAGAACCCGCGGATAAGGCCGCGGGTACACGAAAAACGCACTCCGGGCCCGGGGTGCGTTTTCATGTGCGTCGGCGTAGTACGCGGCGTGGCCTAGCGTAGGCGTGGCCGCTAGCGGCGACCTCCACGGTGCCCGCGGTCTGACTTGAAACCGCGTCCGCCGCGGCCACCACGGTCGTTCCAATCTCCACGATCATCCCGGCGGTTGCGTCCGCCACGGCCACCGTGACCGCCGCGTCCGCCACGTCCACCACGATCCCCGCGGTCGTTGCGGTGCTGGCGCTTGTGGCTGCCCGGGCGACCAGCCGGCGCACCCGGATCCGGCTCAATGTTGATCAGCTGGCCAGACACGCGGGTCTGATCCAGCGCGTGGAAAACCTCCATCGGCAGATCCGCCGGCAGCTCCACCAGGGAATGCTCCGCGAAGATGCTGATACGACCGAAGTCGCGGGAGTTCATGCCACCCTCGTTGGCCAGGGCACCGACGATGGCACCCGGGCGCACGCGCTGACGGTGCCCCACCGACAGGCGGTACACCGCCAGCTCCTTGCCGTTGCGATCCGTGATGCGCGGAGCTTCCTTATTGAAACGCTCGTCGAAGGGCTTGTATGCTCCGCCACCGCTGCGGTTATCGTCGCCATAGCGATCGCGGCGGCGCGGGCGCTCCTCCTTCGGCTTCTCCTTCATCAGGAAGTCCTCGCCGGCCTGCAGCTGGGCGGCTAGAGCTGCCGCAATATCCGCCAGCTCGACTTCGTTGGACTCCGCGTACTCCTTCACCAGGTCGCGGAAGATACCGATCTGCGGGTCCGCCAGGGATTCCGTCAGGCTGTCGCGGAACTTCTCCTTGCGAGCCTCGTTCACCGCGTCCACCGTCGGCAGCTCAATCTCGTTCAGCTGAGACTTGGTTGCCCTTTCGATGGCCTTCAGCAGGCGGCGCTCACGGGGCGTCACAAACAAAATGGCGCGCCCCTTACGACCTGCGCGGCCCGTGCGGCCAATGCGGTGCACATAGGACTCGGTATCGTGCGGAATGTCGTAGTTGAACACGTGGGTGATGCGGTCGACATCCAGGCCACGGGCGGCAACGTCGGTGGCCACGAGGATGTCTAGGCGACCATCCTTCAGCTGATCCACGGTGCGCTCACGCAAGTTCTGGGGAATATCGCCATTGATGGCGGCCGCGTTGAAACCGCGGGCACGCAGGCGCTCCGCCAGCTCCTCGGTCTCGTTCTTCGTGCGCACGAACATGATCATGGCCTCGAACTCGGTAACTTCGAGGATGCGAGTCAGCGCGTCCAGCTTGTCGCGGTGGCTGACCAGCAGGTAATCCTGTTCAATGTTCTCGCTGGTCCGCTGGGTGGCCTTCACCGTAATCTCGCGCGGATCGTTCAGGTACTGCTTCGACAGACGGCGAATGCCGGAGGGCATCGTCGCGGAGAACAGGGCAACCTGCTTCTCGCTGGGGGTATCTTCCAGGATGCGCTCGACATCCTCCTGGAAGCCCATGTTCAGCATCTCGTCGGCCTCGTCGAGAACCATGAAGCGCAGCTCGGAAATATCCAGGCTGCCCTTCTCCAGGTGGTCGATCACGCGGCCGGGCGTACCAACCACAATGTGGGCACCTCGGCGCAGGCCGGACAGCTGCACGCCGTAGGCCTGGCCGCCGTAGATCGGCAGCACGTGGATGCCGCCTAGGTGCTCGGAGAAAGATTGGAAGCTCTCGGCAACCTGCAGCGCAAGCTCGCGCGTCGGTGCCAATACGAGGGCTTGGGGGTGACGCTTCGACACGTCAATACGCGACAGAATCGGCAACGCAAATGCGGCCGTCTTACCGGTACCGGTCTGTGCGAGGCCGACCACGTCGTGGCCTTCCATCAGCACCGGAATGGTTTCTGCCTGGATTGGGGAAGGTACTTCGAAGCCGACCTTCTTGACTGCAGCTAGTACGTTTTCGGGCAATCCCAGCCCATCGAAAGAGGGCTGCTGCTCTTCGCCCTGTTTTTCGCTTTGCTTATTGTCGTTTTCTGGAACTTTCGCTTCGGCGTTCTCAGACTCCACTGCCTCATTAGTCACATCTTGTGGCTCGCGCTTTTCGACGGCAGAATCCCGGGAAGAATTCTCCGTGATGCCACCCTGCAGTTCATTCTGAGATACCGACTCGTCATTAACCGGCTGGTTCACGTCGCCGGTGACGTTTTCAGTATCACTCATCGTTGTCCAAGCCTACGCTGCCTTGACCGATAAAGCGATTCACGAAAATACCCCGGAAAATACTCCAGGGTTTAGCGGACCGTAACCCCAGCTGCAGCTCAGGTTAAAGCTCAAGCTGGGCGATCACGTAATTTGCCGCCCGCTGCCCGCTGCGGAGCACGCCATCGATGCTCGGCGTTGCGTGCTGGGCACCGGCTAGGGCGATGCGACCGCCTTGGAGTTCCCGCTCCCCTATTTCCTTGCCAATGCGCTGCAGGCTTTGCGGGAGGATGAGCGGGATGGCGTCAATAAACTTCTGCTCCTTAACCAGCTCCCAACCGGAAGAATTTACGCCGAACAGCGACCCCAAACCGCGCTGCGCCTCAGCCACCGACGGCCCGTCAGCTGGGTTAGAACCACGCGGGTGCACGTGGTTGGCGGCCACCAGGTGCTTGCCCGGCGCATAGCTAGGGGCGGCGGCGGTAACTTCCGTGGCAGATGTAATGGGGGTGCTGCGAGTGCCGTCCACGGTCAGCAACCCCTCCTCCATAACCGGCTCGTCCGAGATAAACCACCAGGAAGAAACGCTGGTAGTGGGCACTTCTGGCGAGCCCAGTAGCTCGGATTCCCGCCGCGGATCGACGGCTACGATGACGTGCGAGAAGTATTCGGTTTCTGCCTCGTTGACCGTCACTCGTACCCCGTCGCCCTCCTCCTCCAGGGCTGTTACCGGCGAGTTCATCCGGAATTCGGACCCAGGCACGCGCGCGAGCGCTGCCGATAGTTCGCCCATCCCGTTTTCCAGCACAGCCAGGTTGCCGCGCAGCATCGTGGCGACCATCCACTTGGCGAAAATCGCGGAAGACTCGTTTTCGGCATCGAACAAGAATGCGCACAACAACGGATCGATGGCCACGGTGCGGGTGCGTCGGTGTACGCCTCGCTGGTCCAGCGATTCGCAGGTCTTCACGTCCTCGTCGATGTATTTCTGCTTGATGCTGCGCAGCTCCAGGCTGGAGCGGTGGGATAGCTCGGACTTTAGCCAGCGCCGTAGGGCTAGAAGGTCCCGGAAGGATAGAGCGCTGCGCGCCTTTGAGCGCATGAGCTTGGGAATCAGGTGTGGGGCACGGATCGGGTCGCAGATCAGCGCCAACCCGTCGTCCGTAAGCGTTTGGATTGCGGGCTGGAAGTAGCGGATCCCCAGCGCGGCGTACTCCCCTGGCTGCAGGATTTCCTTCACCGCTGGGTACCACGAGTTGAAGGTCTGCAGCCCGTGGTCGACGGTCACGCCGTCAATCTTTTCGCTACGCACGCGCCCGCCCAGGCTGTCGCTGGCTTCAAAAACGATGCATTTCACGCCACTTTTGTGCAGGGTTCGCGCTGCGGCGAGTCCGGCGAGCCCGCCCCCTACGATGGCCACGTTGGCTACGTTATCCGCCATGTCGCTGCTCCCTCACCTGTCTTTTCTCGCCTGCTGTTTCTGCCTGCGCTCGCGCACCTGCTGCGCCCATGCTATCGCACCGGCTAATGTCGTCGGTCGCTCGCAACACCTCCCCTTATTCGATTGTGTGTTCTATTCTTTTTCTTAGTGACGCCACCTGTGTCCACCCCGTTGCCTACTCTGCATCCCTGAACGCAGACCACTGCTGGCGAGCCTCCACAGCGGATGGCCAGCGCAACTGATCAACACAAGTAAGGAAGTGAGCCATCATGAAGTCCCGCATCACCGCCCGGCGCACGCCGATCCCCCGCTCATCTATCCAGCGCCCATCTACTCGAAGTTTCGCTTTGAGCGAGCCCCACCGCGCGGCAGCCGAGGCCCGCGCCATGTTGCGCCACCCGCGCAGCCTGATACGCATTACCCCTGGCTGGCAGGCGCCCCGCTTCGCTGTAGCGGCCGGCGATTCCACCGCAATGGTGCACGTCTCACGGCGGCGCATGACCCCACTGCTGTGGCGCAGACTCAGTGGGCAGCAGGCACCCAAGGAGCAGGATCTGTTCCTGGTCACGGTGTCGGCGGAGTGTCCGCAGTGGATGCGCAACGAGTCCGCCCGCCTGCTGGAGTTAATCCTTGGCCAAGCGTGGACTGTGCGGGAGGATCCGCAGGAGTTCCGAGATCGCAACCACCAGGCTCAAGTCAGCCTGACGTGGCATGCGCTGATGACGCAGGAGGATCTGCAGGCTGGCAAGGCGCCGGCTCCACGCGCCGCGTGAGCTAGTCCTCGTCCTCTGCTGCGACCTCGTCCTCGTCGTCAAACTCGTCGTCTTCAAACTCGTCGTCGTAGTAGTCGAACTCGTCCTCCAACGGGACCAACAGCTCTTCCCACTCGGTAGCCTGCACCTGTGCAACCGCCAGGGCGTCAAAGAGCTGATCGAAGTCCGTGAAGGTACCCAGCTCCAAAACCTCCTGGGTCATCTCGGCGGCATCTTCCAGGACATTCTGATACATCACTTCGCGCTCGAAGTCGCTTAGGGTCTCGTCGCTATCCAGCTCGGCCTCAGCCTGTGCCACCAGCTCGTCGTACTCCTCGCCGAAGGTCACAAAGGTCACGGTCGCTTCGGGCTCATCAGTACCGGAACCCAGCATCACCGTGATGAGGGAGCCATTCCCCACCTCTGCGCGTACCAGCATCGGCTCAATCAGATCTTGCTCAAACTCCAGGTCAGAGATGCGATCATCGGTGCCTTCCAGCAGGTCGTGCAACACAGTAATGCACTGGTCAGTCGCAATGTACTGTGCCACCACAGCGACGGCGGCCTCGACGGAGAACACCACTCCGACCAGGGTGTCCTCAAACTCTTCAATGCCTGCAACCTCGTCGAGCTCCCCCTTGGCCATGAACACATTCGCCGAGTTGATGCCTGCCGTAGTGCTCGTCTGCTCGATCTGCTGGAAATGAATCTCCAGCTCCGCGGCAATCGGTACGAACAGCATGTCATCGTTTACTCGTGACTCAATACCCTCAGTATCCAGCGCCTGAGCAATGTCCTCGTAGAAACCCACAGCCAACGTCTCCCTAGTATTTCCTAGTGCTATATGAGGTGTTTCAGTCCGAAGCGAACGTGCATTCCGAGACTTGGGCACCATAGTAACCCGATCCTGGACAACACGTCTCCACGCAAAACCAATCGGGTGCCTCTCCCCTCCTCACCCACTGTGCCGCTGCCGTGTCGGCCGCCCACACGACCGAACTAGCGCCCCGGCCTCGGCATCGCCACGGAGCTCTCGTCCCCTTCCCAACCCCGCATGTCGAACTTCTCCCACACCCGGCGAAACTCCGCGCGCGGGTCTTCTTCCAGCCTCATTTCCCTCTCGAACACCTGCGTCGCCCGGTTTTCCAATGTATAAGGCTCCCAGCCCGGGTCCGCACTCCAGATAAACCTCTTCCAGGCACGTTGCATGTGCTCGGAGACCACAGCCATCTCCCCTCCCAGGACGAAACTGGCTTTCGAGGACTTGGCGTCACCGAAAAGGGCAGACAGCTCCATCGAGTGCATCGCACCCACCCCGAGCCGCCGCAACATCGCGGGGGCATAGTCGAAGCGATACATCCAGACGGGCGCCCCGGCCGCCTGGTGCAGCTCGGCGAGCCGGATCGACTGCGCCCAGAACACGGCGTCGGCGAGCATCTGCGCGAAGATCCCGCGGCGCCCAATGTCCCCATAGGCGCTCTCAATCTGCTCGGCGAGCACCGGATCGTGCGCGCGCAACATCGTCCGAGCTGCCCTTATCCGTGCCGACTTAGAGAAGAACAGCATCTGCGCAGCCGATAGCTCGTCGTTGTTAGTGCCGATGAGCAGGGGGATCCGCTGATGCTCGGCGCGTTCGAAGATTCCCAAAGGGTGGTCGGAGAGGAGTTCCCCGTCGATGGCGATGCCGAAGGCCATATTCATCTCCCGCAGCCCGCCGCCCCGCCACAGCATCTGCTGCCCGGCGCGCACCACGTCGGCGAAGGGCAAAGCGCGTAGCTCGGCGATGGAGGTCGTGCGCGGAACCAGTCCGGAATACTGCGTCAGCTTGCGCGCCCAGAGGTTCGACTGGGCGTTGGTGTGCACGCTCATTACGGGCGCGGACTGCAGAATCACCCGGTGGAATAGTCCCCGTGCGGCGGGAATGGTCATCAGCGCGGCGGCGGAGGTCCCGCCCGCGGATTCGCCCATCAAAACCACATTGTCCGGGTCGCCTCCGAAGCCCGCGATGTTCTTCCGCACCCACTCCAGCGCCAGGAGCTGGTCGCGGGTCGCGGAGTTAGGTTCGCACCCGGCGGCGTCGGGGACATCCAGGGAGCTCATGTCCACATACCCCAGCGCACCGAGCCGGAAGTTCAGAGCGACATAAACCACGTCCAATTCTTTGGCGAAGTTATGGCCGCGCAGCACTGCGGTGTGGGAAGCCCCGGCGAAGAATCCGCCACCGTGCAGGAACACCACAACTGGCAGTGTGGCATCCGTATCTGGCCGGACAATATCCAGGTTCAGGCAGTCCTCGTCGCCGATGACTTCGTCTTTCCAGTTGTAGGAGGTCTGAGGTGCGACGTTCCCGTACTCTTCCGCCGACCACTCCCCTTGCCAGCGCACCGGACGTGGGGCTTTCCAGCGTTCCGCGGAGCCGAATGGAATGCCGCGCCACGTTCGCACGCCGTCCATCCGAAAACCTCGGACGACCCCTCCCGTGGTCTCTACCCGCACGCCGTCCTGATTCATCATTTCACCATCCTAAGCTCTAACGCCCGCCCGCGGTCGGGCGAGCGCCTTCCGTACCGTCGGCTCGGTTTTGGCCTACTGTTGATGCCCATGGGAATTCTCAATTTCGGCAAGTCCGATCAACCGCG
Source organism: Corynebacterium sp. ACRPH (assembly GCF_022347285.1). GTDB lineage: Bacteria > Actinomycetota > Actinomycetes > Mycobacteriales > Mycobacteriaceae > Corynebacterium. The sequence goes on from NZ_JAKRND010000005.1 coordinate 51,613, forward strand.
TGACGAGGCCACCGCTACCTCTGAGCTCATCCAGCAGGCTCAGCGTGCGCCCTACCCTTCCGGCCCGATCGCTCGCCGCTTCTTCGCGGCAATCGACCGCACGGTCTCTATCCAGGAGCCGCTCATCCGGTCCTATGTGACGAAGATCGAGAAGAAGCATGGTGACGCCACGCCTCAGCGCCGACAGGAAGTTCTAGACACACACTTTAAGAACCTGGCCACGGGCTCCGGCGCGGGTACCGGCGGCGTGGCCGCAGTCCCAGGCGTGGGTACGCTGCTCTCCTTGGCGGGAATCGCGGCGGAATCCGCGTTGCTCATTGAGGTTTGTGCGCTCTACGCCCTAGCGTCCGCCGAGTTGAATGGCATCGACATCTCCAAGGAGGAAACTCGCCGCGCGGTGGTGTACCTGGCGATCTCCGGGGCTACGGCCAAGGAGCTGGTGCAGGCGCTGGCCGAGGATCGAACCTTCAGCTCGCTGCAGGCCGCCAACCGGCTGCGCGGCGCGCGCAAGCTGCGCAAAGCCGGCTCTGTCGAGCTAAAGCAGGCCAACAACATCCTGGGGCGCTTCGCATTCCGCCAGGTACGCAAGAGTTTCGGCGGAGCAATGTTTAAGAAGGTTCTGCCGTTCGGCGTCGGCGCTTACCTGGGCGCGAAGGCCAACCGGAAGATCGCAGAGCGCATGGTCGACAACGTGCATGTCTTCATCCGCGAGGCCGACGAGATCTTCTAACTCGCCAGGGGTGTCCGACCCCCGCGTTAGAATCATCGGCGTGTTCAGAGTCATCCGAGAATCCGCCCGTCGCCACCGGTGGTTATTCGCCGCCGTGGTGGTTTTCTCCGTACTCTTACCCACCATTGAGCTGCTGTTGCCACTGCTCGCGGGCTCTTCCGTGGATGGCAGCACGCGCGCGATTGGGTTACTGGTGGCGGTTGCCTGTGCGCGTTTCGTTACGCAGGCGTTGCGGCGTTTCCTCTCTGGCACGTTTAGCGTGCGCACTCAGCACAGTCTGCGCACTCGAATGTTTGCGGCGATCCAGGCGGTCGACGAGAACGCAGCGCGGTCTTTCGGCACCGGCCAGGTGATTTCACGCACCATCACGGATCTGACGAAGGTGCAGGGCATGGTCGCGATGCTCCCGCTGATGGCTTCCAGCATGCTCGAGCTCGTGCTGATCTTCGCCGTGGTGCTGTGGATCTCCCCGCCCATCGCCGGGATTGTCGCGGTGCAGATCCCACTTCTCTTCGCCGTGGCTTATGCCTCAAGTACGAAACTTTACGGCCCGTCCCTAGCTTCGCAGCGCCAGGCGGCGGTGGTCGCGGAGCAGGTTGAACGCACTGTTTCCGGTGTGCAGGTGATGAAGAGCTTCGCCCAGGAGCCGCGCGAGATTGGCCGCTACCGGCTCGAATCCGCCCGGCAGTACGGCATCAACATGCGCGTGGGCAAGCTCAGCGCCGTCTTCCAGCCCGCTCTTTCCGCCCTGCCGAACGTGGCGCTGGTGGCGGCGTTTGCACTGGGCGGTTGGCTGGCCATGCGCGGGGCGATCAGCGTTGGTGACTTCCTGGCGGTCTCCACGTTCATCACCATGCTTGCCCGGCTTACTCGCATGGCTGCGGGGATGCTGGTCAATGTGCACGTTACCGAGCCGTGTGCGGATCGTATTTTCGAGATTATTGACGCCCCGCCGCGCCCCACCGGCACCACTCCTGTGCGCGACCCCATGGGTTTTGTAGGCAGCGTGCCGATCGCCCCGGGGCAACCCCCGATTCGACTGAGAATCTCACCGTCAAGCACAACGATCGTAGAGGGCCCGGTGGCTTCAGGAAAGACCCGTCTAGCGCACGCCTTGGCTGGTTTGAACACCCAGGATGCGGCGGACATCCAGGTGGTAAATGCCACCGACAACAGGCCGGTTCCGCTGCTGGAAGTGCAAGACTCCGACCGGCCAGCGCTAGTAATGGACGAAGCATTCCTCTACTCCGGGACGATCCGGGAGAACATTCTGCTCGGCTATTCAGCCACGGACGCGGAGGTCTGGGAAGCCGCCCGGCTGGCCTGTGCCGATCGCTTCATCCGCGAAGCGGGCGGGTTGGATGCCGTCGTCGGCGAGCGGGGCATCACGCTCTCCGGTGGGCAACGCCAGCGCATCGCCATCGCGCGCGTGCTGTTACGAGCCCCGCACACGATAATCTTCGACGACGCCACCTCGGCCATCGACCAAGCCACCGAGGCCCAAATCCTGGCTAACCTCCGCACCGCGGTCTCCCGCCCCACGGTGATTTACATCAGCCACCGCGCGGACGGCGGCTTCCGCGATCCTGACCAGACGATTTCCCTGCCTGCAGCTCTGCAGACAATTGCGGCTGATTCAGCCCCAGTCGCAGCCGAAACCTCCAAAGCCTTCGACAGCGCCCCCGATGCGGATTTACCGGCCGACTACGAAGACGCAGCCGATCCCGCGACGTATCCATCCGTGGAACCTCGAATCGCGGATCTTGACGACGGCGGGAGCTTCCGCCTTCGCACCTTGTTTGCCATGGTTCCTGGGCTCATCGCAGCGGTGGTCGTCACGCTGTTTCTCTCCTCCGCCGCAGACATCGCCCTACCCACCTTTATTCGCCACGCCATCGACGGCGGAGTCGCGGACAACGACATGGGCGCACTGTGGATCACCTGCGCAGCTGCCTTGCTGGTGGTCGTGCTTTCCTGGGGCGCGCAGGTGGCCAACACCGTGCTCACCACGCTGACCGGCGAACGGCTGATTTTTACACTGCGCAATCGGCTTTTCCGACACATCACCGGAATGGATCTTCTGTGGTCCCACCGCCAGTCGAGCGGCAGGATCATGACCCGCCTTACGACCGACATCGACTCGCTTTCCAACTTCCTGCAGTCCGGACTTTCCCAAACGATCGTGTCGGCCACCCTGGCTCTTGGCATCCTCGGAATGCTTATTAGCACTGACCTGACCCTGGCCGGAATAGTCGCGCTGTTCCTACCGGTGATCGTGGTGGCGACGGTGGTGTTCCGCATAATTTCCCGCCGCCTCTATACCCGCGCCAGGAGTCAGATCAGCCAGGTCAATTCAACGTTCCAGGAAGCCCTCATGGGGCTGCCCACTGGCCAGGCCTTCGGCTACGGTGCGGCACTGCAGACCCGCCTGGAAAACGAATCCCGCGAATACCTTCGCCTGCGCACCCACTCTCAAACGGCGGTGAGTCTGTACTTCCCCGGCATTAACCTGCTCACCCAGCTCGCGCAGGCCGCGATACTCAGCACCGGCGGAGCCCTCATTGCCAGTGGCCAGACCACCGAGGGCGCGCTGGTCGCATTCAGCCTCTACCTGACGATGCTCTTCGGCCCGATCCAACAACTCTCCCAGGTGTTCGATCAGTTCCAGCAAGCCAGCGTGAGCGTCTCCCGAATCTGCGAACTGCTTAACGAACGCCCGGCCATCACCTCACCAGGCAACGCAGAAGTACCGACCTTTGTGAAAGGCCCGGCGATTCGGTGTGAGGGCGTCATATATAAATACGGCAACAATAAACACGGCGAACACAGTGAAGCCGGCGAGCCAACCTTAGACATCGACCACACCTTCCGCGGCACCACGGCGGTGGTCGGCGCAACGGGCGCTGGCAAGAGCACTCTCCTGCGGATAGTAAACCGATTCATGGACCCTACGGAGGGAACCGTGCGGGCGGATGGAACGGACATCCGAACCTTCGACGTGCGCGGCTGGCGGCGCTGTATCGGCACCGTGCCGCAGGAACCGCATCTATTTGCCGGAACCGTGGCCGAGAACATCGCTTACGGCGCAGACGACGCAAACCACACCAACCTGGCGGAGGTGCAGGCGGCGGTCAAGCGAATCGGCGGCGAGAGAATTCTGCAGACGATCCCCGGTGGGCTGAGCGCCCGCATCTCCCCCGGAACGAGCACGCTCTCCGCCGGGCAAAAACACATGATCGCGCTAGCAAGGGCGGAATACATTCGGCCGACCATCATGTTGTTGGACGAGGCGACGGCCAACATCAGCGACGAGGAGGAAGTTCAGATCGTCAAGGCAATCAATCGCGTGACTCGCAACCGCACCGCGCTCATCGTCGCGCACCGGCTGCGCACCGCTGCCCGGGCCGACACAATCGTGGTGATGGATCACGGCCGAATCGTCGAAATTGGTGAGCATAACAACCTACTACAAAACGGCGGACCATATGCCGAATTGTGGAATGCCGCCCTAAGGCCACCAAAGGGTTTGTAGTAGGGTGGAACGGCGAGACTTAAAGTCATAAAGGAAAGAGGCGAGGACCTGCTGTGAGCAGCGCAAATTTCGGTCAAAACGAGTGGCTGGTCGATTTGATGTACCAGCAGTACAAGGAAGACCCAAAGTCCGTCGACGCTGAATGGCGCGATTACTTTGAGAAAAATTCCTCTCCGGTAAGTTCGTCGGGCAACACCCAGGCTGCGGCGGGCGACGGAGCACAGAAGACCACGGGCGGCCAAAGCTCCACTAAGAACACCGTCACCCCCAACCGGGATACGACGGCGGGTGGCAAGCAGCCTAAGGGTTCTGCATCCCAGAACCAGGACAGCAGCGTTAAGCCCACCCCGAAGCGCACCGCCCCGCCTGCTCCGAAGCAGCCGGTGGAGGCACCGGAGCCTGGCGAGTTCCCCATTAGGGGCGCCGCAAGGGCCGTAGTTAAGAACATGGACGCTTCCCTGGAAATCCCGACGGCTACGTCCGTGCGCGATATGCCGGCGAAGCTGATGTTCGAAAACCGTGCGATGGTCAACGAGACCCTGCGTGCGCGCGGCGGCGGCAAGATTAGCTTTACTCACATCATCGGTTACGCCCTGGTGCAGGCCGTCAAGGCCCACCCGGATATGAACAACTCCTACGAGGTTGTCGACGGCAAGCCGACCCTCGTTACCCCGGAGCACATCAACCTAGGTCTGGCCATCGACATGGTGGGCAAGAACGGTCAGCGTTCCCTGGTGGTTGCTGCCATCAAGGAAGCCGAGAAGATGTCCTTCGGCGAGTTCATCGAGAAGTACGAGGACGTTGTCCACCGCGGCCGCGAAGGCAAGCTGACGATGGACGACTTCACCGGCGTGACCATCTCTCTGACCAACCCAGGCGGCATCGGCACCCGCCACTCCGTGCCACGCCTGACCAAGGGCCAGGGCGCCATCATCGGCGTGGGCTCCATGGACTACCCCGCCGAGTTCGCGGGCGCATCCGAGGATCGCCTGGGCGAGATGGGCATCGGCAAACTGGTAACCATCACCTCCACCTACGACCACCGCATCATCCAGGGTGCGGAGTCCGGTGAGTTCCTGCGCACGATGAGCCGCCTGCTGATCAACGACGAGTTCTGGGACGAGATCTTCCACGCCATGCGCGTGCCCTACGCCCCGACCCGTTGGAGCCAGGATCTGCCGAACATCGGCGTGGATAAATCCACCCGCGTGATGCAGCTGATCGAGGCCTACCGCTCCCGTGGCCACCTGATCGCTAACATCAACCCGCTGCAGTGGACTCAGCCGGGTCTGCCTATCCCGGATCACTCCGACCTGGACATCGAGTCCCACGGCCTGACCCTCTGGGACTTCGACCGCACCTTCCACGTCGGTGGTTTCGCTGGCCGCGAGACCATGACGCTGCGTGAGGTTCTTGCCCACCTGCGCAAGGCCTACACCCTCAAGGTTGGCTCGGAGTACACCCACATTCTGGACGCCGAAGAGCGCACCTGGCTGCAGGATCGCATCGAGGCTGGCCAGGAGGGATTCAGCCCGGCACAGCAGAAGTACATCCTGCAGAAGTTGAACTCCGCCGAGGCTTTCGAGAACTTCCTGCAGACCAAGTACGTCGGCCAGAAGCGCTTCTCCCTGGAGGGCGCCGAGACCCTGATCCCGATGATGGACGCTGCCATCGACCGCGCTGCCGACGCAGCTCTGGACGAGGTCATCATCGGCATGCCGCACCGTGGCCGCCTGAACGTGCTGGCCAACATCGTGGGCAAGCCCTACGCACAGATCTTCACCGAGTTCGAGGGCAACATCGATCCGGGCGCTGCTGGCGGTTCCGGCGACGTGAAGTACCACCTGGGCCAAGAGGGCCACTACCACCAGATGTTCGGCGACAACGAGATCGACATCTACCTGGCCGCCAACCCCTCCCACCTGGAGGCCGTGAACCCGGTCATGGAGGGCATTGCCCGCGCCAAGCAGGATCAGCTGCACGAGAAGCACACCGTCATGCCGCTGCTGCTGCACGGCGACGCTGCCTTCACCGGCCTGGGCATTGTGCAGGAGACCATCAACCTGGCTCGCCTGGAGGCCTACGAGGTCGGCGGTACCGTCCACATCATCGTGAACAACCAGATCGGCTTCACCACCACCCCGGATGCCGGTCGTTCCACCCACTACGCCACCGACCTGGCGAAGGGCTTCGACAGCCCGGTATTCCACGTCAACGGCGACGACCCAGAGGCAGTCGTATGGGTGGCACACCTGGCTGTGGATTACCGCAACCGCTTCGGCAAGGACGTATTCATCGACCTGGTTACCTACCGCCGTCGCGGCCACAACGAGGCCGACGATCCGTCAATGACCCAGCCGCTGATGTACAAGCTGATTGGTGATACGAAGAGCTCCCGTGATCAGTACACCGAGACCCTGCTGGGCCGCGGCGACCTGACCGAGGAAGACATCGAGCGCGTCCAGCGCGACTTCCACGAGCAGCTGGAGACCGTGTTCACCCAGGTACGCGAGGCCGAGAAGGGCGCCAAGCCGAAGGAGCAGAGCGGCATTACCGGTTCCCAGGAGCTGCCGCGTGGCCTGGATACCTCTGTGGATCGCGAGCTCATCGAGCACATCGGCGACCTGTTTGCCGATGTTCCTGATCACATCACCCCGCACCCGCGCGTAAAGCCGGTGATCAAGCGCCGCAAAGAAATGTCCCGCAACGGCAAGATCGACTGGGGCTTCGCCGAGCTGCTGGCCTTCGGCTCCCTGGTTGACGGTGGCAAACTGGTGCGCCTGGTTGGTGAGGATTCCCTGCGCGGTACCTTCACCCAGCGCCACGCTATCCTCTTCGACCACGACGACCACGACCGCTACAGCCCGCTGGAGGAGCTCGCACGCGAATCCGGTAAGGGCGGCGGCTTCGAGGCCTACAATTCCGCTCTGACCGAGTACGCGGGCATGGGCTTCGAGTACGGCTACTCGGTGGGTAACCCGGATGCCCTGGTGGCTTGGGAGGCTCAGTTCGGCGACTTCGCCAACGGCGCCCAGACCATCATCGACGAGTACGTCTCCTCCGGCGAGGCCAAGTGGGGTCAGGTTTCCTCCCTGGTACTGCTGCTGCCGCACGGCTACGAGGGCCAGGGTCCGGACCACTCCTCCGCCCGCATCGAGCGTTTCCTGCAGATGTCCGCTGAGGGCTCCTGGACCATCGCCCAGCCGTCCACCCCGGCGAACTACTTCCACCTGCTGCGCCGGCACGCTCTGGGCTCCCTGAAGCGCCCGCTGGTCGTCTTCACCCCGAAGTCGATGCTGCGCAACAAGATGGCTGTCTCCTCCGTGGAGGACTTCACCGAGGTGAAGAAGTTCCAGTCCGTGATCGACGATCCGAACCAGAACGGCAAGAACGAGAACGTCAAGACCGTCCTGATGTGCTCGGGCAAGATCTACTGGGATCTGGAGAAGAAGCGTCAGGCAGACGGCCGCGACGATGTCGCCATCGTCCGCGTGGAGATGCTGCACCCGATTCCGTTCAACCGCATCCAGGATGCGCTGGATAACTACCCGAACGCCGAGGTGCGCTGGGTTCAGGACGAGCCGGCCAACCAAGGCCCGTGGCCGTTCCTGGCTCTGCAGCTGCCGGAGCACATCCCGGGTATCAAGATGAAGCGCGTTTCCCGCCGTGCACAGTCCTCCACCGCAACCGGTGTTGCGAAGGTGCACCAGCTGGAGCAGAAGCAGCTGCTGGAGGAAGCTTTCGAGTAAAGCGCTCCCCCGCCAGGCGTTAGCCCCGCGCTAGCACCCAAGCAAGCCCAAGAGCCCGCCACGAACCTCCAAGTTCACGTGGCGGGCTCTTTCGCGCTGCGCGCCTCACACAGCCACAGGCAGCGACTGCTCCTAGGCCCCGAGCATCTCCATCGACGTCCCCTGCGTGACGGAGTTCAACTGTCGGATTTCATCGCGCCCGACCACCCGCTTCGCGTACAGCACCACTGCGTTTTGCGGTAGCGAACTATCCGAGCAGGGGGTGGCATCCCCGGGCAAACTCGCGCCAACCTCCTGCGGTAGGGAACTCAGCAGTTCGTCGTAGACGAGGACTTTCTCATCCACTTCTTCCCCGCCGGCGCCTTCCCCGCTGCCTGACTTCTTCAGTTCCTGCCGCAGCTCCTTCGCCTGGTTGCGGTCTAGCAGGTCCAGCAGCTCCCCTGTACAGCCGAAGGTAACGTTGATCTCCCCGGTGCGCAGCTGCCGAACCCTCTGATCCGCCGGCACCAGCTCTCGCTCCCCCTTGCGATCCTCACCGTTGAGTTCTCGCACCAGGTAGCGCGCGAAAGCATCTGCGTAGCGCTCGGGCATCGGCGCATCGCCCACTGGCTTCTCCGGCACTCCAATGAGGTATGGCTCGGGCTGTTCTTCGGCACAGGCCGTCAGCCCGCCGATGGCGGCCAGGCAGGTTGCTGTCGCGATTATTGACGCCACGTTTCGCCCGCCCAGCATTCGCATCTCTCTCTTGCCCCTTTGTTCGCTGTACGCTATCCAAACGCCTTCTAACTCGCCACATTCTACCCCGTGGGGGCTATGAAGTAACCTAAGTACCCATGAGTACTAGTCGTGTTTATGCAGGACGTTTGGCTGGCCTTGTTGTTCTGGGGCCAGACGGCGAGTCCGTCGGCCGTGTCCGCGATGTCGTCATCACCATCCACGGCGACAATGTGACTGCCCTGGGCTTGGTAGTGGAGATTGCGAATAAACGCAAGATTTTCCTCCCGATGCTCCGCATCGCAACGATCACCGGCACGGACATCACCACCACATCCAGTTCTGTGAACCTGCGGCCCTTTAGATCCCGCTCTGCAGAGCTGACGATTTTCGAGGACCTCATTGGTTCGAAGGTGCACACGGACGATCCAGGGCACGAGGAACTGCATGGCAAGGTCGTGGAGATCACGGACGTGGAGCTCACTCGCAGCCGTCGCCGCGAATGGAAGATCCGCAACCTGGCCGTGACTCAGCGCAGCCGTTTGGGCCGCAAGACGTCAATCGACGTCATCCCGATCGAGCACATCCAGGGTCTCCACGCCTCGGGCACGGGCGCGGTGAACCAGGATGCGGAGCTGATCGCCTCGTTCCAGCAGATGCGTAACGCCGACGTGGCGAACGCCCTGGTGGAGATGGACGATGCGCGACGCAACAAAATCGCTTCCGAGTTGGACGATGAGCGTCTGGCGGATGTGCTGGCGGAGATGCCGGACGACGATCAGGCGGCGATTCTTGAACACCTGAACATCGAACGCGCCGCGGACGTCCTGGAGGAGATGGATCCGGACGATGCCGCCGATATCCTGGCCGAGCTGCCGGAGGACACCTCGGACGTCCTGCTGGAGCTGATGGATCCCGAGGAGTCCGAGCCCGTCCGTCGCCTCATGGACTTCTCGCCCGAAACTGTGGGTGCGTTGATGACGCCCGAGCCGATCATTTTGACGCCCCAGGCTACCGTCGCCGAAGCTCTCGCCCACGCGCGTAACCCAGAGCTGCCGACTTCCCTGTCCTCCCTAATCTTCGTTGTGCGGCCTCCTCAGGCCACCCCGACGGGAAAGTACCTGGGCTGTGTCCACCTGCAGAAGTTGCTGCGCGAACCCCCGTCCTCCCTGATCGGCGGCATCCTGGATCTGGAGCTGCCGGCGTTGTTCGCCGAGGATAGTCAGGAGACCGCGGCGCGCTACTTTGCGACATACAACCTGGTGTGCGGCCCGGTGCTAGACCACGACAAGCACCTGCTGGGAGCCGTGAGCGTCGATGACCTGCTGGACCACATGCTGCCGGAAGACTGGCGTGAGGAAGACTGGCGTATCGATTCTCCGACAACGACTGCAGCGCAGACCACGCCAGCAACGCCAGATATGAAGGAGGTATAGGCAGACCATGGCTCGCAAGTTTTCCCGCGCGGATCTTGATACACCAACCGATGCCACGCGCCAGAAGAAGAAGTTCAACCTGGATGGCGATGGAGTGGGCCGGGTAGCCGAGAACATCGCCCGCTTTCTGGGAACCGGCAAGTACCTCTTCTATCAAACCGTCATCGTGGTCGCCTGGATCGCCCTGAACCTGGGCGGCATGTGGTGGAACTGGGATCCCTACCCTTTCATCTTGCTGAACCTCGCCTTCTCCACTCAGGCGGCCTACGCCGCGCCGCTGATCCTGTTGGCGCAGAACCGCCAGGATGACCGCGACCGCGTCAGCCTGGATGAGGACCGTCGCCGCGCCGCCGAGACCAAGGCCGATACGGAGTTCCTGGCCCGCGAAGTCGCCAGCGTGCGCATTGCCGTGGGCGAGACCGTCACGCGCGATTATCTGCGCCGCGAGCTGGAGGAGCTCAACGACATCCTGCAGCGCATCGACGACAAGATCGACGACTCCCGCCGCGATGAAGAAGCCCGCGGCAACGCGCGCGGGGACTAACCCCGGCACCCGCAGGCGAGGCCAAATTAGCGTCTCGCCGGTCGTTCGATAGACTGAAACCCATCATGTCCCAAGTCACTGAATCCGCTGTACGCAGCGCGCTATCCCGCGTAGAGGATCCTGAACTAAACCGCACGATCACGGATCTCGGCATGGTGAAGTCCATCGACATCAACGGTAGTGATGTCGCCGTGGAGATCTACCTGACGATCGCCGGCTGCCCGATGAAGAACCACCTGACGGAGAAGACGCGCGAGGCCGCGGCTTCCGTCGAAGGCGTGGAAAACGTCACGGTCACCACCGACGTGATGAGCGACGAGCAGCGCCGCAATATCCGCCAGATGGTGCGCGGTGACTCGGCCGACCCGGTGATCCCCTTCGCCCAGGCCGATTCCACCACCCGAGTATTTGCAGTCGCCTCCGGTAAGGGCGGCGTGGGCAAGTCCAGCGTGACCGTAAACCTCGCCGTCGCTTTGCAGAAGCGCGGCCTCAAGGTCGGCGTGATCGACGCCGACATTTACGGCCACTCCGTCCCCGGCCTCATGGGCTCCACGGATAAGCCACACCAGGTAGACGAAATGATCATGCCGCTGCAGGCGCACGGCGTGAAACTGATCTCCATCGGCCACTTCATCGGCGATAACTCCCCCGTCGTGTGGCGTGGCCCGATGCTGCACCGCGCGATCCAGCAGTTCCTGGCCGACGTCTTCTGGGGCGACCTGGACATCCTGCTGCTGGACCTGCCGCCGGGCACCGGCGACGTGGCGATCTCGGTGGCACAGCTGGTGCCGAATGCCGAGCTGCTTATCGTCACCACCCCGCAGGCCGCCGCCGCGGAGGTTGCAGAGCGTGCCGGCTCGATTTCCCAGCAGACCCGCCAGCGCATCGGCGGCGTGATCGAGAACATGAGCTGGATGGACATGCCGGACGGCTCCCGCATGGAGGTATTCGGCTCCGGTGGCGGCCAGTTCGTCGCTGATCGCCTTTCCCAGATCACCGGCGCCAAGGTGCCACTGATGGGCCAGATCCCGCTGGATCCGAACCTGCGCGTCGGCGGCGACCTGGGCAACCCAATTGTGCTGTCCGAGCCGAACTCGCCGGCCGCCATCGCCTTCGGCGGAATCGCCGATCAGCTGGCGGTGCGCCGCAGTTCGCTGGCAGGTAAGTCGCTGAACCTCGGCGTCACAAAGAAATAAACGAAACAGGCGAAACAGGCACAGCGCCTAAACAAAGAGCCTAGGTCACGTCCTCCCACCCGTAGCCGGGTGCGGAGGGCTTTTCTTTAGCAGAATCCGTGTTCCCCGCATCCCCCGTCAGCTGCTCGGCGGCATCGGCAACCGGGGAATCCACGCCAGAGCGGGACTCTCCTGCGTTGGACTGCTGGGTCACAGCAATCCCGCCGTTGTCCGCGCTACCACTAGCAGGGGCGGGCTGGGACTGCGCGGAACTCTTGTTCTTGTCGGCCTTAAGGGACTCGCGCAGGTTCGGCTTGCGCACCGTATCGACGGTGTCCTTCACGTCCTGCTTCGTCTCGTTGAAGGAGGTCAGGAAGCTATCGTCGTCATCCAGAAGTGTCTTGGTGATGAAGCCCTTCGCGCCCATCTGGCGCACCGAGTTGAGCTCTTGCAGTGGCTTGGAAAACTCCCGGAAGTCCTCCCCCAGCTCTCCGTCGATCTGCTCCTTCGCCTGCGATACGGCCTTGCGCACCGCCAGCAACATCGCGCGAGCTTCCTTGATGAGTCCCGGCAGGCGCTCCGGGCCGATTAGAAACAGCCCAACGATCAAGAGTACGAGGACTTCGCCCCAACCTACATTGGAAAACACCTGTCTAACCTAACTTACTCCGTAGAGACTTTCACTTTACTTGCCGCGGAAGGGGAGCTTGCGCAGCAATAGATCGACGCGGTCGACGAGAGTTTCGGGGCGGCGGCAGCCATCGACGGAGAAGCGATGCGGGGCCTCGTCTTCGTCGCACTCATCCGGAATGCGCTGCAGCTTTTCCATCAGTCCGCCGGGGGTGTGCACCGCCGAGGCGTGCTCCCGCAGACGGTGCGCCGCGCTGCGCTGGGCGCGCACTTCCGCCCGGCAGCTTTCGCAGTGCACTAGGTGGATCTTCGCGCGATGCTCGGCGCGGCGGGAAAGCTCCCCATCAACCAGCGCGGCGATGGCTTCGGTGGACAGGTGGTCTACGGACAGCTCCCCCGGAAAATTCTCTACGAAAGATGTCACGTGCCCTACCTGCCTTTCTGCATGTCCCAGTTGCCGTTGCGTTCAACGTTTCTTAGCTGCCGGTAGCAGCTAAGCCAGACCTAGACCGAGCTAGGCCTGGCCGGTGAAAACCAGTTCGCCTTGGTTACGCTCCAGGTTACCCCGAAGTTGCGCGCGGGCGCGGTGGATGCGGGAGCGGACGGTGCCCATCTTGATGCCGAGGGTCTGGGAAATCTCGTCGTAGCTCATACCCAGCCCGTCGCACAGGACGACCGCCACGCGGTATTCGGGAGCCAGCTGATCCAGCGCCTGCTCCAGCGCCGGGTCGAGGTTGTTGAGCTCGAACGTGGCCGCGGGGTCGGCGATGCCGCCTTCGATGCGGTCGTAATCCTCCGGCAGCGCCTCCATGCGGATCTTCGCGCGGCGCCGGACCATGTCTAGGAACAGGTTGGTGGTGATGCGGTGCAGCCAGCCTTCAAAGGTGCCCGGCTGGTAGCTCTTCAGGCTGCGGAAGACACGCATAAACGTATCCTGCGTGAGGTCTTCTGCATCTTGCTGGTTACCCGCGAGCCGGTAGGCCAGGCGGTACACACTGTCGGCGTGCTCCGCGACCAGTTCCCCCCAGGTCGGAAGCTCACCCGTCCCTGCGTCGAACTCGGCGGTGGTTCGCGGAACGGGGTTCTGGTCTGCGTTCATGACCATAATTATGGCTAGTCGTCCTCAAAATGTTGTGCTACTCACCTGGCAGTTTCCTGTGAGGATTTTACCCCTATCGGGGGAGCAAAGAAAGTTCGTCACTTCGGTCACTTCTGTTTACTCTCTTTTCTATTTTTGACGCCACCGTCTGACATGCCGAGGGCAAGCAAAACATCGACGCATTCCTGGCCTATCGTGTGGAAGCGTGAATGCTGCATCATCTTCCCCCATTGAGGCCATCCGTGAGTACGTCCGGGCGACCACCGAGCCGGACGAGGTGACCACCGCTGCCGTCGAGGCCGCGGAAGAGTTCGGTCTGCTCACCCCCGATGCGATGACTGCCGAGTTCTTGGAGTTCATCGCCACCCGCGCTGGCGCGAACGCCGCCGCCCAGGGGCACACCCCCACCGGCATTATTGTTTCCCCCGCCAGCGGCGTGATTGGCCTGCACCTGTTTAAGGGGCTGAGCGCAGCCCAGGTGGAAGGCCACCTGACCTGCATCGAGCCGGAGGTGCAGCACCAGCAGCTGGCCAAGCAGGCTTTTGCCAACGCAGGCCAGCGCCCGAATACCTTCCGATTCCTCCCCAGCGCACCGCTGGATGTTATTCGCCGACTGGCGAACGATAGCTACGACATCGCTGTCGCAGAGGCAGCCACGGAGGAATTCACGGCCATCGTGGAATCCACGCTCCCCGCCCTGCGCACCGGTGGCGTGCTGATCCTGCTGGATAGCCTGATGGACGGCCTGGTCGGCGACGAAAGCCACACCGACCGGCAGACTGTGCGCGCCCGCGAGGCAGATCAGTTCTTCCGCGAGCTGAACAACGCCAAGATCTCCCGCCTCCCCCTCGGCGCCGGTGCCACCCTGATCACCAAGACCAGCTAACAAGAAATCCCCGCGCCCAATCTGAAGGGTGCAGGGATTCTTCCTGGCGCAGTTCTTCCCGGTGCGGTTCGCCTTTTACGACCGCGCTAGAAAACAGCGCTAGACGACCACGTTCTTGCCGATGCAGACCACGCCGCCCTTAGAGATGGTGAAGCGATCCTGATCCCGAGCGCGGTCCACGCCGATAATCTCGCCCGCGGAAACCTGAACGTTCTTGTCAATGATCGCGTGGCGCACGACTGCTCCACGGCCGATGCGTACGCCCGGCATGATCACACAGCCTTCGACAGAGGCGCCCTCTTCCACAATCACGTTCTCGCTCAGAACAGAGTTGCGCACCGTACCGGCGGAAATGATGCAACCCGCCGAAACCATCGAGGACTGAGCAATGCCGCCCTTGACGAATTTCGCGGGCGGGAGGTTACCCGTCTCCGCGGTGTGGATCGGCCACTGCTGGTTGTACAGGTTAAACACCGGGTGCACGCTGATCAGGTCCATGTGAGCCTCGTAGAACGCATCAACGGTACCCACATCGCGCCAATAGCCCTTGTCGCGCTCGGTCTCACCCGGCACGTAGTTGTTGGAGAAGTCGTAGACGTATGCTTCCCCGCGGTCGACCAGGCGCGGGATGATGTCGCCGCCCATGTCGTGGTTGGAGTTCTCATCCTCGGAGTCCTCCTTCAGCGCGTCAATCAGCGTCTGCGCGGTGAAGACGTAGTTACCCATGGAGGCAAAGGAGACCTCTGGGTCGTCCGGCACGCTCGGCGGCTCCGCGGGCTTCTCCAGGAACTGCTCGATCTTGTTGTTATCGTCGGCCTGGATCACGCCGAACGCCGTTGCTTCGTGACGCGGAACGCGCAGACCAGCGACGGTCACTCCAGCACCGCTGTTGATGTGCTCCTGCACCATCTGCTCCGGATCCATGCGGTAGACGTGGTCCGCACCGAACACGATGATGTAATCCGGCTGCTCGTCGTACACCAGGTTGAGGGACTGCAGAATTGCGTCCGCAGAACCGGTGAACCAGCGCTTGCCAAGACGCTGCTGTGCCGGGACCGGGGTGATGTATTGGCCGGTCAGGCCGGACAGCTGCCACGACTGGGAGATGTGACGGTCAAGGGAGTGGGACTTGTACTGGGTCAATACGCAGATCTTGTAGTAACCGGCGTTGACCAGGTTGGATAGCACGAAGTCGATCAGGCGATAGTTACCGCCGAAGGGAACGGCGGGCTTAGCGCGGTCAGCGGTGAAAGGGTAAAGGCGCTTCCCCTCGCCACCGGCAAGGACAATGGACAAGACGTTTGATCTGCTCTTCACACTTTCCAACCTAGCGACACAGCTTTACTTTTGCTTGCCAAGCAGCCAATCGGGTAACCACCCGATGCCCCCTAATTAGTTATCCGCGATGAACAGCCCGTTTGGTTGCCAGGACACGTAGTGGCCCGCGCGGTTAATCTGGAGGCATGCGTATCGCCATGCTGACAAAGGAATATCCCCCAGAGATCTACGGTGGTGCCGGCGTGCACGTCACCGAGTTGGTTCGTTACATGCGGAAGCTCGAGCACGTGGACGTGCACTGCATGGGTAGGCCGCGCGAGGAGCAGGATGTCTACGTCCACGGCGTAGATCCGGAGCTTGCCGAGGCCAACGGTTCCATCAAGACCCTCTCCTCCGGCCTGCGCATGGCGAACTCTCTGGGTGATGCCGAAGTTGTCCACTCCCACACCTGGTACACCGGCCTGGGAGGCCACGTCGGCGGCCTGCTAAACGGCATCCCCCACGTGGCCACCGCGCATTCCCTGGAGCCGCACCGCCCGTGGAAGCGCGAGCAACTCGGCGGCGGATACGACGTCTCCTCCTGGTCGGAGAAGAACGCGATGGAGAACGCGGATGCTGTCATCGCCGTGTCCGCGAAGATGAAGGAATCCATTCTCGACGCATACCCGGCCATCGATCCGGATCGCATCCACGTCGTGCTCAACGGTATCGACTCCGAGCTGTGGCAACCCCGCCCAACCTTCGAGGCGGCCGTGGAGGCTGGCAATCGATCCGTACTCACGGAATTGGGCGTCGACCCCAACCGCCCCATCGTCTCCTTCGTCGGACGCATCACGCGACAGAAGGGCGTGCCCCACCTGCTCAAGGCGGTCGCTCACCTCGATCCAGAGATCCAGGTTGTCCTGTGCGCCGGCGCGCCGGATACCCCGGAGATCGAGGCCGAGGTCACCGCGCTGGTTGAAAAGCTGCAGGCGGAGCGCGACGGCGTGTACTGGGTGAAGGAAATGATGGAGAAGCCGAACCTGCAGGAGATCCTGTCGGCCTCGGATGTCTTCCTGTGCCCCTCCATCTACGAACCGCTGGGCATCGTAAACCTAGAGGCCATGGCGTGCGGCACGGCTGTTGTGGCCTCCGACGTGGGCGGCATTCCGGAGGTCGTCGTCGACGGCGAGACCGGCACCCTGGTTCACTACGACGAGAACGACGCGGAGACCTTCGAACGTGGACTGGCCGACGCGACGAATGCGCTCGTAGCGGATCAGCAGAAGGTGCGAGCCTTCGGTGAGGCCGGCCGTCAGCGCGCGGTAACGACCTTCAGTTGGGCCACCATCGCCGAGCAGACCGTGGACGTTTACAGGTCCCTGCTTTAAACAGAATCCGCTGGTATGAATGGGAGCATGCACTCTTCCTCCCATAAGCACCGCCCGGAACTGCACGTCACCGCAGAAACGGGGGTGCTGGAAGCCCCCGCAGGCGCCGTTTTCACAGGCCACGCCCTGCATGTTTTCCACCAGTTCCGCCCCCGCGCTGCCGAGGGGTCGCGCTGGGCGCACCAGGTGGCCTCGGAGGCTACGTACGACTGGGACATCTGCGACGACGTCGTAGTTCCGAACCGGGGGCTCCCCGCGCAGGGCGATGCTGCTCAAGATGCCGGCAACAATGTCTCCAGCGGCGCCGAGGTGGACGTCCTCGCCGGCGCGGCGGTTCCGATGGGGTTGGGCGCTGAGCTGTTCTTCGTCACCACCCGCGCCACGGACGAGGCATCCACAGACCAGGCTCTGGCAGCGGACATCCCCCACGGTCAGCGCGGCCCGCGCACCTTCACTATCGAGCGCGCGGAAATCCCGAACTTGATGGAGGCCACGGAGGTTTCGGACGATCCGAGCCTGCCAGATCCCCACGTCCATCGCCTGGGCCCCATCGAGATCGACGATTCCGCCTTCCCAGTGGAAAATCTGGTGACCCCCAGCGTGATTCGCCACGACGATCCCGCCAACCCCGACGAGGAATGGCTCATGGTCGCCCTCTCCCTCACCGGCGACAAGGACGCGCAGATCGTCGTCCTGCGCTCCGCCGACCGCCAGCACTGGCGCGTTCTGGGGCCCATCGAGCTGCCCGCCGAGGCCGCCCTGCGCCCCGGCCGCCCGTTCGCGCCGCGCATTGTTTCTATGGTGGACGCCGACTCTTCCGTCCGCCGCGACGTCCTGTTCGTGACCTTCCCCGGCGACGCTGGGGAATCCGATGAGGTCGCGGGCTACATCGTCGGCAACCTCAGCGGCACGTCGTTCAGCCTGACCAGCTCGTACACCGTCATCGACTTCGGCCACGACTTCACGCGCCCCCGCGTGATCGACCACTCCACCCCGGTGATGTTCGGCCTGGTGGGTGCCCACCCTTCGCTGGATGGGCAGTGGGCGAACTGCCTGTCGGCACCGCGTTACCTCACGCTGGTGGACGGCGAGCTTTTCCAGGACATCGTCGGCGCCCCGACCGCCGTGCGCACGTTCTCTGACTATGCATTCCTCTGGACCGCCCAGCTGGATGCGACCGAGGGCAGTGTCGACGTCGACGTGACGGACGATTCCGGGCAGGTCATCGCAACCATCAGCTACACCAACGACGCTGTCTCCATCACCCGCCTGGGCGTGGACACTCGCACCGCCCCGCTGAAGGATGCGGATTCGGATACGCTGACGATCTTCCTCGACGGTCCGGTGTGCGAGATCTTCGCCGACGGTGGCGCGGTGACGCTCACCAGCGCAATTCCGGCACACTCACAGATCTCCGACATCGACGTGCGCGCTACGGGCGGGGCAAAGATCATCTCCTCCATGCAGACCGCCGGCCGGCACCTGATGCGTATGCAGGCGGGTCTGACCTCTCCGGAGGAGCAGGAGCGCTACATGGCCGAGGCCCTCATCGCGGATCGCGACGTGGCCGAGGGAATCCTCGACGAGGACTAGCGATTAGCCTTCGCCAGGCGCGTGATGGCTGCGCGGGCCGTGACCTCCATGGTCTCCGGCAGCGCAGCGATGCGCTCCTGCAAGACATCCGGGTGGATGTGACGCGCCGAGGGGCTCATGCCGATCTGCGCAGCGATGGAAGCCTGATCCAGCTGCATCGGGAACTCAATGTGCTCCGGATCGCCCACCGGCACCAGGTGGCCGGAAGCCTGGTTGATCATCCGCTCCACCTTGCCTTCCTCCACATCCAGAATGCCCAGCGGCTCACGCAGCTCACCCAGGTGGCCGACCTCCGCGGTCAGGACAACCACCTGTCCCTCCGGCGTAAGGATGCGGGCAAACTCTGCCGCATTACGCGGTGCGAAGACAACCATGATGGCGTCAACACTTTCCGAAAGGATCGGTAGGCGCGACCAGGCGTCGGCCACAACGGCCCCGACCCGAGAGTGCGACGTGGCCAGGCGCTTCGCCGCCGCAGTAGACACGTCGATGCCTACGCCACGGGAGCGCTCGATCGTGTCGAGGGTGTGCGCCAGGTAGTAGCCCGTACCAGCGCCGATCTCCACGATGGACGGGGCGTGCTCAGCAGCAACATTGCCGTCATCCAACGCATTCTCAACGTTGGCGGTCACGGCCTCCACGAAGGGGGCGAAGTGCCCGCCGGACAGGAAGGTCTCGCGAGCGTCGATCATCGACGCATCGTCGCCCGAATAACGCAGGCCAGAGCCTCCCGCGAGAGTCACATACCCCTGCCGCGCGACGTCGTAGCTGTGGCCGGACTCGGAAACCAGAGTGCGCCACTCGTCATCACCGGCGCTCAAGCGCGAACCGTCTACGGGGTCGGCAAGGAGGTCAATGACATCTGCAAGCACGAACGGATTCCTTCCTCAAAATTTTTTACAAGACTCCCTGGAACCGGGAGCGAACAAACGACCACCCCATCGTAAACCGTCCACCGCCCGAAATGTATATCGGGCAGGTGTGTATCCGCGGGCAGTCTAAAGCGCCACTGGAACTAGTGGATCAACCACTGCACCAGCGTGCGCGCTCCGAAGCCTGTGCCCACCGGAGTGACTTCGTCATAAGTGGATTCCACACGCCCCGGGCCGGCGATGTCCAGGTGGATCAGCGGCACGCCGCGGGTAAAGCGGCGCAGGAACATTGCGGCGGTAGTCGCGCCCGGCCCCTTCGGGGTCTGGCGCACGTCGGCGATCTTGGAGGTTACGTTCTCCTCCAGGTACTCCTGCATCGGCATTGGCCACCAGCGCTCACCTACGATCGCGCCGCGACGGGCGAGCTTGACGCCCGCGCCCCAGTTATCGGAGAACACAGCGCCCGTGCGCAGACCCAGCGCCACCTTGGCCGCACCCGTCAGTGTCGCGACGGTCACCACAGCGGCGGGCTTGTATTTCTTCGCTCCGTAGCTCACCGCATCGGCCAGAATCATGCGCCCCTCGGCATCGGTGTTCGTCACCTCGGAGGTCAGGCCGCCATAGTGTTCCACCACGTCGCCGGGGCGGTAGGACTTTCCATCGATCATGTTTTCCGCCGTCGGGATCAGCGCCACGACCTTGCGGGGTACCTGCTGCTCCGCCAGGGCGCGGAAAGCGGCGATAACGCTGGCTCCGCCGGTCATGTCGGTACGCATGGTGTCCATGCCCGCGGCCGGCTTCACGCTGATGCCACCCGTATCGAAGGTCACGCCCTTGCCCACCAGCACGGCGGTGCGACGGCGGCGGCGCTGATCCACCTTCTGCGGATCCCACACCAGCTCGATCAGCATCGGCGGGCGGGAGGATCCCCCGCCGACGGCCAAAATGCCACCGAAGCCCTTGTCCTTGAGCCAGCCCGCGTCGCGCAGTCGCACCTTCACACCGTCCAGGTCCTCCACGGCCTTCTTAGCCTGGGTGGCCAGCCACTCCGGGGACTTCACATTGGCAGGCGCGTTCGCCAGATCGCGGGACAGGCAGGTCGCCTTGCCCAAGGCCTTGCCCTCCTTCACCGCAGCAACGTAGTCGGCGGTGTCGAAGCCGTTGAACTCGTAGCCTTCCGGCAGCACGATGTGAACATCGCGCACGCGGGCGGGCTTGCGCTTATTGGTAGTGACAAAGCTGTGGTTGCCGACGATCAGGCCGATGACCAGGGAGCGGACGTTGGCGGGGGTGAATTCCTCCGGCAGGTGCACCTGCACAATGTGCTTCTTCGCGCGCACGGGGTGGCCATCAACGACCTTGCCGATGCGGCGCACCAGCCGGGCACCGGCGCCCCGCCAGCCGTCTTCCAGGAACTCCCGGCCATCGCTGAGGTCCAGCGGGCGGCTCGGCTCGGTGGGCACCCAGGCCACAAACTGGCCGGAGGCATCCAGCTCGACCTCGTCCGGCGCGTTCGCGCCAGGTGCGACCTTCACCTGGGTTTCGATGATCTCGGAGCCCTCCGCGCGCGGGCCGATCGTCACACGGGTCACTTTCTGGGGAATGCTTGGGATCGGTGCCATTGCTTAACGCTCCTGTTCACGGGTGTCTGCGACGTCGGTTTCGACGGTGTTTGTTTCGGTGGTGACTGTTTCCACAGCGTGGACTTCTGCCGCATGGTCCTCTGCAGCGTTGGCCGCGCCGCCGACTTGCTGCTCCAGCTCCTCGATGCGTCCGGCGAGGCGGTCGATGTAGAAGTCCACTTCAGCTTGGTTGTAGCCGCGAATCTCCAGCGAGAATCCGATGTCCCGGATCCCCTCGGCGGTCAGCGGGCTGTTCTCCAGGTTCTCCCAGTGCTGTAGCTTTGCGTTTCCCGCGGTCACGGGCGGCAGCGCCTCACCGCGTCCGAACACAGTACCGAGTAGATAAACCAGGAGCGCACCGACGAGGAACGCTCCGACGAGAGACAACAACCAAAACATACCTATTAATCTACCGCCTCAAGGGCTCGTTTCGGCGGCCTGCGGAGGTTCTACTTGGTTCCCGACCCCTTCGTCGGCTTCTCCTTGGCCCCCTCGGCCAGCTCCGCCTCGTCACCGAAACGCTCAAGCTCTGCGTCGATCCGCTCTTGCTCCAGTGCCAGCTCCTCCTGGCGGATCTTCAACTTCCTCACGTGGTTATCGTGTGCGTCCACGCAGATCCGCACGGCCTCGGCCGGGTCGTCGGTGACGTGGAACAGGTCCACGTCCTCTGGGGAGATCATGCCTTCCTCGACCAGCCGGTCATGGATCCAGTCGACCAGCCCGCCCCAGAACTCCTTGCCGATCAGGATTATCGGGAACTTGCGGATCTTCTCCGTCTGCACCATCACCAGAGCCTCGAACAGCTCGTCCAGAGTGCCGTAGCCGCCGGGCAGGCAGATAAAAGCCTGCGAGTATTTCAGGAACATGGTCTTGCGCACGAAAAAGTAGCGGAAGTTCAGCCCCAGGTCCACCCACTGGTTCATGCCTTGCTCCATGGGGAGCTCGATGCCAAGGCCGATGGACATGCCGCCGGATTCCTGCGCGCCACGGTTCGGGGCTTCCATCAGGCCCGGCCCGCCGCCGGTGATTGTCGCGTAGCCGGCCTCGTTGATCAGCCGTCCCAGTTCCAGGCCCTTTTCGTAGTACTCGTGGCCGGGCTTCACGCGCGCGGATCCGAACACCGTTACAGCCTTCGGGATCTTCGCCAGCGCACCGAACCCGTCGACGAATTCGGACTGAATACGCATCACGCGCCACGGATCGGTGTGCAGCCAATCAATGCTGGCCTGCTCCCCCAGCAGTCGCTGATCCGTGGTGGACTTCTGCTTCTGGCTGTGCCTCTTGCCGCGCAGCAGCATCGGTCCGCGGAGCCGGAATTCTCGGTCGTTTTCGCTGGTAGTCATGCGTTCGTGTGCCTTAAATGTCTGGTCGATCTTTATACTTCTTTGTGCCTCTCACGCTACTGGCTGCAGGCTCGCGGCGCTCGTTATGGATGACGCCATCACCCCTCCACCCAGCACACGCCTTCCCCCTATGGCACTCGCGGGGAAAGGCGGAAGAGGAGCTAGCGGGAGAGGAACTGGATCAACTGGCGGCTGACCTCTTCGATCTGCGCCACCGGGCAGCGCTCGTCCTTCGTGTGACACAGCCCCGGGTCGCCGGGGCCGAAGTTCACGGCGGGGATGCCCAGCTCGGTGAAACGGGCCACGTCGGTCCAGCCGTACTTCGGGCGCACCCGCCCTCCTGTGGCCTCCACAAGCTTCGCCGCGAAGGGTTGGTTCAAGCCTGGGGCGGCTGCGGCTGCGGCGTCATCAAGAAGGACAGAGAAACCCTCGGCAGGGCTATCAGGCGTGCCCACCTGCAGCACCTCGCACAGGTGCGCCAGAGCCTCGTCCACGCTGCGGTTCGGCGCGTAGCGGAAGTTGATGAAAGCCCAGGCCTCGTCGGGAATGGTGTTGTTGGCTACGCCGGATTCGGCCATGACCGCGTTGAGGCCCTCCTTGTAGGTCAGGCCGTCGATCTCCACGTCCTGCGGCTCATAATCCGCCACGCGCACCAGCACACGGGCCAGATCGTGGAGCGCGTTGTGGCCGAGCCAGCTGCGAGCGGAGTGCGCGCGAGCTCCCAGGCCGGTGACCTTCACGCGGATGGTTCCCTGGCAGCCAGCCTCGATCATCGCCCCGGACGGCTCGCCCAGCAGCGCCAGATCGCCCTCCAACAGGTCGGGGTCGGACTGCACCAGGTGATTCAGGCCGTTGTACTTGGTGGCCACCTCTTCCCCCTCGTAGAGCACCAGCGTCAGGTCGCAGGCCAGCTCCGGGGAGTTCGCCAGAGTGGCGAAGGCATGCGCGTAGCAGGCTGCGCCCGACTTCATGTCCACGGAGCCGAGGCCGAAGATGGTCTGCTCCCCCGTCTCCGGGTCCGGCCCCAGGCGCGAGGGCAGGTTATCCGCCGGCGGCACGGTATCCAGGTGGCCCGCCAGAATCACCCGATCCCCAAGGCCGCGATGGGTGCGCGCGACCAGGGTGTTTCCTCGGCGCGTGACCTCTACGTTCTCGATGGCACGCAGGGCGGGCTCGACAGCGTCGGCGATCTCCTGCTCGTGGTGCGACTCGCTGTAGATGTCAACGAGCTGGCGGGTCAGGGGGACCGCCCCGGCGACCAAGTCGATGGAAGGTGCTGAAGTTTTGGAAGATTCTGAAGGTTCTGCAGTATTCATTGCTTGCGATCCTAGACCAGCTGGCAGCCCGCCGTCGGGGGCAGGCAGGAGTTCTGCAGGGTAGAAAAACTAACCGCCACAGGGGCTAAAAGTACCCATGCTGGCCTTTAACCAGAACGGTTGTGTTCTAATTTTGGTATGAAGACTCGAAACTCCGATTCAGGTGCCGCGGAAGGCACCTCTAACGAGCTGGGGCACGGCCTAGAGACTCGTCACCTAACAATGATGGGCTTGGGCTCAGCTGTGGGCGCCGGACTGTTCCTCGGCACCGGCGTAGGCATCCAGGCCGCAGGCCCGGCCGTACTGCTTTCCTACATCGTCGCCGGCATCGTGGTGATAGCCGTGATGCAGATGCTCGGCGAGCTCGCCGCCGCCCGCCCGGCCTCCGGCACCTTCGCCACCTACGGCCAGATGGCCTTCGGCCGCTGGAATGGCTTCGCCCTGGGCTGGCTGTACTGGTTCATGCTGATCATGGTGATGGGCGCCGAGATTACCGGCGCGGGCGCGATCATGGGCGCGTGGTTCGGCGTGGAAGGCTGGATTCCCGGCCTGGTGTGCGTGGTGTTATTCACCATCGTGAACCTGGTAGGTGTGCGGGGCTTCGGCGAGTTCGAATACTGGTTCGCCTTCATCAAGGTCGCCGTTATCATTATCTTCCTGGTTATCGGCACGGGCCTGCTGCTGGGGCTGTTCCCCAGCTACGACTCCCCTGGCCTGAGCAACTTCTCTGACTTCGCCCCCAACGGCATCTCCGGCATGGCGGTAGGCCTGCTGGCTGTGGCCTTCGCCTTCGGTGGCATCGAGATCGTGACGATCGCCGCCGCGGAGTCGAAGGATCCAGCGAACTCCATCGCCGCCGCCGTGCGCGCCGTCATCTGGCGTATCTCCATTTTCTACCTGGGCAGTGTCTTTCTCATCACGGCTCTGCTGCCCTTCGACACCCTGGGTGAGGCTGAGTCCGCCGAGGAGTCTCCGTTCACCCGCATCCTGGCCCTCGCCCAGATCCCGGGCATCGCGGAGATCATGGAGGTCGTGATCGTCCTAGCTCTGCTGTCGGCCTTCAACGCGCAGATCTATGCCACCAGCCGCCTGATGTACAGCTTCTCCCAGGAACGCAACGCGCCGCGCTGGTTCCGCAAGACCAACGCCCAGAAGGTGCCTTACCGAGCCGTGTGGTGCTCCCTGTTCTTCGCCTTCGTTTCCGTGGCCCTGCAGGTGTGGGGTCCAGAGGACCTGATCAAGATCCTGTTCAACGCCGTCGGCGGCACGCTGCTGGTCATTTGGATGGTCATCGTGTTGGCGCAGATCAAGCTACGCCCCACCTTCGAGCGCGACGGCAGCCTCTCCGTGCGCATGTGGGGCTACCCTGTGCTGTCCTGGCTGACGTTCCTGGCACTGATCGCTCTGATGATCCTGATGCTCTTCGACGAGGGCGCCCGTTTGCAGGTCATCACCGTCGCCGTCGCCTTTGTCGCCTTGAGCCTGATCGGCCTGGCGCTGCAGAAGACGCAGGGATCGCAGGAGGCCGATGGCAGTACTGACGCTGCTGGCACTGCTGCGGTAAACAACAACTCCACCACATAGGCACAAACTCATATGTAGGATCGGCAACCATGACTTCTGCTTATGGAAATGGATTTGCCACTCTGACCGATTCCGGCAATGTGCTGGACACCTGGTTCTTCGAGTTCGACCTCGGCTCTGCCGATGCTGGTGCCGCTGAGGCGGGCACGCAGGTGCTCGATCTTACTGACGCCAGCACCTCCGCCCCTGATTCCTTCCGTCCCCTGGCCAACCTCGTCGGCACAGACGAGGTCCGCGGTACCCGCCGCGTAGCAGTGACCACTACCATTGCCGACCTGGATGCTCCTCCCGCCGATGCGTACGACGCCTACCTGCGCCTGCACCTGATCTCCGGCCGCAAGATCCAGCCCCACGGCTGCAACTTGGATGGCCTGTTCGGTCTGCTTAGCAACGTAGTCTGGACGAACCACGGCCCGTGCGCCGTCCCCGGTTTCGAGTCTGTCCGCGCCCGCCTACAGGCTGAGCGCGGTCCGGTGACTGTCTACAGCGTGGATAAGTTCCCGCGCATGGTGGACTACGTGGTTCCCACGGGTGTGCGCATCGGCGATGCGGATCGCGTGCGCCTGGGCGCCCACCTGGCCGAGGGCACGACCGTCATGCACGAAGGCTTCGTTAACTTCAACGCGGGCACGCTGGGCTCCTCCATGGTTGAGGGGCGCATTTCCGGTGGGGTTGTCGTCGGCGACGGCTCCGATATCGGCGGCGGTGCTTCCATCATGGGCACCCTGTCCGGTGGCGGCAAGGAGGTTATCTCCGTCGGTGAGCGCTGCCTACTGGGAGCGAACTCCGGCGTGGGCATTTCCCTGGGCGATGATGTCACCGTCGAGGCCGGCCTGTATATCACTTTCGGCACCAAGGTGACACTGACCGACGAGGTGGCCAAGCAGTTGGGCAAGCAGGCAGGCGAATCCGTCAAGGCCTCCGAGCTTTCCGGCGCCAGCGGCATTCTGTTCCGCCGCAACTCCATCTCCGGCGCGGTCGAGGCCGTCGCAAACGCCTCCGCCGTCGAGCTCAACGAGGCCCTGCACGCCAACTAAGTTCCGCACCCCTAGCCCGTGCACTAACTAGGTGCATCAGCTCCCCACTGTGCCCACGGGTCTTCCAGGCAGCACTCAATTTCGATGCGCTGCCTGTTTTTTGATGACGCCACCAGTGCCAGCTCAATAGCGACGGCACGCAAGCACAGGGGGCCCACCCCGGGACGGTATTCCGGATACGTGTCATCGCCGTAGATGGGAGCGCCCAGGTGATTCATCAGTACCCGCAGCTGGTGCGTGTACCCGGTCCGGGGCTGTAGTTCGTACACGGCGGTGGGAGTGCCCGCGCGTGTGGTTTCCGCGGGTGCGGCTTCCGCACCGGCACGGCTGGCCAGCTTCCGAATGCGCGTGATGGTCAGCCGTGCCTGCTCCCCGTCCACCACCTTCACCTGCGGGTCGTCCTTGATCTTCAGCATCGGCAGCCGCACCTCCTGCCACTGCGACCCAATCTCCGGAATGTCCGCGGCCAGCGCCTGGTAGGTCTTAGAGACCTCCCGGCGCTGGAACTGGGTCTGCAGGAACCCACGGGTGGCCGGGTTGCGCGCGAGCACCAGCAGGCCGCGAGTGTCCCGGTCCAGCCGGTGGGCTGCCACCAATTCGGGCTCCTGCAGGCGCACGCGCATCAGGGACTGTGCGGTCGCGCGCAGCAGCCTGCCGTTGGGCGTAGACGGCACCCCATGGGGCTTATCAACTACCACGGCATCCGGGCCGGAGTACAGCACAGGAATGTCCGCCGCCAACAGCTCTGCGGGTTCTTCTGGGAAGTCGGGATAGACCCATGTGGGCGTCCGACCCGAAAGAACGAGCCCCGGTGCCAGCAAGGTGCCAGGGGCGTAGGGCGAATCGCCCGCGGCGGCGGCCAGGTAGGTGCGGCCATCGTCGGGAACGCGGCCACTCAGCATGGCTTTAACGGCGGATACGCCGTGGCGCGGCGGCGGGCGCCAGCGTTGCAAAGCCGGGATGGGGGCTCAGAGCTCCCGCTACTGGGCGGCTGCGGGATATTCGCCGGTCAAGCGGCGGACGGCAGCATCGATCCGCTCGTCGGTGGCGGTGAGGCCCACTCGGACAAAGTTCTTGCCCTTCGGCCCGTAGAAATCACCCGGGGCAACGAGGATGCCCTTTTCGGCCAGCTCGGCGACAGTTTCGCGACCGTCGCAGCCCTGCGTGGCCCACAGGTACAGGCCACCGTCGGAGTACTCGATGTCGAAGCCAGCCTCCAGCAGGGCAGCCTTCAGCAGATCGCGGCGGTGGCGGTACAGCTGCTTCTGCAGAATCTCGTGGCCATCCTCCACCAGCGCGGCCACCATGGCGGACTGGATCGGCCCGGGGTTCATCAGGCCCGCGTGGCGACGGATGCCCAGCAGCTCCTGGATCAGCTCGCCGTCGCCGGCCAACCAGCCCGCACGATAAGAGGCGAGGTTGGAGGTCTTCGACAGCGAGTGCACGGCGATCAGGTTGGTGAAGTCTCCCCCACACACCTCCGGATCCAGGAGCGACACGGGGCGCTCCTCGCCCCACCCCAGGCCCAGGTAGCACTCGTCGGAGACGATGATGGTGCCGCGTTCCCGGGCGAACTCCACGAACTTGCGCAGGTGATCCACGCCCAGCACCTGGCCGTGCGGGTTCGCCGGGGAGTTCAGGTAGATCAGCGCCGGAGTCTGCGGCCCCAGCTTCAGCAGCGAATCGCTGCGCAGCACGTCGGCTCCGGCCAGGCGGGCGGAGACCTCGTAGGTGGGATAGGCCAACTCCGGGATCACTACCGTGTGCCCCGCCCCGATCCCCAACAGGGTAGGCATCCAGGCAATGGCTTCCTTGGTGCCGATCACCGGTAGCACCTGCGTATCGGCACCCAGCCCCTGCACCTGGAAGCGGCGCTCCATCGCCCCCACGATGGCCTCACGCAACTCCGGGGTGCCCTTCGTCTGCGGGTAGCCTGGCTCCGCAGCGGACTCCGTCAGCGCCAGCTGAATGGCCGGGGAGACCGGATCTACAGGAGTGCCGACCGACAAATCCACGATCCCACCGGGGTGGCTCGTCGCCTTGGCCTTAGCCTCGGCAAGCGAGTCCCATGGGAAGTCGGGTAGTCGATCGGCTACTTTGGTGCGCTTGAAGGTCATGCTTGTACTTTATACCGCCTGTTTAGTGCGCCCGGCCTTAGCCGGTGCAAGTGTGGGCGTCAATAAAGAAAAAGCAGTTAATTTTGCGGCGGCAGGTTAGCGATCAGCTCCGCGTCGAAGTCCTGCGGCCCCAGCTTGGCGGCACCACCCGGGGAACCCAGATCGTCGAAGAACGCCGCGTTCGCGTCGTTGTACTCTTCCCACTCGTCCGGCACGTCATCCTCGTAGAAGATGGCTTCAACCGGGCAGACTGGCTCGCAGGCACCGCAGTCCACGCACTCATCCGGGTGGATGTACAGCATGCGCTTGCCCTCGTAGATGCAGTCAACGGGGCACTCTTCTACGCAAGCGCGGTCCAATACGTCTACACAGGGCTGCGCAATCGTGTAGGTCATCGTCTAAATACCTACCCTTTCTGGAAAGTTCGTCATACTCCACAGAGCTCTCTTTGAGCTTCTATTCTGTCACTTCAGCGGTTCTAGTGAAAACTGAGGGCGAAGTGGCCACGCGGCCGCTGCCATACCGACCACAAGCAGCAGCATAGACCACACGGTCTGCGGCATTAACGTCGCCTCGCCGAAAGGCAGCTCCGGCCACATCACCGCTAGTAAATAGCCGGCCAGCCACACTAGCGCGGGAATGCCCGCTATCAGCTTGTTATCGGTCCACAGCAGCGCGGTTTTCGTCACCGCGCGGTTAAAGAAGAACGCAAACAAGATGGTCCACGGCAGCGGCACCAGTGTGTCCCCCACCGTGATGCGCGAGCCGATGTATAGAACGCTGATGAACAGCCCGAACAGCGCGCCGATGGAGAGCCAGACGATGCCGGAAATGCGCTCAGCGCGCGTTGTATCCTGGCGTGCTTGGCTCTTGGTGGGGTGGCCCCAGTTGGGCTCGTCCTTCTTCGCGTTCACGTCGATCCATCCTAGTGCCCTACCCCGCCGGGCATCCAAGGCCACGCGGTGTAGAGCTTAACTGCCCAGCCGCCTCAGGCCAGCTGCTCTCCCAGCGCGCGGGCGAAGAAATCCTCGGGCACGCCGGGGGCCGTCCAGCCCAGGCGATAGCTTTCGCTGTCCAGCAGCGGCTGCGTGATGAGGTTCGACAGGCAGAACAGGGTGGTGGCCGTGGGTGCCGGCGGGTTAGAGTCCCGCACCTGATCGTTGACGTCCGAGGCCGTGCCATCAGCCACCCAAATCTGGGTGGCGTGAGCGCGCATGGCGGCCTGCTTGGCCGCCACATCCTCTGCGGTGCCATGAATCACCAGATCGACCTCCGCAGAGGGCACGGTGGCGATCTCCCCAGCGACAGGCAAGGTCCAGCTTACGGGCACGGCCGCCGGGTCCTCCTCGAGGCCCTGCATCCCCTCGGCGAACTTTTCTTCCTCCGTCACGCACCACAGCACCTGGCTGGGGGCAAAAACGTCTGCGCCGGAACCTTCCGCACCCGCGCTACTCAGCCGCCGTACGGCCTCGTGCACAATGCGATGCGCCTGCTTGTGGTCCGGATGTCCGTATCCACCGTCGGCGGAGTACGTCAGAATCACCTCCGGCCGGATACGCTGAATCTGTTCAATCAGCTGCTCAACCTGTCTATCCAGCAGGTTCTGCGGTGCCTCCGTCTCGCGCGCAAAAGCCCGCGGATGGCGGATGGATTCGCTGCCCTCCATGCCCGAATCCCGCCAGGCACCGCACCCGCCCAGAAGGTTCGGCCCGTGCTGCACACCCAGCGCACCGAGCGCCCTCTGCAGCTCGGCGATGCGGTAACCACCGAGCATTCCCGTGCCATGCTCGTACTGCTGGGCGTCCACAAGAGCTTGGTACTTCTCCCCGATCACCTCGCCCTCCTCGCCGAGGGTGCAGGTGACCACAGAAACGTCGTGGCCCAACCGCCGCGCCTTGGCCAGCGCCAGCCCCGTCCACAGGGTCTCGTCGTCCGGGTGCGCATGCACCGCCATTAAGGTGATTTTCTGTGTTTTGGCGGGGGTGCTGGTCACAGGTTAATCCTCCTTGAGGGCATTTTCTGCGGCGTTGCGTTTGTTTTCCTCGATGGGGCTCAGGGTCCACCGTGGCGCCGAGATCAGTACCGAGCTGCTGTTGTCCAGCGGCCAGTCTTCCAGCCCCGGGGTCGGGCCGTTGAGCCTGTCCGACGTCACCACGGTGAAACGGTCGGACAGGATCGGCAGCACCGTGGAGATCTCCGCGATCCGCTCGTCCAGCTTCTCGCGCTCGTCGTTCAGCTCAGCGCGGCCTTCGCTGAGTTTGTTCAAGCGTTCTTCCAAGTCACGGTCGCAGGTGCCGCTCAGGTTGCCGCCCTTGGGGATGTTGGGGTGTGACGCCCCTTCGTCCCCCCTGTCGCTACCCTCAGCCGGGTCCTTGGAATCTGCGTCGCCAGACGGCTTCGCGGAGCCTTCCTCTTCGGGAGCGGTGGTGCAACCGTACTGTCCCACATAGTCGAAGGTGGCCTGCGGGCTGCGTTGCCACGTCACCACGCCATCGACTTCTCCCTGCTCCACAGCCGAACCGAGAATCTCCCCCGCGTTGCCAGTGCGCACGGTGGCGGGAATTCCGGCGTGCAGCAGCTGGTCCACGACGGAGCGGGCGGCATCCACCGCCACCTGATCGTCAGTAACTGCGCCGACGACGATGCCGTCTGGGCGCTGGTCGGACTGCAGGTCACGCGGCATCTCCGCGGCGGTCTTCGGGGCGACGTTCCAGCGCGGGGCCTCTACCTCCGGATCCTGGGAGACGATCCGCGCAATTCTCTCCGCGTTGATCGCCCCCAGCACCCGGCGGCGGGTTTCCTGGTCAGAGAAGATCGGGCTGGCCTGGTTGAGTTGCAGGTTCAGCTGCACTCCCCGAGCGGTGTTGCGCATCTGCGTGTAGGGCAGCTGGTTAAGGGCCAGGTCGGTGGTGGCCGAACGGTGCGTCATGTACATCTGGATCTGCTCAGTGCGCATCATCTGCGCACCTGTGGATTCGTTCGGCACGGCGGTGAAGCGGATGATGTCCGTCTTGGCCGCCTTCGTACCCCAGTAACGGTCGTTGCGCTGCAGTTCCAGCAGGCCGCGCCCCTCGTCCACGGACTTCACGGAGTACTGCCCCGCAGAAGCGACGGAGCCGCCGTCCATCATCGTGCTGAACCTGCGCCCCTCCGCCCGGTAAATGTGGCTGGGCAAAAGGTGCGTGAACAGTCGCTTCCAGGAACTCAGAGGCTTATCGAAGGTGACCTTGAAGCTCTTTTCCTTCTTCTCCGGCTCGATGGAGGTGATGTGGCGGTACAGCCCCTTCGCCTCCGCGAGGGGCTCGTCCACAATCGCTTTATGCAGGTATTGGAAGTCGGAGATAGTGATGGGCGTGCCATCGGACCACTGCGCCTCCGGCCGGAGGGTATAGACCACTTCCGTCGGGTGCTCCTGGTCGTTCGGTTTGACCTCGCTGATCAGATCATCGTTGAGGTTCTCCCCCATCGAGCCATCTGTGTAGACACTCGGCAGAGTCAGGTCGGCAACCGCCGCCACTACCGGGTTCCGGTTGCCCACCAGGTGCGGGTTGAGGTTGCCGGTGAAGCGATCCACGCCCACCGTGATCTCCCGCAGACTCTCATCAACCGGCTGCGGCTGCTGAGTTTGGGTGGAGGCGGAAGGGTCTTCCACCGTCGGAGCCTCGCCCGGATTCGCCTGGCAGGCGGCCAGCGTTAAGACGAGTGTCGCCGACGTCAGGGCGGTCGAGGCGGTGGGCGTCACACCCCAAAAACCGCGACGGCGTGCGCCAGAGGAACGGCGCGCCGACGAGCTAGACAGTGGAAAGAGCGAGAACAAGGTCAACTTTAGGAGTTGTTATTGCGCTGCTTCTCGCGGGAACGGGCACGGGCGCGATCGGTAGCGTTCAGGGTCACCTTGCGCACGCGGATGACCTCCGGAGTTACCTCGACGCACTCGTCGAAGCCACAGAACTCCATGGCCTCTTCCAGGGTCAGGGTGCGGGCCTTGGCCAAGGTCACCGTCGCGTCCGCGGTTGCGGAACGCATGTTGGTCAGCTTCTTTTCCTTGGTGATGTTGATGTCCATGTCCTCGTCGCGGTTGTTCGCGCCGACGACCATGCCCTCGTAGGCCTCTGCGCCCGGCTCGACGAAGAAGGTTCCGCGGTCGGCCAGCTGGATCAACGCGTATGCCGTGATCTGGCCAGAGCGGTCGGCAACCAGAGAGCCCGAAGCGCGACCCTTAATCTCGCCCGCCCAGGGCTCGTAGCCTGCGGAGTAGCTGTTGGCAATACCGGTGCCACGGGTTTCGGTCATGAACACGGTGCGGAAGCCGATCAGACCACGGGCCGGAACGATGAACTTCATGCGAACCCAGCCGGTGCCGGTGTTGTCCATGGACTCCATGCGGCCCTTGCGGGCGGCCAGCAGCTGGGTGACGGCGCCGAGGTGCTCCTCCGGGACGTCGATGACCAGGTTTTCGTAGGGCTCGTAAACCGTACCGTCGATGGTGCGGGTAACCACCTGCGGCTTACCGACGGTCAGCTCGAAACCTTCACGTCGCATGGTTTCCACCAGAACGGAGAGAGCCATCTCGCCACGGCCCTGAACCTCCCAGGCATCCGGACGTTCGGTGGGCAGCACGCGCAGGGAGACGTTACCGATCAGCTCCTGATCCAGGCGAGCCTTGACCATACGGGCGGTCAGCTTGTCGCCGCCGCCACGGCCTGCCATCGGAGAGGTGTTCACGCCGATGGTCATGGAGATCGCGGGCTCGTCGACGGTAATGCGCGGCAGGGCAACCGGGTTCTCGGGATCAGCCAGGGTATCGCCAATCATGATGTCCTCGATGCCGGAGATAGCGGCGATGTCGCCGGCGATCATTTCCTCGGCCGGCACGCGGGTCACGCCCTCGGTGCGCAGTAGCTCGGCCACCTTGGCGGTCTTGACGTGCTCCTTACCGTCCTCGTCGTAGTGGATCCAGGCGACCTGCTGGCCCTTACGCAGTCGGCCGGCGTGGATGCGCACCAGGCCAATGCGACCCAGGAAGGAGGAGGAGTCCAGGTTGGTGACGTGCGCCTGCAGCGGGCCATCCACGTCTGCGGAAGGCTCCGGCAGAACGTCGTAGAGCACGTCGAACAGCGGCTGCAGGTCCTCGGAGTCCGGAACGTTACCGTTACCCGGGTTCTCGGTGGATGCCTTGCCCTCGCGGCCGGAGGTGTACAGCACAGGAAGGTCCAGCAGCTGCTCGGCGGCCTCTGCAGCCTCGTCGTCCTCCAGGGTGGAGGCCAGCTCCAGCAGCAGGTCCTGGGACTCTTCAACGACCTCATCGATGCGGGCGTCCGGGCGGTCGGTCTTGTTCACGCAGATGATCACCGGCATCTTGGCAGCCAGGGCCTTGCCCAGCACGAAACGGGTCTGCGGCAGTGGACCCTCAGAGGCGTCAACAAGAAGAACCACACCGTCCACCATGGACAGGGCGCGCTCGACCTCACCGCCGAAGTCGGCGTGGCCGGGCGTATCGATCACGTTAATGATCAGGTCGCTACCCTCTTTACCCAGACCCTTGCGGTGGATGGCAGTGTTCTTCGCCAGGATCGTGATGCCCTTTTCCCGTTCCAGGTCGCCAGAGTCCATCACGCGCTCTTCAACTTCGCCGTGCGAAGAGAAGGCGCCGGACTGGTGCAGCATGGCGTCGACGAGAGTGGTCTTGCCGTGATCGACGTGCGCGACGATGGCGACATTGCGGAATTCAGTCAAAGACACAGATCCGAACTTTCCTTTACTTGGGTGTTTAGAGTCTAGAGTTCAAGCTAGTTGTGCAGTGTAGGCACTTCAGGGGAACCTTTCACAGCCTACTCCTTTGGTCCTCCACAATAACGCATAGGGCGCGAAGAAGTTTTTCCCAAAACCTTGAGAAAAGCTTGCAGACAGGTGTTATTGTTTACAAAAGGTTCCCAGCGAACGTTACTAGCGTGACAAATGTGACAGATGTGACTAGTGTTGTTCCCATCTTCTGTTTAAACGCATTTGAGATGACTGAATAAAAACCC
The DNA here is from genome assembly GCF_022347285.1 of Corynebacterium sp. ACRPH. GTDB lineage: Bacteria > Actinomycetota > Actinomycetes > Mycobacteriales > Mycobacteriaceae > Corynebacterium. Next base: position 86,269 of record NZ_JAKRND010000005.1, read on the forward strand.
GAAAGGTTCACCGTGGCTTTCTCTCGACGCTTGACCCGTGCCGCCGCTGCACTGACCACTGCCTGCGCACTGGCAGTCCCGACCGTGGTGGCTCCTACTACCGCCGGCGCCCAGGTACAGGGCTCCATCGATCACCTGGGCCGCCCCGCGCCGCACGTCCTGGATCAGATCGAGGCTTTCGCCAACAATCCGCAGCTGCCGCCGAACGTGAAGGCTTCCCTGAAGAAGCTGGTCGGCTTCTTCCGTGGCGATGGCAAGCCGGGCGTTGACGTTCCGGAGAACGCCCCGGCGTTCACCCAGTTCGGTTGGCCGACCGTTTCCGGCCAGTGCATCGGCGGCAAGAACAAGGCTGTCGGCACCGCAATGGGCGTGCCCGGACCAGCAAAGCTTCCGCTGCCAGGCATCGGCGCTGGCGAGGTCAACTTCGTCTTCACCGCAATGGGCACCGGCACGGTAGCTAAGAAGCAGACCACCGCGATGAACGTCCACTGGATCAACATCAACACTGGCAAGATGGGCCGCACCCCGCTGGGCTACACCGGCATCAATCCGAAGGGTCCGGCCACCGTTAACGGTGTTGCCAAGACTGGCAAGGGCACCGTCATCGCCCTGCTCGAGGGTGGCGTAACCACTCACGAGAAGGAGTCCGGCAACTCCAACTGCAACTTCCTGCCGACCGCGGCACTGCTGCAGGTCTAGTAGCTTTCGCCTAGACACTCCAGAGCCTTCAAGCCCCCTCGGCCGCGCATATCTGCGCGGCCTTTTTCATATCCGCATTCACTACCTACACCTCGCTCTCCCCACACCCCCTCTGGACCCGCCCGCACTACTCACCGCAACCGCTCAGAACCATGGCCGATCTGCATAAAGTAAAGCAAGAAACCTTCGACCTCGCCCGCGCGATCAACATCGACCCGAAGGGCTTCGAGCGCGCCGTAGACGCCTACGAGCTCTCCCCCAACCAGCCCGCCACTGTGCAGTCTGGCACTGCCCACCCCAACCCAGTGCTTTACATGCGCCGCCCCACTCCCGGCCACCCGCGTTTTCACTACCTCGAATCCTGGCTAGTCCCCCACCTGGACATTCGCCTCAATAAGTTCCACTTCTTCGACGGTATCGAGCCCACGCAGGATCTCTATATAGACATAGCCTTTATCGAGATTGATGACGCCACCACCCCACCAACCTGGCGCACCCGCGACATTTACGTGGATGTGGTGACGCACCTCCCGGAGGCTCCCTCCCCAGAACAATCTCAGTCGAGCTCTAGCTACGTCCCGGGCACATCTTCAAAGACGAAAGTCCAGGTACTGGACCTGGACGAGTTGGGCGAAGCACTCCTGGCGGGTTACATCACCGCCGACGAAGCCCGCAGAGCGCTGGATTCCACGCAGCGACTGCTGGATGGGCTGCACGAGCACGGCAGCGTGGCCGATTGGCTGGCCACCCAGGGCGTGCGTTTGGGTTACTAGCGCCCTCGACAGCCATGCCATCAGCCCGAAATCGAACACCTTTACTCCTTCTGTCGGGTGCGGAGGACATAATCGTTATGTTCAGGCAACCCTGAAACTAAAGCTCTGCGAAGCTCTTACACAGCCCCGGACGAATGGCGATTTGAATACGCCATAACCCGCACTGCATATTGACCACAGATAGCTAGCCACACTAGACTCGGTAGAGGACGCACCTAGGTGCTCCACTTCCGAGGCTCGTGTGAACACCACACGGGCTTTCGTGCATATTAGGGGGAATCAATGCACATCGGATACTTCGACGAATTTGGGCACAACGGCGCATACGTCAATCGATACGATGCACGTTTTAAGACCCACCCAGTTTTCGGCATCGGTGGATTCATAATCCCCGCTCAGAATGTCCGACGACTCTCCGGCTCTTTCAAACACCTAAAAGAAACGGGGCTCAGAGAGGAAATAGAAGCCAAAGTTAGGGCTAAAGGCAAGAAGGTAGAGCATTGGGAGAAGAAGGGTGCAGCACTACTCACCACCCGCAACGCCCAGAAATACTCTGAACTGCGCCGCCTTATTAACCGACTTCTCAACATCCTCGACAAGCTAGACGCCCAAGTTGTCTTCTACGGACAGGAGAAACCTCGAGGAACAAACGAAGATACTGGAGAGTATGAAAAGGATCGGTACGACCATGCTATGAAACAGCTGATCCAGCGTATTGGCTGGAGCCTCCCAAGCGATGAGAATTACCTCCTGATTCTCGATAAACAGGGCCCCAGAGAGCGTGCAGAGATTTTCGCGTCTAGCGCTGCTTTCATGTTCACCAATGAGAGCGCGGAAAAGCTCCTCGAACCGCCTCTCGAGGTGGAAAGTCACCTCTATCAAACTGTGCAGTGCGCAGACTGGCTGTGCGCGCTTCTGGGAAGAATTGCTGCTTATAAGTACGACCCCGATTTTGATGGGTTCGAGTGGGCGGTGACATACTTCGGAAACCGCCTATCTCACATTTCCAGCAAGCACGCCAAGATCAGAGCCAATGGCGATGGCAAGGACATGTACTCCAACCATCTCGGAAGTAAGAGAAAGTGCTTTTCTCATACATCCACGCGGGGTGCAAAAGCCGTCCGGCATGGCGTTTAGTTCTCCTGGAACTCGAGCCAGGTATTACAACGACTCAGTTCAGATCACCGTCTGGTTGGGCGGACTACCGAACTGACAGGCCGTGTTACTGCACAGGCCGTTCTACATAATCAGGCCGGTATTTCTTTAGGTCTTCGCGTAGCACCTTGCCGAAGTAGCTTTCGGGGGAATACAGACTTAGTATCTTGTCGAGCATGTCATCCGCGATGACGACCTCCGTGCCAGCGCTTGTGAGTACTGCGTCGAAGAGAGCTGCTTCGAATTCTCCTCCCCATGCTGGACTGAATACTTCATCCATGTCTGCGGCAATGAACTGCTGTTCGTAGCGTTCGAGAAATTCTTCGTAGATTGCTAGAGCAGGGTTTTCGATCACTTTCGTCTTCCTTCGAATTCTCCGGCCATTAGAGTCACCGTTCTAGGACGCTTCCTCGATACAGCAATTCCCAATAGCATTACTGGCCACTCTTTTTCTTACGGCACAGGCCGTTCTACGTAATCAGGTCGGTATTTCTTTAGGTCTTCGCGTAGCACCTGTCCGAAAAAACTGTCTGGGCTGAAAAGGGAGAGGATCTTATCTAGCATGTCATCAGCGATTTTTACCTCTGAACGCACACTAGTGACTACAGCGTTAAAAAGAGTGGTTTCGAATTCGCCACCTAAAGAGGAGAAGAAAACCTCTTCCATGTCGGCAGCGAGAAACTGTTGTTCGTAGCGTTCGAGAAACTCTTCGTAAATCTCTAAAATTGGGTCGACCACAGCCATAGCCTATCTCCGAATTCTCCGACTATTTGAGACCCCGTTCTCGGAAGCTTCCTCGATACAGCAATCCCCAATAGCATTACTGGCTACTTATCTTCTTACTGCATAGGTCGTTCTACGTAGTCAGGGCGGCATTCCTGCAGATGCTCGCGCAGGATCTCACCGTTTTCGCTCTGTGGGGAGAATAGAGAAAGAATCTTGTCCAGCATGTCAGGTGCGATAACCACCTCGGTGCCGTCGTTGAATAACACCGCATCCATCAACGCATACTCACATTCGCCGCCTAGATCTGCATCGAAAGCATCATCTAAGCCTGCTGCGTAATACTGCTGTTCGTAGCGCTCGAGGAATTCTTCGTAGATGTCCCGAGCAGGATCTTCAAATACCCCAAATTCCATCGTCTATCTCCAATCCTGCTCGGACCCTTTGTCGCTGCAGCTACATTGCGGGAGCCCTCCCCCCTGGGAACGGGCTGCGGCCCGCTACGCCAGGATCTGGCGCCCCATCACCATACGGCAGATCTGGTTGGTGCCCTCGTAGATCTGGGTGATCTTAGCATCGCGCATCATGCGCTCCAGCGGGAAGTCGCGGGTGAAGCCGTAGCCACCGAGCAGCTGGACGGCGTCCACCGTGACCTCCATGGCGATGTCAGAGGCGAAGGCCTTGGAGCCTGCAGCCATCAGGCCCAGCTTGGCACCATCCTCAGCCACGCCACGCTCCGCATTGGAGGCCGCAGTGTAGATCATCAGGCGGGCTGCGTCGATCTTCATCTTCATATCGGCCAGCATGAACTGGGTGTTCTGGAAGTCGGCGATAGCCTTGCCGAACTGCTTGCGCTCCTTCACATACGCAACGGCCTGGTCGAACGCACCCTGAGCGATGCCCAGAGCTTGCGCGCCAATGGTCGGACGGGTGTGATCCAGGGTCTGCAGAGCAGTCTTGAAGCCGGTGCCTTCCTCGCCGATCATGCGGGAAGCCGGAACGCGGCAGTCCTCGAACAAAAGCTCAGCCGTCGGGGAACCCTTGATGCCCAGCTTGTGCTCGTAACCGGAAACACTGAAGCCCGGGTCATCCTTGTTCACCATGAACGCAGAGATGCCGCGCGCGCCGGCCTCCGGATCGGTCACGGCCATCACGGTGTACCAGGTGGACTTACCACCGTTAGTGATGAAGCACTTGGAGCCGTTAATAACCCACTCGTCGCCGTCACGGACAGCGCGGGTCTTCATCGCGCCGGCGTCAGAACCAGCCTCGCGCTCCGTGAGCGCGTAGGAAGCCATCGCACCGTTAGCAATATCCGGCAGGACTTCCTTCTTCAGTTCCTCGGAGCCCTGCAGAATCAGGCCCATGGTGCCCAGCTTGTTCACGGCCGGGATGAGGGAGGAAGAACCACAAACGCGGGCAACCTCCTCGATGACGATGACCGCTGCGAGGGAGTCGCCGCCCTGGCCGCCGTACTCCTCCGGAACGTGGATCGCGTTGAAGCCTGCGGCGTTCAGGGCCTCCAGGGCCTCCTGTGGGAAGCGCTCTTCTTCGTCAACGTCCTTGGCGTGGGGTGCGATCTGCTGCTCGGCCAGGTCGCGGATGGCCTCGCGCAGTGCGAGGTACTCGTCGGGCAGACGGAATGGTTCGAAATCAGGGTTGAAGCCCATGGTTAATTCTTCGCCTCTCTAGCAGTGAAGTTGAGAACGTTCTTTCCCACCGAGTGTAATGCGCTCCGGCGGTTCGGTGATTTGAAAGCGATATTTACATAAGAAACTTACCTTCAGTGCTCCCCCTCGCCGGATACGGCTCCATCACTTTCCGCTCACCATTCGGTAACAAAACGCCAATCTCATTGGCCACATACTTACCTTGTGTTTACAGTGATAACTATGAAGAGCCTACGCCGTCACCCGGTCACCTCCCGATCCCGCGCTCCTCGCTCCGCCCTGGCCGCGGGCGCAGCCGCACTGCTACTCGCCGGTGGTTCGCTCACCTTGACCGCCTGCGAAGACGAGGACACCACCCCCTCCAACGCAGCGTCTACCCAGGAATCTGCAGACGAGAGCTCTGCCCAATCTCTTACCGATCGCAGCACAGCCAGCACCGGCGCGGCCAACAGTAAGGCCGAAGACGGCTCCGTAGGCAAGAACGGCATGTGCGCCACCAACGATCTAGAGATCACCACCGCAGACTCGCAGGGGGCAGCCGGTTCCACGCTGGTCAACGTAGTTTTTAAGAACACCTCCTCCAAGCCGTGCTCGATGCGCGGTTTCCCGGGCGTTTCCATGGTCGCGAACCACAACGGCACTCAACTGGGCAAGCCCGCTCAGAGGGAAAAGGAAGTGCCCAGCAAGGATGTAAACCTCGACCCCGGCGCATCCGCTACTGCGGCCGTGAAAATCACCCAGGTCGGCGCCCTGGACCCGCAGGAGTGCAAGCCCCAGGATGCTGATGGGCTTCGCGTCTACCCACCGGAGCAGACCAAGGCCGCCTACGTGCCGGTAAAGAACCTGGAGGGGTGCTCCGGGGAGGTCGAGTACTTGTCGGTGCAGCCCGTCAGCACAGGAAACCAAAGCGGCCAAGCCGGCGAGTAGCGCCGCCCCGCCCACACCATTTCACCGTGCCTTCACCACACAGCTCTTCCCGCACCGCACCCCGCGGGTTCACCGCCTGGCTGGGTGCGGTGGCTTTGCTCTCCCTCATTGTCCGCGGCTTCCAGCTCAGCCAGCGCACGTTCTACTGGGATGATTTCCTTATCCCCGCCACCTTCAGCGGCGGTTCCCTCGGCGACTATTTCGCCAGCTACGACGGGCACCTCATGCCGGCTTCCGCACTCGTGCAAGTGCTGGCACATCGCATAGCTCCGCTCAATTGGTGGCTCCCCACCACTGTGCTGATGCTGCTCAGCGCCCTCGCCGCCGCACTCTGGGCGAAGGTATGCGTGCAACTCACCGGCCGCAGCCTCGCCACCCTGGGGCTTTACACCGCGCTAATTTTCAGCCCTTTCCTCATGGACGCCGCCGGTTGGTGGTCCGCAGGCATCAACGCCTTGGCCTGGCAGATCGGCATGGCGGGATTCATGGTGTGCCTGCTGTCTTCTCCCAAAGCCCCCAAGGCGCTTCTCCGCTACTCCGTGTTCGCCACCGGGTTTCTGCTCATAGCCCTGCTGTTCACGGAGAAAGCCCTCACGATCGTCCCGGCCGCCCTCGCCCTCGCTGTGCTTGTGGGCATGGCCCGGCGCGACATCGCCCGCTTCTTTTCAGCTCCCGGCGCGCTTTTTGTCGTCTGGTCGCTGCTCTTCCTCACCCTCTCGCCGCTGCCGCGCGAGGAGTCGAATAGCCAGTCGCTGTGGTCTGCCCTGCCCAACAGCCTGTTCACCACCGTGATACCCGGCGCGCTCGGTGGCCCGTTGTCGTGGGATCGCTGGTCACCCTCCAGCACTTTCGCCACCGCTCCGACGTGGTGGAGCATCGCCAGCATTGCCCTGCTGCTCGTCCTGGTCGCTTTGTGGCTGCGTCGCGATACTCGACACCGTCTTCTCGGCCTGCTTCTGGTTCTCGGCTACCTGGCCGCCATCTACATGTTGCTGGGCCGCGCTCGCAACAGCACCGGCACTTCCGGGCTGCTGCTCTCCTCTATGCACTACTTCGCGGACTGGTTCACTTTCGCCGTACTGGTTGTGGGTTGTTGCGCCCTTTCTTATGGACGCCCCTACCTCGCCAACCGCCCCGCCCCCAGCTTCGCGGCCGCGCGCTCCCGCTGGGTTGGGGTGGGCGCGATTCTCAGTGCGGTAGCCATCAGCGTTACCTCCACCTACACCTGGGTTGGCGCGTGGAGCAATGACCGGACCGCCGATTACCTGTCCAACCTGCGCGCCTCCACGAAGTTGGATGGCTCGGGGGAACCTCCGCAACTGTTGGATCAGCCGGTTCCATTGGACATCCTCACACCGGTGGTCCACCCCTATGACCGGGTCTCCACTCTGACGGGCCAGCCGGCGGTCACGCAGGTAGACGAGCCGCCACGGATCATCGACGAGTCGGGGAAGATTGTGGATGCGGAGGTGGTGGCGTCCGCAACAAGCACCGCAGGTAAAGAACCCGAGTGCGGGGTGCGCATCGCCGCAGGGCGCTCCCAGGCCATCCTGCTGGATAACGCTCTGCCGTTCGGGGATTGGACGTGGCAGCTGAACGCGACGGCCAGCACGGATATGACGCTGACCATCACCACGCCCAACGGGCTGGAGGATGCCAAGGAGACCAAGAGTCGTGCCGTGGATGTGCACGTTGGTACGGAGCTAAAGCCCCGCTGGGTGCGGGTTTCCGGGGGCGGCGGAATCCTTTTGGTGCGTGCAGAGGCGGATTCTGGTGCATCTGACGAATCCGTATGCATCGGGGCGGGCGGCATCGGCCCGCTCGTGGCGAAGGCGGACTAAAGCTGGGATAGATGGAATAGTGCGACTTTCCGTACCGTTGAGGGTGGTTAGGAACGAACCAAGCCCACCTCAAGGAGGCATTGAAGCTATGTCGACCCAGAATGCACAGAACATCATGATCCTCGGAGGCCACGGCAAGGTGGCGCTGCTGGCGGCTCCGAAGCTCGTAGAGGCCGGCCACACCGTCACTTCCGTGATTCGCAACCCCGATCACGTGGAGGATGTGGAGGCCACCGGCGCGAAGGCCGTGGTGCAGGACATCGAGCAGCTGGATGTGGCCGGCTTCGAGAAACTTTTCGCCGATCAGGACGTGATCATCTGGTCCGCGGGCGTGGGCGGTGGCGACGATGCGCGCACCCTCCGTGTGGACCGCGATGCGGCGATCCGCTCCATCGACGGTGCCGGAACCAAGCGCTTTGTCATGGTCAGCTACTTCAATTCCCGCGCCGATCACGGCGTGCCGGAAGACCACTCGATGTTCACCTACTGCGAGGCCAAGGCCGCCGCGGACGACCACCTGCGTGCTTCTTCGACCCAGTGGACGATCGTCGGCCCGTCCGCGCTGACGATGGACGAGCCGACCGCTAAGATCGAAACACGCTCCCCGAAGGCTGATGGCACCGCCAACGGCGACGACGCACTGCAGGCCAGCCAGGTCTCCCGCGCCGACGTGGCCGCCGTCATCGCCGAGGTTGTGGATCGCCCGAACCTGGTCGGCCACTTCATCGAGTTCAACAAGGGCGATACCCCCATCACCGAGGCGCTCGACGCACACGCCGGGAACCGCTCGGTCTAAGAGAAAGAGAATTCCATGGCAGCTGGCCTTGCGGCACTACTAGACGACATTGCACTTATCGCCAAGAAGGCCGCGGCCACGACGGATGACGTCGCTGCCATCGCCGGACGTACCTCGACCAAGGCGGCTGGGGTTGTTATTGATGACGCCGCCGTCACCCCGAAGTTCGTCGCTGGGGTATCCCCCGCGCGCGAGCTGCCGATCATTTGGAAGATCACCAAGGGCAGCCTCGTCAACAAACTGATCATTATCCTGCCGATCATTCTGCTGCTGAGTTGGCTGCTGCCCGGCGCACTGACTCCCCTGCTGATGCTCGGTGGCTTCTACCTTTCCTACGAGGGCGCCGAGAAGGTCCTAGAGAAGGTCGGCCTTGGTGGTCACGGCGAGGGTGAGGCCGGAGAGGATGAGGCCGGAGAGCGCGATGAGGAGAAAGACCAGTCCGAGAGCGCACTGGTGCGCGGGGCGATCTTCACCGACCTGATCCTTTCGGCGGAAATCATGGTGATCTCCCTGAACGAGGTTGCCGACCAGCCGCTTTTAACCCGCGCCCTGGTGCTGATCCTGGTCGGCCTGATGGTCACTTTCGCGGTCTACGGCGTGGTGGGCGTGCTGATCAAGATCGACGACATTGGCCTGGCTATCGCCCACAAGCAGGGAGCCAGCGAGGGGATGAAGAAGTTCGGCCTGTTCCTGGTAAAGGGCATGCCGAAGCTGCTGACCGCCATCGGCATCATCGGCACCCTGGCCATGCTGTGGGTCGGTGGACATATCCTGCTGGTTGGCTTCGACGAGTTGGGACTGCACTGGCCGTACCAGACTGTTCACCACCTGGTGGAGAACTTCGAGCACCTCGGGGGCGCGGTAACCTGGCTGGTGGAGACCGGTTTCAGCTTGCTGTTCGGCCTGCTTGTCGGCGCACTCATCGCCGTTATCGTCGGTGGTGTAAAGAAACTGCGTGCCCGCTAGGCGCTGCAGGTGCGCTACAAATGAACATAGGACAGACCCGCTAGAACTCTAAGGAGGCTCACCTCTTGTCTGCGAAGGACGTAGCCCTCGTGCTAGAGGGCGGTGGCATGCGCAACAGCTACACCGCCGCCTGCATCGACCAGCTGCTGGAGCACAATATCGAGTTCGGCTGGGTCGGCGGCATCAGCGCCGGTGCTTCCCACACCGTGAACTTCCTCTCTGGCGACAGGAAGCGCGCCCGCGAGTCCTTCGTGGAATTCGGTGGTCACCCGAAAACCGGCGGCTTCAAATCCCTGCTCCGGGGCACCGGCTACTTCAACGCCGAGTACATCTACGAGACCGCTGGTGCGCCCGGCAACGATCTGCCCTTCGACTGGGAAACTTTCCAGCGCTCGAACTCCCAGATATGCATCGGCGCGACCCGTGCGGACAACGGCGAGTCCGTCTATTGGCGCCGTGAGGACATCAATGATCTTCCGGACCTCATGCGCAAGGTCCGCGCCAGCTCCACCCTGCCGGGCATCATGCCCGTACCAACCATCGACGGGGTGGACTATGTCGATGGCGCCCTCGGAGATTCCGGTGGCCTGCTGATCGATGCCGCCATCGAGGATGGCTTTGAGAAGTTCCTCGTGCTGCGCACCAAGCCCAAGGGATACGTCCGCCCCGCACTGCGCAGTCCGCAGCTTGTTAAGACGCTACTGCGCTCACGCCCCGCTGTAGCTCAGGCAATGATCGACCGGCCACCGAAGTACAATCTGGCCTCTGACAAGATTGCGGAACTAGAGGCCAAGGGCCAGGCATTGGTCTTCTACCCGGAGAAGATGCACGTCAGCAATACCGAGCGTCGGATGGATCGCCTGGAGCAATCCTGGAACGACGGGTTGGAGCAGACCAAGCGCGAATGGGACACGTGGATGGAGTTTCTGGGCGAGTCTAAATGATGCTCAGCAGCCCCAGCACGATGAGCATCGCCGCCACCACGTAGCCCGCCAGCGCCACCATCTGTTCCTTCCTATGGCGCAGCCCATCGATGAACCGGGCCAGCCCGCTTTCCGGCTTACGCAGAACAAAACCCAACGCCAGGCCAGACAGTGCCGGCAGACTCAGCGCAAGCGTAGCGTAGAGGAATACCGCAAGGTACTTCGCCGCAGAGCTGATCCCCACGGTGCTCAAGTACGCCAGGCCGGCGAAGAAAGGCGCGGACGTCGCCGACTGGACGATTCCCAGGGCCATTCCCGAGAAGAAGGTTCCCCACGACGCTTGGCGGAGGGGGCGGGCCAGGCGATTGATCATGGGGGTGGGATCGCCGCCTCGTAGCGTCAAGAAGGCACTTAGAAGACCCACCGCGATGAGGACCAGGCCAAAGATCGGCGAGGCCAAGGCCGTCTGCACGGCATCCGAAATCCCGTTGAACAGCAGCAATACGGCCAGCGACAGCAGGAACACTCCGAACCAGTCCCCCGCCACCAGCACTGCGGCGATGGGCGCGTAGCGGCGCGGCTTCGGATGCATCACCGCGACAGCGAAAAGCACACCGATGAGCAGCACGTTGACGGAATCGGCCAACGCGAAGCTCACGGCGTGCAGCATACGGTGAATCCTTTCGGTGGCACCCGCAAGAACCTGAACGATCTACCTGAACGAACTAAGGTCAGGGCGCGGGAAGGAGGGGATGGAACTCTAGCGAACTCTAGCTAACCTTCCGGCCGTGAACAAGGAAGTACACGGCGGCGCTGACGACGACCAACCCAGCCAACATCATGTACATCGCCTGGTAGCTGGTGGCCGAAACGATCATGCCCAGCAGGATCGGGCCGAAGCCCACGCCGACGTCCAGTAGCAGGAAGAGCGTGGAGATGCCCGCGCCCATCTGGTGTGGCTCAACCGCCTTGACGGAGATCGCCTGTGCGGCTGGCATCAGCGAACCATAGCCCAACCCCGTCAGCGCACCGGCCAAAACCACCATCCAGTCCTGGGTGGAGAACGCGAGGACAACCAGAGCGATGGCGAAGGTAACCAAGCCCAGATAGATGACGATGTTGTCGCCCTTCTGGTCCTGAATCTTGCCCAGCACGAAGCGCATCACGAGGGTCACCAGCGCATAGGCCAGGAAGAAGTATTTGGCACCGGTGACCAGGTCGTTGTCCTCGGAGTAGCTGTTCAGGTAGGTGATCACACCTGCGTAGCACACACCGACCAGCAGCATAAAGAAGCCGATGGGGGCGACATTCGGGTGCACGATGGCCGACAGGTTAAAGGCCGGCCGATGGTGGTGCGCATCCGAGCCCTTGTGCTCTGGGGAACGCACCAGCAAAGACAGCAGTAAGGCCACGATGGACATGCCAATAACGACCTGGAACATGGTGGCGTAGCCGACGGACCCCACCAGCCATAGGCCCAGCGCCGGGCCGATCGCCGTGGCCAGCGTGGTTCCCAGGGCGAAGTAGCCGGTTCCCTCCGCGCGGCGTGCATTGGGGATCACGGACTGGGCGACGGCCATCACGGCGGTACTGGCGAAGGCATAACCGATGCCGTGGATAATTCGCACGGCGATCAGCAGCCCCAGAGAGTTGGCGGGGATGTAGAAGGCACAGGTCACGATGACCAACACCAGCGCGGTGAATAGCACTCGCCGCCGCCCCACCGCGTCCACCAGGAATCCCGAGAATACGCGAGCCCCCGTCGCGCCGATAACGAAGGCACTGGAGGCCAGGCCTGCGCTCGCGTTATTGGCCGCAAACTCCTTGACCGCGTAGCCCGCCATGGTCGTCACGAGGACGTAGAAGATCATGAACTGGGCGAAGTTAACTAACCATGCAAAGACAAAAGCCGGTGTTACAACCGGCTCTTTCGTTGGTGCGGACGTTAGGAACACCTTCTTCATTTAATTGTTTTTATGTTTTATACCGCGGAGCACGTTACCAGGCGTCAGGCCAGCACCACGCGCTCCCCCACGCTTGGCCTCCAATACGCCGCCTCAGCTGCGGTGATGGACTTTAACTCCCGCGGTGTGATCTGAGAAAGGGCGTCAATATAAGAAGGAACAATATCCCGCGGCAACCTTAAACCGACCGTGAGGTGCGGCACCCAGCGCGGGCCGCGACCATCCGGGTTGAGCGCGCTGAGCTCGCGGGCGGCGTTTTCCAGCTCGTCCGTGGCTTCGAGCAGCCACGCCACGGTCTGCTTCTTGCCTGTGCCGAAGACGACCACGCCCCGGCGGCTGAGCTCCGAGGGCACGGCGGAAGGCAGGATCTCGCGGGCGCGCTCCACGACGTGCGGGGCCATATTCGGAGAGAACGTGACCGTGATGTGCGGAGTCTGCCGCTGGGCCGGGAACCCGCGGGTGGCGAGCTCGTCGAAGATGCCGCGGACGGTGGCGGCCTGCTCGTCGGGCAGGTTCAGCAGGATGTTCTCAGGGGAATTGACGGACATTGCTCCCTATCCTAGCTGGCTGCACCAGGAGCGCCCCGGCGCGCTACTTGAAGGACACGTACTCCGGAAGGTCGGCAGGCCTTTCCAACGGCTGCTTCTTCGGGTTCATGTCCAGCCCCAACTCCTTGGCGAAGACAAGGCGGGTGGACTTGTAGACGCGCTCGTCGGCCTCGTCCAGCTCGAATACGCGGGCTCCACGCAAGGTGTGCATGGACCAGGTGCCGTCATTAAGCCCGTAGGGGCCGAAGCCGGTGCCCGGGCAGTAGCCCAGCTCTACCCCGAAATAGTTGCCGTTAAACGAGTTGATGTGGTCGTGGCCGCAGTAGATACCCAGCACATCGCCGCGCTCGCGGACGGCAGTGTAGATGCCGGGGTTGAAGGCGCCGACGTAGACGTCCTCGTTCTTCACGCCCTCGATGCCGTGGCGCTTCTTGGCCTGGCCGTGCTTGATGAGGTCGTTGTTGTACGGACCGCCGAACCACATATCGCGGTGCTCATAGGTCGGGATGTGGAAGTACATCAGACCTGGGATCTTCTTGCCATAGCGCTCCTCGTAACCCCGGGAGGTATCGCGGTACCACTGGATCTGGTCGCTGTGGATGTAGTCGTAGCCGGGGATCTCCTTGGTCTCCTGCCCCGCCAGCTCCTCGCCGATATAGTTGCCGGAATCCAGCAGCCAGATAGCGAAAGCCGGGTTCGGATTGGCGTTGCCCTGGACCAACAGGGATACGTTGGACTCGCCGTGAATCGGATCGTCTGCGACATTGAGGTTGTACTTGTACTTACGCACGAAGTTCAGCAGCGCGACCTCGTCGGCCTGGGTACCGTCTTCCATCGAGTCTTCGTCGTGGTTGCCGAAGGTGATGGCCCATGGGATCTTGCGGGATTCCATCGGCAGCACCACATTGTTGACCGCTTGGAATGCCTGTTCGGTGGTCTTGGGGCCAGAGGAGATCACGTCGCCGTTGATCAGCGCGAAGTCCGGCTTCTCCTGGTCCAGCACCTTGCCCATGAACTCGATAGTGCGGCGATCAGTGAGGTGATCGTCTTGAGTGTCGTTGAACTGGACAATTTTGAACTTGCCGTCGCCGTTGAACCTCAGCGGCGTGTCCGCACCGCTGCCGTTGTTGTCGCCGCCGCCGTTTCCTCGCCCCGGGCCGAAGCTAGAGCCGGCCAGGGAGCCAGCCGACGAGTTCCACGCCTGTGCCTGCGCTGCCGGCGCAAGTGCAGCGGTGACGCCCAACGCTCCCGTTCCCGCCAGGAAGTTACGGCGGTTCATATTAAACTGCTTGGGCTTCTTCCGGCCTTCCGGCTGCTGCGATTTTTTAGATGAATTACTAGACAAGGTAATTGAGTTCCTTTTCCTGCGAGAATTGAACTTCCACAAGCTATCGGCCGCAGGTAAGCGCGAGGTTTCCTGAAGATGAATTCATGACAACTTCACGTTCTTCCGACCCACCGCTTAACCCGTCCGCTTGACCTTGCCGTTGCGGCAACCGAAAGGATGTAGCCCATGACCGAATACACGATTGGTGATGCTGCAGATTTTTTGGGAGTGACGCCCAAAGCCCTGCGCCATTGGGATTCCATTGGGCTGCTCAGCCCACAGTGGCGCACATTGGGCGACTACCGCCTCTATACCGAGGAAGATCTGCGCGTCGGCGCGGCCATTGTGCTGTACCGGAACATGGGCTTCAAGCTGGCGGAGATTCCCGACCTGATTGAAGCGCCTTCCGACGCTGCCCTTGACCGTGCCCTCCGCGCCCATCGGGAAGCCTTGGCGCGCAAGCGCGACGAGGTGGAGAGCCAATTGCGTGCGGTCGAGGATTTGATAACAACAACCCGAGTGGAGGGATACACCATGGAACAAATGGACAAGATCAAGCAGTACTTCGGCGAGCAGATGCCCGCCTACCAGGAGGAAGCTCGCGAGCGTTGGGGCGACACCCCTGAATACCAGCAGTCCCAGGAAAAGCTGGCCTCTATGAGTGACGGCGACTTCCAGGAGGTTAAGGCCAACCACGACCGCTTCGTGGCGGATTTGGTCGCTGCCCGAGATGGTGGCGTCACCCCCGATAGCGAAGAAGCACAAGAACTCGTGGAGAGGCACCGCGCAACGATTAACCAGTGGTACGAGGTTACGACCTCGCGGCAGCTGATTCTGGCACGGATGTACGTGGACGACGAGCGTTTTGCCGAGGCATACCAGGGCGCACAGGATTACCTGCTTTCGCTAGTGGAACACCGTGCGAAGCAGGAGGGAATCACCAATCCCAGCTGGGATGACTAGCCGGGGTTGCTACGATTGCGCCATGAAAGGCTACCGCACCGGAGAACACGCACTGGCTATCTACCTATCCTCTATCGCAGGATTCGTAGATACGCTGGGCTTTTTGTATCTGGGAGGGTACTTCCTGTCGTTTATGTCGGGTAACACCACGCGCCTGACTGCGGCGGTCAATGCGGGGAAATGGGACGTCGCGATGACGGCTGGCGGGGTCATGGCGCTGTTCCTCATCGGCGTGGGAATCGGAGCGCTAATCAGCCAACTGGGGCGGCGCTATTTGCCCCCGACGCGCACGCGCGAAGCGATTCTTCTGTTTATCTGCACCACCTCAACGATTGCCTCCGTACTGGTCTTAACCGGGCACGAACAGTTGGCGGTGTACAGCCTGTCATTCACCGTGGGCGCTATGAATTCCACGTTCGAGCGCGACGGCGAGGTGAGCATTTCCCTGACGTACATGACGGGCACGCTGGTGAAGATGTCTCAGCGGTTCGTGGCCGCACTCTTCGGTGGCCCGCACTTGGATTGGCTCCGCTATTTCGCTCTGTGGATGGCGCTAGCCTGCGGGGCACTCCTGGGCGGCTGGATGTATGTCCAGGTGGGTCTGCACGCGGTTCTGGTGGTGACGGGCATGCTGTACGCGGGAACCGTGACTGCACTGGTGTACCGCCAATGGCGGCGCAACCGTGGGCTGGCGGTTTAGCGCTAGTGGACTAGAGCTCCCAGGGGTTCAAATTGAGCATCCTCGCGGCTCGAAGTCCATCCGTTCGTCCTCGAGGTCAATGTCCTCTTCCATTTGCAACCGCGAAGCCCAGTCTTCATTCGAGCCGGAGATCTTCCTGTAGTCATCAATGGAAAGCAATACGAAGGCCGGCTCACCTCGATCAGTAATAACAACTGGCCCCTCACCGGCCTTCCTTTTCGCGTAACTCACATCCTGATGGAACTCACGCGCGCTCACGCTAGTCATAGCCAACCTCCTGACGCAACAACGTAACTACAAAATAGCGCGAAAAGTCTGGGCGTCTTTCATAACAAGTTAGAAACACCCTGTTTTTATCTTGGCAACACATCGTTGCTAAAGTCTGTGTAGCGACTGATCAACCGCTCACCTCCCCAACCCCAACCCCAGGAATTTTCATCATGTTTCTAGCCTTGCGCGAAATGCTTTTTGCGCGCACCCGATTCCTTCTCATGAGCGTCGTGTTGGCACTCATGTCCTTGCTGGTCGTCATCATCTCCGGCCTCACAGCCGGTCTGGTCAACGACGGTGTTTCCGGTCTGAAGGCAATGGATAGTGACGTCATCGCTTTCGCCGATGGCACCCAGACCGATTCGGCCTTCACGCGCTCCATCGTTGACATCACAGAGGCCGACAAGTTCGCCAACATCGACGGGGTGGAAGAGGCCGCCCCACTGGGCCTAACCATTGCAAACGCTCACAACCAGAACGGCAAGGCCGTCGACCTCACCCTCCTCGGCGTAAAGCCCGGTTCTTTCATCGCACCGGAGGGCCTTCCAGAACAAAGCACCACCCCTAACGGCGGCGCCCCTACCAAAACCAAGCACGAGATTGTCGTGTCTTCCACCCTCCAAGACGAAGGCATCAAAGAAGGCGACACCATCACCATCGATCGCCTAGAAATCCCGTTGGAGGTCGTCGGTTTCACCGATGGCCAGCGCACCTTCGGCCACGTCGATGCCGCCTACCTGCCCCTCGACGTCTGGCAGGAAATCCACGCCGGCGTACGTAAGGGCGAAGAGGTAAGCCCGGAGGCGTACAAGGAAATATCCGTCATCGCCGCCCGCACACAGGACAAACCAGACACTGGGGCGCTCTCCGACGCCTCTGGCCTGGATGTCCGCATCCTCAAGGAAAGCTTCGACTCCTCCCCCGGCTACACCGCCGAAATGATGACCCTTTCCATGATTAAGTGGTTCCTCTACGTCATCGCCGCCCTGGTCACCGGCGCCTTCTTCCTGGTGTGGACCATCCAGCGCGCTGGAAACATCGCCGCACTGCGCGCGATGGGTGCCACGAAGGGCTTCCTTCTGCGCGACAGCCTGGGGCAGGCTGTCATCATCCTGGGCGCGTCCGTCATCGTCGGTGCGCTTATTGCCGTCGGCCTCGGCAGCCTCCTGGAAACCACGGCGATGCCCTACGCCACCGAACTCGGATCCGTCCTCAGCGGCAGCGCGATCCTCTTCGTATCTGGCCTGATCGGCGCGTTGATTGCCGTCGTCCGCGTCACCCGCACTAACCCGCTCGCAGCCCTAGGAGAAAACCGATGAGCCCCACCCCGCATCTTCCCGCCCTGGAACTTAAAGACGTCACGGTGACCTACACCGACGGCGATTCCCAGATCACCGCGCTCGACCAGGTGAACCTGACCGTCGAGCCCGGAGAGTTCGTCGCCGTGGTCGGCCCGTCCGGTTCAGGTAAGTCGACGCTGCTAGCCGTTGCTGGAGCGCTGACCAACCCGGCCGCGGGTGGCGTCACAATCGGCAACGAAGAAATCACCAACTACGACGACAAGGAACTAGCCCGCATTCGTCGCGACTACATCGGCTTCGTCTTCCAATCCTCCGGCAGCCTGCCGGGCGCCCTCACCGCCGAGGATCAACTGGAGCTCGCCGCGCGCGTTATGGGTAAGCACGGTCGTTACTCTGGTGCGGAGCTGTTGGAGAAGGTTGGTATGACGCCCCGAGCTAAGCACCGCCCAGGAAATCTGTCGGGTGGCGAACGTCAACGTGTGAGCATCGCCCGAGCTCTCGTCGGCGACCCACAGGTGTTGCTAGTCGACGAGCCCACCGCGGCTCTGGATCGCAAGCGATCACAAGAAATCGTGGAGCTATTGGCCCGCGAATGTCACGAATTCAACGTCGCGGGCGTGATGGTCACCCACGATCACGAGGTCTTGAACCACTGCGACAAGGTCTACGAAATGGTCGACGGACGCCTGAGCGCTGCCTCCGAACAAGCACCCAAATAGGCCTGTACGCAGGCCGAAAAGCGGGTAGTAAACTAGGGAACCATGCCGAAGATCACGGAGACGACAGTAGCGGAGCACCGCGCGGTCCAGCACCGCGCGGTGCTGGAGGCCGCCGAGCGGCTGATCGTTGCTGGCGGCGGCAAGGTTCCCTCACTGGCAGAGGTGGCAGCCGAGGTTGGCCTAGCCCGCCCCAGCGTCTACCGCTACGTCTCCTCCCAACATGATCTGATGGTTCAGTTGCTGATGCTCAACAGCGAAACTTGGCATGACCAGCTGGAAGACAAGGTCAAGGCCGCTCCGCCAGAGCCCGAAGAACGCATCTGCGCTTACGTGGACGCGATGCTCGATCTTTTCGTCCACGGCTCCCACGGCCCGCTGATGGCCGCCGCCCAACACTTCCCGGAGGCGTTTGCCGAGGAAAAGGTGCAGAAATCACACGCCGGCTTCAAGGAAATCGTGGATAGCTTCTGCCCCGGTGTTTCCTCCATCGACATCGGATTGCTGAATGCGGCGGTGGTGAGGGCGTCAGAAATGGCAAAAACCCCCGAAGACCTCAAACAGGCAACGGCAACACTGCACCGCATGGCGCGCGCGATCGTGGCGGGCTAATTCGCCGAACTGCCTGCCTGATTCTGCTGTTCTGCCTGGGCAAGGCCGGGCGACGTTGTACGCTTTAGGTCATGCGAAATCGCCTTGTTGCACTCTCCGTTGCCTCGTTGACGGTCCTCTCACTTGCCTCTTGTTCGGATGATGAAACTCCGACGGAGCCGAGCGCGGCTCAGTCTTCGAAGGAACCCGGCGAAACGGCCGCCACCGAAGCACAAGAGGATGCTTCGGACGAAGGACAAGAGGAAGAGACCGCAGGTAACACAGATAACAAGGCTCAAAAGCGCCCCAACCCCACAGCACCCAGCACTCCGAAGCCCGATAAGGTCGAGCTCGCTCCGAATGAAGCAGCCCTAGAGGGCGAGCTGATGAAGGTGCGTTTCAGCGACATGACCCCACCGGAGGACTTCGCACGAGTGGCGGACATCGTGGACGATAGCGTGGTCTACTACGCGATCAAGCTCGATCCGAAGAAGCCCGTAACGGCGAAGCTGGGGGCGGGCATTGGCACCCAGACTCCCGAATGGGCCATCGTTGGCAGCAGCAGTATGCCGAATGAAATGAACTGGGACTCTATGGTCGGGCGCAAAATCCGCGCCATCGCGCACCGGGATAACATGACCTTCGCGACGGACCCGTCTGCTCCCCCGACGGCGGTGACGATCGAGAACTCGGACTACAAGCCGGAGATCCTCGACTAAGGGGTATGCCGCTATATTCCCATCAAGTTTTCGGCAGATGCATCCAGAGTTCATGAGATCATGTACCTGGAAAGCTGCTGGTTACTCCGAGGTGAAAAATGGGATTCCTATCTAAATTGCTCGGCCTGCAACAAGCCAAGCCGAAGCCGCAGAAACGCGAACCTGCACGCAAAAATGGTAACTTCCTGAAACCATGGCCCGCCAAACCACAAACTAAGATTCTGGAGTTACCCGGCGGGTTCGACCGCACGCTCTATGTTTACGATGACTCACCTTTCTCCACCGCCAAACGCGGCGACACTATTCAGGTTGAATTCTTCCCTGGCGAAGCAACTCTGTTGAGTAAAAAGTCAGGGTCGGCGGTGGATACCCATAAAGACGCGGCGGTTTGCCTGCTCCACAAGGGCCGGCCAGTCGGCGTGGTTTTCGACTATCGGAACGACGTTCGGCTCGCTTACGACAAAGGAATCCGGCTTTTGGCTACCGCAACGGTCGGCCGCCAATTACCTGATTATGGCAACATCCGCGCTCTAACTCTTCACCTTCCAACCAGCCGAAGCACTACTAGACAATTAATTGAGAACTATGAGGTAAACAGCAAAGTTCCCAAGAGTGCACAAAGGATTCAATTTAACGAATGGGACGAGCAGGACTTCGAACAGCTCACTGGAAGAAGTAGTTGGGTCTTCGAAAATGCAAGATTGGAGTTTCTCCCTGTCCCCAAGGGATCATCCGCGAAGCCCCACATTCTTGCTTCCTCAGCGGAGGGGCGAAAGGTATTCCGTCTAACTGCACGTAACTCGGTCTACAAGGATGTAGCCTCAGCCATTGAATCCAGCGCAGAATTCCTGATTCTTGCTGAACGGCGAACTGCTGGAGATGGGCGAGTGGGCTACAACATCACACTCGCTCATTGGTAACAGGCTAGTTTTAAGTTTCCCTTCACCCTGACCAAGGGAGTTGGCCCCATATCCTTCACCACCCTCGCGTCACTTAGTGCCCAGCAACTCCCGGATGCTGACAACCGACCTCGACACCTTGCTCACGTCTCTGCCCTCGACGGTAGACGGCGGAGGATAGAGGGAAATGCCCTGTGACAGCGCCAACGGCGCCACCTCGTCTTGCCAGCCAGGCCAGCGCAGCCCCTCGAAAACCACCCCCAGTCCGCCGCCCAGCGCAGCCATAAGGAACGCCGAGTAGCCTCCACCGAGCCCGTCCCATGTGAGGGTGTCCGGCCCGAAGTAGCAGACTTCGCCGGGCGAGACACCCAGCGCGCCGCCGTCAATGGCGAATAGGCCACCGAGGACGTCATGTCCGACGATGAGCGCACCAGGCGGTGCCGAAACGGAGCCTCCCAGCCCGTTTGTTTCAGCGATGCTAGGCAGTCTCTCACTACCGCCGCCGTACAGACGAACCCAGCCGTGCTCCGCGACGATACCGCCGGTGTGCAGCGCGACGGCTCCCATCATCGACGCGGCAGTGACCTGCAACTCCCACAGCGAACGCTGCCCTTGCTCTGAGGCGACGGACAGCGCGATAGCCTCAGATTCAGCTAACGCCTTCTGAAGGTGGGGCCAGGCCGGATCGTCGACGGCGATGAGGCTTTCGGTGTCGCGCATTAGGGCTCCTTCGCTTGTGGTAGTCACATATCCAATTGGAGGGCGGCCTGTTCGTCGTCGACGATGCCCGTCAGGTAGTCGACCATTCCGAGCATGCCCATCTCCCAGTGAATAGCTTCTGACAGGTATTGCAACGGAATTCTAGAACAGAGTTCTCCTAAGCTCAGCGCAGTCGCGCCTGGGCGGATCGACCTTGTCCGTGGCGATCGCAGTTCTATGCCGAGGCAGCTTGGACCGGCTGAATCTGCTCAATCTCGGTGAGGATTTTATCCTCGGCCACATCCAAGTCGTACTGGGTCTGTAACCCGAGCCAGAACTGGGGGCTCATCCCGAAAAACTTCGCCAAACGAAGGGCCGTGTCCGCGGTAACAGCGCGCTTTCCATGAACGATCTCATTGATCCGACGAGGGGGAACGCCGATAGAAACAGCAAGCTTGTGCTGCGTAATCCCCATCTCCTTGAGAAAATCCTCCATGAGGATCTCGCCGGGGTGAACCGGAGGGAGCTTGTCAGTGGTAGTCAACGATCTCAACCTCCTCTGGCCCTGCGGCGGACCACCGAAAACAGATCCGCCACTGGTTGTTGATTCGAATACTGTGCTGACCCTGACGATCGTCTTTCAATGCCTCGAGACGGTTTCCCGGAGGAATCCGCAACTCTTGAAGGCTCTGTGCGTAGCCAAGCTGGCGCAGTTTACGCAGCGCCACTGAGTGAATGCGGGGATCAATCGAGGGCACACGCTCTCGATTCCACAAACGCTCAGTGTCCTTGTTGGCGAACGACTGGATCATGCTTCACCCTATCCCCCATAACGCGAAGCGTCAATAACGCTACACGTTAAACTTGAACTCCACGACGTGTCGTTGCTAGATACACTTTACCCTATGGACATACAGTAGAAGCTGCTAGAGATTGAGTAGATACAAGAAGTAAAAAGCGATAGCTAGGATCGCAGTACAACCTTCGAGACCGCGACGACGGCTGCTACCGTAGGCCTCGTTGCCTAACTGACACCAACGCCGTGTCCACTACTCGGAGGACACCCCCAACATTAATGCTGCCCTGCCGGCAGACCAGGGCGGCCGTGTGAGTATCGGACAATAATGCGTAGTCCTCCAAGGGTCTGGACACAGGGGCTTTCCCCTTTCCTCAGTGGTGCGACCAGAGGGAGTAGAAGCATCCACCCCGGTGCACCCGCTGCGGTGACAACGACCCATCGCCCGCAGCAGGTGGCAATCGTCACGGTTATCCCTCTTTTTCAGATTCCTGTCCTCGGGATCAGAAAAAGACGGGGACCTGTCATAGGTCAGTGAGCATTTGCTGCATCTGGGCGATCTCGGCCTCCTGGTCGTTGATAATTTGTTCGGCCAGGGTGGTTGCATGGGGATTCTGGCCGTCAGCCACCTCGTCACGGTCCATGTCGACCGCACCTTCGTGGTGGGCGGTCATCTGCTCCAGGTAAAGGCGGGCGGCGCCGGTGCCCTGGGCTTCCTCAAGGGCTGTCATGTCCTCCTGGCTCATCATCCCGCTCATGCCACCCATCTCGCCGTGATCCATTCCACCTATCTCATCCATGGTCCCCATGCCCCAGAGTCGGTGACCGGCTGCTGGCCCCAGGCCTCGAGCATGGCGTTCATCCGGTCAATCTCCGGTCCCTGGGCGTCAATAACCCCCTGGGCAAACTCCACAACCTGGGCGGGGATGCCCTCCTTGGCCAGGAGCATCTCACTCATTTCCACGGCCTGCTTGTGATGGGGGATCATCATCTGGGCAAACATGATGTCCGCGTCGTTGTGATCGGCGGAGATCTCCCCGTCCTCCTCAGTCGCCGCCCTGGTGGTCTCGGTCGTCTCAGCGGTAGTCGTCACAGTGCTGGTGCCGAGGTGGTGGCGTCGGTGTTGCCTGAGTCGGTGGCCTCACCGCAGGCGGCCAGCGCCAGGGTGGAGGCTACGGCGAGAGCGGAAAGAACAAGGGTGCGCTTTATGGTGGAGCCCTTTCAGGGTCATATGGGGTCAGTGGAGAGAAGTGATGGATCAGTGGACGGCGGTGGATTTCGGAGTAGGCGTGGTGTGTTACTCCTTCGGACTGGTGGGAGCCAGGTGGGCCGGGTCCAGATCAATCCGGCGCAACAGCTGGGCGTTCAGGGCCACCACGATGGTCGAGGCAGACATCAAGATCGCGCCCACGGCCGGGGACAGCACGAACCCGATCGAGGCGAGCACTCCGGCGGCCAGCGGCACGGCAAGGATGTTGTAGCCAGAGGCCCAGACCAGGTTCTGGATCATCTTGCGGTAGCTGGCCTGGGACAGCTCAATCATCGACAGCACTGCCCGCGGGTCATCACTGGCTAGGACCACCCCGGCAGATTCCATGGCCACATCCGTGCCGGCACCGATGGCGATACCGACCTCCGCGCGGGTCAGAGCGGGGGCGTCGTTGACACCGTCGCCGACCATGGCCACGCTCAGGCCACGCTCCTGTAACTGGGTGACCTTGGTGTCCTTGTCCTGGGGCAGGACCTCGGCGAAGACCTCATCGATCCCCAGGTCCTGGCCAACCGCCTGGGCCACCTGCTGCGCGTCACCGGTGATCATCGCGACTTTCACCCCGCGGTCCTGCAGGGCTTTCACGGCGGCGTGGGATTCGGGGCGGATCTTGTCCTCGACGGCCACCGCACCGATGATCTGACCATCGCGGACAATATGGAGCACACCGGCCCCACGCCCGGTCCAGGCGCTGGTGGTGTCGGTGAGCTCGGCCGGGGTGGTGAGGTTGAACTCGCGCAGCATGTTCGGCCCGCCCACGAGGATCTCAGCGCCATCGACAGTGGCCCGGACCCCCCGGCCGGAGGCGGCGCTGAAACCAGTTGCACGGATTTGCCGACGGGAGGCCTCGGGATGGGCGGCCGCGGCCGCCACGATGGCGCGGGCCACGGGGTGCTCGCTGTCGGCCTCCGCGGCGGCGGCCAGGGCCAGCAGCTCGTCCTCGGTGACGCCGCCAGCTGCCGCGACACCGGTGACCGCGTGCGCTCCCTCGGTCAGGGTGCCGGTTTTGTCGAAGAGCATCACGTCGATGGTGCGCATCCGCTCGAGCGCCATCCGGTCCTTGATGAGCACCCCGGATTTCGCGGCCCGCTCGGTGGAGATCGCAATGACCAGCGGAATCGCCAGGCCCAGGGCGTGCGGGCAGGCGATGACCAGTACCGTGACCGTGCGCGCCACGGCATCGTCCGGGCTGCCGATGATGGTCCACACCACCGCGGTGATCAGAGCGGAGATCAGCGCGAACCAGAACAATAACGCCGCCGCCCGATCCGCCAGGGCCTGGGCCCGGGAGGAGGACTCCTGGGCGTCGGCAACCAAGCGTTGGATCCCGGCCAGGGCGGTGTCCCCGCCGGTAGCCTCCACCCGGATGCGGACGGTGTTGTCGGTGGCCACAGTACCGGCGACCACCTTGTCACCGGTGTCGCGGAAGACGGGACGGGATTCGCCGGTGATCATCGCCTCATCGAATTCGGCGGCTCCGTCGAGGATGGTTCCGTCGGCCGGCACCCGGGCACCGGCCCTCACCAGCACGACGTCGTCGACGGCCAGCTCGGAGATGGCCACGGTGCGGGTGGTCCCGTCGATGACTTTCTCGGCCTCATCCGGCAGCAGGGCAGCCAGCGCGTCAAGCGCGGAGGACGCGGCCCCGAGAGCGCGCATCTCCAGCCAATGGCCCAGCAGCATGATGGTCACCAGCAGAGCCAGCTCCCACCAGAAGTCCAGGTCAAAACCGCCCAGCCCCAGAGTGGTGACCCAGGAGGCGACAAACGCCACGGTGATGGCCATGGCGATCAGGAGCATCATCCCGGGTTGGCGGGATTTCAGTTCGTTCCATCCGCCCTTGAGGAAAGGCGTTCCGCCGTAGACGAAGATGATCGTGCCCAGCACCGGGGGGATCCAGGTGGATCCGGGGAATGCCGGGAGATGGTAGCCGAGCAGCTGGGCGACCATGGGGCTGAAAATAACGACGGGAATGGACAGAATCAGCGACCACCAGAAGCGTTCCCGAAACATTGCGGTGCTGTGTCCGGCGTGTTCGCCGTGACTATGAACGTGGTGGTCGTCGTCCATGGCGGAGTGCGGGTGATCGTGGGGCATCGCCTGGCCGTGGGTGTCGGCATCTGCGTGGTGTTCGTGGCTGGCATGATGCGGGTGGTGGGTGTGGTCTGTTTCCGGAGCGGGGTGATCACCATGGTGATCACCGGAATGGTGGGGAGTGCTCATGACGTTCCTTTCGCTCAACCCGGTCGGGGTCGAGATGATGGGTAAAACTGATCAGGATAAGACGGTGTAGCCGGCCTCTTCGATGGCCCGGCGAACCATCTCCGGAGGTACGACACCGGTGACCCTGACGGTAGAAACACCACCAGCAGCGAGATCAATCTGGACGTCGTCGACCTGGGGGAGGGCCTGAAGGGCCTGGGTCACGCTTTTCACGCAGTGCCCGCAGGTCAGGCCGGTGACCTGGTAGCTCGGGGAGGATCCTCCTGCTGACGAGTCGCTGGCGGCAGGGATGGAGGCGGTGTCGGCACGTGAGGCAGGTCCGCAACAGCTGCAGCCGTGGGAGTCCATCGGCAAGAGGCGGGGCGGGGAGGTGATCATAGGAAAGCTCCTTCGGTTCGGTAGGGTTCGGCGATGTCGCTATCTAGCGTATACCCCCTGGGGGTATATTTTCAGCATACCCCCTGGGGGTATATTCTCAAGGGGCGGAGGGCACGGCCCTCACGCGGGGCAGGGTGTGGTCACCGAGCAGCCTCCTCACTGTCGGGAGGGGACAGCGGGAGGCGGAGGGCAAACACCGCTCCGCAACCGGGTCCGGGGGAGGTGGCTGTGAGAGTGCCGTCGTGGGCCTCGATCAATGCCTTGGAGATGGTCAGACCGATACCGGACCCGGCGGCGTCCCGGCTGCGGGCGGCATCTCCCCGGTAGAAGCGTTCGAAGATGTGTCCGAGCTGGTCAGGTGGGATGCCCTCGCCGTCATCGGCGACGTGGATGAGCGCGGTGGACGCCCCCTGTCGGTGGACGCTGATCCGGACCTGCCCGCCGGCCGGGGTGTGCCGTAGCGCGTTCGACAGGAGATTGCTCATCACCTGGCCGAAGCGTTGCCGGTCCACGAGCACCCGGGCGGTTTCTGTAATGGTCTCGACCTGTAAATCGACGCCTTTGTCAGCATAAGCTTCCCCCGCGGCAGCAGCGGCGGTATGGAGCAGATCCCCGAGCCCTTCCTCCGCCAGGTCCAAATCGATCCGGTGTTCCTGGGCCCGGGAGACATCGTCGATGTCTTCCATCAACCGGGTCAGGCGGGTGAGTTGGTCAGCCATGATCGTGTGGGTGGCATTATTCCAGTCCACGACCCCGTCCTGGAGACCATCGAGGTAGACCGTGAGCACCGATAAGGGGGTGCCCATTTCGTGGGCCAGATCAGAGAGCATCTGGCGGCGGACCTGTTCGGTGTGTTCCAGCCGGTCGGCCATGGTGTTGAAGGCATGCGCCAGGGTGGTGACCTCGGGGCCTGCTTTTCCGGCGGGCACGCGGATACGGGAGTTGCCGGCCGTTAGGCTGGTAGCGGCGCGGGTGAGATCCTGCAGGGGGGTGCGCAGACGACGCGATAACCACAGGCTGGCCAGCAGGGCACTGATCAAGGCGGTGGGTAGGGCGACGGCCAGGGTGATCAGGTTGGCGCCCCGGTAGGCCTGCTCGGCATGGAACAGCTCCAGCGAAGGGTCCTCCCGGCCGGTCATCAACATATGATCGTGGAACAGGGGCGGGCCCACCATCGTGGCCACGGCCGCGGCCACCAGCAGGCTAATCACCACGACCAACACCTGGGCGGCCAGGAAGCGGAAGGTCAGGCCGGGTCCGTGATTCATGGCTGCCCCACCCGGTAGCCCACGCCACGCACGGTGTCGATAAACCCCCGGCCCCGGGTGTCGGTGCCGAGCTTGCGACGCAAGTTGCCGATGTGGACATCGACGATGCGTTCATCACCGACCCAGGTGGTGTCCCAGACCTCGGTGACCAGGTCGTGGCGGGTCAGCACCTGGCCGGGGCGCAGGGCCAGGGCAACCAGCAGCTCGAACTCCGTGCCGGTGAGCTCCACGGTCGTCTCCCCCACCCGCACCTGATGGGCGACGGGGTCAAGGATGAGGTCACCAACGATCAAGGGGGTGGTCACCTGCGGTGGGGTGGTGCTGGTGCGTGGACGGCGCAGCACCGCATGCACCCGGGTCACCAGTTCCCGGATGCTAAAAGGTTTGGTGATGTAGTCATCCGCCCCCAGGGTCAAACCGCTGATCTTGTCGTCCTCGCTGCCACGCGCGGTGAGCATGAGGATGTAGCAGTCCGAGAAGGTGCGGATGCGTCGGCACACCTCCAGGCCGTCGAGTTGGGGCAGCCCCAGATCCAGCACCACGACATCGGGGGAAAAGCGACGGGACTCGTCCACGGCCTGGGTGCCGGTGTGCGCCTGGCGGGTATCGAAGCCGGCCCGGATGAGGTAGGAGGCCACCATCTGAGCCAGGGGTTGTTCATCATCGACGACCAGCACCCGCCCCGGGGGCGTGGCGGTGGTCGGTGTGTGGTCAGCCATAGACCCCAGTATCGCTCCGGCCAAGGGGGAATACCATCCTCGCTCAGTGCCCGCCGGGGAATCTTCATCAAATCTTCAAACATCACCCTTCGACCGCCGTCACCCCTGTGCCCCGCCCCGGGCCGGCGGCATCGCCTCCCCTGGTCGGTTCAGCAGGCGCCACCAGGGATTTCACTGCTTGCACTGCATACCCGGGGCGGGTAGAAGGACATCGCCCACGGCTGTGGGGTGGTGTTCCGGTGGTGACCCAGCCCACCGAATTCACCCCCCTTTTCGCCCTGTTATAAGACTGTGAGCAGGGTTTTTGAATTCTAGTCCGTCAGGCACCCGTGCTAGATAAAGGTATGGCATCGACCTTGAGGCGGTGTCTTCTCATGGCCCAGCCACGATCCAAGGAGATTGACGTGAAACGAGCAGCGATCGCAGCCGCCGCCCTTGCCCTCGCCCTCACGGGGTGTTCGGCCGCCGACCCGGAACCCACCGCCGATGGGACGGTGTCCCAGGACACATTCCTGACTACCCATGGCCTGGCCGGCATGGACGCGGTGGAGATTATTGATCACCTCGACCGGCAGAAGGTCACTGAGCGTCCCACGGATCTGATCGCCTCAGTGCGTAACGATGAACTGCTGCTCTCGAGCGATGACCAGGAAGTCGTGGTTGATCTTCCCGACAATCAGACGTATGTCTCGATCGCACCCTATCTCACCTCCACCCACGACTGCTTCTACCACAGCCTCACGACCTGCCAGGGGGAACTCGACAATGAGGATATCCAGGTCAAGATCACCGATGAGGCGACCGGTGAGGTGCTGGTGGACGAGGCGACAACCACCTTCGACAACGGGTTTGTCGGCTTCTGGCTTCCCGATGATGTCACCGGCCTGATTGAGGTCAGCTACCAGGGGCGTACCGGCACCACGGAGTTTTCCACCACCGACGACGGTGCCACCTGTGTCACAGACCTGCGCCTGACGTGATGGCTCAGCAGGATCCTCACCTGCGCCTGTCTCCCGTGTCACTGAAATCTTGCACCAAGAAAGGTTAAATCATGACGAACGCGTTTTCCCGACGACAGTTTCTGCTCGGCGGGCTCGTCCTCGCCGGCACCGGGGCCGTGGCCGCCTGCACCAGCGCCCCTGGACCCGCTGCCTCGGCACCAGGTCCTTCCCTTCGCCCCACCCCCACTGCGCTCGGTGAGCCGACGGTGCGCAGGACACTGACCGCCCGGCCCCTCTCTCTGGATATCGGCGGTATCGAAGCCAAGACGTGGGGATACGTCTCTGACACCGGGGATGCGGCCATTGAGGCCACCGCCGGCGACGTCCTCCAGGTCGATATCACCAATGAACTGCCTGAGAGCACCTCCATCCACTGGCATGGCATCGCACTCCACAACGCAGCCGACGGTGTGCCCGGCATGACCCAGGACCCCATTGAACCTGGCGAGTCTTTCTCCTATGTTTTTGAAGTCCCCCACGGTGGCACCTACTTCTACCATTCCCACACCGGCCTGCAGCTTGATCGCGGCCTCCACGCCCCACTGATCATCCGTGACCCGCAAGACGCTGAAGACCAGGACGTTGAGTGGACCATCGTGCTCGACGACTGGGTCGATGGCATTCAGGGCACTCCCGACGATGAGCTCGACAAGCTCACCGGAATGGGTTCGGGCGACCATAACGGGGGTATGGGAATGGGAGGTCACGGCCAGATGATGCACGGCACCCCGGACCGGGTACTGGGCGGGGATGTCGGCGATGTGATGTATCCGCACTACCTCATCAACGGACGTATCCCCCGTGCTCACCGGACCTTCGAGGCTCGCCCGGGCGACAAGGCCCGCCTGCGGTTTATCAACTCCGGCGGTGACACCATCTTCAAGGTGGCCCTCGGTGGTCACCGCATGACCGTCACCCACACCGACGGCTTCCCCGTCCAGCCCCGGGAGACCGAATCGATCTACCTGTCGATGGGCGAGCGTGTCGACGTCGAGGTCATCCTCGGCGACGGCATCTTCCCGCTCACGGCTTTGGCGGTGGGTAAGGACGACCGCGCCTTCGCCGTCATCCGCACCGCCGGCGGCCAGGCCCCCCACCCCGATGTCGACTTCCCCGAGTTGTCGTCCACCGGACTGCTCCTGTCCTCCCTGAAGCCAGCAGACCGTGCACTCCTACCCGAGGACACACCAGACCGAGAAGTCAGCATCGACCTGGGCGGGCAGATGATGCCGTATGAATGGAGCATTCTCACCGACGGCCAATCCTCCTCCGCGACCGTGCAGGAGGGCCAGCGCCTGCGGATGGTCATGCGCAACAGGACCATGATGCCCCACCCCATGCACATCCACGGCCACACGTGGGCGCTGCCCGGCAGCGGCGGACTACGCAAGGACACCGTCCTTCTCCGCCACGGTGAAACCATGATCGCCGACCTGATCGCTGACAACCCCGGTGAGTGGGCATTTCACTGCCATAACGCCTATCACATGGAAACCGGGATGCTCAGCTCGCTTCGCTACGAGTAACCCCCACAGCAGGGTATCGAGCGAGATGCGAAGGTAAATGGCAGCACGTGTTGTTATACGACTAACACTAGCGCGCCTTAGGTTACGTTGAACTTGAACTCCACGGAGTGTCGGCGATAACTAACCATTTGATGCGCGCGTGCGGAATTAACAACGAAATACCGCTAAAACAGACAACATATGGGGTGCACAGAAACACATATAGGTTCTGCGGAAAACCTATAGGGCGCGTCGCTAAAAACCGCTGTGCGCGGAAAACATAAAGGGTTTACGGACCCGGTCCCAGACCCCTCAATACTCTGAGCCGGAAGAATGGAAAGTGGAAGGTTGATGTATCCCCGCTATTTATTTTTTCCGTTTTTCGGAGTACATCGGGAGCTACAACTGCGGACCAGCTCTGTGTGAACTAGATGAGAAGGCGCAGCAGCGAATCATCGACGCTGGACAGTTGGTGCTGCGGGCACGCGAGCGGCACCCCCGGCGGTCACTCGCGGAGCACTACAACCCGTTATCGATGGACCCAATTCTGCTCAAGGCTCACAACAACTTGGACCAGGAAGTCGATAAGGCTTTCGGTGCGGCACGCAAACTCACCAACGAGCGCCACCGCCAGGAGCTACTGTTCGCCAGCTACGGGGAGTTGGCGAGGGGCTATGTCTCCTCGCTTTCATCAAAATCGAAACCACCAGCAGGGTCGTTCCCCGTGCGGGTGATTTTGATCGGCCCGCTGCCGGGTGTAGAACCCTGTCGCTGGCAACGCCGGGAACTATGACTGTGCCCGACGAGAACACGTCACTGTCATAACGCGGCTCACGGTAGACGAGCATGGGTCGTTCACTACTACTGGTGGATTTCGGTTTTGGTGGTGGGGGGATTACCGCCGCCGGCCTCGTTTTTTCCGTTGAGGAGGGCGTTGACTACTTCCCGATTGTGAAATGGGCCGATGGCGCGGTGGAGAGAAACCAGTCACCTGGAAGAGATCGATCCAGTCGCTGGTGCGCAATCTGGGAGGTAGGGTTGCGGGGTCGATTCCTCGCGAGCGCAACCATGATTGTGTCTCTGAACGTGATGAAAACAACCCTGCCCTTCGGAGAATTTCCCCTATCCCGCGTCCCCGGGCGGTGAAAACGGTGTGCACCATCGCCTGAAAGGCTTTGCGCTGCTCTATCGGGATCTTCGGGTCACCCACCCGGCGGATCACTAAGATCCCCCCGTCAACGTTTGGCTGTGGCCGGAAAGCAGACCTTGGTACTCGGGAACCAAGGTGAAATGTGAACCATGGGGACCACTGAGCCGTCATCATTGTGCTTGCGCCTACCCCGGCCCGGCGGCGAGCGACTTCCCACTGCATGAGGAGTACAGCGTCAGTCCATGCCGGCGCATGCAACAACTTTCGAAGAATGGCAGTGGTGAGGTGAAAGGGAATGTTTCCCACAATGACGCAGGGAGTGGCGGGTAACGGGAAGTTAAGGAAATCATCATGGACCACTTCGACCGACGCCGAGGCGGTCTTTTTTGTGAGTTTGGCAGCTAGTTTTGCGTCTACCTCAACTGCCGTTATTGGCCTCCCCAAGCGGGATAGCGGGTGAGTGAGGGCACCGCTTCCTGGCCCGATCTCAATGATGGGGCCAGAGGATTGTTTTACAAGATCGACGATGGAGTTGATGATCTTGTGGTCTGTGAGAAAATTTTGGCCATGTTCGTGACGGCCGTATCCGTATGTAGACATCAGGTGTGCTCCGTGGAGTTGAAACGAAGCCGGGCATGGCAAATGGCCGCCCGGCTAAAGGACCGGAGCGGTTTCTAACCTGCGGGAGGGAGAAAACCGCCTTAGCGGCTGGTGAGCGGCCGCATGAAAACGGAACCTGAAATCAACATGGGCCTATCGTATCCAATTAATTTCGCAGGGTCCAATACGGTGAGAAAGAAGACAACCGCACCGCAACAGTGCAAGACCTCTCTGGATTGGAATTTGTCCTACTTTCGGCTCGTCGTACAGACGCCACTGGCGTATTTTGTCTCTGGGCAACGAGGGGGAGTTACCCCCACCTCCGGATGTTTTTAAGGTGCACCCCTGATTACGCTGTGGTGCGGGAGTAATTTTGTCCGACCGATCGGACTATCCACCGACGTGGGGCGGGTAGTTCGAGGTCCCAGCAGATGATCGCGTCGATTTCGCCGCGTTCAAAGGACGCCACCATGGCGTCGTAGTCGGGGCGAGCCACATTCTTCTTTGACGCGGAAATGGACTGATCGACGTAGTTATGTCCTATGTCCAACGTGCAAGCCACGCTGCTTTGCAATGGCTTCACAGTCCTGACGCTGCCGGTCGATGGTGAGGCCATCCACGTCAGCGTCTCGTGAGATACGAAGGTAAATAGGAGCGCGTGTTGTCAAACGCTATTAATAAGGCCCTTAGCTACACATTGAACTTAAACTCGACGGTATGTAGTTGCAAAGTTACTTTCTCGAGAACCTCGCCGCCCACGTCGCTCCCGCGTTGGGTGGCAGCCGAACCACAAAGGATCAGTCATCTGCTATCCCATCGACTAATTCTTGCAGGTCGCAGGACCTTCGCGTAACTGTCAGTTCAGCGCATTTTGAATAGTTCAGCACACGATGTATTGTTCAGCACATGCTGACCATTGTTTCACGCCTCGACGTCATGAACCGGCTCGGCCGGGCCATGGCGGATCCGACGCGCTCCAGAATCCTGATGACACTACTCGACGGCCCGAGCTACCCGGCCGTGCTTTCGCGCGACCTGGACCTGACCCGCTCGAACGTCTCGAACCACCTGACCTGCCTGCGCGACTGCGGCATCGTCGTCGCCGAGCCGGAGGGCCGCAAGACACGCTACGAAATCGCCGATCCGCACCTCGCGGCAGCGCTCAACGCGCTGGTGAACGCGACGTTGGCTGTCGACGAAAACGCCCCGTGCATCGACCCTGAATGCTCGGTGCCCGGCTGCGGCGAGAAGGGAGCGGACGCATGAGCTCGGCGTGTGGATGCGCACACGAACCCGCCACAGAGATCGAAGAACTCGATCGGCCATGGTGGAAGGACCCCGAGTTGCTACTGCCGATCTTCTCCGGCGTAGCCCTCGGCATAGGTCTGGCGCTGGACTGGTCCGGGGTAGAGACACCCGCGACAGTACTGTTCTGGGTCGGCCTGCTGCTAGGGGCGTATACGTTCGCGCCCGGCGCGATCCGAAACCTTGTCACGAAGCGCAAGCTCGGCATTGGTTTGCTGATGACGATCAGCGCGGTCGGCGCGGTAATCCTCGGTTACGTCGGAGAGGCCGCGGCGCTAGCGTTCCTGTACTCGATCGCCGAGGCGCTGGAAGACAAGGCAATGGACCGGGCCCAAGGCGGACTGCGGGCACTGTTGAAGCTGGTACCGCAAACCGCGACCGTGCTGCGCGGCGGTACTACGGCCGAGGTCGCTGCGAAGGACCTTGAGGTTGGCGAGCTAATGGTCGTACGCCCCGGGGAGCGGATCGCCACGGACGGCATCATTCGGTCCGGACGCTCCAGCCTTGACACCTCAGCGATCACCGGAGAATCCATTCCGGAGGAGGTTGCGCCCGGCGACGAGGTACCCGCGGGAGCGATCAACTCCGCCGGTGTGCTGGAGGTCGAGACGACCGCAGCTGGAACGGACAACTCGCTGACCACACTCGTCGACCTCGTCGAGCAGGCGCAGGCGGAAAAGGGCGACCGCGCCCGGATCGCCGACCGAATTGCCCAACCCCTAGTGCCCGGGGTGATGATCCTGGCGGTGCTGGTCGGCGTGATCGGCTCGCTGCTGGGCAACCCCGAGACGTGGATCACCCGAGCGTTGGTGGTCCTGGTCGCAGCATCCCCGTGTGCGCTGGCAATCTCCGTGCCGCTGACGGTCGTAGCCGCCATCGGCGCGGCCAGCCAGTTCGGCGTGGTCATCAAGTCCGGCGCGGCGTTCGAGCGACTCGGTGGCATCCGTCACCTGGCGGTGGACAAGACCGGAACCCTTACCCGCAACCAGCCCGAGGTTACCGACGTGGTCCCGGCAGACGGATTCGATCCGGCGCAGGTGCTTGCCTTCGCGGCGGCAGTTGAGCAGCAATCGACGCACCCCCTCGCTGCGGCGATCGCGGCAGCGGTGCCCGAAGCGCCCGCCGCCCAGGACATCAGCGAGGAAGCCGGACATGGCATCGGCGGCACTGTCGAAGGTCGACGGGTGCTGGTGGGCAGCCCCCGGTGGATCGACGCCGGGCCACTAAAGGCAGACGTTGAGCGCATGGAGTCCGAGGGCCAGACCTGCGTCCTTGTCACCGTCGATGACGCCCTCTCTGGGGCGATCGGGGTCCGCGACGAGCTGCGGCCCGAGGTGCCCGAAGCCGTGCAGACCCTGCACGCCAACGACGTGGAAGTGAGCATGCTCACCGGCGACAACACTCGCACCGCCCGGGCGCTGGCTGAAATCGCCGGAATCGACGACGTGCGCGCCGAGCTTCGCCCAGAGGACAAGGCAAGCATCGTCGCCGAACTCTCCTCCAAGACGCCGACGGCGATGATTGGCGACGGCATCAACGACGCTCCTGCGCTGGCGAGCGCGACGGTGGGCATAGCGATGGGAGCGACCGGCTCTGACGCCGCAATCGAGTCCGCTGACGTCGCCTTCACCGGCCACGACCTCCGACTGATCCCGCAGGCGCTGCAGCACGCCCGTCGAGGCAGCAGGATTATTAACCAGAACATCGTGCTGTCTCTGGCCATCATCATCGTGTTGATGCCGCTGGCGATCAGCGGCGTGCTGGGTCTGGCCGCCGTCGTATTGGTTCACGAGGTCGCTGAAGTCATTGTCATCTTGAACGGCCTGCGGGCTGCGCAAGCGAAGCGCTGAGACACACCTTCGCCCAGCGCGCTGGCTCTCCAGCGCGGATCTTGGAAGGATCGAGCTGCTCAGGGACCAAGCGTCGCCTCAAAACTTTTGCTGCCGAGCTTCATCGACACGGTCCGCGACTACCTGGGCAGTGTGTTTGGCAAAGAGCCCCACACCCATCAGGGTTGCCGATCCGTCGCCGGTCCAGTTGCCATAACCGACTAGATGCAGATTCTTCACTGCGGTTTCGCGGCCACGCATGAGGTGGCGGAATGGACTGAGGGCCGGACGGAAACCAGTGCACCAGATCAGATGGTCGTGGTCGAGCTCGCTCAAGCTATCGAAGATGGGGGTAGCGGTGAGCTGGCCGGAGTCGCGGAGCTCACGTAAATGAGGAAGCGCGACAATGTCCCCGAGGTTCGGGCCGGAATCGCCACCGAGAATCCGGCGGTGGCTGCCCGCGTTAAACGTTGAACTTGAACTCCACGGATTGTCGAAAGACTATAACCTCCCCCGAGCCGCCAAGCCCTTTTCCGTATTACGATTATGTTCATGAAAACTATCAACGGAAAGCCAGTCAGCGAAGAGCAAATCGATGCGTGGGTAACCGAAGCCGAGAAAGGCTACGACGTAGAAATACTTCGTCGACGAGGAAGGAAACCTCGCAACGAAGATACTGCGAAGGTTATCTCCATTCGGCTCTCTCCTCGCGAAATCTTGGACCTCGACAAATACGCAGCCGCCCACGGATGGTCACGGTCCCAGGCAATCCGCGAAGCGCTAAAGAATGCTATTTAGAAATGCACGTAGCAAGCGTCAGATCCCATCCTCATAATAGAGACCATGAATGATGCCAATCTCACGATCCGGCAGATCACCTTCGACTGCCACGATCCCTCAAAGCTCGCCAAGTTTTGGTCCGCCGCAACCGGATGCGAAATCGCCGCGGATTACGGCGATTTTGTGATGGTTGATTCCACCCCGGCGCTGGGATTTCAGCGCGTCAAGGATCCGACACCTGGGAAAAACCGCATGCACATCGACGTTGGCGGGGCGGAGCGCGAAACTTTAATAGAACGCCTCAAAGACCTAGGCGCTACCGAACTCACCACCCACGAGGCGCCGGGATTGGTGTGGACTGTCATGCAGGACCCGGAAGGCAACGAGTTCTGCGTGGGTAACCCCGGGGACTAGCTACACTACGCGGAGCGTCTCTAGGTCC
The DNA here is from genome assembly GCF_022347285.1 of Corynebacterium sp. ACRPH. Taxonomy (GTDB): domain Bacteria; phylum Actinomycetota; class Actinomycetes; order Mycobacteriales; family Mycobacteriaceae; genus Corynebacterium. The sequence goes on from NZ_JAKRND010000005.1 coordinate 122,705, forward strand.
AAGGCTGGCGTCAATCTGTGATGTCGCTAGCGGGAGACACAGTCAATGTCGCGAACTGCGCCCGTCAGGCTGCGGTGGATCAGGCGCAGAAAGCCACCGAGAAAATTCGCGACATGAACGACGACCGGCTACTTGCGAAGGCCGCTGAAATCGAAGCCCGACGGGAGAAGGAAGAGCAAAAAGCACTCGACTCAACCGACGACGAGAATAATTCTGAGGCCGAACCCCGTCCGTCGCGACGCGGCCTCCGCTTCCGCCGAGACAAGAACGACTCGTAGGGCACCTAGACTGGGCTGCATGAAAGACCTGACCATCGCGCCCGGCCCGGGGATCCCCGACGGTGCAGTCATCGCCGCTGCCGACCTAACGGAGCGGTTCGCGAAGTCGTCGGGTCCGGGCGGCCAGGGCGTCAACCCGACCGACAGCAAGGTCCAGCTTTCCATCGATATCGCTGAAAGCGCATCGCTTACCGACGCCCAACGCCGCCGCATCTTGCGCAACCTCGAGCACCGCTTGGACGGCTCCGTCCTCACCGTGTCTGCGTCGACCCAGCGGTCGCAGGTGCGCAACCGAGCTGAGGCACGCGAACGCATGGCCGCCCTGTTGCGCGAGGCCCTAGCTCCGCCCCCTCCCCCGCGGCACAAAACGAAGCCGACGAGGGGCTCGGTACGGCGCCGTCTCGAAGCAAAGAAGCGGCGCTCGGAGCTGAAAGCGATGAGGCAACGGCCCCAAATTCCCTAGGTGCGGCCTACGCCGAAGCAGCTTGGACCGGCTGAATCCGCTCGATCTCGGCGAGGATTTTGTCTTCTGCCACATCCAGGTCGTACTGGGTCTGCAACCCGAGCCAGAACTGGGGGCTCATCTCGAAAAACTTCGCTAGACGAAGGGCCGTGTCAGCGGTTACAGCGCGCTTACCGTGAACAATTTCGTTGATCCGGCGGGGCGGAACGCCGATGGAGACGGCGAGCTTGTGCTGGGTGATCCCCATTCCCTTGAGAAAGTCCTCCATTAAGATCTCACCGGGGTGAACCGGAGGGAGCTTGTCAGTGGTAGTCAACGATCTCAACCTCCTCTGGCCCCGCAGCGGACCACCGAAAACAGATCCGCCACTGGTCGTTGATTCGAATGCTGAACTGACCCCGCCGATCACCTTTCAACGCCTCAAGCCGGTTTCCCGGGGGAATCCGTAACTCATCAAGAGTCTGCGCGTACCCAAGCTGGCGAAGCTTACGCAGCGCTACTGAGTGAATGCGGGAATCGATCGAGCGAACCCGCTCTCGATTCCACAGACGCTCAGTGTCCTTGTCAGCGAACGACTGGATCATGCTTCACCCTATCCCCCATAACGCGAAGCGTCAATAACGTTACACGTTAAATTTGAACTCAACGGTATGTCGTTGCAAAGTTACCCCCTCTCGTTAACACCATCAAAAGGAGTGTTATTCAATGAAAGCGATCGGCTTCTTAAGCTTCGGGCATTACGCCTTCGGCAGCTAGTGCGGGCCATCTGCGGAAAAGATCGCCAAGACTCGTCTGGAGATCACCCAGGCTGCGGACGAAATCGGCGTGAACAACGCGTCCTTCCGAGTCCACCACTTCGCGCTGCAGGCCTCCGCCCCGATGCCGCTGCTGTGTGCTATCGCGGCCACCACCAAAATCATCGAGGTGGGCACCGGCGGCATCGACATGCGCTAGCGCATATCGGGGTTGTAGCGTTTGAGTCATTGACTCCCGCCGTCTACAAGTACCTACACACTTGATCGGTGCTGCACGTTTCAGGATCCGGGTGCGCGGCGTCCTGGCTAAGGTCCGCGATAGTGTCGCGCAGCACGGAGAGCTGCGCGATCTGCTGCTCGATCTCAGCGAGGCGCACGTCAAGCAGGTCGCGCACGTGCCCGCAGGGCGCATGGCCGCCGTCGCGGATGTCGAGGATCTGGCGGATCTGGGCGAGGGTGAGGCCCGCGGCCTGGCCGCGGTGGATGAAGTCGATCCGAGCGACCATCTCGGGCGCGTAGTCGCGGTATCCGGACGGCGTGCGCTCGGTCGGGGGTAGAAGGCCCTGTTCCTCGTAGAAGCGAAGGGTCTTCGCGGTAGTGCCCGCCCTCTCGGCGAGTTCTCCGATCCACATTGCTGTCTCCCTCCGTGGCCGCGCTTGACCTTCCCCTGCACTGGAAGGTCCAGTATGGCTGAGACAGAGCAGAAAGCCAAGAGTTGACAGGAGTAGCGATGCCTACGAAGTACGATCTCGCCATCATCGGATCGGGAGGCGGCGCGTTCGCCGCTGCGATCCGCGCCAGCACGCTCGGGAAGTCGGTGGTGATGATCGAGCGCGGGACGCTCGGCGGCACCTGCGTGAACACGGGCTGCGTCCCGTCGAAGGCGCTCATTGCCGCGGCCGGCGCGCGGCACGTCGCGGTCGACGCCGCAACCCGGTTCCCCGGGATCGCGACGACGGCGGATCCCGTCGACATGCCCGCGCTGATCGCTGGGAAGCAAGCGTTGGTGGAGTCGCTGCGCGGCGAGAAGTACGCCGACGTCGCCGACTCCTACGGCTGGCAGGTCCTCCGCGGCGACGCCTCGTTCGTGGGCACCCCTGATGCGCCGGTTCTCGATGTTGCCGGATCCGACGGAAGCGTCGAGACCATCGAGGCCCACCACTACCTGGTCGCGACTGGTTCTCGCCCGTGGGCACCGCCGATCGACGGCCTGGAGGAGACCGGATACCTGACCTCGACCACGGCGATGGAGCTGACGGAGGTCCCCGAGTCGCTGCTGGTGCTCGGCGGCGGCTACGTCGCCCTGGAGCAGGCGCAGCTGTTCGCCCGCCTCGGCTCGCAGGTCACGCTGCTCGTGCGGTCCCGGCTCGCCTCGAAGGAGGAGCCGGAGGTGTCGAAGGCGCTCCAGGAGGTGTTCGCCGACGAGGGCATCCGCGTCGTCAGCCGCGCAGTGCCCACCCGGGTCTCCCGCGGCACGGGAGGCGAGGCCGTCGTGACCGCCGCCTTGTCCGGCGGCTCGCAGGAGTTCCGCGCCGACCAGGTCCTGGTCGCCCTCGGACGCCGTCCCGTCACCGATGGCCTGAACCTCGATGCGGTCGGGGTGAATACCGGAGACTCCGGCGAGGTGGTCGTCTCCGACCGGCTGCAGTCCTCGAACCCGCGGGTCTGGGCCGCGGGCGACGTGACCGGGCACCCCGAGTTCGTCTACGTCGCCGCCCACCACGGCACCCTCGTCGCCGAGAACGCGTTCGCCGACGCCGACCGGTCCGTCGACTACGCCCGCCTGCCGCGGGTGACGTTCACCGGGCCCGCGATCGGCGCGGTCGGGATGACCGAGAAGGACGTCCTCGCCGCGGGGATCCGCTGCGACTGCCGCGTCCTGCCCCTGCACCACGTGCCCCGCGCCTTGGTGAACCGCGACACCCGCGGGTTCATCAAGATCGTCGTGAACGCCGAGACGAAAGAGATCCTCGGCCTGACCGCCGTCGCCAAGGACGCCGGGGAGCTCGCCGCCGCAGGCGTCCACGTGCTCGGCAGGACCGTCGCCGAGGTCGCCAACGCCTGGGCCCCCTACCTGACCATGGCCGAGGGCATCCGGATCGCCGCGAAGGCCTTCACCACCGACCCGTCGCTGCTGTCGTGCTGCGCATGAACGGCAACGCAGGCAATCGGGGAGATCTCATCCTGAAGCAGACGATGAGCGCCGATCAGGACCGCGACGAATGGCGCGCCGGTCCCGTCGTCGCTGCAGTGACCGGGCTGCTCTTGCTGGCATGCTGCGCGCTTCCGTCGCTGCTCTGCTGCGGCCTGCCGTTCATCGCGGCGGGCGGAGCACTCGCAGGCGTCGGTGGGCTCCTCGGTAATCCCTGGATCATCGGTGCCGGGACCGCCGTCGTGATGGCCGTCATGGCGGGGATGCTCGTCAGGCTACGGCGGCGGCACCGGCGCCGCAGGTCCGGCTGCTGCGAAAATCCTTCGACCGCTGATCGGAACCGGTAGTTCGAGCGGATCCAGCGATCACTGCCACCTGCGGAGGCCGCTGAAATCGAAGCCCGACGGGAGAAGGAGGAGCAAAAAGCGTTCGAATCAACCGGTGACGAGGATAATACTGAGGCTGGATCCCGGCCGTCGCGACGCGGTCTCCGCTTCCGCCGAGACGAGAAAGGGTTGTGGGCACCTAGGCTGGGCGGCATGAACGACATGACCATAGCGCCCGGCCCGGGGATCCCCGACGGTGCGGTCATCGCCGCCGATCTCGCGGAGCGTTTCGCGAAATCGTCGACTCCGGGCGGCCAGGGCGTCAACACGACGGACGGCAAAGTCCAGCTTTCCATCGATGTCGCCGAATGCGCATCGCTTACCGACGCCCAGCGTCACCGTATCTCGCGCAACCTCGAGCACCGCCTAGACGGCTCCGTCTTTACCGTGACTGCGTCGACTCAGCGGTCTGTGTTTCGCTCCTGGTCCTCTCGCTTGCACCTGCGACACAGCCTCGTGTCCCCGGGCTGTAGCGTTCGGGGGAGCACAATAGCCCCAGTCCTCATCACGTCCCGGGATCAAAGAGTTCATCGCAGAGGTTAAGCACTACACGTTAAATCTGAACTCGACCACGTCGCCGTCGGCCATCACGTAGTCCTTACCCTCCTGGCGCACCTTGCCGTGGGCGCGAGCCTCCGCCATGGAACCGAGCTCGTCCAGGTCCTCGAAGGCCACGATCTCAGCCTTAATGAAGCCCTTCTCGAAGTCCGTGTGGATCACGCCGGCCGCCTGCGGGGCGGTGTCACCCTGGTGGATCGTCCACGCGCGGGCCTCCTTCGGCCCAGCGGTCAGGTAGGTCTGCAGGCCCAGCGTCGCGAAGCCAGCCTTTGCCAGCGTCTGCAACCCCGGTTCGGTCTGCCCGACGGATTCCAGCAGTTCAGCCGCCTCCTCGTCGTCCAGCTCCAGCAGGTCCGCCTCTGTCGCGGCGTCCAGGAACACGCAATCTGCCGGGGCTACCAGTTCGCGCAGCTCTGCCTTCTTGTCCTCGTCGGTCAGCACAGACTCGTCGGAGTTAAACACGTACAGGAACGGCTTGGCCGTCAGGAAGTGCAGGTCGCGCACGGTCGCCAGGTCGATCTCCCCCTGCGCCGCGGCACTCGACAGAGTACGGCTATCCTCCAGAATCTCCTGCGCCTTCTTAGCCCCCTCGACCTGCTCGGCCAGATCCTTGTTCTTCCGCGCTTCCTTCTCCAGGCGCGGCAGAGCCTTCTCCACCGTCTGCAGGTCGGCCAGGATCAGCTCCGTCTCAATGACGGAAATGTCGCTGGCGGGGTCCACACGTCCATCGACGTGGATCACGTTGTCGTCAGAGAACGCACGCACCACCTGGCAGATCGCGTCCGCCTCGCGGATGTTCGCCAGGAAGGCATTACCCATACCCTCGCCGTCGGAAGCACCCTTCACGATGCCGGCGATGTCCACGAAGGAGACTGTCGCGGGCAGGATGCGCTCGGATTCAAAGATCTCGGCCAGGCGCGTCAGGCGTGGGTCCGGCAACTCCACCAACCCCACGTTGGGCTCAATGGTCGCGAACGGGTAGTTCGCAGCCAGAACATCGTTGCGGGTCAGGGCGTTAAACAGCGTGGACTTGCCCACGTTGGGCAGGCCAACAATTCCAAGAGTAAGAGTCACGTGCCCCATCCTATCGCCCGGCCGTCGCTGCCTCCAATGCGCCCTTTCTATTGCCTCTATTGCCATACTTATTGTTTCTTTTTGACGCCCACCGCTGCCCACCTATGGACGTCCCAGTTACCCCCAGACACCCCAAAGAAACTACCCCCATCTCTTCATCGGTTAGTCAATCTCGGAAAAGAATTGTGGAAACCCACTATCAGAACCTTTCAACGGTCATATAGTGAATGCACCTTAGAAAACCTTGAGGCTTTACCACCCATTAAGCCTCTTCTGTTAACTCTTCGCCTTGCGAGATGCCTGCTAGAAAGTTGCACCTCAATGACCACTTCATCTTCCTCGCCTGAAGCCAGTCCCCGTCAGAGACGAGAAACATTCAACACCCGCCTCGTGTTTATCATGGCCGCAATCGGCTCCGCGGTCGGCCTGGGTAACATTTGGCGCTTCCCCTACGTCGCCTACGAAAACGGCGGCGGCGCCTTCCTGATTCCCTACCTGGTTGCACTACTCACCGCGGGCATTCCACTACTGTGGTTCGACCTCGCCATGGGCCACCGCTTCCGCGGTTCCACTCCCCTGACATTCCGCCGTACCAGCAAGTACGCCGAGCCGATCGGTTGGCTGAAGGTGGGCGTGAACTTCTTCATTGCGGTCTACTACGCTGCCATCATCGCCTGGGCGGGCCTCTTCACCTGGAAGTCCATTGGCAAGACGTGGGGTGAAGACGCAGAGTCTTACTTCATGAGCGACTTCCTGAAGGTTGACGATTCCTCCGCCTGGACAGGCGACTTCGTCATCCCGATTCTGCTGGTCATGGCCGCAGTATGGGTGGTCTGTATCTTCACCCTTGCCCGCGGGATCAACGAGGGTATCGGCCGCGTCACCATGTTCTTCGTACCGGTGCTGATCGTCCTTTTCGTCGTTATGGTGGTCCGAGCCCTATTCCTCGAAGGTTCCGCCGACGGCCTGAACACGTTCTTCACCCCGGACTGGAGCGTCCTGTCCGATACCTCCGTATGGATCGCCGCTTACGGTCAGATTTTCTTCTCCCTGTCCATCGGCTTCGGCATCATGATTACCTATGCGTCTTACCTCAAGCCGCGCACGAACCTCACCGGCACCGGTATGGTGACGGCCTTCGCCAACTCCTCCTTCGAAGTTCTGGCCGGCATCGGCGTGTTCGCCACCCTGGGCTTCATGGCTGCACAGTCGGGCACCTCCGTCGAGGAATCTGTCTCCGGCGGCATCGGCCTGGCATTCATCGCCTTCCCGACCATCATCAATGAAATGCCAGCCGGGCCCCTGTTCGGCGTGCTGTTCTTCGGCTCCCTGTTCCTGGCTGGTATTACGTCGCTGATCTCCATCATGGAGGTCGTTATCTCCGCCGTGAAGGACAAGCTAAACCTGACCCGTGAGGTCGCCTCCATCACCATCGGTGGCGTCATGGCCGTCGTCTCCTGCCTGCTGTTCTCCACCACGTCTGGTCTGATCACCCTGGACATCATGGACAAGTTCACCAACAACCTGGGCATCGTGATCTGTGCCGTCGCCGCGGTTCTGAGCATTGGCTGGATCCAGGGGCGCCGTAACGAGATGGCGCAGCACCTCAACGCTGTTTCGGAGCTGCGCCTGGGTGTTGTGTGACAGGCCTGCGTGTTCGCCATCACCCCTGCGGTGCTGCTGTACTTCCTGTTCGAGGAGATCCGTACTCTCCTCTCCGAAGGCTACGAGGGATACGCATCCGGGACGATCTTCGCTTACGGCTGGTTGGTGCTCATCATCATCGGCCTCGGCGCGGTGGTATGGAGCTTCGTGCCTTTCCGCGGCAACCTGTTCCTCGATGGTCTGCCGAGTTCGGACTACGGCGTGCCACCAAAGGGACGACCGAAGAACACTCCGAATCCGCTCGCGACTGCCGCTGCTGTCTCTGCTCCCGGCTCTAACAATGGCTCTAACAATGGAAAGGAACTGTCATGACCGGCCCCGCAATTCTCCTGATGGCCCTGTTCATTCTCGTGATCTGGGGCGGGCTCGTTGCAGCGATTCTTATGCTCGCGAAAACGGATGACGCCACCACCGGCGAGCTGGGAACTGCACCCGGCACGGACAATGAATCCCTGCTCAGGGTGAACACATCCTCTGCGGCGCGTTAAGCCGCCTATCAACACGCCCCGGGGTGCGTTATAAACTCCCGTTTTGGACCTGCGTGAGGCAGAATAGGGAGAATGAACTCCCAGAACCCCCACAACAGGTCCTTTCCTCATAAGGATGGCCGTGACTTTGCAGACTTCATCGCGGGTTCCCATCGAATGGATACGGAAAACATTCCTATCCCGGGGGACGATAGGGACGAAGAGCGCCTCGGCCACGGTCAGTTCGCTGACGAACCGGAAGCCGCCAAGCACCCAACGGTAAACCCCCACTCCCCCGAGGCCGAGCTGGTCGAGGACAAGCGAGCGGAGACGACCCCCACTGTGGAGGAAAAGGGCGATGCCTACGTCCAGGAGCGCAACACTGCCCGCGCCACGACAGGAACGGAAAAGCCGTTGACCAAAGATCACGAACCGGACGGGGAAACGGAAGCCGACGACCGCCCTGGGCTTCGCTCGCACGCGGCAAAGGTTAAGAAGAAGGCTAAGAAGCCTGCTCAGAAGTCTCCCATCGATGAGGAGCTAAACCCTGAACTGCGCGACCGCGCGGAGGTCATCGGCACCACCGGTCGCTGGTTTGCGGGCTGGTGCTTGCGCTTTATCATCATCGCCGCGGCGCTGTACCTGGGATTCCAAGTGTTCGGCAAGCTCTGGGCTGGCATTCTGCCGGTCTGCCTGTCGGTGATCGTATGTACCGTGCTGTGGCCGGTCGTGCGCCTGCTCCGCAAGTTGAAGATCCCCAACAGCTTGGCTGTGCTGATTTCTATCCTGGGCTTCTTCGCCCTCATCATCGGCACCTTCGCCGCCATCGCACCTAGTGCCGTGGAACAGGGCAAGACGATCGTCAACCAGGCCAGCGACGGCATCGGCCGAATCCAGGACTGGCTGCAAGGCCCTCCCGTGAACTTGCAGGAAAGCCAGTTCAACGACGGTGTCCAGCAGATCACCGATTGGCTACAGAACAAGTCCGGCGACATCGCTACGAGCATTGCCGCCTTCGGCACGGAGACTGCCTCCCTGCTGGTCACTCTCTTCGTGATGCTGGTGCTGACGTTCTTCTTCCTGAAGGACGGAGAGAACTTCCTGCCGATGCTGCGCCGCGTGACGGGCCGCCGCGTCGGCTGGCACCTGACCGAGGTCCTGACTCGCTGCTGGAACACCCTGGGCGGCTTCATCCGCACCCAGGCCATCGTGTCCGCCATCGACGCTATCTTCATCGGCCTGGGCCTCGTCCTGCTGAACGTGCCGCTGGCCGGCCCGCTGGCTATCCTGACGTTCTTCGGCGGCTTCATCCCCATGGTCGGTGCATTCGTCGCAGGTGCTCTGTCCGTGTTGATCGCGCTGGTGGCAGTCGACTTCAACACCGCCGTTATGGCACTGCTCCTGGTCATTGCCGTCCAGCAGCTAGAGGGCAACATCCTGCAGCCGGTGCTGCAGTCCCGCGCGATGAACGTTCACCCTGTCATCATCCTGCTCTCCGTCACCCTGGGCTCCACCCTCTTCGGCATCATCGGTGCCTTCCTGGCCGTGCCGTGCGCCGCTATGATCGCCGTGATCCTGCGTTACATGGGCGACCTGACGGACCTCGCCACGGGCGAGAAAACCTCCCAGGACATCGAATTTGCTACCACCGCCGGTTCCCTCACAGGCGAACAGTCGGAGCGTGCCGCCCAACGCTGGCAGGAGCTGCGCAAGGCAATGATGCTGAATAGCTCCGACAAGACTGATTCTGCCGATTCTTCCGAGACCACGACCGCCACAGCAGGCAGCGACGATCCTGCGGAGGCGGCGGCCGACGGAGGCGAGGGGGCGTCATCCCTCAGCGACAAGAGGGCACAGATCCGCGATAGGGTGCAGTCAATCTATAAGTCCCTCCGTGGCAATAACGAGTAGAGCGAGCCAAAGAAGTAGCATTACCCCGTGACCGAAAGCAGCCGACACAGAAGCAATAGCCGCTCCGTGCAGCGTGGCGTACGCAACCGCGGCATGGCTGAGGTGACGCACGATGATTCACCGGCGCACTGGTTCCCCGTCTGGGCGCCCGCGCTGGTGATGCTGGCCATCGTTTTCACCGGCCTGGTTCTCGCCAATGGCGATACCACAATCCCGACTCTTTTCTTTGGACTCTTCGCAGTCGGGATGATTGCCTCTACCATCTTCGTCGAGCCGCGCGGGCTGTTCATCACCGTCGCGTCGTTCCCACTGTTTTACCTGTTCGGATCGCTTTTGATTGGCTGGTTCAGTTCCGGTAGGGCGACGATTGCCAGCCGGAAGACGAAGGTCATCACCTCTATTTACCCCGCCATTGAGCACTACCTGTGGCTGCTGATCCCCTTCCTCGTCGCGCTGGGCATCGCGATTTTCCGCTGGTGGAACTTCCGCGAGTCCCTCACCCGCAAGGCCGCGAAGCTGGAGATGCAGCGCCGTCGTCGCAGCGAATCCGACCGCAGCAACATTGAGACCTACGGTCGCGCACAGGAGCGTTCGCATGCTCGGAGCCACGCGCGCAGAAGTACTCGTTCTTCTGATGACGCCCCCAGCTACGAACCGCGGAAGCGTTCAGAGCGGACGACACAGCGTATTACCCGCATCCCGCGGGGCGGGGATTCGGTTCCTGCCCCCTATCAGGAGCGCGCCGCCAGAAGCTTGGATAGGGATTCCGACAGGAGTTTCGATAGGGACGAGGAGTTCCTGCGGTTCGAAGAACGCTCCGGCAGCGATGACGTCCGTTCTAGCGCCAAGCGGGTAACCCGCAGCTCTGAAGAATTGCGCGAGAACGCTCAGCGCCGCCGGGTCCCCTTCCCGGAGCGGCGCATGTCCCCCAAGCGCTACCTCGACGACGAGCGCGACTAAACAGACGGGGGCTAGTTCTACCCCCCCCCTTTGGCGATTTACATCGCGTTTTACTTCTGGGTGCGCGGCGGACGCAGCTCGCGTGGCAGGGAGAAGATCAGATCCTCCGTGGCGGTGGTGACTTCCTCCACCTCGCCATAGCCCTTCTCCGCCAGCAGCTCCAGCACACCGCGAACGAGGATCTCCGGCACCGATGCGCCTGAGGTCACGCCGACGTGCGTCACGCCATCCAGCCAAGCGGGATCGACCTGCTCCGCGTAGTCCACCAGGTGGGCATCCTGCGCACCGTGCTGCAGGGCAACCTCCACCAGGCGCTTGGAGTTGGAGGAGTTCTGCGAACCGACCACGATCATGAGCTCCACCTTCGGCGCAATGGCCTTAACCGCTACCTGGCGGTTCTGGGTGGCGTAGCAGATGTCATCGGACGGCGGATCCTGGATGTGCGGGAACTTCTCACGCAGCAGCTTCACGGTGGTCATGGTCTCGTCCACGCTCAGGGTGGTCTGGGAGAGCCACACCAGCTTCGTGCCCTCCGGGAAGTCCAGTGCATTCACGTCTTCCTCGCCGTCGACCAGGTGGACGACGTCCGGGGCTTCACCCGCGGTGCCCTCGACCTCTTCGTGGCCGTGGTGGCCGATCAGGATGATCTGGTATCCCTGCTTAGCGAAGCGAGTGACCTCGTGGTGAACCTTGGTGACCAGCGGGCACGTGGCGTCAAAAGTCTTCAGCTCGAGCTGGCGTGCCTCCTCGTGCACCGCGGGCGATACACCGTGCGCCGAAAACACCACGTTGGAACCGCGAGGGACCTCCGAGGTCTCGTCGACGAAGATCACGCCGCGATCCTCGAAAGTCTTCACAACGTGCTTGTTGTGCACGATTTCCTTGCGTACGTACAGCGGTGCACCGTGCTTTTCCAAAGCCTTCTCGACGGACTCGACGGCGCGGTCGACTCCGGCGCAATAACCGCGCGGGGCAGCTAGATAAACCTTCTTAGTATCGGCAGTTGCCTCGGTAGTTGGGGTAGTCATGTGCCCCATCGTAATGGAAGTACCTGACAGTGCCCATCCCCTGGCGTCCGGGCCGTCATTTAGAATGCTTAACCATGAGTGTTCCAAACTCCCCTGAGGCCCCGTGGGCGGTCGGGCAGCTAAACGACCAGGTGAAGAACTGGATCCAAAGGCTGGGGTTCATCTGGGTCGAAGGCCAGGTCACACAGGTAAACATGAAGAGTACCTGGCGGTTTTCCTACATCACTCTGCGCGACGTGAACCTGGAAGCTTCGGTCTCCCTGACCGTGGAGACGAGCGCGCTGAAGAACCTGGCCACGCCAGTGAAAGACGGCGACCGCATCGTCGTGCACGGTAAGCCATCGTTCTATTCCAAGCGCGGCAGCTTTTCCCTGTGGGTCACGGAAATCCGGCAGGTCGGTATCGGCCAGCTACTCGCGCAGATCGAACAGCTGAAGAAGGCCATGTTCGCCGAGGGACTTTTCGATCCCCGCCTGAAGGCTCCCCTGCCCTTCCTGCCCACCACCGTTGGTTTGATTACCGGTCGTGGTTCGGCGGCGGAGCGGGACGTGATGGAGGTGGCCAAGCGCCGCTGGCCCGCAGTGCGCTTTCGGGTGATTAACACCGCCGTCCAAGGCCCGAAAACGGTTCCGCAGGTCGTCGATGCTCTACACGAACTGGAGCAAGACCCGGCGGTCGACGTAATCATCGTCGCCCGTGGCGGTGGTTCGGTGGAAGACCTGCTGCCGTTCTCCGAGGAAGCACTGGTGCGCGAAGTATCCCGACTGAGAACCCCAGTGGTGTCGGCCATCGGGCACGAGCCGGACAATCCCCTGCTGGACTACGCGGCCGACGTACGCGCGGCCACTCCCACAGATGCGGCCAAGACGGTAGTCCCGGATGTGGTTCAGGAGCTGCGAATCATCAGCGAAGCACGCCAGCGCGGCGCCGGGGCCCTGCGTAATTGGGTGGCGCACGAACGTAAGGGGCTGGCGCAGATCCGCACCCGGCCTGTGATGGCGGATCCCAGCCTGCCGGTCACCCGCCAGAAGGACATCATCGCGGAAGCTCTGCAGCGCAAGGACCGTGCCCTGGGGGTGCATGTCCGCTCACTGCGTTCCTCGATCGAGTCGCTGAAGGCACAGGTCAACGCCCTGGGGCCATCCCAGACCCTCGCGCGTGGCTATTCCATCGTGCAGGTTATTCCGCGCGACAAGTCGGGAGCCCAAGTGGTCACCACGGTGGATCAGGTTGACCCCGGTTCGCAGCTTCGCATCCGTGTCCCCGACGGATCCATCACGGCCGCGGCAATGGGCGTGCAGGCGGCGCCTGGGGGCGTCATGAATAGAAACAGCAACACGACAGACAGTACCGGCAGTACCGACAGCACCGAGAACAGCACAGGAGAGGCGTAAAACGATGGCGGACAACAACACCAGCAACGGCACTAACAACACCAACAACGGCGATCAGCAGAAGTTTCGCCCGCTCGACCAGCTGAGCTACGAGCAGGCACGCGACGAGCTGGTGGAGGTCGTGAAGATCCTCGAGCTCGGGCAGATGAGCCTCGACGAGTCGCTGAACTACTGGGAACGCGGCGAGGAGCTGGCCGCGTACTGCGAGGACTACCTCAACGGCGCGTCCAAGCGCATCGAGCAAGCCCTACAACAGCGCGAGGCCCGCAACGCCGCGGCGCAGAGCGAGAGCTAGCGTGCGAGCTAGCGCCAGGGGCTAGTTAGCTGTTTCGCCGCTACTGGGCTCGACGGTCGCTTCGTTAGCGTCAGCGTCGGAAGCGTCGGTGACGTCGATCGGCTCCGTCGCAGCGATCTTCTCCGCGGCAGTGCGAGTCTGCTCGTGGGAGGCCATCGCCTCAATAGCCAAGCGCACATCCCCCAGGTCAGCAACCCACAGCGGGCGAGCATCCTCGCCGGTGAAGACGTGCCACTCGACGTCCCCCGTGGTCTCCGTGCCAGTCTCTTCCCGCACGGAATCATCAGGCTGAGAAGCAGCCTTAAAGTCGGCACCGGTTTGGGTCAAGGAAATGTAGTTCTCCCCGTTAATAACCCAACCGACCAGGCTCGACGGCTCGCCGCCGACCATCACACGACGGGCGGAGTTGGCCACCCAGCCTTCCGGCATCTCCGGATTACGGATCGGGAAGTCGAAGGTCCGGGCATCCATCTGCAGCACAGTATCCTTGTCGACCTCCTGCACAGGGCCCGAGCGATCAGCCTCTCCAGGGTTATAGGAGCACAGGCCCGTAAACCCGACCGTCAGGAACATGGCAACCAACAGCACCACCAGGGAAAGCACAATGTCCTTGGTGGATTGAAACGCACGGGGTTTTTGAATCTGCACGCCCGCCATTATCGCATTGCCACCGCTGGCCTGGCCAAATCAGCCCTGCACAGGGCGGAACCCAACCCTAGGCAGGGCTGGACGGCGAAACATAAGGCGCAGCATCAGACAGCGCCCGGGGTAAATGAGGCACAATGGAAGAAGAGTGGAAACAATTACCTATCAGCCACCAATCAGCAACAGAAAAGAGCTTGAAGATCATGTCTACTGAGCACATCCCTGCTGTCTCCCCCAACCCGGAGGCTCCGGACCGCAACCTGGCGATGGAGCTGGTCCGCGTGACGGAAGCCGCCGCCCTCGCCTCCGGCAAGTGGGTTGGCCGTGGACAGAAAGAATCCGGTGACGGCGCAGCCGTGGATGCGATGCGCCAGATGATCAACTCCGTGGAAATGGACGGCGTTGTCGTGATCGGTGAGGGTGAGAAGGACGAAGCCCCGATGCTGTTCAACGGCGAGCAGGTCGGCACCGGCAACGGCCCGGCGGTGGACATCGCAGTCGACCCGGTTGACGGCACCACCCTGATGGCCGAGGGCCGCCCGAACGCAATCTCCGTAATCGCCGCCGCCGAGCGCGGATCCATGTACGACCCGTCCGCCGTGTTCTACATGAAGAAGATCGCCGTCGGCCCGGAGGCCGTGGGCAAGGTGGACATCGACGCTCCGGTCGCCGACAACATCAACGCCGTCGCCAAGGCCAAGGGCACCGTCCCGGGCGACATCACCGTCGTCGTGCTGGACCGCCCACGCCACGAGGATCTGATCCGCGAAATCCGCGAGGCCGGCGCGAAGGTCCGCCTGATCGGCGACGGCGACGTGGCAGGTGCTGTGGCAACTGCCCAGGACACCTCCACCAACTCCGTGGACATCATGATGGGCATCGGCGGCACCCCGGAGGGCGTTATCGCCGCCGCCGCCATGAAGTGCATGGGCGGCGAGATCCAGGGCAAGCTGTGGCCGAAGGACGAGGCCGAGCGCCAGAAGGCTCTCGACGCAGGCCACGACCTCAACCGCGTGTTGACCACCAACGACCTGGTGAACTCCGAGCACTGCTACTTCGTGGCCACCGGCGTGACCAACGGCGACATGGTGCGCGGTGTCTCCTACCACCAGAACTCCGCCACCACCCGTTCCCTGGTTATGCGCTCTCGCTCCGGCACAATCCGCTTCATCGAGTCGCAGCACCAGCTGGCGAAGCTGCAGTCCTACTCCGTGCTGGATTACACCCGTAACTAACTCTTTTTATGACGCCCCCACGCCGCCGCCGTACAGCAGGCCTTTTAGGTAGATTGGGCGGTGTCCGTGCGGGGCACGAAAGACAATCCGCTTTCCCACGGTTCCCGACTTTGAGTCCTTCGGTGGGTTCGAAGCGGGAGGCGTCAAAAAGCTTAGAAGATAAAGGTGATGAAAGAATGACCGAGCAAGAATTCCGCATTGAACACGACACGATGGGCGAGGTTAAGGTTCCCGCGAAGGCTCTGTGGCGTGCGCAGACGCAGCGTGCGGTGGAGAACTTCCCGATCTCCGACCGTCCGCTGGAGTCCGCACAGATCCGCGCGATGGGTCTGCTGAAGGCGGCCTGCGCGCAGGTGAACAAGGACCGTGGCCTGTTGACCGACGAGCAGGCGGATGCCATCATCTCCGCCGCCAAGGAAATCGGCGAGGGCAAGCACGACGCTGAGTTCCCGATCGACGTGTTCCAGACCGGCTCCGGTACCTCTTCCAACATGAACACCAACGAGGTCATCGCCTCCATCGCCAAGAACAACGGCGTGGAGATCCACCCGAATGACCACGTGAACATGGGTCAGTCCTCCAACGATACGTTCCCGACTGCCACCCACGTAGCCGCAACCCAGGCTGCCGTCAACGACCTGATCCCGGGTCTGAAGGTGCTGCAGGAGTCCCTGGCCAAGAAGGCCAAGGAGTGGGAGACGGTCGTGAAGTCCGGCCGTACCCACCTGATGGACGCCGTCCCGGTAACCCTGGGCCAGGAGTTCTCCGGCTACGCCCGCCAGATCGAGGCAGGCATCGAGCGCGTTGAGGCCACTCTGCCCCGGCTGGGTGAGCTGCCGATCGGCGGCACCGCAGTCGGCACCGGTCTGAACACCCCGGCTGACTTCGGCGCCAACGTGACCGCCGAGCTGGTGAAGCTGACCGGCGTGGAGCAGCTGCGCGAGGCAGAGAACCACTTCGAGGCACAGGCTAACCGCGATGGCCTGGTTGAGTTCTCCGGCGCTATGCGCACCATCGCTGTCTCCCTGAACAAGATCGCCAACGACATCCGCTGGATGGGCTCCGGCCCGCTGACCGGCCTGGGCGAGATCCACCTGCCGGACCTGCAGCCGGGCTCCTCCATCATGCCGGGCAAGGTCAACCCGGTTCTGTGTGAGACTGCAACCCAGGTCGCTGCACAGGTCATCGGTAACGACGCTGCCGTTGCCTTCGGCGGTTCCCAGGGTGCGTTCGAGCTGAACGTGTACATCCCAATGATGGCCCGCAACGTGCTGGAGTCTGCGAAGCTGCTGGCCAACACCGCCCGCGTATTTGCGGAGAAGCTGGTCGACGGCATCGAGCCGAACGAGGAGCGTATGCGCACTCTGGCTGAGTCCTCCCCGTCCATCGTCACCCCGCTGAACTCTGCTATTGGCTACGAGGCTGCGGCGAAGGTTGCTAAGACTGCTCTGAAGGAAGGCAAGACCATCCGTCAGACTGTTATCGACCTGGGCTTTGTCGACGGCGAGAAGCTGACCGAGGAGGAGCTGGATAAGCGTCTCGACGTCCTGGCTATGGCAAACACCGACCGCGACAAGTAGGCGAAAACTAAGTACTGACGCTGTTGCGGGGCCAGCCGGCTAGTTGGCTGGCCACACTAGCTTCTGCGGCGCTGGCTCGGGTGGCCACACTTGCCGGGTCATCCTGGCTGGCCTGCAAGCCGGGCCGACACACCCGCTGTTGTTTTCCGAAGGCACTAGTAGGCATTAGCGCTACTAGTAAGTACTAGCCACCGCCTTGGAGGAGCGACAGCGGGTTTTCCTATGTCTGACCGCGGCCAGCCTCGCCTACACCTTTCTTGTCCCTCCGCCTTACTTCCATCCCGGCCTCTTCTGCCCCTTTTAGTTCCCTTTCGCCGCTCCCATAGAGCCAAAATGTCGTTAGAACGGGAATACGCACGGCGCCGCAGCCGACTCCGGAAAATCAAAACCCTCTGACCTGGGCTTTTACTTTACTGGGATTTGATCCCATTAACGGATTCTCGTTCTAGCGACATTCAGCCTCTCCAGCACCGACCAATACCCACTATCTGCCGTCACATCGTCAACCAACCACTATCCTTCAGAAGCTATTGGTCACACCAACACCACACGTTTCATAGATGTCGGAAAAGTTGCAAAAGGCCTCCCCTCCAGAATTGGCCCCTTCAGCAACACCCCCGTGACCTACACTTTTACACTATTGAAAATTCGCCCCGACAAGGTTGTGCAACTTTTCCGACATTTACCCAACCGGAGTGCAACATTTCCGACATTTACCCAACCGGAGTGCAACATTTCCGACATTTACACCCCCACAATGGAACTTCGCGACCACGCCCACCACAAACCCACCCGTGACGACAGGCGCAGCACCCCCACCCGCAAAGCCAGTCACAGCACCCCATCCCACCCGCGGCGCAGACCGTTAACCACCACACACTAGGCAAACCCGTATGAAGAATCACACAAACTTTGCACTAGATACAACTTTGCACTGGGTGTAACTTTGTTCGAGTGATGCATTCGAACCGCTCCGATCCCCCAGCTCCCCCAGAGTCCACGGAGCCCACGGAACCCACGGACCACACAACTCCCCCAGACCCCACGGAACCTCCAGCTCCCCCAGAGCCCACAGATCCCCCAACCATGGGACTGCGCGAGCGCAAACGCCTGGAAACCAGGCTAAGGATCGAGGACGAGGCCACTCGCCTCTTCCTCGATCGTTCCTTCGATGGAGTCACCCTGGAGGAAATCTGCGAAGCAGCGGACATCAGCCGCCGCACCTTCTTCAACTACTTCTCATCCAAGGAACACGTTGCGGTCGGCAAACAACCCCCGTTGCTCACCGAAGACGACTTCAACAAACTCGAAAGCTTCTCCCCGGCACGGGGCAGCCTGCCTCAATACCTCTACGACATGCTGACCAAGAAGCGCATCGAGGAGGCCAAGAAGTCGGACAATGCCAACCTCGATCCGGAACTGGCGGAGTCGATAAGGTGGCGTCGATCCCAAATAATAAAGAGATTCCCCAGCCTGGCACTTGCGAAGCTCGCCAGCTACGAAAAGCTGCGCAGCGACCTTGCCGAAGCGGTGTGCAAGAACCTCGAAAGGCACCCGCATAACCGCAGCACCGACATGGAGGCGATGGAGGAAGCACACCTCATCGTCACCGCGGCAACAACGGTGCAATGGGCCGCAGCAACCTCAGCCACACGGCGCGGCAGAACCCTGAACAGCACAAAGGACTTCGACGTTGCTTTAACCGGGCTACGGCAAGTCTTCAGTGCCATCGAACCGGCCACCCTCAAGCCGTCAACAGCCTCAACCGCAGAAAACATCTCGCAGAAAGCACAGAAAACCAAGGAGAACCGCCCATGAAAGATACTCGCGAAGAAGCCGCTGCAGCCAAGGCACGGCTCGACGCGGCGGAAAAGCAGCGCCAGGAAAACCACAACAACGTCCCCCTAGTCTTCGGCTGCCTGATGCTAGGCATGCTGATGTCCTCACTGGGGCAGATGATCTTCTCCACCGCCCTGCCCACCCTCGTCGGCGAGCTCGGCGGTGCCAACAAGATGAGCTGGGTCATCACCAGCTTCCTGCTGACCATGACCATCGGCATGCCCGTCTACGGCAAACTGGGTGACCAGATGGGTCGTAAGCCGTTGTACCTGGTGGCGGTAACCCTGTTCCTGGCCGGCTCCGTCCTGGGTGCGCTTGCGCAGAGCATGGACATGATGATCGTCGCCCGCGGCGTACAGGGCCTCGGCGCCGGCGGCCTGATGATCGGCGCGCAGGCCATCATCGCCGACGTGGTTCCCGCACGTGATCGCGGCCGCTACATGGGCATCATGGGTGCCGTCTTCGGCCTGAGCTCCGTACTAGGGCCGCTGCTGGGTGGCTTCTTCACCGACGGCCCGGGCTGGCGTTGGGCGCTGTGGTTCAACGTTCCGCTGGCGGTCATCACGTTCCTGATGGTGTTCTTCAATCTCCAGCTGCCGAAACGTGGCTCGGGCGCCCGCCTGGACGTCCCCGGCACGGTCCTGATGGCCGGCGCTACTAGCGCGCTGATTCTGCTGCTCACCTGGGGTGGGCGCGATTACGCCTGGTCCAGCCCGGTCATCATCTGCCTGGGCATCGCAGCGGCAATCCTGGCTACGCTGTTCGTACTGGTGGAACGCAAGGCGAAGGATCCGCTGATCCCGATGCAGCTGTTCACCGTCCGCAACTTCGTCGTCACGACTGCGGCGGGAACGATCACGGGTGTGGTTATGTTTGGCGTGCTGGCTTACATGCCGACGTACATCCAGATGGTGCACGGCATGACCCCCACCAAGGCCGGTCTGATGATGGTCCCGATGATGGCCGGCATGATCGTCACCGCCACCGCCTCCGGCCAGTACGTGTCCCGCACGGGCCGCTATAAGTGGTTCCCCGTCGCGGGTCTGCTCGTCGCCGCCGCGGCGGTCGGTCTTATGGGGCTTTTTGACGCCCACGATTCCCTCGTGCACCTCGGTCTTGTCTTGGCCCTGATGGGTGTTGGCCTGGGGCTTTCGATGCAGATTTTGGTGCTGATCGTGCAGAACTCTTTCCCAATCTCGATGGTGGGCACTGCGACGGCTTCGAATAACTTCTTCCGCCAGATTGGCGGTACGGCTGGCTCAGCTATCATCGGTTCGCTGTTCACGCACCGCGTGGCGGATCTGATGGGCCAGCGGGTACCCGGCGCGCTCAAGGAGCTGGGTCCGCAAGGGGCTGAGTTCGCAAAGGACTTCCAGGGCGGCGGCAGTGCGCGGCTAACCCCGGAGATCGTCGATACGCTGCCTGGCCCGTTGCATGACGCGATCACTACCTCGTATAACGACGCCCTCGTCCCCGTTCTCGGGGCAATGGCGCCGGTGGCTATTTTGGCTGCGCTGATTCTGGTCTTGGTCCGCCAGGACAATCTGAAGGAAACCATCGAGTAGTCCCAGATGGGATCCTGCGCAAAGAGAAAAGGCGACCGCGCTAATGGCTAATACGGTCGCCTTTTGCTGTGTCTGAGCTCGCTCGGGAACGTGCCTGAGAAACGTGCTTGGGATACGTGCTGGAAAGTTACTCGGACTTTTCTGCCGATTCCTCAGCGTTTTCAGAGCTGCCCGCGTTGCTAGCGCTCTCAGCGTTGCCCTCAGCGTCGCCCTCGTCGGGGTGGTCCAGGTTCTCCTGGTAGTACTTCCATGCCGGGCCGCCCTCGAGAATCTTCTCCATCACCATGTTGTGGCGCCACGTGCCCTTCTTCGGCCCGTAGTTCATGTGAGACATGCAGTGGAACACTCCCACTTCCTCGAAGCCTCGGGAGACGTGCAGCCGCACGGAGCCTTCGTTCTCCGGGAAGATGCTGGAGTGCATCGCCCAGTGGCCCTGCTCTGCGGCCTCCTTGAGCAGCCTGTCGAGCAGGCTGCCGGCCACGCCCTTGCCGGCGGCGTCATTGTGGACGTAGATCGAGTCCTCCAGCACCCCGTCGAACACGTCGCGGTGACTGGCGGAGGTGGCAGTGATCCACCCCAGGATCTTCTCCTCATCCTCCCCAAGCCCCGCGGCCGCCGCAGCTGCGGGATCCGTGTCGATGGCAACGAAGGAGAGCTCGGGCAAGCGGTGGCGCATGAAGTCATCCCACGCTTCGGGCGCGCTTTCCTCAAAGGTAGCCTCGCCCGTATCCATACCGGTCTGCAGGATCTTCTGGACTTGCGGATAGTCCTTCTCCTCCATCAGGCGGATGGAGATAGCCTGCTTGGCACTGTCCTTGGCGTTGTTGCCAGCACTGCTATCTGCGGCTCTCCCTGCAGTGTTCGCAGCGTTCCCAGAGTGCGCAGTGTTACCTGCGGTGTTCGCGGAAGTCATGGAAGAAATTGTGCCCTAAAACCCATCGTTTACGCCACCTGACTACCGGCAGCTGTGAGCGAACTATCCTTTTTCCAACAGATTCGTCACCAGTTCAGCGATCGCGGAACGCTCGGACCGGGTCAGCGTAACGTGCGCGAACAGCGGATTGTTCTTCAGCTTTTCGATCACCGCCTGGATTCCGTCGTGGCGCCCTACCCGCAGGTTATCGCGCTGCGCAACGTCGTGAGTCAGTACAACGCGGGAGTTGCGCCCCAGGCGAGAGAGCACTGTTAGCAGGACGTTGCGTTCGAGTGACTGGGCCTCGTCCACAATGACGAAGCTGTCGTTGAGGCTGCGGCCACGGATGTGCGTCAGCGGCAGCACCTCCAGCAACCCGCGGGCGTCGATCTCCTCCAGCACGTTGTCGCTCACCACCCCTTCCAGGGTGTCGTACACCGCCTGCGCCCAGGGGTTCATCTTTTCCGTCTCACTACCGGGCAGGTAGCCCAGATCCTGGCCGCCGACGGCGTACAGGGGGCGGAAGACGACGATGCGCTTGTGTTCACCGCGTTCTAGCACTGCCTCCAACCCGGCGCACAGCGCCAGAGCGGATTTGCCGGTGCCCGCGGAACCGCCGAGACTGACAATGCCAACCTCGTTATCCAGCAGCAGGTCCAACGCCACGCGCTGCTGGGCGCTGCGCCCCCGGATGCCGAAGGCTTCCAGGTCGGTGGGAACCTGGCGGACCATTCCGTCGCCCATCGAACGCGCCAGAACGGACTGGCTGCCCGCGGTCAGCTGCAAGCCGCAGTGGATCGGCAGCTCGTCGACCTCGTCGCCGTCTACCGTCAGGGCGCCGGAGATGTCGGCCTCCCCCACGTCGTACAACTCGTCGATGATGCTGGTGGGCACCTCCGCGCGAGCCATGCCGTTGTACCCGGTTAGCACGACGTCCTGGGCGTGGTACTCGTCGGCGTCAAGACCAACGGCGCCGGCCTTCACACGCAGCGGCACGTCCTTCGTCACCAGCGTGACGTTGTGCCCCTCCGCTCGCAGGTTCAAAGCGCAGGCCAGGATGCGGTGATCGTTCTGTTCTCCGCGCAGGCCCGTGGGCAGCACGGACTGGTCAACGTGGTTCAGCTCAACCTGTACGGTGCCGCCAGCTTCATTGACGATGCTGGGCATGTCCAGTCGACCGTGCTCCTGACGAAAGTCCTCGAGCATGCGCAAGGCCTGCCGGGCGAACCAGCCGAGTTCCGGGTGATGGCGCTTGCCTTCGAGTTCACTGATGACGACGACGGGGAGGATGATGCGGTGTTCCGCAAACTTGATGAGTGCCCAGGGATCGGATAGCAACACCGAGGTGTCAAGGACATAGGTGCTTAGGCCGAGCTCTGCGTCGGAATGGGCGTTGAGAGCCTGCTCTGCCTGAAAGTTCTGATGTGCCTGATCGGTGGGTGCGGCGGAAGTCATGGAGGTGGTGCTCCTTGTAAGGGATTATGAGTCAATCAACCCGGACGTTCCACGCCGCAAAAGCTACGCTTTACATCCGGGAAACGGATGAGGTGGGTAGTTGTTACTTGCTTCGGACACCCTCGACGCTATGCGCACCGCATGGAAATTACATTGTTGTCAGATGAACTCTGGGTAAACATAAAAAGCCCCAGGCTTCGGGGCAGTTCCTGCCCCTCACCTGGGGTTATCAAGTTCTACTTGAGGGTTAGAACTTAGCGCTTCTCGATGGTCTCGGAGAACTGACCGGACTCGTCCTTGGCCCACGTGATGGTGCCGTTTTCGAAGGACTGGGTCCAGCCGTTAGCTGCGTCGCCCTTCTCCGGAGCGGTCGGCAGACCCAGCTCGTTGTCCAGGCCGCCGCCGTTGTTCCAGGTCTCGCCGATCTTGCCGATCAGCGGAACTGCACCGTGGTCCTTGGAGTTGGCGATCCAGCCCTTTTCGAAGGTTGCCAGGGAGCCGTTCTCGCCCTCGGTAAACTCGGCGAGCTTACCGAAGGAACCGGACTCGCCGCCCTCGTTGTCCCAAGCGGTCTTGACGTCCTTCGGCAGCTCAACTTCTTCACCGCTAGCGGTCTGGACCTTCTCGGTCTCACCCTCGGCGCCCTCTGCGTCTGCGCCCTCAGAGCCCTCAGCGTCAGCACCCTCAGCCTCGGACTCGCCGTCCTCGCCTTCACCGGCCTTCGCGGTAGCAGAGTCGGCAGCCTCGCCAGCCTTCTCAGTAGCGGAGTTTGCTGCGTCGCCAGCCTTGTCCTTGGCGTCCTCAGCATCGTCAGAGCATGCAGCAGCACCGAATACCAGAGATGCACCTGCAGCCAGTGCCACTGCGGAACGACGGAAGCGCTTGTTGGAGTTCATTACTAATACCTTTCTGTCGGCTCTTTTTCAGCTCTCGCTTATTGCAAAAGCAATACCCCTCCATTCCTAATAGTGTTCCAACGAAAAATGCACGTGTTGTTGAGGATCTTTAACCCAATCGGAACCAATTCTTTATTTTCGCCGCGCGCCTTGAGAGGTCTTTTTCTTACCTCTTTTCTTTGTTTTATCTGCATTTTTATGGACGCCACCACGCCCACGCTTAGCCACCTGTCGCGAGCTGCTCGCGGTGCGCCCTTTACATATCCCAACGAAGTCCTGGATGACGTCACTGTCGGATTCGGTAAGCCACATCAGGGCCACCCGGGTGCGGGGGCACGTGGTGGCGTCAATCCCCGAAAGATCCCGATGCACCACCCCGCGCTGGTTAATAGCCCGCAGCAAGGGACGCGGCGCGACGGCAATGCCAACATTGGCGGCAACCACCTGCAGGGCTTCGCGCAGAGCTGCCACATTATCCCAGCCGGTAGGAGGGGTGACGTACATAAGTTTCTCGTCGGCCAGCTCCCGGAAGTTGATGGAATCCATGACCCTGGCGGGATGCTCCTTGGGTGCGGCAACGCCGATCTGCTCCTCGTAGAGGGCAACTTCGTGCATGTCAGCCGGGCGCTCGAACCCTTCCGCCGGGAGACGCACCAAGGCAACATCCGCCTGGCCTGCGCGTATATAAGGCAACGGGTCATCGGTGCCCGCGCTGGCGATCTTCCACCCGGGAACCCGCTCGTCAAAACGGCGGAACCACTTATCCGGCTGCACGCCAGTGCTAAAGACAACTTTTAGGTGCTGGCGCGGTTTCGCGGCGTGGTTCTGCTGAGTGGGCATGGCACCAATAATAGAGCCGTTCATTAGAATGATGAACATGACTGACGCGATCCCAAGTTACAAGTCCGGCCCGCCCATGAAGCCCGCCACCGCCGCAAAGAAGCTGGCCATCTACCTTCCAGCCACGCCGCAGGAGTTCCAGGATTCCGCACTTACCCATGAGCAATTCGTGGAGCTGCAGAAGAACCCGCCCGAGTGGCTACAGACGCTGCGCCGAGAGGGGCCACACCCCCGCCCCGAGGTAGCTCGCAAGCTGGGCATTAGCATTACGTCGCTGAAGAACAATGACATGGACAAGCCACTGACGACCGCGGAGATTAAGGCATTGCTTGAAAAGCAGCCGGAGTGGCTGCGAGAGGCTCGCCGTAAGTTGGCTAGTGAGCGCGAGGAGACGGGGCGTCAATAAGTTCAGCTAGAGGCGGCATAAGAATAAGAAAAAGGCGAGGATAAGCCCGATATTTCGGACCTTTCCTCGCCTTTTCGCCTTTGGCCATTGACCTTGGGCCTTCGATGGTGACGAGCCATCAGAAGCTTTATCCGGTAAGCAACCTCCAGGTGACGAAGCTGACGGTTGCCGGGTAACCGGATGAACAACCACAGCACCTCGGAGGAGAAAGTGGCTACCGATGCTCGTGCGCTTCGGGGAGAAGAGAGAAACCCTCGTCGCATGAATACTGCGCCGACAACTGAACTTTCGACAGGTGCTGCAACATATTCCACAACTGCAGTGCGCCTCAGGTGACTAGCCTGCGACACATCCAAGAGGTTAGCCAAGCCTCACCTGGCTTGTCAATATTTAAACAACAAAAATGTTGAATAAATAGTTGACCTGGGCTTTTTTCAGGCGGGGGTGGCTAGATCTGCCCGCAGGGGTGAAGTGGCAACCATGTGCGACACATAACAGTGTGTTTTCGCCCAATATCGAGGGGTTTCCTTGTACTTTCACCCCAAAGAAATGCTATTCTCATAAACAACGCAGAGATGCACGTCACAATAGCGATGTAACATCGAGCTGCAACACACAGAAATCTCTATAACCGACATTGCTGCCACTGGCGCTACGCACGCTGCTGGTATTCCAGTAGTTCAAGTTCGGCAGTTCAAGCAGCCAACGTCTTGGTTTGAAAGGAACCCATGAAGAACTTCCTGCCACGCAACATTTTCGAAGAAGAGCACAACATGTTCCGCGAGGCCTGCGCGGACTTCGTGAAGGCCGAGATCGCCCCGAACGTTGACCGCTGGCACGAGCAGGGCTACTGCGACCGCGAGATGTTCCAGAAGGCCGGTCAACAGGGTCTGCTGGGCATGATGGCTCCGGAGGAGTTCGGCGGCGGCGGTATGGAGAACGACTACCGCTTCAACGCTGTGCTGACCGAGGAGCTGGCTAAGGCTGACTCCGGTTCCGTTATCGTGGGCATCCAGACCATCAACGACCTGGTCATCCCCTACCTGCAGCGCTTCGGCAACGACGAGCAGAAGGAGCGTTTCCTGAAGCCGCTGTGTGCCGGTGAGAAGATCGCCGCACTGGCAATGACCGAGCCGGGCGCAGGTGCCGACCTGGCTGGCATCCGCACCTTCGCGAAGAAGGACGAGAACGGCGACTACATCGTCAACGGCGCGAAGACCTTCATCTCCAACGGTGTCCAGGCAGACTTCACCCTACTGGTCGTCGTCACCAACCCGGAGAAGGGCCGCGCAGGCGTTTCCATGCTGATCGTTGAGGACGGCATGGAGGGCTACACCAAGACCGGCCCGCTGAAGAAGGTAGGCCTGAAGTCCCAGGACACCGCTGAGCTGTCCTTCGAGGACACTCGCGTTCCGAAGGAGAACCTGCTGGGCGAAGAGGGCGCCGCATTCGGCTACCTCCGCACCAACCTGGCACAGGAGCGCCTGTCCATCGCCGTGGGCTCCATCGCTACCTCCCGCCGCGCATTCGACCTGGTTTACAAGCACTCTCAGGACCGCAAGACCTTCGGTCAGCGCCTGATCGACCACCAGGCATACCGCTGGGAGCTGGCCAAGATGGCCACAAACATCCAGGGCTCCCAGTCCTTCGTTGATGCCTGCATCATGGAGAAGGTCAACGGCACCCTGGACGAGGTCACCGGTGCAATGGCTAAGTACCAGACCACCGAGCTGCAGATCGAGGTTGTCAACGAGGCTCTGCAGCTGCACGGCGGCTACGGCTTCATGCTGGAGTACCCGATCTCCACCCACTACCTGGACTCCCGCGTCCAGCCGATCTACGGCGGCCCGAACGAGATCATGATCGAGATCATCTCTCGCCGCCTGGCCAAGGGCGATAGCTAGGGTCTAGCCTTACTCCCCCTTAAACTGCGGTGGTCGCTTTCCTAGGAAGGCGGCCACCGCTTCGCTATGGTCGGCGGTGTTAAACAGGCGCAGCTGTGCCTCTGCCTCCGCTGCGGCAGCCTCGCTGATCGCCGCAGTGTTCTTCACCAGTGCCTTCATCTCCTTGTACGCCGCGGTCGGGCCGGCGGCGAAGCTGTTGGCCAGTTTCTCCACGGTCGCTTCGAGATCCGCTGGCTCCACAAGCTGCGCTACCAGGCCCAGCTCTGCGGCTTCCTCGGCGGGCACCTTGCGGTCCAAGAGCAGCAACTGCAGGGCCTTAGCGCGGCCCACGCAGTCGACGAGGGTCTGTGACAGGCCCGAATCCGCCGCCAGCCCCACGCCCGTGAAGGCGCCCTTGAAAGAGGCGGCGGTGGACATCACGCGGAAGTCGCAGGCCATTGCCAGTCCCCAGCCCGCGCCTGCCGCCGGCCCCTGGATCGCGGCGATCGTCGGCACGCTGATCCCGGCGAGGAGCTCAGTCATGGGGTTGTACTCCTCCACCACCTTTTCCATCCCCGTGCGGTTCTGCGTGTCGCGCAGCTGTTCCTTCAGATCCTGGCCAGAGCAGAACGCCTTGCCATTGGCGCGCAGAACCACTGCGCGCACTGCGGAGCCGAGTTCTTCCGAATCCTTTTGCGCATTGCGGAATGCCTCGATCAGCGCGAGACGCAGCCCTTGGTCTAGGGAGTTGTATGCTTCTGCGCGGTTGATGGTGATGTAACGTACGCCGGCTTTGTCTTCGACCAGTACAAGATTAGTGTTTTCGCTCATACTGGATACGCTACGTGGAGCGGCTGCGTAAAGCTGTGCTTTGGGCAGATGCTGTCGTGGTTTCTTGTCTAGTGACGCCCCCTCGCCATCGCCCTCTTGTGTACCCGCTAGCGCGGGATGGCTAGCGTGGTTGGGCGATAACCTCGGCGCCGGCAGCCCTGAGGGCGTCCAGAGCCTGGGTAGCGCCATCCTCGCTCACCGCGGCGCAAAGTTCCTCGATGACCGTCACGCCGAAGCCCGCCCGGAGCGCATCTTCGGCTGTAGCGCGCACGCAGAAGTCGGTGGCGATGCCCACGATCGTCACGTTTTCTACCTCGTGGGAGTTCAGCCACTGCTCAAGTGTCTGCTCCTCGCCCGCGAGGTGACCTTCGAAGCCAGAATATGCGGCGGTGTATTCGCCCTTGTGGAACCAGGCGTCCACCAGCTCGGGGTTCAGCTCGGCACAGACCTGCGCGCCGTGCGTGTCGGCTACGCAGTGGACCGGCCAGGTGTCCTTGTAGTCCGGCTCCTCCCCTTCTGGCGCGAAGTGGCCTTCGGGCTTGATGTGCCAATCCTTTGTGCCGACGATAAGCGGGCGGGCGGCAACGGAGGAACCGTCGCCTGCTTCGACTTCCTCCTCGGCGTGCACCAGGCCGCCCAGCCAGGCGTTGATCCCCCGTGCCACTTCTAGGCCCCGGTCGGTTCCCAGGGAACCATCGACGAAGTCGTTTTGAACGTCGACGACGATGATTGCATCCTTCACCTGCGTGCTGACCATAGTGCTAAACCCCAATTCTTATAGCCGCTATTCTCAAAGCCGCTTGCCTTGAAGCTGCCTGTCTTGAAGCCGCTGGGCTCCTTAGACCAGCTTCCAGTCTTCCAGGCCCTCGTACAGCGGGAAGTCCGCGGCAATCTTATCCACGCGGGCGCGCAGCGCAGCAATGTCCGCGTTGCCGGCCAGAGCAGTACCAATGATGTCCGCAACCTCGGTGAAGGCCTCGGTATCCAGGCCACGCGAAGCCAGGGCAGAGGTGCCGATGCGCAGGCCGGAGGTGACCATCGGCGGGCGCGGGTCGAAAGGCACTGCATTGCGGTTGACGGTGATGCCAACCTCGTGCAGCAGGTCTTCGCCCTGCTGGCCATCCAGCTGAGAGTTGCGCAGATCAACCAGCACCAGGTGTACGTCGGTGCCGCCGGTGAGCACCTGCACGCCAGCGTCCTTCGTATCCTGAGCGTTCAGGCGCTCAGCCAGGATCTTCGCACCCTCAAGGGTGCGCTGCTGACGGTCGCGGAACTCGTCGGTCTGTGCAACCTTCATGGCCACGGCCTTGGCGGCAACGGCGTGCATCAGCGGGCCACCCTGCTGTCCCGGAAATACGGAAGAATTCAGCTTCTTGGCGTACTCCTGCTTAGCCAGGATCATGCCGGAGCGCGGGCCACCCAGGGTCTTGTGCACGGTGGTGGAGACCACGTCAGCGTGCGGAACCGGCGACGGGTGCAGGTCCGCGGCAACCAGGCCAGCGAAGTGAGCCATGTCCACCCACAGCTTCGCCCCGACCTCATCGGCGATGGACTTGAAAGCTGCAAAGTCCTGGTGGCGCGGGTAGGCGGACCAGCCGGCGATCAGCACCTGCGGCTTCTCTGCAATGGCCTGCTCGCGGATCTTGTCCATATCCAGGCGGAAGGTCTCCGGATCCACCTCGTATCCGGCGACCTCGTAGAGCTTGCCGGAGAAGTTCAGGTGCATGCCGTGGGTCAGGTGGCCACCGTGTGCCAAGGACAGGCCCATGATCTTGTCGCCCGGGTTAGCCAGGGACATCAGGACTGCTGCGTTGGCCTGTGCACCAGCGTGCGGCTGCACGTTGGCGAACTCTGCACCGAAGACCTGCTTGGCGCGGTCGCGGGCCAGGTCCTCGACGACGTCCACGTGCTCGCAACCACCGTAGTAACGACGGCCCGGGTAGCCCTCGGCGTACTTGTTGGTGAGCACCGAACCCTGTGCCTGCAGCACAGCGCGCGGCACGAAGTTCTCCGAAGCGATCATCTCCAGGGTTGTGCGCTGGCGGCGCAGCTCACCTGCGATGGCTTCTGCGACCTGAGGATCCAGCTCCGCCAAAGGAGTGTTGTGCTGTTGCGAGTTCTGAGTGGACGAATCCTGCGGAGAAGTCACGTCTACCAAGGCCTTCCATTGTGGATGAATCTAAGAAAGATAAAACCGGTTGCTTATCTGCATCACCATCATAGCGAGTGCCCGCAGCGCCCTATACCCAACCCATACCTCATCCCAACCCCAGCCCACACCCACCCCACTGCCAAACTATTGCGGTCTCATTGCGACCCCATTGCGTTCCCATTGCGGTCCCATGACAAACCCAAAGCGATCCAATTTCACCTTGCCCCATTTTCGGGGCACAATGGGTGCTATGACTTCCCCCAGCCCTTACATTGAGCTGGACCGTACTCAGTGGCGCACCTTGAGAAAGTCGATGCCCCAGGTCCTCACCGAAGATGAACTGGAACAGCTCCGCGGCATCGGCGACGAAATCGACCTGGAAGAAGTCTCCGAGGTCTACCTGCCACTGTCTCGCCTGATCTTCCTGCGTGTCGAGGCGCACCGCAGGCTCAACGCCGCTACCGAAACGTTCCTCGGCGAGGCAATGCCGCAGATCCCTTACATCATCGGCGTCTGCGGTTCCGTCGCCGTAGGCAAGTCCACCACCGCCCGCGTGCTGCAGGTTCTGTTGCAGCGTTGGGAGACAAACCCGCGGGTGGACCTCGTAACCACCGACGGCTTCCTGCTGCCCACCGCAGAACTCGAGCGCCGCAAGCTCATGCACCGCAAGGGCTTCCCGGAGTCCTACGACCAGGCGGAACTGCTGAGCTTCATCACCAAGGTGAAGTCCGGCACCCAGAAGGTGCAGGCGCCGGTGTACTCCCACGAAGCCTATGACCGCATTCCGGACCAGACCATCACCGTCGACCGCCCGGACATCCTCATCGTCGAGGGGCTGAACGTTCTGCAGACCGGCCCCACCCTCATGGTCTCCGACCTCTTCGACTTCTCCGTTTACGTCGATGCCCGGCGCGAGGACATCGAGGATTGGTACATCGACCGCTTCCTGCGCCTGAAGAACACTGCGTTTAAGGATCCGAAAGCGCACTTCCACCACTTCGCCAACTTCAGCGATGAAGAGGCCACCGTGGTCGCTAGGGAAATCTGGCAGACCGTGAACCTGCCGAACCTCATGGAAAATATCCTTCCCACCCGCGTGCGTGCCTCTCTAGTACTGCGGAAGGGCCCGGACCACCTGGTGCAAAAAGTGCGGATGCGGAAGATCTAGCCCCGAGCTCTATCGCGGGCAGTTATCGTCCGCGCCCTATCGCCGGTTATCCCCGGCTTAAAGCCCGAAGCGACGGTGCCGCTGCGAGTAGTCGCGCAGCGCGCGCAGGAAATCCACGCGCCGGAAAGCCGGCCAATAGGTATCGGTAAACCAGATTTCCGAGTACGCGGACTGCCACAGCAGGAAACCGGATAGGCGCTGCTCCCCCGACGTGCGGATCACCAGGTCCGGATCCGGCTGCCCCGAGGTGTACATGTGGTTCCCCAGCGCCTCGGCGGTGATTGCCTCCGCCATATCCTCCGGCGCGGTCCCCTGCTCCGCCAGCTCGGCCACGAGGGTCTGCACCGCATCCACGATCTCCTGGCGCCCGCCATAGCCCACGGCCACGTTCACGCGCACGCCCGTGTGGTCGTCCGTTTTGGCCTGGTTTTCTTCCAGGCGAATGCGTAGCTGTTCAGGCAGTAGCTCCAGGTGGCCGACGGTGCGCAGCTGGAACCCGGCGTCAGAATCCGCCAATTCCTCGGCAACGTCACCAATGATGCTGCACAGCAACGACAGCTCCTCCGGGGAGCGCTTCAGGTTTTCGGTGCTGAGCAGGTACACCGTGACGGTTTCGATCCCCAGTTCATCGCACCATCCGCACATTTCCGCGATCTTCTTCGCGCCTACGCGGTGGCCGTGCGACACATCCGTGAACCCGTTCTCGCGCGCCCAGCGGCGGTTGCCGTCGGCCATGATGGCGACGTGCTTCGGCCGCGGCTTATCGCGCAGCGAGCGCGCCAGGCTGGCCTCGTACGCTGGGTATAGCAGCTGGGGGATGCGGTTCACGGTATTGATCCTACTGATGCTGGTTCGGGGGTTCTTCGCCATCCTTATTGACGCCCTTAGCCCGCGCCCGTTCCGCGTCAATAGCAGCGGGGCCGGTCAGTGTGCCGGAGGAGGGCAAGAAACGCTCATCTGTCTGCGGCACCTCGGTTCGGGCAAACATGGAACGCTTGCCGGCGGTTTCGTCGAAGCCTTCGGCCTTCATTGCAGCTTCCAGCTTCTCCGTGTCGAACAGATCAATGCCACGCGCATTGGCGAAAGCCTGGCGGCGCTCGAGGCGGCGGATGCGCTTGTTCATGGCGAAGCCGATGAGCAGCACAACCAGCAGCAAGATGACGATCACGAACAGGCCCACGGGGGCGGCCTTGCCGAACTCGGCGCCCTTCGGGCCGGTGCGCTCTGCCTGCGCAATGATCCAGGTGGCGGTGTTCATCGCTGGAAACTCCTTCTTGTTATCTGCCCATTAACTGTAGTTTGTCGCTCGCCTGTGGGGAAACCCTGCGCTGCGTGAATCAGGCTTGTGCTGCGTGAATCAGCCCAGTGCTGCGCTAATCCGCCGAATCCAGGCCCGCGAAGAGTTCCGTCTCCGGCAGCTCGCTGTGCACGCGCGACTGCGCGAGCTCGAACTCCTCGGTAGGCCACACCTGCTGCTGCAGATCCGTGTCCGCAAGGAAGAACGCCCCCTTCGGGTCAATCTGAGTGCGGTGGGCACGCAGCGCATCATCGCGGCGCTCGAACCAGTTGGCGACATTCACGCGGGTAGTCACGCGGGAGAAAATATCGGGCAGCTGCCTCCAGATCTCCAAGTGCCGCAGGACGTGCTCCGGCAGCTGCGCGCCGCGCTCGTACATGGCGGTGGCCAGGTTCTCGAAACGCTCGCGGATGAAGCCATGGGTGTAGTAGAGCTTCTTTACCTCCCAAGGTTCGCCGAGCTCCGGATGGTAGTTCGGGTCGCCGGCAGCCTCCCAGGCACGGACGGAAACCGCATGCACCTTGATGTGATCCGGGTGCGGGTAGCCGCCGTACTCGTCATAGGTGATGATGACGTGCGGACGGAACTCACGCACCACCCGCACAACGTTCTGTGTGACCTCTTCCGTGTCCTGCAGGGCAAAGCAGCCCTCCGGCAGTGGCGGCTTCGGGTCGCCCTCCGGCAGGCCGGAATCCACATAACCCAACCACTCATGCTCCACACCCAGGATGGAGGCTGCCTGAGCCATCTCCTCGCGGCGCACCTCGATCATCTCTCCGATGCCCTGCTCGGCCAGCTCCTGCATCTCTGGGTTCAGGATGTCCCCGCGCTCACCGCCGGTGCACGTCAGCACTTTCACCCGGTGCCCCTCATCAACATAGCGAGCCATGGTGGCCGCACCCTTGCTGGATTCGTCGTCCGGGTGCGCATGAATCGCCAACAGGCGATAACGCGGCGTAACTGCGGAAGATGTCTTTTCACTCACGCCAATACAATCTACTACCCAGCCCTCCCCTGCCCAATAGAGCCACCAGTCCAGGCAGCCCGGGGACGTGGGCGTCAATAATAAAAGGGTGGGCTAGACTAGAGACATCATGAAGGCGGCGAAGAAGAGCATCCAAGAAGAGCGCTACGGCGAAACGCGCAACCAGAAATTCTCCGGGAAAATCGTTGTAGTAATCCTGGCCGTAATGCTGGCAGCGGCGCTGACCTATGCGGTCACGCAGTTCATGCGTAATTCGGAAGCGGATGTCACGGCGCAGGAATCTGGCGGAGAGATCGTCTCGGACGAGCGCATGACCATGAGCATCGACGTCACCCGCAAGGATCCCTCCAAGCCCGCGTACTGCATCGTCACCGCCCTGGACTACGACAAGAACGAAGTCGGGCGCCGCGAGTTCGTCGTGCCACGCGGCGGCGAAGAAGTAGAGCGCTTCCTGGTAGACATCCCCACCCGCGAGCGCGGCTACGCAGCCACCGCCTACGGTTGCGCCGCCACGCTACCGCCGCACCTCGACCCGCGCGACTAGGCCGGGCAGCCCAGGTAGCCTGGCGCCCAGGTGCTACACTTTGCACGCCTGCTTAATAATCTATTGACGCCCACGTGAGAGACCGCGTCAACCTTCAACGAAGATGGGAGAACCCAATGGCCGAGAACCAGACTCGCTGGCTGACCCAGGAATCTTACGACCGACTGAACGCAGAGCTGACGGCTCTGAAGGAGAACCGTCCAGTGCTGGCTGCCGAGATTAACGAGCGCCGCGAAGAGGGCGACCTGAAGGAGAACGGTGGCTACCACGCGGCCCGCGAGCAGCAGGGCCAGGAGGAAGCACGCATCACCTACCTGGAGGAGCTGCTGGATAGCGCCACCATCGGCGAGGCTCCGCAGGAGTCCGGCGTGGCACTGGTTGGTTCCGTGATCCACGTTTACTACGACGGTGACGAGGACGATAAGGAGACCTTCCTGATCGGCACCCGTGGCCTGGAGTCTTCTAACCCGGACCTGGAGACCTACTCCACCGATGCTCCGCTGGGTGCGGCCATCGTCGGCGCCAAGGTTGGCGAGACCCGCGAGTACCAGACCCCCACTGGCGATACCGTCTCCGTGACGATCGTTGCCGCTGAGCCTTACGACCCGGACCTGGACGTGCCACGCGCGGAGCAGTAGTTTCTGCTGGTCCGGCTGGCGGCTTTAGCCGGCTGCGGCTGCGGCTGGCTGGTCCGGTTGTATTTAAAAAGGGCGCCTGCGGGCGCCCTTTTGCTGTTTTCTGCCTTTCAGGCCTACCCGCAGTGCCCAATACTGCCCGGCCGTGCCCGGCAAGCACCTCGGCGACACGTTTCCCACCCCGGCAGCGGCCATTGCCACCCCTCGGAGCGGTTATTACTACCCCTCGGAGCGGCTAAATGTCGGAAAAGTTGCAATTTGTTATTGGGAGACATTCTCACTTACCTAAACCTGCAGGTCAGAGCGATTTGTTACTCACGCGTCGTTGGCAGGAATTCTAGTTTTGCAACTTTACCGACATCTAGGCCTGAGAACTGCAACATTTCCGACATTCCCGCCCCGCGCTCTCTTTTTCCACCCCCGCCACTGTCTCT